>NZ_JADKCX010000028.1 GCF_016718685.1 Haliscomenobacter sp. | reverse complement strand
GCCGCAAACCACTCTATCGCGGGCTCGTGCAAATGAGCGTGAGGAAAGTCCGGACAACGTAGAGCACCACACCATCTAACGGATGGGCTGCTGCTTTGAGCGCAAGCTCGAAACAGTGGACAGAGAGGGTCACAGAAAAGAAACTACCGCGCAAGCGGAAAAGGTGAAAACGTGTGGTAAGAGCACACGCGGCCAGGTAGCAATATCCGGTGTGGATAAACCTTGTGGGTTGAAATGTCAAGTATACCTCAATTGGGCGCAAGCCCAGCAGAGCTGCTCGCTTTGTTTTTGCAAAAAAGTTGGGGAGGGTAGGCAGATGGATCCCGCTCGCAAGAACGGGACTAGATAAATGATAGAGGCTATTGCCTTCGGGCAGTAGAACAGAATCCGGCTTATCGGTTTGCGGCAAATTTTTTTTAAGCGAAAAGCGAAAAGCGAAAAGTAGTATATTCATGGAAAAAGAAAAGCCTCGCGATGATTGATTTCACGCGAGGCTTTTTAATTTATTCGCTATTCGCTATTCGCTATTCGCTATTCGCTATTCGCTATTCGCTATTCGCTATTCGCTATTCGCTATTCGCTATTCGCTATTCGCTATTCGCTATTCGCTATTCGCTATTCGCTATTCGCTATTCGCTCATTCAGGTCTGCAAAATTGAACAGCAGCGTGAATCGCAGCGTATTGTCCAATGGGTTGCGTTGGTTGGTGGTCGGAACCAGGTAAGAGAAGTTAAGGCCAAATACATTGTACTTCAAGCCCAAACCTACGGTCAGGTACTTGCGGGCACCTTTGCGAACATGCTCGCTAAAATAACCAGCGCGTACGGCAAACTGCTTGTCGTACCAGTACTCTGCACCAAAAGAAAACATGAACTCGCGCAGTTCTTCAGAGATACCTTCAGGCGCATCTCCCCAGGAAGAGAAAATGGCACCTATGGGTGATTCTTGCTTATAATCGGGTGTGCCGTCGTTGTCGGTATCACATACTTCCGGGCCACCCTGGCATGGGGTGGGTACCAAAAATTTGTTGACATCCGTAGTCAAAGTCAAGCTGTTGTATTGATCCAGGTTCATGGTATAAGCCGCTCCCAAACCAAAGTTTGCGGGCAAAAAGTCGCGATCGGTACTATTGGTATACGAAACCTTGTTGCCGATATTGGACAGGGCCAAACCTACGGTCAAGTCACCATCGCCATTTTTGAGTTCAATCGGCGTTTTGTAGGTCAGCGAAAAATCTGCTGCACCGGCAATGGCTGGTTCAATTACATCCCCTCCCACTACGTTGCCCGCGGCCAGGTTGGAATAAATGAACTTACCCGTTACGGCTGCCGAAAATTTTTCGGTCAGTTTACGGGCATAAGCCAAGGATACCTCAAACTCATTTGGGCGTCCCGTATTCAGCGCAGTACCGTTGATGTCGGTAAACTGAATGCTACCCAGAGAGAAATACCGCAGGCCAAAGCCCAGGGTTTGTAACTCCTGTTCATCCAGTTTGCGATAACCAGTCAAATAGGCCATGTACACGTCGTTGAGGCCCAAAGAGCGCAACCAGGGCGTGTAGGTAGCCGACATGGCCATTTTATCCTCGGCAAAAGCCAGTTTAGAGGCGTTGAAGTGCATGGCATTGGGGTCTGCCGAAATGGCGATACCCGCGTCTCCCATCGCACCAGAGCGCGCATCAGCAACAATCCGCAGGAAAGGGACCGCAGAAGTTACCGTGTTGGTACAAGGCGTACCATCCAAGTTGTAGAGTTTTCCATCTGGACCAGCATAGCAACCCTGTGCACTTGCTACGTGTACACAAACAATGGTTAAAACCAAAAGGGCAGCCAAACGAAGTACTAAGTTCTTCATGAGATTTTTTATTTAAAAATCTTTTTAGATTGATACACATTAAGCAGCAAACAAACTTCATGCCGTTTTCTCATGATGTGTTATCGTTCCGTTAAAAAAAAGGTGCAATTTACTCATTGTACGAAAAAATGGCGATCTTATTTTAGCAGAACCAATTTTTCAAACTTACTTTCTCCTTTGAGGGCGCTGCCACCCGGCAGATTTGCTCTAACTTTAATTTTATATAAATATACGCCGCGTGCCAATTTATCGCCGAAGTCATCCCGGCCATCCCACTCGATGCAGTCTCCTTGCCGCAGTGCGCCATCGGAGAGGACCGAGGTTTCGATGGTTTTGACCAGACGCCCCGAAATGGTGTATACTTGCAACAAAATATCGATTTGTTGATTGCTGGCGCTGTGCTCAAACTGAAAGCAGGTACGGTCGGTGAACGGATTGGGGTAGTTGAGCACGTGTTTCAGCGCAATATCTGCGGAGGAAGCGACAATGAACTCGGTATACCCTTCACTGGAATTGTTGGCAATGTCCCAGGCTTTGACCCGGATTTTGTGCAAACCCTCCGCCAGGCTGGAGATGGGGTAACGCACTTCTCCCTGGGTGTAATCGTCCAGTTTGGCCTCAAAAAAATCGTTGAGCAGCAAGCTGTTTTGGGTATCTTCATCCAATACTGCTTCCAGGTCGTGCCCAATGCTGTTGCCCACCACGTTGATGCCATTGTCGTCGCGCAGACTCACCAGCAAGGGGGATCGGGATTGGTGATGCCTCCAAAAACAAAATCCAGGGAGTTCATAAACACCTCCACCTCAGGCCCCTGCTGGTCACTCAATCCATCTGGACTATTGCCACCAATGGTGATTTGTTTAAAAGCACCCGTGGCATCGCTCATGCGCAAGGTGTCTGCTGCGTAGTAACTGATTTTGCCCAATCCAAAAGCGTAATTGATGTCTTTAGGTACCACAAAAGTGAACGTAAAACGGCCATTGCGCACACTGGCGCGGCCCTTAAAAATTACGTTTTTTTGCACTTCAAACTGATAACCTTTCGGGCTGCCAGGGTCTTGTCCCAAAGTGGCTGCCCGGAAAGGTTTGTCAAAAACCGTAGGATAAACTACGCCATTGAAATCATTCAAGAGATTTCCTTGCTCATCAAGCACTACACCTTCTACCGCTACTTTTTGCAATGCCCGCAGGGTATCCAGGTTGTTTTGGGCTGGCCGGCCATTGATGGTGCTGGTTTGAACACTGTAACGGGGGATGGCCAATTGCATCGATGGATCACCGATCAGGGCAAATTTCCGCGAATTGACCAAGGTGCCGCCGCTGAGTTGGTTTTTGGCATTGCGCATCGCGTCACCAATGGTGGCATCTGGCCCCTCTCCAAACAGCTCCAACAGCGCCAGTCGGGTCAAAGACGCATTCTCGGAGGCATACACCGCCCGTACGGTTGAGTACAAGGCTACCGCGCCACCCCGAGGGTTGAGCAAGACCTCTTCTCCGGCAGTCGAGTTGCTGGCGTCATCGTAACCAGTGAACGAGCAAGTGGCGGTAACTACCAGGGGCAAACGTTCAAAGTTGGACCAGTTCTGGATGTCTCGTACTTGCAGCACCCGTTCCTGGGCCCAACCATTGGGGCCACCGTGCCCAAGATAAGTCATCACCAGCGTGCCTTTAAAAATGGCGTTGTTGATGGCTTCGTTGACGGCAGGATAAAAATTACCTCCGGCCGAGGCGACTTGGGGAAAAGCATCCAGATAAAACTTATCGGTATTCAGATATGGGTGCTTCCCGCTAATTTCCTGGGCGATGTCGTCACTATCACGGGTATGTAAATTCCCATCCTCATCGTCGCCCACAAAAAGAATCCGATTGCGCCAATCGCTCATGGTTTGTGGAGACAGGTCGTAATTGATGATTTTGTCCACCACTTGTTCGGCTTCTTCCCGCTTGCGCACGGTGAGCCGTCCTACCGCAACATTGAGCCGCCCATTGAGCGGGTCATTGGGTAGGTTATTTTCCACGATGCCATAAAAGTCATCGGCTGGAAAGGCATACAGCGGATTAAAAGATTCTTCCTGAAAAGTAGGGATGGCGTTGTTGCCGTATTTGTAGATGTCTCTTTGGTCGAAAGACCCGTCACCCACCAACAGCAGATACCGAAACTCGGGATCGCGCAGATAAAGCATTCTTGCAAAATCGCGGATGGCGCTAGGATCTTGTCGACCCGAAGAATACTCATTGTAAATCTGATCCACCCGAACCACTTGTACTTCCAGTTTGGAATGTGTCCGGCGATGCTGGGCCAGTCTTTGGGCTGCATCGACAAACTCAGCCGCCGCGTCATACACGATGAGCAAATCGGCTGACTTGAGGCTGTGCAGGTTTTGATTGTCAATTTTGCCTACGGCAATTGGGTTCAAAAATCCTTGTTTGGAATTAAAGGCTATAAATTGGTGCAACACGCCTGCGGCAGCAGTACCGTATAAAAACTGGGTTCCACTGCGGGTTCCCTCTTGTAACTTTGGGCGCTGCGGATCGGTGATGTCCCAGACCAAAACATCGGCATTGGCATTGGACAGCTCATAATTCGCAGCAGCGTAGGTCAAGGTATTCAAGTCGCGGAAAGCCATTTGATCGCCACTCATCGTCAGCCGGCGACGAGCCTGCAATTGCAGATAATCCAACCAGCCTTCACTGCCTGCGCTCACATTGGGATAGCGCACAATGGCATCTACGGCCTCCTGGCTGAGCCGCACGGTTCCGCGCAACTCGGCCCAATTGGCATATTCAACTTCGGTAGCTCCCGAACCATCAAAGTAAAATACATTGTCGGCACTCTCGCTGTTGAGGTTAACACCGTTCAACTCCAAACTGAAGGTGGTTTGCGCTAACGCCCGCAAAGCCATCCTGGCGCTGACTTTTACATCTTGATCGGTCACCAGATTGGGGAACAGAAATGCCCGGCGGTAGGTGTATTCCCGGGCTACCCGGAAATGATCCCCCAGCCAACTCCGACCGGAGCCGCTGACACTGTTGGCGTTACTTTCCCAGGATTCTAGGAGGTTGACTTTGTCATCTTCCAGACGTACATAATCGTCGAAGGTGTTGCTGGTATAGGCTGTGTTGCCAATGGAATTTTGGCTGGTAACCCTCAATCCTTTCTCTGAACCAATTTTGATAAAATAATAATTACGGGTATCGTAAATGTTTTTGCTCAAATTAAAACGTTGGGTGCTCGCCTGATAATCCCAGCGATCGGGCCCTTCAGCGTAAAACAAGATAAAGTCGCCAGCATCAAAACGCCCATCGTCTTCTCCCGACACCACAATGTGGTTTTCAACCAGGTCGTCCGTGCGCGTTTCATTGACCCCCATCGGCATCATTCCTCCCCCTTGACCCATGATTTTTAGGTTACGCGGATCAATACGATCAACGTCAATTTTGAGTTGATTTTTCAAAAAATCGTAACCCAAGCGATGAACCCCGTTTTGATTGACCGCAAATTTAAAAACTTGCCCATCCCGCAAGACCGAGTTTTCGGCAAACGGATCGGCGCGCAATTCAGGTACTGGCTGAGGCCGCCAGGTTACTTTGAGTTCAAATTCGGCCGCCCGCAGGAATTGGCCAGCCCGGCGGATCACGGGTACAAAATAGACCTTGCCGTAGTATTGTCTGCGGTCTTTTTCCACCTGCGTGAAGAATTGCAGGTTTTCCCCCACTGCATCCGCAGCCCATTGGGGAGGACGTGGAAATTCTTCCCAGCGGACATTGAGCAATTCCACCTCCAAACGCCCCGGCCCATCGACTGGCAGTTGTTTGATGTACCAGGGTTGTTCGATTTGTTTGTTGCCAAATACCGCCCCTTTAAAACTCCAACGTTCTTTCAGCAGTGGCTTGGGCAAAAGGGATACACTCTCCGTCTCCCATTGCAGCGCTTCTCGGATTAAAAATGGAGAATTGCCGTACAGCAGACCTAAGAAAAATGCTAAAATGGAGGTAATCGCGAAATTCTTCATAAATTTCAAACGTTTCCGCAGTATAATTGAATTTTGATAAAATCTTTCGACGTTCAAAGGTAAACCTTATCGGGCTTCTGGATTGTCAAATGCACTACTGAATGACACCCTGAGTAGGTAAAATGTTGATGAAAAAAGTTGAGAAGTTGAGGAGGTTGAGAAGTTGAGGCTACCGCGAGGGAAACACCAAAGATACGTGGTTGCTCTTTTGTCAAAATCGCTTAAATGTCGCTTGCGGTAGCCTCAACTTCTCAACCTCCTCAACTTCTCAACCCAAAAACATACCATGAGAAAACATTTACTTTTTTTGCTTTTTCTATTTAGTATGCGTCAGGTTCATGCCCAGGATCCTGTATTTAGCCAATTCTTTGCAGCGCCTTTGCACCTCAATCCAGCCTTTGCTGGGGTTTCTCATGCCCCACGGTTCATGCTCAACCACCGTAATCAATGGCCCTCCTGGCCTAACGCATATCAGACCTACGCCATTGCTTACGAGCAGGGCTTGCCTTCTTTAAACAGTGGCATTGGTGCCAGCATTACCGCTGATGATGCTGGCAACGGGATTTACCAAACCCGCCAATTCAGCCTTTTTTACAGCTATCAGGTAAAAGCCAACGACGAATTGGCCATTAAGCTTGGCGTCGAAGCGGGCGCTTTTCGTTCCCAATTGGCCTGGGACAAGCTGGTTTTTGGTGACCAACTCGATCCCATTGACGGACTGGGCAGCAATGGCCAGGGGTATTCCAGTGAGGAAATCCGTCCGGATAATCTGGGCAACAATCAAATCGATTTTTCGGCGGGTATCCTGGCATTCAGTGACAAATTTTACGGCGGGATCGCCCTCCAGCACCTCAACAATTTTAATGAAAACCTGCTCAATACGGGTAGTTCAGCCCTGCTCATTGGCCACCCTATGCGCCTTTCGGTACATGGTGGGGCTCAATTTGATTTGGGGGGTAATGGTAAAAACGGCCAAGCTGTATTTTTTGCTCCTAGTGTCCTGTACGTGCGGCAGGCGGAATTCTCTCAGTTTATGCTGGGTGGATATTGGGGGTTTGGCCCCGTGTTTGCCGGAGCTTGGTACCGCAACAGTGGCAAAAACCCGGACGCGGCCATTGGTTTGATCGGGTATCGCTACGGTGTCTTGCGCTTGGGGTAGTTTTGATGCTACTTTGTCCAACCTCTCGCTCAATCGAACCGGGGGAAGCCATGAAATATCACTGGCCTTCACCCTGGATGAAAGCCGGGCCAATCAAAGGCGACGGAAAAAAGTTAACATCAATGATTGTTTTCAAATCTTCAGATAAAAAAAATGTCTACTTTTGACCCGCGTTAAAAATGTGGTCGAAATGGACAAAAATTTCAAGACCATATACTAATTCAAAGAACGATTCGTTCGGTATAAAGCAAAAGAATTTAGATCCAATGCCAATTCAGGTTGGTCTTTTCTCTAAAAAAAATTGGTCAATTATAATGAAAAAGTTGTTGAAGTACGGTGCCTACCTCCTTGTTGCAGTGGTGTTTTTCACTTCTTGTAAGAGCAAGGAAGCTTCTTCCACCACGGGTTGGAACTACAATGATACCAAGTGGGGAGGCTTCGAGAAGCTGAATTACGAGGGTCAAATTACTGGACCTAACCTCGTTCCTATCGAGGGTGGGACTTTTCCCATGGGACTTACCCAAGAAGATGTAATGTTTGACTGGAACAACGTTCCACGCCGCATTACGGTTTCTTCATTCTATATGGATGAAACGGAAGTCTCCAACATTGATTATCGTGAATACACCTACTGGGTAGGTCGCGTTTACGGAGAAACTTACCCTGAAGTTTACCGCAAGGCAGTGCCTGACACCATGGTGTGGTACGACGATTTGTCTTACAACGAACCAATGGTGAACACCTATTTCCGTCACCCCTCTTTCGACAATTATCCCGTAGTCGGGGTATCCTGGGTACAGGCTTCAGAGTATTGCCTCTGGCGCACCGACCGGGTGAACGAGATGTTACTCATCAAGCGGGGTATTCTCAACGAAAACACGGAGCAAAAAGACGACGATAGCTTCAACACTGGTTCTTACCTGGTAGGCCAGTACGAAGGTAACGTCCGCAAAACCTTAAAGACTTCCGCACTGGCGAAGAACGCCCGGCACGTTTTGAGGATGGTATCATGTTACCAGAATATCGCCTTCCTACTGAAGCAGAATGGGAGTACGCTGCCTTGGCATTGCGGGGCAACCAATCTGCTGAAGGAGACGAAAACTATACCGATCGGCGCAACTATCCCTGGAATGGACAAACTGTGCGTTACCAAAAGCACGATAAGTACCAAGGGCAAATGTTGGCCAACTTCAAAAAAGACAAAGGGGATTACATGGGTATTGCGGGTAAGCTGAACGACAATGCTGCCGTTACCGCTGAAGTACGTAGCTTCCTCCCCAACGATTTTGGTTTGTACAACATGGCAGGTAACGTTAACGAATGGGTATTCGACGTATATCGCCCCTTGACCAGCCAAACGCTTCGTGATGCGGACAACCACGATTTGAACCCGGTACGTGGTAACAAATTCAAGCGGGTTGAAACCGATGAAGATGGTCGTCCAGTAGAAAAAGACAGCTTGGGACGGATCAAATACCGTTACATCCAGGATGACGAATTGGCTACTCGTGACAACATTCGTCGTGGAGACGCCTTGAACTACCGTGACGGAGACAAAGAATCAGAAGCTTTCTACGACTTCGAACAACACACCCTGGTAAGCGATAAAGCGCGCGTGTACAAAGGAGGCTCTTGGGCCGACCGTGCCTTCTGGCTTTCACCGGGTGCACGTCGTTTCAAGGACGAAGACGAAGCTGATCGTACGCTTGGTTTCCGTTGTGCCATGAGTCGGATGGGTGGTTCTGCTACCAACGACAAACCCAGTGGCAACCAATTTAAAGTGAAGCAAAGACGGGTTGATCGTCGCTACAAATAAATCCTGAAGATTGACTCGGGAAAAAGCGGAAGAGGGTATGCTCTCTTCCGCTTTTTTTATGTGTAAATATTTCCTAAATTAAGTCTCCCCAAAGCAAAGCATATTTGCCAGACCTTATTTAATTTGCAGCCCAGAATAGTGTGTATCCGAACGACATGGAAATTTCAAGCCTTCATCAACTGTTTCTCTCTACTGGCAAAGTATCAACCGATTCACGAAAAATCGAGCCGGGATGTATTTTTTTTGCTTTGCGCGGCGACAACTTCAATGGCAATCAATATGCGCAATCGGCCCTGGAACAAGGCGCCAGTTATGCTGTAGTTGATGACCCGGCACTGGCCACGCTCGATCGATGCATTGTTGTAGATGATGTGCTGGAAACCTTGCAGGCGCTGGCCAGATTTCACCGTCGTCAATTGCACATTCCCATCATCGCCATAACAGGGAGCAATGGCAAAACAACCACCAAAGAGCTGATTGCAGCGGTATTGGGTAGCCAATATCCCATGCATTACACCCAAGGCAACCTGAACAACCACATCGGAGTACCCCTTACCCTGTTACAGCTTGATTTTCGACTAGAAGTAGCGGTGATCGAAATGGGTGCCAATCATCAAGGGGAAATTGATCAATTGTGTCGGATTGCCGAGCCTACCCACGGCCTAATTACCAACATTGGGAAGGCACACCTGGAGGGCTTCGGTGGAATTGAAGGGGTGAAAAAAGGCAAGTCGGAATTGTACCGCTATCTGGCTGAAACGGATGGTCTGGCTTTTGTGAACAATGATGAACCCTTTTTGGTCGAACTTTCTTCAGTGGTCAGGAAGCGCATTTTTTATGAACGCAGCGATGACCCTGCACCCAATCATAAGCCTTACGAGGTGGTACTGCTACAATTGCAGCCATTTATTCGGGTCGCTTTTTTGGATGAAAACAATCAATTGATTGAAACAGGCAGCAAGTTAATGGGGGAACACAATTTCCAAAACATCAAAACTGCGGTTACACTAGGGAAATACTTCAAAGTGCCGGGTAAAAAAATAAAAGCGGCAATTGAAAACTACAATCCCAACATGAATCGCTCGCAAGTGGTACCCTGGGGCTCTAATTCGATCTTACTGGATGCCTATAATGCCAACCCCAGCAGTATGGAGGTTGCTTTGCGTACTTTTTCGGAAAGCCCTGCGTCACAGCGGATTGCCATATTGGGAGACATGTTTGAGTTGGGGGAGTCAAGTGCTGTTGAACATGAACGGATTGCCCAATTGGCCAAAAGTCTGAACATTGCACAAGTTATTCTGGTTGGACATCATTTTGAGGCAATTGCCAGGCAGCTAGGCTGGCTGCATTTCCCTAATGTCGGTGCCTTAAAACCCTGGTTTGAAGCCCAACAATGGGAAAACACCGCTTTTCTCATCAAAGGATCGCGGGGGATGGCCTTAGAGAAATTGTTGGGGTAGAGAGGTGCCCCGCTACAAAAAACGTTTAAACGCATTGACCAGACGGTCAGGCAACTCGTCCTGTGAAGCCATTTTGTAATCATTGTAAGAACAGGGAATTAAACGATGGCGTTGGTGCTTTTTGGCCGTTTTAACGGGCACTTGGAGCCACCAGCGCCCACTGCGTTGGCTTTTCCAAAAAGTAACTGTAAAATCCAGCGTTTTTAATTCTACAATGTATTCAGTTAATCCTTCCGTCGTGACCGGGAAATCACCTTTGCGGTTGTTGAGTCCATCCAGAAAATACCAAATCATCTGCGCGAGTACATTGGCGGTCTGTGCTTTGCGATCCAGCGAAGCTTTATAGCCAAAAATCCCGAATGATTTCACCTTTTCACTCATTCCGGCATAGCGGCTGAGTTGACAGGCCTCTTCTACATTAAATCCGCTAGGACTTGGGTTTTCCTGACCAGGTGCTTCACATTGTTTGAGTGCAGCCATTTGAAAGCTCAACAAATCAGCATCGCGGATGATGGGTTCAACTTCAGCCAGACTGGCCCTAGCCGTTCCCAAACGGATGTAATCAAAATGCAACTCTTCCATCAAACGGTAAGTGCTCGGCAGCGTAAAATGAGTTTGGCATCCAATGATGCCTAAATGAAACAACTTCGATTTTTCCTGAAACACAATTTCGTTAAATAAGTCTGGACTTTTATCCTCAGCAGGTACACTTAAACGGATGAGTTCATCAATCGCAACCATATTGATGTGTTGCACTTCGTGTTGTAGCCCTTTGTACTGGATTTGTAATAAAGCTGGATCACTGCCAATGATGATGGGCAAAATATCACTTTCGTGCAATTCAATCAATACCGGCATGATGAATTCGGGACTGCATTTGCGAATGGTACCCAAATCGGCAATGTGCAATCCTTCAAATGGAAAACTCAGCGGGTAGAGCGCTTTACGCAAGGCCAAACCCTCCTTTTCATTCAAGGCAATGAGGGCAATTTGAATGCCATGTAAGTCCGGAAAATTGCCTTCAGTATGGATTTGGATACACTTAGCCAAGTGATCCTCTTCCAGGTTTGGGAGGGCAAGTGCATTGTGGGCAATCGGGCTGAGCCAGTTGTCTAGCATAAAAAACGGTGTTGACGATTTGTATACAGCCTGAAAGTTACAAATGGATGCTGGATAAGTACCATTTGCCAGCTTAAAAAGTGACTTTTACAAAAAAATGAGTATAAATAATAGAAATATCTGTTGCATAAACGTTTCAATAGGTATAAACCTTGGTAAGAAATAAAATAAGCCCTATTTTTGGTGGACAGGAATGGTATCGTCATTTTTCGGTTATTTTATGCGAAAATAATGCCCAAATACTGACTCAACTGGAAAACCTTTCACAAATAGTTTACCTTCGCGGCAAGTGCGGAGCGGTGAGAGGTATATGTTTTATAAACCATTGTGCCCACCACTATTGCGCTGACACAAATCGCGTAGGAACCATTTTGCATCATTCAGCGGTTGTACTCATTAATCCCAAGATGGATATAACCGATATAATCCCAATACTTAACTGATTTAATATCCAAAACCATGCAAAAACGTACTATGTTGATGTTTCTCCTGATATTCTGCACCGGATTGGTTTGGGGGCAGGATGCAATCGAATCAAAGGAGGACAATGCGAAAACTGAAAAACCAGCTAAAGCTAAAGCTGAAAAACCAGAAAAAGTAGCCAAAGAAAAACCAAAGAAAAACCCCAAACCTCAGGATTGGCTATTCCGAAAAACATGTTTGAATTTGGTTTGAATGGCGGTGCTACTATATTGGGCAGCGACGTTACACCAAAGCCATCGTATGGCGTGGGTTTCCACATCCGCAAAGCAGTGGATTACGTATTTTCGCTGCGGGCTGATTTCTTGTATGCAGATTTGAAAGGCATGAACCCCGTCACCAACATCGAGCGAGATTTCAACACCACCTGGATGTCGGGAACAGGGTATGGTGTTATGTCACTGAATAGTTTGCGCTGGGACAAAGCTGTACGCCCCACCAATTTGTACATCATGGGCGGTGTGGGTGCTAACACCTTTGAAGCAAGGTCGTTTAACACTGATGATAACCTACGGGTTTTTGACACCCTTGAACATGATTTTGCACCACACATTGGTTTAGGCGGAGGTATCTCTTTTCGTTTGGGTAAAAAAGTCAATATTGCCCTGGAAGAACAAGCGTTTGTGGTCTTTGGTGGGCGGGCCGACCGCCTCGACAATATTGCCCCAACCAATAGTCGCTCCAACTTCCGCGATGTAGTTTCCTTTACCAACTTGTCGATCAATTTCAATATCGGCAATGCTTCCAGCCACACTGAACCACTGTACTGGATCAACCCCCTGGACGGTGTGTTGAATTCAATTGACGATAAAATCAACCAACGCACTACGGGTTTGATCAAAGACGAAGATGGTGATGGTGTTTTGGATGCCATCGACCAGGATCCCAATACGCCTGCCGGAGCGATGGTGGATACCAAAGGCCGCACCCTGGATTCAGACCGCGACGGCGTTCCAGATCACATCGACAAAGAGCCATTCTACATGCCTCAGCCCAATGAAAAAGTGGACGAGCAAGGGGTAGTAACCAATCCTCAACCCGGTAGCCCCGGCCGCCCAGGGGGATCAGGTGTAACCGAAGAACGGGTAAAAGAACTGATCGATCAAGCACTACAAAATTATCAAATTGCCGACAACCGTTCCAACGCAGCAGAATGGTTTTTGCCGATGTTGCATTTCCCCAGCTCTACAGCTGTCATCAAGTATTCTGATTATGGCAACCTTGCCGGAGTAGGCCGGATGCTGAAAGCAAACCCAGGTATCCGTTTGGTGGTTACCGGATTTACAGACAGTACCGGGTCGGAAAGCATCAACAACCAACTGTCCTACGATCGTGCCAAAAACGTGATCGAACACCTGATGAACAATCATGGTATCGCGCGTGGTCGCTTTGTATTGCAGTGGAAAGGTTCTGCTGATAACCTGGTACCAACCAGCTCAAGCTATATGAACCGCCGCGCAGAATTCCGCATCGCGGGTCCTGGCGATGTAGAGCAAGATCCTCCTGCACCAAAAGAGGGAGGCTATTAATAAAGCGAAAAGCGAAAAGCGAAAAGTATATTTAATGAAAAAAGAAAAGCCTCGCGGTGATTGATTTCCCGCGAGGCTTTTTAATTTTATTCGCTATTCGCTATTCGCTATTCGCTATTCGCTATTCGCTATTCGCTATTCGCTATTCGCTATTCGCTATTCGCTATTCGCTATTCGCTATTCGCTAATATCCCGCATTCTGCGGCAGCGCAGCACCCAGGTCTATTTCGCGAGTAGGGATCGGTAGAATAACTTTAGGATCGCCAGGTCCAGAAATGCCTACACCAGCACCAGCCGTACGCAAAGGCAGCCCATTGCGCAACAAATCCATACGACGATGTCCTTCAAAAGCCAGTTCCAGGCGACGCTCATTCAGAATCGCTGAAAGCAGTGCAGCAGCATCGGCAAACTGAGCAGCTTCAAATGGAGCCAGTCCAGCCCGAGTCCGTAAACGATTGACCAAGGTAATCGCCTCCGCATTGACACTATTGGTGCTTTTTACCAGCGCTTCAGCTTTATTGAGTACCATTTCGGTTACGCGTAGGATGGGGGCGTTGTCTGCATTGGTTGCGCCATCTTTATACTTGTTGGTGAAGGTCGAGCTAACCGTAGTTGCGTCCACTCCCGTAGACGATAAGCTGGTGAAACGTTTATCGCCTGCGCCATATGCCGCAATAATACTGGCCGACATCGGCGCATCGCCACGACCACCACGTGCTGCGGGCAGGTGGTAGCCACCTAAACCACCTGATCCGGTACGAGAATTGTCCGTAGCGGTCATTTGAATGCTGAAGATGTCCTCCGACGTATTGGCATCATAAAAAGTGAAATCTGAAGCCAAAGCATAAAGGCTATTGCCAGTCAGAATAGCATCCGCATATTGGGAAGCCTTAGCCCAATCGCCTTTGTACAAACTCACCCGACTCAGCAGCGCATTCACCGCACCTTTGGTTGCTCTACCACGGGTTTGATCAGCTGCCGAGAAATTGTTGAGTACGTCAGGTAATGCTTCTGTAAGGTCTTTTTCGACCTGTGCATATACCTCCGCCACCGTGTTGCGGGCAGGCTTGACGATGTCTCCCACCAAGGCCCCAGCCGTAAGTAATAGCGGTACACCGGGGGTGTTGCCATTGCTCACCTGATAGGGCTGTCCCCACAAATTAACCATTTGGAAATAAGTCAAAGCCCGGATGAATTTCGCTTCACCAATCAATTGTTTGCGTTCAGCATCGGTAAAACCCGGATCGACTACTGCAGGAACATTGTCAATCACCGCATTGGCTGCCAGGATTGCGAAGTAATGCGCGGCCCACATGGTTTGAATACTGCCATTACTGGCAATGGTCACATAGTTGTTGAGCTCCTGTAAGGTAGGGAAGGAACCTACAAAACGCACATTATCGGCCATATAATCGTTGATCACAATGGCTAAGCCGCCAAAGGCATCGAGACTTTGGGTGGCACTGTAGGCACCCAATAGGGCGGCTTGAGCACCCGCTTCATTGCTAAAGGTGACTTCAGGAGAAAGCGATTGTTCTGGTTGAATATCCAGTTCACTATCGCAGGCACTGATGGCAAAAAACAGGCCGATCAGCGAAATATATTTAAAAAATATTTCATGTTTCTTGATTTTGAACGTTGAAATTAAAACGTGACGTTTAGGCCAGCCGTGACCATCTTGGCCTGAGGAGGTGTAAAGAATGACTGCCCTTGGCGCAGGTTATTGTTACCTGAATCGGCAATTTCAGGGTCTTGGCCACGTCCTTCCCATTCTTTGGCGCGTAAAGTCCACAGGTTTTGTCCCATCACGTAAAAACGAGCATTTTGGAATACTTTGGTTTTCAACGCACTGCCTTTTAAGGTGTAACCCAGTGAAACGTTGCGCAAGCGCAAGAAAGAGCCATCCAAAAGATGACGGGAAGAACTCTGGGAAAAAACGTTGCGCGTAGCACTGGTTGGTGCTGGTGAAACCGCATCCCGGTTGTTCTCGGTCCAGAAGTCCAACAATTGGCGGGAATAATTGAAACCACCAATGGGGTTCTCCGTAAAGGTCAGGTCACCGAGATAAATCGAGTTTCCGTAAGTGAAATTGAGAAATACATTCAAATCAAAACCATTGTAATTGAAGGTATTGGAGAAACCACCCGTAAAGTCAGGAATAGCATCACCCACGATGACCCGCTCATTGGGGTTTACTGTGTTGATTACATTGTCATTTCTGTCCAACCATTCGGCATTGCCATTGTCGGGGTTGATGCCCTTGTAACGAACCATGTAGAACATACTGATGGAATTGCCCACTATCGCACGTTGTAGTGCAGTACCCACAAATTCGCGGCCTTGCAGGTCTTTGGTTGCATCGGGTAGGCTCAATACCTCATTTTTCAGGAAGCCAATGTTGAAATTGGTTTTCCATTCAAATTTTTTGGTCTGGACGTTGACTGTATTCAGGGTGATGTCTACCCCCCGGTTTTCCATTTCACCCGCGTTGCGCGTAATACTGTTAAAGCCATTCAATTCAGGAAGGGGAATGTTCAACAGTAAGTCTTTGGTGTTTTGACATAGTAGTTGACGTCCAAACTCACCCGGCTGTTCAACACGGCCAAAGAGATGCCGAAATCCAACTGACTACTGGTTTCCCATTTTAAGTCCGGATTGGCAATCTGAGTTGGACGCAAACCGGCACCACCGGAATAATCCGACAATACCCCACTACCAAAGAGCCCTAGAGAAGGAAAGTCTCCAATTCGGTCGTTACCATTGGTACCGTAGCTAGCAGTCAGCTTCAACTGGTTGATAAAGCCTACATTTTTAAGGAAACTTTCTTCTGAAACAATCCAGCCCCCGGATACTGCCCAGAAGGTACCGTAGCGGTTTTCTGATCCAAAGCGAGAAGAACCATCGCGTCTGAGCGAACCCTCCAACACATAACGATCATTCAAGCGGAAGTTGGTCCGCACAAATTGGCTGTTTAAGGCCCACTGGCTACGCTGATTGAGGGTTGAAGTAGGTGTAGCTGCGGAAGTAACATTGCGCAAGGCGTCAGAAGAAAAGTTACGCCCTTCTACATAAGTAAAATCAAACAAAGAGGTTTCAAAACTAAAACCAGCTACGGCACCTACGGCTAGTTTGCCAAACTGGCGATCGAGGTTGAGGGTGTTGGTCGTCAACCATTTGTTGTCAGTAGTCAGGCGGTTCGAAGCAAAACCTCCGGGGGTATTGATGTTGGCCTGGCGGGTCGTTTCCTGAATATCCACCAGGTCAATACCCCAATCTGATTGGGCAAACAAACCCGGTAAAATGTCCAGTTTGAAGTAGGTATTGGCGTAAGAGCGCAAAGTGACCAGGTCATTGGTGCCCAAAGCTTCTAAAGCCAAAACGTTGGTGATAAAACCCGTATTCACAAAATTTCCTGCTGCATCGCGCGGCAGCACCGTAGGCAATTGCAGAAATGCGGAGGTCAATGGAGCGAAGGTGTTGTTGTCGGAACCTACGCGATCATTGACAATCCGGGAGATACCAATATTGGCCCCAAAACGGAATTTATTGGAAAAAGTATGGTTGAAATTCAAGCGACCATTCATACGATCAAGGTCGTTGCCAATGGCATAGTTGCTCTGGGTAAGAAAGCTACCTGATAGGTAATATTGGGTTTTATCGTTTCCTCCGGACAAATTCAAGGTATAGTTGCTGATTTTCCGGTTTGGCGTACGGCATCTGGCCAGTCAAAGCCCCTTCACCGGGCACGGTGACATTGGAATAAGCCTTGCGGTAGTCGCGGTATTCCTGGGCATTCATCATGTCCAATACAAAAGTAGGCTCGGAAGTACCGGTGAAATAGTCAAAGTTGACCGTGTTGGTTCCCGCTTTGCCCTTTTTGGTCGTAATCAAAATTACCCCATTGGCACCACGAGAGCCGTAGATGGAGGTTGCTGCGGCGTCTTTCAGTACCGTCATCGAGGCGATGTCATTGGGGTTGATGTCATTCAATGGGTTCAAACCAGCCCCGGCGCCCTGAGCAGCCGAATAGTTTTGATCGTTGAGCGGCACCCCATCAATCACGAACAAGGGGTTACCACCCGCGTTGATGGAAGAGGGACCCCTTACCCGGATGGCCGCTGAGGAACCAAGTATCCCCGACATGTTGGTCATCTGAACCCCAGCTACTTGGCCTTGCAAGAGTTGTTGTGGCCCCAATAAGGGTTGATTTTTGATGGATTGCTCTGTAACGGTTCCTACACTTTGTACCCGGAAGCGATTGCTTTGGGTACCATACCCCACGACCACGGTTTCGTCTAGCCCGATGGCGTCAGTTTCCATGATGATGGTTAAATTGGTTTCAGATCCCAGCACAACTTCTTTGGCTTTGAAACCGGTATAAGATATTTGCAGGCTGCTTGCACCATCTGGGATTTCTAGGGAAAAACTTCCCTCGATGTCGGTAATGGTCCCTTTGACGGTGCCTTTGACCAAAATGGAAGCGCCAATCAAGGCTTCTCCATTGTCGTCAGTCACTTTACCGGTGATGGTTTTTTGCGCCCAAAGCGCGGCACTTCCCAGTAATAGGAGTGCAAAGACTAGTGAGAGTTGTTTCATACAACAAATTTGGTTTTATGTTAAAAATTGAACTTGAAGACAACCAAATGCATAAAATCGCTTTAGGTATGCTCGTACTTGGGATGGAGCGTAGTATAACTTAAATGGGAAAATATATCAATAAGTATTGGAATAGCATCACTCTAACAAAGATAGCGAACGTTTGTTCATAGATCAAAATAGAATCTAGGTCGAATGTCAGCTAACTTGCGTAGATAATTTATGATTTTAACATAGTTCCACTACATAAAAAAGGGGCTGAACAAAGTTCAGCCCCAGATCGGATTAGTATGAAAAAATAATAACAGATTAATTGTTGGGTACACAGAGTTTGTTGGCGATCAATTCACCTTGTGGAATTGGCCAAATGTAATCTGGCTGCGTCGGTAAAATCGTAGCTACGTTGGCCTTGCCAGGAATCGGCAACAGCAAACGCGTACAATCCAAAGAGCGCAAACCTTCACCCAGAAACTCCATGCGACGCTCTAACAACAGGGCATCGATGAACGCGTTGGTATCCGCAAAATCGGCAGCAGTAAAGGTTTTACTGGCATCAGATCGGGTGCGAATCGCATTCAACAAGGCGATAGCGCGATCATTCACGCCACTGGTACGGGCAATGGCCTCAGCAGCGTTCAGCAGTACTTCTGCATAACGGATAACTGGTGCGTAGTCCAAGTGCTGAGGGCCCAATGGGAATTTGTTCAGGTAGGTTTTAGTACCTACCGTAGTGGTGAACTTTTTCCGCGCATCCCCAGCATTGAACGCTGCATTGTTGATGATGCCAGCTCCAGTTAGATTCAAAGAGAAATCACCAATACCACGTGGGCCAGGGTTGTAGTAACTACCCAAACCATTCTGCGTACCAGGTAGGTCATTCTCGGTGAAAGGCATCGATAAAATGCTCTCGGTAGTGGTGTGCGGTGGTCCAAATACCTTGGCAATATCTGCTTGCAACTCATGCGCTACACCACTTGCCGCTTTGAAAGGCGCAGCAGTAGGCACCAGTTTGTTGGCTTCGGTAATGACGTCGTTGTAGCGCTGCATGGACAGATAAACCCGCGTTTTGAGGGCAATCGCCGTGTTTTTGTGGGCACGGGTCGTGTTCAACAAAGCGCTGGAGTAATTTGCGGGCAGGTTCGTTTCGGCAAAGTTCAGGTCTTCCAGCACCTGAGCATAAGTTTCAGCGACCGTAGCACGGGCCAAATCATTGCCACCATCCGATTTTTCAGCTTTCAAACGGAGTGGAACACCCAACTTGGAACCAGCACCATCCGCAAAAGGGCGGCTGTATAGGGTCAGCAAGCTATAATAGCACAAACCACGAATGAAACGTGCTTCGGCGATGTAGTTACTGGCCAGTGCGTCGTTGCCAAGCACCGCTTTGTTGGCCTCCATACCCTCAATAAAAAGGTTGCAGTTGTTGATGGTAAAATAAACCTGGTTCCAGAGGTTGTTTACCTCGTTGGTACTGGCAACCAGGGTGTGGTTCCAGGTCTGCAAACCAGTTACCCCATTGGTGGTTTCGTTCAAAAACTCCTCACCGCGGATATCGTGGTACACCTGGAAGCGACCGCCATAAACCTGACCACTTTGGATGTTGTTGTACAAACCATTGATCTGGTTCAGGATACGGGCTGGCGTAGCAAACGCAGACGCATCACTGATGGTCGTAATTGGAACTGGGTTAAGCAATTCTTCCGAATTACAAGCCGAGAACATAAAGGTTCCGCCGATGAAGGCCAGCGCAACACTTGTTTTTTGAATAAACTTTATCGAGTTGTTCATGATTGTCCTTTAATTTTGAAATCCCCAAATTAGAAACCAACATTCAAACCTACCGAAATGGTACGTGCCATGGGCACCGAGTTGCGGTCTACCCCAGGAGCGCCGTTGCTGTTTCCGTTGGTAGATACTTCTGGGTCGGTACCAGTGTACTGGGTAAACAAAAAGGCGTTGTTCACGGTGCCGTAAACCCGTACATTGTTTACATTGATCCTGCTGGTCAAGTTTTTAGGGAGCGTATAGCCCATGGTAATGTTGCGGATCCGCACAAAGTCCCCTTTCTCTACGTTTTCGGAGATAGGGAATGATGAGCCATTGGAAACGTTGTCGCCCAATACTGGACGAGGGATATTGGTCACATCGCCATCTTTTTGCCAGCGGGTCAGTATCTCAACCTCATTGTTCCAAAAACGCTGATCGCGCAAGCCAGCTTTGGTACCATTATAGACATAATTGCCACCAGAATACTGTACTTGAACATTGAAGTCAATACCATGGAATCTAAAGGTGTTGTCCCATGCTCCAAAGTAAGTAGGCAATACTGGGCCAAAAATTTTACCGTCGGCAGCTACGGTTACCGCAGGAGAAGTTGCCCCAGTGCCCTGAACCGTCCAGCGAGATTGTCCACTGGGTACCACGTGGCTATAAAGGATTCTTTCACCCTTGGCGTTGATGAATACCCGGCGACCAGTGGCAGGATCTACCCCATCCGTAGGTACGACATACAAACTACCAATAGACTGGCCTACGCGGATGATGTTTGCGGTTTCCAAACCAGCAGTTGCGGTGAAAATATCGGTATTACCAGCAGCCAGTGCAGTTACCTCATTCTGCATGAAGGCAATGTTGAAGTTGGAAGTCCAGCTGAATTTGGCTTTTTTAACAATCGTCCCGGTCAGTCCAAATTCCCAACCTGTGTTCTGCATCGCACCGATGTTGGTTTGGATGGAGTTGCCAGGGATACCTTTAGAAGGGGCTTGTGGTGAGTTTAAAATCAAACCATCAATGTCATTTTTGAAGTAGGTGATTTCACCCGTCAAACGGTCTTCCAGCAAGCCGAAGTTGATCCCAATGTCCGTCTTACGGCTGGTTTCCCAGGAAAGATTGGTGTTGCCAGCCTGGTTGAAGCCAGTGGTCGCGTTAGTACCATATAAGCCAGAGCCATAAGTGGAAAGCGAAGCAAAGTCACCAATACCATTGTTGTTGCCCACTTCGCCATAGCTACCGCGGATGCGGAAGAAGTTGATGGCATTGCCCAGTGAATTTTTCCAGAAATCCATTTCGGACAGTGTCAAACCTGCTGAAGCTCCCCAGAAAATACCGGCTTTTTTGCCAGGGGCAAAAGCAGAATATTCATCCTGGCGCAAGTTGGCCGTCATCAGGAAAATCTTTTTGAAGTCGTAGTTCAAACGACCAAAGTAAGACAGCAGGTAGTTTTCACCTTGACCATTACCCGCAGGCACAATGGTAGTGAAGTTTCCTTGGTAAGTAGTGAAGAATGGGTCACCAATCACCGTACGTTGGGCACCCCAGCTTGAGGAAACAGTGCGCTGCTGCTCATTACCCACCAGGAAAGAGAAGTTGTGCTTCTCGGCCAGAGAGAAATCATAAGTCAGCAAATGCTGCCAGTTCCAACGCTCCAGGCTGCTGACCGTATTGGTTGCAGCACCATTGGTGCCGAAGCCGTCACCATGAACAGGCGTTTGGAAAGAAATATTCTCCACACTGAGCTGATCAATGCCATACTGAGTACGGTAAGTCAACCCTTTGAACAGGTTAACATCTACAAAAACAGCTGCTTGGAGTTGGTCAGCTTCGGAAGTGAATGAATTCAGGTCGATGATCGTAACCGGGTTAACAAAACCTACTTGTTGTAGATTGCGGTAACGACCAGGCTGGTTATTCGACGCAATGTTGTAAGAGCCATCGGCATTGTAAGCAGGAATGTTCGGTGCAGTAACCAACGGAATACGACCAAGGCCAGAAGTACCAAATGCCTGACCGGGCAGTGATCCTGTGCTTGGGGCGGCGTTAGAGTTGGTCGTGTAACCCAAATTGGCACCAACTTTTACTTTTTTACCCAGCTTGTGATCGAGGCTCAAACGACCCGAAAGGCGCTCAAAGGTATTGCTGACAATCATCCCTTCCTGGTTGGAGTAACCCAACGAAAGGAAATAAGTGGTACCCGCATTGCCACCAGAGAAACTCAAACCGTGGTTTTGCGACTTGCCCGTTTGCAGGATGTAGTCATACCAGTCGGTATCTACCAATTTACCGTCAATTGTTTCCAGGAAAAACTGATCGGGTAAATTTGCATTGCGCGCCGCTTCGTTTTTGTATGCAACATACTGCTCTGCATTCAAAAGGTCGAAACGTCTGGCAGCAGAAGTAAAACCAGCCCAACCATCGTAACTAATTTTGGTTTTGCCCTCTTTACCACGTTTGGTGGTAATCAACACAACCCCAGCACTGGCGCGAGAACCGTAGATGGCA
Organism: Haliscomenobacter sp.; assembly: GCF_016718685.1. GTDB lineage: Bacteria > Bacteroidota > Bacteroidia > Chitinophagales > Saprospiraceae > Haliscomenobacter. The sequence continues at coordinate 69,945 of NZ_JADKCX010000028.1, read as the reverse complement.
GCAGCAGCAGCATCTTTCAGGATTTCGATGCTCTCAATGTCGTTCGGGTTGATGTTAGACAATACGTTGTTGGCAGCATTGTTGCCACTTTGATCCCCGGTAAAAGTGGGTACCCCATCCAGAACGATCAAGGGGAAAGAACTCAGGTTGATCGAGTTGATCCCTCGGATGCGGAATACGGGTGGATTGTTGAGTACTCCGTTGGGTAAACTTACGTTGACCCCAGCGGCGCGGCCTTGCAGGGCCTGGTCAAAACTTTGTACCGGCGAAGCAGCCAGATCCGACCCCTTGATCGAAGAAATGGTGCCGGTAATGTCCCGTCGTTGTTGGGTGCCATAACCCACTACGACCACTTCGTTGATGTTAAGGATGTCAGATTCCAACTCTACGTCTACGACGTTGGAACTACCCAGTTCAATTTCACGGGTTACGAACCCTGTGTAACTGATGATCAATGAAGTAGCATTTGCAGGAGCACTTAAGGAATAACTTCCATCCACATCGGTAACTGTACCGGCAGAAGTTCCTTTCGCGAGAATTGTAGCACCAATGAGCGGATCTTTGGTGCCTTGGTCAATCACCTTTCCGGTGATGGTGCGCTGGGCCAGCAATGAAGCCAGGCCGCTCAGCAGCAGCATGAACACTAGTGAGAGTTTTTTCATACAAAACAAATTTTGTACAAAAGAAAGCAATGCTATAAATATTTACTGCATTGACGCGCTAGATTATTTTGTCGGCAAAAAGCAAAAAAGCGGTATTCACACTACAATACCCTTATCTTTGTGTGCTTGAACCTTATGCGTTTGAGGGTTGTTCTTTGGTCAAACTTGAATTGATCTCGATTTCCACAAAATGTCGGGGAAATGGCGAAAGTTGAGGAGGAATTGTTATTCATGAAGATAAAGGAGAAACGCCTGCTTCGGCAGGCGGAAGCATTGATACCTACCCCCTGGGGTAACTTCCGGATGGGCGCATATGCGGAGGATGCAGAAGATTGGATGCCCCACCTGGCACTCGTCAGCGAAAACTGTGATTTGAATGCTCCAGTGCTCACCCGCTTGCACTCTGAGTGCATCACGGGTGATTTATTTGGCTCCAAACGATGTGATTGTGGGGAGCAATTGGCTTTTGCACTGTACAAAGCAGCAAAGAGGGGGGAATTGTGCTGTACTTGCGGCAAGAAGGCCGTGGAATTGGCATCATCAACAAACTCAAGGCCTATAATCTTCAGGACATGGGCTTCAATACCATTGATGCCAACATTCATCTAGGCTTTGAAGCAGATGCCCGCGATTATGGGATCGCTATTGAAATGTTGGAAGACCTGGGCGTACACGAGATCAACTTGTTGACCAATAATCCGGACAAAATTGAAGCCTTTGAAGATTCAAAGGTCAAAGTGATCAAACGTATCCCCATCATCATTGAACCCAATGCCGATAACCGGGAATACCTGCGTACCAAGCAGGATTTTATGGGGGCATATGTTATAAAATTCACCATGCGTGCCATTCAACTCCATCAATTTGGTTCCGTCAAAGAGCTTTACCTAGCTGAATTCCCTACTCCGGAACCTACAGATTACGAAATACGGGTCAAAGTCAAAGCCACTGCGCTCAACCGGGCAGATTTGTTGCAACGTGAAGGAAAATATCCTCCGCCGCAAGGGGAGAGCCCCATTATGGGTTTGGAAATGGCGGGCGAAGTTGAAAAATTGGGCGCAAAAGTCAACAAATGGAAAATCGGCGACCGGGTTTGTGGACTTTTGGCCGGAGGCGCTTACGCTGAGTATGTGGTGATCCACGAAGATATGGCTATGCCCATTCCAGCCAACTTGGATTTTGTAGCCGCGGCGGCCATTCCGGAAGCTTTTCTGACTGCGTTCCAAGCATTGGTTTGGATTGCCAAATTACAACCGGCTGAAACCCTGTTGATCCACGCCGGAGCCAGCGGGGTAGGTACTGCGGCACTACAATTGGCACGGCTGATCGGGGCGAAAGCATACGTTACCGCTTCGGCAGAAAAACACAAACTATGCCTTTCATTGGGTGCCGAGCGTTGTATTGATTACAAAAATGAAGATTTTGCCGATAGAATACATACCTGGACGGAGGGTAGGGGAGTGGATGTTGTGCTGGATTTTTTAGGCGCATCCTATCTGGAGCGCAACCTCAAAGCGCTGGGAATGGATGGGCGCATGGTCTTGCTCGCCCTGATGGGGGGAGCACAAGCTCCGGGAATCAATTTAGGGCTGATCCTGATGAAAAGATTAAGTTTGCATGGATCAACCTTGCGTGCCCGTACACTTCAATACAAAACTGCATTGACTCACGATTTTATGGAATTGACTTGGGCGCATTTCGCGAGTGGCAATTTGTTCCCCGTCGTGGATAAAGTTTTCCCTTGGGAGGAAGTGGCTCAGGCCCATTTGTACATGGAAGGAAATCTGAATCAAGGGAAAATTGTGCTAAGCATAGCTTAATTTATTTTGGGAAAACAGGCAAGCTCAATTTCCACTTATGTTGACTTTGAGCACAACTCCTGAAAATATTCCCAATCCAAAAAATGTGCTTCGGCGCAGATTCGTGCCAATTGCCGGTAAGAAGTAAACATTTGAATCTTGTGGGTGGACTCTTTGGCGACAAACGTTTCTAACCGGCGCAAGGGGCGGCTTTTTTGCACATCGCGGATAAATATAGCCGCTATTCGCCCAGGATAGTTCTGGTCGATCTCATGGTAGATATAAGGGTCTTTTTCAGCGTTGTCACCAATGAGGATGAATCGCTTTTCTGGGTACATGTTTAAGATGCGAATAATGCTTTCAGTTTTGTGACCCTGATCATTTCGACTATGAATTTTGTAGGGGAACCCAATGTCACGCAACAAAATGGGCGCTTTGGGCATGGAATGCAATTTCAGGTATCCAGTCACCAGGTCGTAAATATTGCGCGGGCTATTGGACAAATAAAACAGGGGTAAAAAACCCTGGTCGTCATTACCCCGGCGCAAAGCCCGAAAAAAAGCAGGAACTTCATCAAAGATTTTACGCCGATGGATGCTTTTGAACAAGGTATTGTAAAAAGCGCGCCACTTAAAAAGACTGGCTACACCCGTTTCAATGATGGTGTCATCCAAGTCAGAAATGATTCCGATGCGGCTCTCTTCAGGCGGAAACATGACCGTGGTGCTGGTTTCTATTTCCAATTCTTCCGTCCAGGGCGTTTTGAGCAAAGTGATGTTGACTTTTTGCCAGGGCTCATCACTGGTCAAAGCTAGGGGAGGATATAAAGGCGTACTGAGGGTGAAATAACCTTCTCGATCGGTGATGATTTCAAATTGATGATTTTCTACATCGACGCGCAGTACTGCATTGGGTATTTCATCACTCTCAAATCGGCTGTAAGAATTGAGCAAATTTTGCAGTACTGTATTCATCGGGCTGTTGCGCAAACGTTTTTTGACCAAAACCCTTCCTTGCAGGAAAAGAAAATCACGCCGACCAAAACCACGATAAGTCGCTATTTTAATCGGTAAATTTTGCCCAATACCACTTACTTTGACTAAGGCAAACCTCAGGTCATCAATGAAATGATCCAAACGTCTAAGTATGTTGATCACAATGGTTTTCAGCGAAGGCATTAAAATGTGGTTTTCTTCGTTCAAAATTCGGAGAAACTTCCGATTTTTTCGCAGTAAAAACGAATAAACATGAGAAAATACTACTTATCGCTCATTATTGGGTTTGTACTTGCTACGTCAACCCAGGCTCAAGACACGGAAGCACCCATGCGTGAAGCCAGTTTGGTGGAAGTAGCCACGGTAGATGCGATCATCAAAACGTTGTATGATGTCATCTCCGGGCCAGCCGGACAGCGGCGCAACTGGAATAAATTCCGTTCGCTGTTTCGCCCCGAAGCCCGACTCAATTCCATAGGAAAAGGAGCCGATGGCAAAGCCAAACTAACCACCATGACCCAAGAGGACTACATCCGAAATGTTGGCCCTATCTTCGATGAAAAAGGATTTTTTGAAAAAGAAATTGGAAGATCAGCGGAGAAATACGGAAATATGGTACACGTTTTTAGTGCCTATGAAACCAGATTTGTCGTGGATGGAAAGGTAGAAGTTCGCGGCATCAACAGCATTCAATTGGTACAAAAAGACGGTCGTTTTTGGATATTAAACATCATGTGGAATCCGGAGACACCGGATAACCCGATTCCGGAGAAATACTTGAAGAAGAGTTGAAGAGTTTAGGGTTGAAAAGTTGTCGGTAGTGCTAGGTCGTACATCATTTGCATAATTTCAAGATAGATGAACAGATATGGCACTACCGCAGGTTCAACTCTTCAACTCTTATCTATGGCAACACAAACCCATTCACCAAAAACTGGCGTTTGATTTGGCTGGCATAAACCAACGCTGCATCACGATTATCGAATCGGCCGGCAAAAATCCGGTAGCTAAATGCGCCATTTGCGGCTGGTGCCTGAACGATATAAATTTCCCTCAGACCAAGGTCTACCAAGGATTGTGCCTGACGCGTGGCATTGTCAACTTTCGAATAAGCGCCAATTTGTACCGAAAACCCACTGCCCGCTTGTAGGCTAGGGAAGTTTCCTACTGTGCTTGCGCTTGGGTTGGCGTTGTACGTGGTAGTATTATTGCTTGAATACCCTGGATTGTAGTTGTTGCTGGTGTTTCCAGTGTAACCATATTCAGCAGGTGTCTGTGTCTGCATGCCTACTTCATTTGATCCACTAAAGTTCCCACTGCGATTTTGAAATCGACGATCATAAGCAGGAGGAACTGGCCCGTATTGCGGCTGTGCAGTTGAAGTATTATTGGTCGAATATTGGTCAGGATAGCCACTGGTACCCCGTGGTGTGAAATAATCTTGTGGTACTTCTGCGGGGGCACTATTGTAAATGCGATCAAAGGCAAATGCATTGGCACTTTGGCCATTGGCAGTATTGTAATTCGCGGCTACCGCGTTGGTTTCGGCATATCCATATGGTTCAACCTTCACCTGAGCATTTCCAACCAGGGTAAGATCAATTTGCGAAGCCGCAGCCATGGACAAAGCAATTAAAGAACCATCGTTGCTAAAAGGGCCGCGGTCATTGACCCGCACGATGACCGATTTGCTATTGTCTAGTCGGGTGATTTTGAGCAGGGTACCTTTGGGATAACTACGGTGTGCTGCGGTAAACTGTGCTCGGTCGTAAGTTTCACCATAGGCGGTAGAATGCCCCTGTAGGCCATCAGAATAATAATTGGCTTTCCCGACTTCAACTTGTTGAGCCAACAGGAGTGTAGTGTTCAGGAATAGTACGGCAAGCACGCCGCAGACTTTAAGCAGGTTCTTCATTGGCAAAATAACTTTTATCAAAATAACGATGCATATAACGAAAAGTTACAGCAAAATATTTTCAAAGGAAGGGCACCCTGCCAAATGTAGATGATCAGGCTTCAAAAAGTGCATTGACAAAGGTCTGTTTGTCAAATGGTTGAAGTTGATCGATGGCTTCGCCAACGCCAATATATTTGATTGGAATTTTAAATTGATTAGAGATGCCAATGGCCACACCTCCTTTTGCTGTACCGTCCAGTTTGGTCAAAGCCAGGGCATTTACGTCGGTAGCCTCGGTAAAGTGTTTGGCTTGTTCAATGGCATTTTGGCCCGTGGTGGCATCCAGAACCAGCAGGACTTCGTGTGGAGCCGTTTCAATTTTTTTACTGATCGAGCGTTTGATTTTGCCCAATTCCTGCATCAGGCCCGTTTTGGTGTGCAGGCGTCCCGCGGTATCAATAATGGCAATGTCACAATCGTTTTGAATGGCGTAGTTGACCGTTTCGTAGGCCACTGCCGCTGGATCCGTATTCATTCCTTTGCTGTAAAAATCACAACCTACCCGTTCCGACCAAATTTTGAGCTGGTCCACTGCCGCAGCGCGGAAGGTATCGCCAGCGCCCAATACTACTTTTTTGCCTTGTTTTTTGAATTGATGGGCCAATTTGCCAATGGTGGTAGTTTTACCTACTCCATTTACACCCACGACCAGCAGGACAAAAGGTTTAATGCCAGTGGGCAATTCATAACCAGCTAGATCCTGGGTATTGTTTTCGGCCAGCAATTGAACAATCTCATCGCGGAGGATAAAGTTTAGTTCACTGGTCCCGAGGTATTTATCTTTAGCAACGCGGGCCTCAATGCGCTCAATAATTTCGGTTGAAGTGGCTCGACCTACGTCAGCGGAAATCAATAGCGCTTCGAGTTCGTCCAATACCTCTTCGTCTACGGTTGATCTACCTGCGACCATTTTTGAAAGGTTATTGAAAAAACTGCTCTTGGTTTTTTCAAGCCCTTTGTCGAGGTCTTCCTTTTCCTTTTTTCCAAAAATATTGCTAAAGAAACTCATAGTAGTGGGAATGAAAAATGAAAAATGAAAAATGAAAAGCATAAAAGCGAAAAGAAAGTATAAAAACCTCTTACGGGGCTTTTCATTTTCATTTTCATTTTACTTTTCGCTAAAAAGGCTTTTCCTGTGCGTACACAAGAAAAGCCTCTTTACGGACGATGCATCAGACCATGCATATATTTACTTCAGGGAAGCAATAAAAGCGTCTTTTTTGTCTTTGTGCACCATTTGCTTTTTGTAGCTGTATTTGCCCGTTTTAGGGTCTTTTACGCTCACTACGATTTGAACGTAGTCGCGGCCAGAGCCAACGTTAGCAGCACGCTTAGCAACTTTTGCGTTTTTGGATACCTTTGCCATTGCAATACTTATTTAGGCGATCAAATTAAGGCTTTTTTCTTGAATGCACAAGTGTGAACCTTAATTTGCTCTCAATCAGCAATTATTTAATCTCGCGGTGCACGGTGACCTTTTTCAATACGGCGTTGTATTTCTTCAACTCCATACGATCAGGGGTATTTTTGCGGTTTTTCTGGGTAACATAACGGGAAGTACCGGGCAAACCCGACTTCTTATGCTCAGTGCATTCCAGAATAATCTGAATGCGGTTACCTTTGCTTTTCTTTGCCATAACGACTCAAAATTTCTTGATTAACAACCTGGTTGCTCCAAAATTCCACTCAAATCAACTCCCTCTTTTTCCAATCGTTGCAGGTATTCATAAATCCCCAGCTTGCTGATGTTGCGCATCGCAGAAGTGGACAGTTTTAACGTAACCCACTGATCTGTTTCAGGGATGAAGAAGCGCTTCTTTTGCAAATTTGGCAAAAACCGACGCTTGGTTTTGCGGTTAGAGTGTGAAACGTTGTTACCCACAATCGGACGCTTACCCGTAAGTTGACAAACCTTTGACATAGTATATAAATTTAAAAAGTTCAAGGTGTCAATGGTATAAACCGTGTTGAACTTCAGACCTTGAACTTTTCGATTCAGATAATTTTTACTCACCCAAATAGGTGAATAATTCATCAGAGTGACGCTGTAAGGAGTCGAACCTTAAACCTCCTGATCCGTAGTCAGGTGCTCTATCCAATTGAGCTACAGCGCCAGTGCTTATGCGTGTTTTGCAATTGCGGATGCAAAGATAAGTTGCCTTGTGGATGTGTGCAAGGGTTTTTGCAGTTTTTTTGCATTAAAAATAGATTCTTGTACTGTGGAGGGAAGACCAAGGGTTTTTTTTTCCTAAAATAAATATTATCCTTCCTAAAATAAAATAAACCTCTATCTTTGGACCGAACCATTAATCTAATTGAGCCATAAGCCGTTTTTTGTCCCCTCACGCTATTGGCTTACTCGCCGGTAAATCAAGCTTCTCGTTTTAGAGATGTATCTTCACTCCTTAATTGTATTAATTCATGGAATGATTCCAGGCGGTAGTCTGCCAATTAATCATCTATGAATCCGGTCAGGCTACCTGTTGGGTAGTTGATTGATCGCCTTGGAACAGTCTGATGCATTGTGTTCGTTACAACTCTAGGGTTGTTGCGTCTACAGGTTTAGGGTGCGTAATGATTTTAGTGAATATACAACATGACAAATTTGTTTCCCATGAAGATGACCTTTACCCACATGATTACAATTTTGTGCCGGATTTTACCGGTTGGGGTACTACTCGGTTTGTTTTTGATTCCACAAGGGGCAAAAGCCCAATGCGATCCACGCACCTCCTGCATCAACCAGGTGCAGGTAACGATGGACGCCAACTGCAAATTCACTGTTACGCCTAATTTGGTCGGTTTCGGGAATTGTGTAGGTACCTATCGTGTTGTTGTCAGCGACAGCAACCCTTCCAATGGCAACATCATTGACTGTCCCGGACTTTGGGACTACGCTGTACTGAACACGGCCAATGAAGTGCTCTGTTGGGGCAAAATTTTGGCTGAAGACAAAAGTGGTCCCATTTTGATGAGTACAGACTTCATCAACACTACACTTTGGTGTACTGATATTGATTTTGTACTCAACAATCCCAAAACCGTAGGCCCAACGGCTACCAATCAATCGTTGAACGGACTCATCTCCGGCCCAATTATTGATACCGATGTAAAAAACCTGGGCATTCCCAATTTTGCAGACAATTGCAAATCCTGCGGTTGTAACGTTACCCTTAAATTTTCCGATCGTTTGGAAACGGCCAATTGTACCGAGACCATCATCAATGGGGTATATGCGAGAATTTACCGCGTTTTTGTTGCTACAGATTGTCGAGGTATGACCCAGAGCGTAGAACAAGTCATTACTTTCCGTCGACCCGTATTGAACGATTTCAAATTTGATTTTGCTGGCGATGCCAATTACAAAGCCATCATTAGTTATGATGCTTGTGCCGCCAACAAAAGCCAAATTCGCCGGATTGACGTTGTACCTTATCTGACCAACTACTTTGGGAAAAAAATATACCTGGATACACTCGCCTGCAACTATGGTTTAAACGTCAATGATATTGAATTTCCTACTTGTAATGGTACAGGTCTGAAAATTGAACGTACGCTTAAATTGTTCGACTGGTGTTTGAACCGGGAAGTAGCACAATACAAGATCCTGATCAAATTGGGGGATACCAGCCCTCCCCGCATCCTTAAACTCTCCCGTATTCCTGTCGTGAGCACTGGCCCATCCGATTGTACTGCGATACTTCCAACTACAGCTGCGGGTTTGCGTACCATCTTGGGTACCACCATTAGTGACAATTGTAACCTCGGTACCTTGAGTTTAAGAGTACGCACCAAAGGGCGGATTGTCAGCGGGATCATTGTCGATACGACCAATTGGTACAATATGAACTATCCGGTCAGCAATGGCGTGATCACTGGGGTTACCGTTGGGCGGCACCGGTTGATTATCACCGCAAACGATGGTTGTTACAACTCCGTAGTGGATTCGGTGGAGTTTTTTGTCAAAGACCTCATTGCCCCGGTCATGAAATGTGACGATAAACTGCGGGTATCCCTGTCCAATACAGCAGGATTACAAACGGGCTATGGCAAGGTAACCGCTCAGGACATTGATGAAGGATCTTGGGACAATTGCAGTAGACTCAGATGGATGAGGGTTCGCCGGGTAATCCCCGCAGGATGTGAAGCCACTTTTGTTGGTTAACGGCGATGGAGATTTAGACGACTTCGGCGAAACTTTTATCATTAAGGAGGGTAAACTCTTGTCGCCATTGGGAGATTTTATGGAGTTTTTCTGCTGTGACCTCGGCGCATTGGTTACCGTGGAACTGTGGGGCGAAGACCTGGCGGGCAACCGCAACTATTGTTGGATGGATTTGCTCATCGAAGACAAAACCGCACCCATTTGTACGGCGCCATGGCCAGCAACGGTTTATTGCACCGATAAATGCCTCGGGCAATTGGAAGATCGTGCCGCATCTTCCGTTTGTTTTGGTGATGTCAACATCCAGGGTGGTAACGATTGTACCAACCTGAATATACAATACACCGTAGTAAACAAGGTGAAATGTGGCAAAGGTACCATCATCCGGCGCTGGACGATTGCGAAAGGTGCCCAGTCTACCTCTTGTGAGCAGGTCATCACGGTAATGCCCATCCATGAATACGATATTTGCTTCCCTAAGGATGCAACCGCAGATTGTAAAAAAGTAAATGCGGATTCCGCATTCGCCGTAGAATTGGGTTGTGATGTCTTGGCCATCAATGTAAGCGACAAACGTTACGACGCCAGTGATAGCGAGTGTTATAAAATTTTCCGTACATACACCGTAATCAACTGGTGTGCTTACGACGATCGTTGTGGTGACCCCATGGCCAACGGCAAAGTGTTTGTCGTAGACCGGAACGTGTTTGGAAATCTTGGCAAAGACCCCATTTATGTACTGGTACGGGATAAAGACCGCAATGGCGACGAGGAATTCTGGATTTCGAAAAACCGTACTCCTGAAGAAGACTTTGATATTCGATTCACTCCTCCAATTTGTGATGCTACCGATGATTATTACCACAGTTTCATGTATACCCAAATTATTAAGGTAGAAGATTCGCAGGTACCCGTCGTAACCATCCCTCAATTGACGGTTTTCCAAACACGAGCAACCGATTGTTTGGCTGATGTGACCATTACTTTCCGAGGAGCCGACAATTGTAGTTCATCAGTAGAACTGGAAATTCCCCAACTCATGGTAGCTCCTAACCAGACGCTCAGTGGGCCTTTCATCATGTACAGTTCTAACCGCTGGACAACCAAAGCCAATGCCGACGGCAGCTTCACTGTTACCGTGAAAAACCTGCCCGAAGGCAAGCACGATTTGATTGTATTGATTAGGGATGGTTGTGGCAACTTGAGCAAAGCAACCCGGATTCCTTTTGAAGTACGCGACCGCAAAGCCCCTGCACCAATCTGTATCAAGGGCCTTTCCCTTTCCCTGATGAGTGATCAACAAGGTGGAGGCACCATGGCGGTATGGGCTACTGATTTTGTGGCCAGTCCAATTTATGATTGCAACGGCCAAGGCGAGACCAACGCCCAGGGCTTGAAGAAAGTTACGAAGTACTCCATCAACCGTAAGGGGACTGCTGTCAATGTGACCAACACTGGTTTGGTGCTGACTTGCGCCGACAAAGGCAAGGCGATAGAAGTAGAAATCCACGCCTGGGATGAAGCGGGAAACCACGATTTCTGCCTCACTTTTGTGGAAGTGCAAGACAACAACAAGGTTTGCCCCGGCGGAATTGTAGAACCCATAACCATTTCTGGATACGTAGCGACTTCAAAAAACGCCATGATGAAAGGGGTGCCTGTTCAACTCTCGGGCGATGTGGTCAAAATGAACACCAGCGGAAGCGATGGCACTTATAATTTTCTGGGTTTGAGCAAGGGTAAAAACTACACCCTTACACCAGACATGAACAAGGATTTTGGCAATGGCATTTCCACTATGGATTTGCTTGTTTTGCAAAAACACCTCATCAATGCTGAACCCATTACGAATCCTTACCTCTTGATTGCCGCAGATGTAGACAACTCTGGCCACGTATCCGTGGGGGATCAAATTCGCTTGCGCAAATTTATCCTCAACATGATACCTGATTTTGGTGGAACCAAGAGCTGGTGTTTTGTTGACCAGGCATACCGCTTCCCGGATCCGCTCAACCCCTGGAAAGAGGCTTTCCCTCAAACCATTGCCATGCCGAACCTGGATCACGACGTCAAGGCCAATTTTGTAGGCATTAAAGTAGGCGACCTGAACCAAAGTGCTACAGTAAATGCATTCCAGGTACCCGAGTTGCGCAGCGGGGAAAACCTCATGCTGGAAATGAAAAACCTTGACCTGGAGGCTGGAAATACTTATGAACTTCCCGTACACGTTGCCGACTTGAGCAAAATTTCCGGGTACCAATTTGCCCTGGATTTGGACATCAAAGCCCTGGAATTTGTGGGTATCCTGGACGGTGTTGCCAAATTGGGAAATTTTGGCATCTTTGCGGAAAGAGGTATTTTGACTACTTCCTGGATCGACGAGGGTCGCTCCAAGAACGGAGCATTGTTTACCCTGGTGGTCAAGGCCAAGACCGATGTACAATTGAGCAAAGCTTTGCAGATCAACCCACAGGTGATGAATGCTGAGGCCTACAACCGTGAAAACGAGGTAATAGGGCTTGCCCTTTCATTTGGCGACAATACCTCGGGTATCAACCAGGATCGTGGGTTGGTACTTGAACAAAATCAACCCAATCCATTCCGTGCGGAGGCTCAAATCGGCTTCTGGTTGCCACAAACGGGAGAGGCGACCCTCAACATCTATGATGTGACAGGTCGGGTTGTCAAATCCTTCCGTCAATCTTTCGATCGTGGGTACAACCAATTGCTGGTGAAACATACCGACCTCCCCGCTGATGGCGTCTATTATTACACGCTGATGCAAAATGGCGCTACAGCCACGCGCAAAATGATCGTAACTAAGTAGACTGAAAAGTTGAAAAGTGAATAGTTGAAGTATTCAAGATGAAGGCCTTTTATTCCATCTTTGGGAGTGAAAGGCCTTCTTCTTTTGGTGATTTTAAAATTTTTAAGCGAAAAAACGTGTTTCACAGAATTTTCTACAAATTTCGTTTAGGGATTTAGGCACTTTATTTTACTTATCAATAAGGAAGAGTTTTGAAGCAATTCTATTAGCGCGCAATTATGGCTGAAAAAGAATTTACGGACGAGCAATTAGTCGTATTTCTTCGTACAGGTAACAGGGTAGCATACGAAGAAATCTATCGGCGTTACTGGGACAAATTGTTTGAATGGGCATCCCATCAGATCGGCGTTGAAGATGCTGAAGAGGTGCTGCAAGAGGTGTTTTTGAGTTTGTGGCATCGGCGTGCTGATGTCATCATCAAACGATTGGACGTTTACCTTGCCGTGGCCGTAAAAAACCTTGTTTTCAACTTCTTTAAATCTCAACTTACTTATCGCAAATATCAAGAGTATTTGGTCTTTAAAGAATTGGAACAATCTCCGGATGGCGGTCAAATTTTGAACTTCAAAGAACTGACCGTTGCGATTGAAGCCGCTTTGAATCGATTGCCAGAAAAAAGCGCCGAGGTATTTCGACGCAGCCGTTTTGAGCACCAACCCGTAAAAGAAATTGCCAAACATTTGAGTCTAAGTGAAAAGGCAGTTGAATACCACCTTACTAAATCGATAAAGTACTTGAAAGACACTTTAAAGTCATACCATGCTGAGAATTGATAAACCTTAAACTATGTTGAAATGACCCAAAAGGAGTTCAATGAACTATCCAAACGTTATCTTGAAGGAAAAACTACAGAAGAGGAAGAAAAACCCATTCTGGCCTGGTTTGAGTCCCAGCCCGAATTCAAAAAGACCACTCCACCTGGAGAAGAATCCCTTACCGTACGCAAGCGAGTTTGGGCCAACATTAGCAAGGAACTCAAAGGGTCTACAACGGCGAGAATTATCCGCATGGCCTGGATACTCGGCACGGCTGTCTGTATGTTGTTCGGGTATATATGGTTCGTCAAATTAAGTCCAGTACCCTTACCAAAAAAAGCCAAAAAGATCAAACCTGGTGATCGCTCACCGTGGAATAGAGTTGAAAAACACGACTTATTCTGATCAGAAAATAACCCTTGCAGATGGCTCATTGGTGATCTTGGAACCAGGAAGTAGCCTGGTCTACAACAAAGACTTCAATCAGAATAAGCGGGAACTGCACCTCAATGGTGAGGCATTTTTTGAAGTCACCAAGAATCCTTCCAAACCCTTTATCGTACACGCAGGCAAACTGATTGCCAAAGTAATGGGCACTTCTTTCACCATCAAAAATGCAAAAGATTCCAAAAATGTAATGGTAGATGTACTGACGGGTAAGGTTTCCGTTTACGCTGAAAAAACAAGGCAAGAAAAATCAAGTGTAAAAGAACAACTCGAGGTGGTTGTTTTGACCCCCAACCAACGTGTACAATTTTTGAGTACGGAAAACAGGCTGGTTAAATCCATTGTAGAAACCCCCAATGTCATCATCACCAAGGAGGAGCTTAAAAAACTCACTTTTGTCGATGCGCCCATTTCTCTTGTTTTTGAGGCCATTGAAAAGGCTTATGGCCTTGAGGTCGTCTATGATGAAAAGGTGATGCAAGATTGTATCATGACGACTTCTCTGGACGAGGAAAACCTCCACGATAAACTTACGATCATCTGCAAATTGGTAAATGCATCCTACAAAATACAGGATGCTCAGATCATTGTGAGCAGTAATGGTTGTTTATAAAGCTCAATAATGTCGCCAACAAGTGATGAATTGAACATTTTTTTTTGACTATCACAAAATTTTCTTAACTTAACCAACATCAGAGGCATGAAAAAAAATCTACTGCACCGTGAAAAATTGCTTCAGCTCATGAGGATCTCGCTTGCTCAAATCATTCTGGCTGGGCTTTTCGCGGGTATGGGTTACGCTCACCCTGCTTTTTCCCAGAAGGTGCTATTGCAAAAGCTTAGTCTCAATCTTGAAGACAAAAAACTATGCGAGGTACTATTTCTGATTGAAAAGAAAGCCGACGTTCGTTTTTCCTATTTACCGAAACAGATTGAAGCCGACAGAAAAGTAAGCATCCAGGCCGAGGACGAAAGCCTGGAAAAAATCCTGGACCGGGTGTTCAAAAAAACGCCCATTCGTTACGAAGTTTTTGGTTCAAAACAAATTTTGCTGAGTAAAACGCCCCTGGAGCGTTACGAACAGCAAGATTTTGAAAGTTTGCCCAAAATCGAGCCGATCATCACCCAAAAGCCGGATTTCCGGATCCAAGGTATGGTGACCGACAAGGCCGGGGAGCCGATGGTAGGCGCTTCAGTAGTGCTGGAAGGGACCACCCAGGGTGCGATCACCGATGCCAGTGGCAAGTACACGCTGGACCTGGCCGATGCTGACCGCAACGGTGCCCTGATCTTCAGCTTTGTGGGCTACACCACCCTGCGCGTGGCCATCGATGGCCGGGCCACGGTCAATGTGGTACTGGAAGAAGGTAAAGTGTTGGATGAAGTGGTTGTAGTTGGTTATGGTACCCAAAAGAAATCTTCTTTGACTGGTGCCGTATCTTCAGTAAGTCAAAAAGACCTGAAGGCGCTGCCCGTTATCAGTTTGACCCAGGCTATTCAGGGGCGGGTACCTGGTGTATCGGTTACCAACAACAGTAGCCCTGGTTCCGATCCGATCATCCGCATCCGGGGGATTGGTTCAATCAGTTTGAACCCCAATCCATTGTTTGTTATTGATGGTGTGCCTGCAGGCGGCTTAAACAACATCGACCCAAAGGATATTGAGTCCTTGGAAGTACTTAAAGATGCCAGTGCTGCATCTATTTATGGCTCAAGAGCAGCCAACGGAGTTGTTTTGATCACAACAAAAAAAGGAGTTGCCGGTAAGATGAAAGTGAATCTGGATTCTTACTATGGAGTGCAATCCGCTTGGAAAACCCTTGATTTACTCAATCGCGACGAGTACATTCGTTACGGAACTGCCCTGCTGACTGCTTCCAATCAGCCTGTTCCAGGCCGTTTCACCAACCTGAATACGCCCATTTACGATGGAGCAAGTACCACTTTTGGCCAGACCGATACGGATTGGCAAGATGTGATGTTCCGCTCTGCTCCTATCACCGATCACCAGTTGTCGATCTCTGGTGGCAACGATGTATCCCGGGTGTACACCTCACTGGGGTATTTTAGCCAGGATGGGATCATGCCTGTTACCGATTACCAGCGCCAAAGTTTCCGCATCAACTCGGATCACAAAGTGGCCAAGTGGTTGACCCTGGGCCAAACCCTGTTGGTTGCTACGGATCAGCGCCGTTTGGAGCGCGACGGTGGGGGCCGTACTCAGATCCAGAATATCATGCGGATGATCCCTTACTGGCCAGTACGTGACCCAACTAAAATTGGTGGATTCAGTACCACTGCTCAAGGTTTGGATGCTACCGACCCTGAAAACCCATTGCGCATCGCCGAGCAGGAACAACAGTACCAGATTGACAATGGGGTAAAAATGCTGGGTACTTTTTTCACCGAAGTGAAATTCACCAATTGGTTGAAGTACCGCTTTGTGGCGGGTGCTGATTTTGCCAATGGCCAGTTTACCAGCTTCTTGCCCATCTACAATGATGGCAACCGTAGCCGGGTCATTGCTTCACTGTCTGAAAACCGGAATAATTTCTTCTCTACCGTGTTTACCAACCAGTTGACCTTTGATCAATCTTTTGGTAACCACAATGTCAACATCATTGCAGTAGCGGAAAAACAGGATGCCAAGTCTGAAGGTATTTCGGCCAGTGGCCAGCGTCCTGACAACAACATTCAAGTATTGCAGGGGATTTCCAACCCGAATGGTTCCTCCTCTTTGTCTCAAAACTCGTTGATCTCCTATGTTGGTCGTTTGACTTACGACTACGCCGGAAAATACCTGTTGGGGGCTTCCATTCGTCGGGACGGTTCTTCCAAGTTCGCTCCTGGCCGCAAGTGGGGTATCTTCCCATCTGCATCGATAGGCTGGCGCATTAGCGAAGAACCATTTATGAAATCGATTACAGCCATTTCTTCCCTGAAATTGCGGGCCAGCATCGGCCAAACTGGCTACAATGCCATTGGCGACTACGATTGGCAGCCACTCATTTCGGCCAACTCGACCATTTACCCATTTGGCAACGCTACCACCAATCTTGGTTCGTACTTCAACCGCTTGGGCAACACTGGCTTGAGCTGGGAAGAAACGACCATGAGCAACATTGGTTTTGACCTGTCTTTAGGCCGTTTCGACATCAGTGCCGAATTGTACAAGCGTAAAACGGATGGTCTGCTGTTGAGCGTTCCACTACCTGAATCATTGGGTTTCTCATCTAGCCCATTGGCCAACGTAGGCAGCATGCAAAATACCGGTTTTGAACTCGCACTAGGATACAACCACCGCAGTAACGATTTCAACTGGAGTTTGACCGGTACTTTTGACATGATCCGCAACAAGGTTTTGAGCCTCGCAACACCCAACGCCACCATCAACTCTGGCAACAACGCCGACTTTGGTGGTTTTGACATTACCCGTACCCAAGCAGGACAACCAATTCAGTCCTTCTATGGCTGGCAGGTAGATGGCATCTTCCAAAGTGCTGCTGAAGTAGCTGCGGCCAATGCCCTGGGCAACGACAATGCGCCCTATCAAAACGCCAGCACTGCTCCTGGTGACATTCGGTTCAAGGACTTGAATGGCGATGGTAAAATTGACGGTACTGACCGTACTTTCCTGGGCAGCTATTTGCCTAAATTCTCCTATGGTTTGAACTGGGGTGGTACTTACAAAAACTTTGATTTTGCGGTTTACCTGCAAGGTGTAAATGGCAATAAAATTTACAATGGTGTCAAAGTCATTGGTCAAGGTATGCTCCGCCTCTTCAATGCCAGTACCGACGTGCTGGATGCCTGGACTCCACAAAACACCGATACCGATGTACCTCGGGCAGTCAGTGGGGACCCAAACCAGAATACCCGTACTTCCGACCGCTTCATCGAGGATGGTTCTTACCTGCGGATCAAAAACGTCAGCATTGGGTATACTTTCTCCAGCGAAAGCCTGAAGGAAATCACCAACAATGTGATCAGCCGGGTTCGGGTTTATGTATCCAGCCAAAACTTGCTGACTTTCACCAAGTATTCTGGATTTGACCCTGAAGTAGCTTCAAGAGGCAACAACCTGCTCAACAATGGTATCGATTATGGCCAATACCCACAGGCACGTACCGTGTTGTTGGGGGTAAATCTTGGCTTTAACTAAAAAACAATAATGCTTTGCCCTGTCAGTTGGAGTCTTCTCCACCTGACCAAAAACTCAATTCATTATGAAAAAAATTGCTTTTTTAACCAGCATCATGATTCTGGGACTGACCCTAAGCTGTAATGATGAGGTGCTCGATAAAGTCAATCCAAACGGGGTAACCCTGGATACCTATTTCAACAATGACGCTGAACTCACTGCGGGTGTAAATGCAGTTTACGCCTTGGTTCAACACAACGGTTTGGTATCCCGCGAATGGTTTTTTACCCATGACCTGCGTAGTGATGAGGTGGCCACTGGTGGTGGTCAGTTGGAGACCCCTCGGGCCCAATTGCTCAATGGTGTAAATGACGCTGGAAATTCCGTCTCCAATTCGGTTTTTACCGGTTGGTTCCGCGTCGTTCACCGTGCCAACGTTGTCATTGAAGCTGGCGCTGCTGCCAAACCCGGCATTACTGATGCAGTGCGCACCCGGGTAGTGGGTGAAGCCAGGTTTTTGCGTGCCTGGGCTTATTATGAACTGGCTACCTTGTGGGGTGGCGTTCCGCTGTATACTGAATACGCTAAATCTGTAGAAGGCTCTAAGGGGCGTTCTACCCAGCAAGAAGTGTACAATCTGGTCATTAGCGACCTTAAGGCTGCGGAAACTGCATTGCCTGCTACCTACACTGCTGCCAATTTGGGCCGTGCGACCAAGCACGCTGCACAAATGCTCCTGGCGCGTACCTACTTGCAATTGGGTGATTACAACAATGCCAAAACTGAGTTGCAAAAAATTGTCAGTTCTGGCTTGTTCAAGTTGGTAGACAATTATCTCGACCTCACGAACGAAGAAGGAGAATTCAATGCTGAATCTATCTTCGAAGTAGTTTATGCCCCTTCAGGTGGTGCATACAACTGGGGTGGTGATGGCGATGGTACGGCAGTACAAGAAGAAACCGTACGTACACAGGAGTATTCCGCAGTGGGTTGGCGCAACCTGATCCCCTCCAATAAGATTTTGAACGACTACGAAAGAACCTCTAAGGGGGATGCCAAAAGTGACCCACGCTACGACATGTCTTACTGGAAGCCAAACGACAAATTCAACAATGGCGCCAGCACCATGACCGATGATCGGGTACAAGGCAATACTTCAGTCGTAGACGGCCAAACGCAAAAGATAAGCTGGCGCAAATACTCCATTTTGTACAAGATTGACAATGGCTTTTATACCAGTGGCATCAACATGCGCATCATGCGTTATGCCGATGTACTGCTGATGTTGGCGGAATGTGAAAACGAAGCGGGCAATTCAGCTGCTGCGATCAGCCTGATGAACCAGGTACGTGCACGTGCTTCGGTACAAATGCCACCGTATCCAACCAGCAATTACCCTTGCAACAACAAGGATGAAATCTTCCGTGCGCTGCAACACGAGCGCTTTATCGAATTGGCCTCTGAGCAAGTACGGAATTTTGACATCCTGCGCTGGCGCAAGCACAAAAAGCTCAAAACAGAACCTATTTCTTTCTTTGTAGCCAACAAACACGAGTTATTGCCGCTTCCACAAACTGAAATCGACAATAACCCAAACATTGAGCAAGCGGATCAGAATCCGGTGGGCTAATAAGCAGACGATTGTGGATAAAGTCTAACATGAACTATAAGCAAACCATTATTGAACTGCCCTTCCGTTTTGGAAGGGTTTTGATCGACTGCCCCTCCTTGACATCTGGAAGTCGGCCTATTGATTTTTATTACTATTTCATAGGCCAGAAAATCAATGCTTCCTATGTCAGCACGTACACGATATCGATCTTTGCTTGTCATGGTAATTTGTAGCCTCCTCGGCTGCAAAAAAGCAGATCTGCTTTTTGAAAAAATCACCCCTGCCCACTCCAATATCCATTTCAACAACCAGCTCAGCCCCGATGCCACCCTCAACGCCTTTACCTTCACCAATTTTTACAACGGCGGTGGGGTAGGTATAGGTGATTTTAACCGCGACGGTTTGCCCGATCTCTTTTTTACCGGAAATCAAGTCAGCTGTGAATTGTACCTCAATCGGGGCAATTTCCAATTTGAAGCCATTACTGAAAAAGCGGGGCTAAAAACCGATCGCTGGTGCAGCGGGGTATCCATTGTCGACATCAATCAGGATGGCTGGGACGATATTTATGTCAGTGTCGCCCAAGGACCTGGTTTAAAAAATTCACAGAACCTGCTGTACATCAATCAAAAAACCAGTAGCCCCAGTTTTATCGAATCTGCCCAAGCTTATGGCCTCGACTACAATGGTTTTACCACCCAAAGCGCTTTTTTTGACTACGACCTCGATGGCGACCTGGACGCTTTTTTGCTCAATACCGCACCCGATTTGCAAAACCCCAGTGTCTTGCGCCGTCAAATGAACAATGGATTTTACCCCTCTACCGACAAACTCTTCCGCAATGAAGGCGTTGGCAAATCCGGGCACCCGGTTTTTGTAGATGCATCCGCTGAGGCTGGCATTCGCTTCGAAGGATTGGGGCTGGGTCTGGCCATTTCCGACCTGAATCAAGACGGCTACCCCGACATTTATTGCTCCAATGACTTCATGAGCAGCGACATCCTGTACCTCAACCAGGGTGACGGGACTTTTAAAAACGTCATCCAATCCGCCATGGCGCATACCAGCCAATTCGGGATGGGCCTGGATGCCGCCGACCTGAACAACGACGCCAAAATCGACCTGTTCCAACTCGACATGTTGCCCGAAGACAATGCCCGCCAAAAACAGATGTTGGGCAAACACGATTACGATAAAAAAGAACTGAGCATTTCGCCCGAATACGGCTACCAGTTGCAGTACATGCGCAACATGTTGCAAATCAATACCGGGAACGACACAGCAGGGCCTGTTTTTAGTGAAATGGGCCTGCTGGCGGGCGTGGCCAAAACCGACTGGAGTTGGGCTACCCTACTCAGCGACTTGGACCTGGATGGCCACAAAGACATCTTCATCACCACGGGATACCGCAAAAACATCACCGACCTGGATTTTATCCATTACTACCAGGGCTCCACTTATTTTGGCAGTGATGCCAGTCGGGCCGAAGTCCGGGAAAAATTGCTGGCGCAAGTACCGGAGGTAAAATTGCGCAATTGTGCTTATCGCAACCTAGGCAATTTGGGTTTTGAGAATGTCGCCAAAGCCTGGGGGCTCGACGAATTGTCCTACGCCAATGGTGCAGCTTATGCCGATCTGGATCAGGATGGCGACCTGGATTTGGTGGTCAACAATGTTGATGCCGAAGCCTCGGTGTTTAAAAATCAAAGCCGTGAACGGCAGCAACAAAATTACCTCAAAGTGGCTTTTCAGGGGCCAGAGGGCAATCGGAGTGGCATTGGTGCCGTGGTGAAAGTTTGGGCTCAGGGCAAAGCCCAATTGTACGAACATTTCCCCGTGCGGGGCTACTTGTCTTCGGTGGAAACCGGGGTTTTGATCGGTTTGGGCGAGCACAAAATTATCGATTCTGTGCAGGTTTTTTGGAATCAGGAGGTACAAGAAACCAGGTACAAAATTACCGCCAATCAAACCTTAACTTTTGTGCAAGCTGAGTCAAAACCAAAGGGTAAAAATGCTGCACCAACTGCAAAAATCTTTGCATCACTGCCACAATTACTGCCCTTCCAGCACCAGCAATCCGACTTCAACGATTTCAACCAAACCTTTGCCTTGCACAAAATGCTTTCCAAAAATGGCCCGGCAGCCGCCGTGGGAGATTTGAACGGAGATGGTTTGAACGATGTAGTTTTTGGCGGCGCATACCGGGGCAGCCCCGGCCAGATTTTTCTTCAGCAAAAAATGGCAGCTTCACTGCGCTTGCCGGCTTAAACGCAGCCGAATGTGAAACGGGTGACCTTGCCATTTTTGACGCCGATGGGGATGGCGACCAGGATATCCTGAGCGTGGGTGGCGGCAACGAACAAGCCTTGGAAGTAAAAACCGCCTATCAGCCCATCCTCTGGCTCAACGACGGAAAGGCGAAGTTTACCCGAACGAATCAATTCCCGCCACTTACGGTGAGTAGCCAAACGGTATGTCCCTTTGACTACGACGGAGATGGTGATTTGGATATATTTATCGGTGGCCGACAAATTCCAGGGGCTTATCCCCTCACCGCGGCCAGCTACCTCTTGCGCAATGACCGTGGCCGATTTACGGATGTGAGCCAAAGAATTGCCCCAGATTTAGCGAAGCTGGGGCTGGTCTGCGATGCCTTGCCTTTGGACATTGATCAAGACAAAGACACCGATTTGGTGCTCCTTGGAGAATGGATGCCTTTGACGGTATTGGAATACCAAAATGGCCGTTTTTCTGCCAAAACTTTCGCCAATAGTGAAGGTTGGTGGAATACGCTTGCGGCGGGTGATTTTGACCAGGATGGCGACCCCGATTTGTTGTTGGGCAATGAAGGCTTGAATACTTTTTACCGGGCTTCCCCAACCGAGCCCATCCAAATGCTGGCCAAAGACTTCAACCAGGATGGCAAAGTTGATCCCATCATGGGGTATTTCATCCAGGGCAAGTGTGTGCCCGCCCTGCCGCGCGACGCCCTCAATCAACAGATGGTACAGTTTCGCCGGAAATACCCCTTGTATGCCGATTATGCCAAGGTTGGTTTTGCTGACTTGTTCAGCAAAAAAGAGCGGATCGATGCGCAAGAGCTGCAGGCCAAAGAATTGCGGAGTTGTTATGCCGAAAATCAGGGCAATGGGCAATTTGTGCTCCAGCCATTGCCTTTATTGGCTCAACAATCGCCCATTTTTGGATTTCTGGTAAAAGATTTCGACCGGGATGGGCATCTGGATGCTTTGGCTACGGGTAATTTTTATGCCAATGAAGGGCATATGGGGCGGCAGGATGCTTCGCGGGGGGTGTGGTTAAAGGGCAATGGCAAAGGTGGATTTGCGGTAGTGGCGAATGAGGAGAGTGGGTTGAATATTTTCACGGAAATGACTTCCTGTTGAATGCCCGGAAACATCACCTCTACCTGTTTGGCATAAATGGGTTGGCCCAGCATATTGAGTACCCGCACACTCAGTGGACTTTTTTCAGGTTGATCGATTGTCAGGGTGATGTTCGAACGCGCTGGATTGGGGTAGATCAGCATCCCCTTAAAATCATCGGGAACGCTGCGACAATCGCGGCGCAAATGTTCCAAACTACGGTACACATTCAGTCGCCCGCCGGTGCTGGTGTATTCCTTCAACGACTCAATTTCGTCTACCCCCTTGAGCAATGCTTCTTTCACCCGTAATGCGGTTTCAGAAGGCTCGATGAGGACTTTTTGGGCAAAATCACTGCAAGGCACGCTGTACAAAAGGGCAATAGATCCTGCCAGGTGCGGCGCTGCGGCGGAATTGCCATGAAAACTCCCGTAGCTGCCAAAGGGCTTGGTCGTAAAGGAATTTTGCCCTGGAGCACCCATGTCAATCGAGGTTTTTCCGTACGCCGAACCCACGTAACGCTGGTCAACTTCGGTGGTATTCAGTACCGTAAGCAAATATTCACTGGGGCAAGTAGTGGGCATGTCACCCACTTCGTCGACGTCCCAGGGATTGTTGGCCGCTCCGGCGGCGGTAAGCACCCCCACTTCGCCGAGTCGGTCGTACATGGCACCCCAGAGCGGCTGGTCTTTACAAAACAGTCGATTGATGCCGAAGGAGGCATTGGTCGCAACCACAAAGGCCCCTTCTTTGCCTTTAGAGCGGTTGTAGCGGTCACGTTGTTCGATGATGTACTCGTAAGCGGAAATGATTTCCGAAACCAGTCGGGCTTCTAGTACCATCACTTTGATGTGCCAGTTGATGCCACTTACCCCGATGCCGTTGTTGCCTACTGCCCCAATGATGCCCGCTACCGATTGGCC
This sequence comes from Haliscomenobacter sp., assembly GCF_016718685.1. Taxonomy (GTDB): domain Bacteria; phylum Bacteroidota; class Bacteroidia; order Chitinophagales; family Saprospiraceae; genus Haliscomenobacter. The sequence goes on along the minus strand of NZ_JADKCX010000028.1, from coordinate 46,279 downwards.
GTGTTGTTCAACCAGGTGGGTTCGTTTGTTTTGGATAAAATTCCAGCCCTGGGTATCGTCGATGTATCCATTGCGGTCGTTGTCTTTGCCATCATTGGGGATTTCGCCCCGATTGACCCAAATGTTGGGGGCCAGGTCTTCATGGTCTACATCAAAACCACTGTCCAATACCGCTACCACAATGGTATCCCCACGTGCAGTCACCCCTCCTGTGGTGATGGCCCAGGCTTTTTCGGCCTGGATGGTGGCCAGGCCCCATTGTTCCTGTAGGTTGGGATCATCGGGATCGGTACGGCTTTCGACGTAATAATCAAAAGCGACTTCCTCGACATCGGGTTGTAGCCGTAGCTCTTCCAGTAGCTGGTCCGAGGTGATGCTGGCGGAATCGTACATCATCAAGTGTACGTTGGAGCGTATACTTAAGGATTTTTCCAACCAAACCCCTCCTCCAGCCCGGCTTTGCGTCGCGAAATCGACAATGAACTGAGCGGGTGTAGTGGCTTCCTTAAGTTTAACCAATACTCTGGCTTTGATTGGCCCCGTTTGAGCATACGTCAGCAGGGGCAAAAGCAATAGCAGTGGCAGCAGAAGTGTTCGTCTTCTTACCATATCTATGTTTTTGCAGTGAAAAAAGTAAAAGGGAGGATGGATTGGGGATTCCTAACCAAAAGCCTTGCCAAACCGCGTCAGGAAAAAAGTTTTTTACTTTTTTTTTTAATATGGAACAAAAAAGCTGCTGTTTACACCTCTTGAAAAAACCTTAACCCTATGAAATTTTCATTTTACTGTTTTATTGCGATGCTGCTGATGGGTTGCCAAGCCCCTGCTCAAATCAAATGGCCGGCCTTTAGTGGAGGAAAAGTATCGCTCATCACTGGTGTTGAAGCGGAACAACGTTTCAAGATTTCGGAATACCTGGGGACTATGGATTTCCATGGCAAACCGGGTAAAGTGAAAGTAGCGGTGATTGAAGGCGAAAACATTGTGATGGCTAATTTACTGGATGAGGAATGGGAAAAACTGGTGCACATCATTGTGATCAAAGGCAATCTGAAAGTGGATTCAGCCATTACACTTACTAAAAGCCAGCCCGATTTGCTGGTTTTGGGCAGCCTTGAGACCAAAATATTCATGGTAGGGAATGCACACCAACGCATCACTGGCGATGCCCTCATCCAATACGCCCTGCTGGGCGGTGGAAACGATGGCGCAATCAAAATCGATGGCAAAACTGCGGTACCTTATGTCATTTCAATGGACCATGACATTGGCCTGAACGCCCCTTACGCGCAATGGTTTGATTGGAATGAAGGAACCATGAATTTACTATTGCGAGAAATTTACAACCCGGTGCAGGAACAATGGAATTTTGACTATTTGGTTCAACGCATTCGAGAAGGCAAACCTATTCGGCGGAAGGCTTCCCAAGACACCACTTTTCAAGGAATCTGGACCGAGTGGCTGGATCTGTGGGGGCGTGATTCTACAGTACTCAACTTTGAATCTTTCAAAGATTTTTTAGAAACTGAAAACATTCTCCTCTCCTTTAATTACATGGATGGTTACGACTTGCCCGCCGAGATTTTTGAATTGAAAAAATTAGAAGCGCTCAATTGCATGCACGTAGAACTAAATGCCCTTCCTGCTGAAATCCAAAAATGTACCCGGCTGAAAGTGCTGAACCTCACTTTTTGCAAGCTCGAAAGTATCCCGGAAGAAATTGGACAACTGGCCAATTTGGAAGAATTGTGGCTTTCGGGTAACCCGCTGAAAGCGCTTCCCTCCAGTATTTTTAAATTGAGTCAATTGAAAACTTTGGTGCTGGACAAGGATTCGTTTTCTACTTAAGAACAAAAGGAGATCAAAAAAGGGCTACCGAAGACTGCGGTGTTGTTTTATTAGACTTGTGCGTGGGGTGACGTTTTGGTTCAAAAATGCGCAGGCAATTACCCCTCATTCTGGACCAAACCTTTACTTACTGCATACAATACCAGCTCTGAGGAGGAGTTGATTTGTAGCTTTTTCATGATGTTTTTGCGGTGGGTATATACCGTGTGGGTACTCAGATTAAGGGTGTCGGCAATTTCCTTGGCGATTAGCCCACGGGCCGACAATTGTACAATTTCAATCTCACGAGAGGACAGTGGGGTAGGGGCACAATTGACTTGGGTATCTTTGGAGAAGGATTTTTCCAATAAAAAATCAATGACGCGGGTACAAAAGAATTTATCCCCTTTGAGGGTGGCATGTGCGGCGTCCAGGATTTCATTGGTGCCACAAGTTTTGGTCAAAAAACTGGTTACCCCCATTTCCAGCACTTGAAAGATGTTTTCTTTGCGGGTATCGGCGCTGATGATCAATACCTGGGTTTGCGGGGATACCGTTTTGATTTTGGCTACCGTACTGGGGCGAAAACTCTCGGACTGGCTGTAGTCGAGGACCACCAGATCGGATTTATTGACTTTGAGGGACACAAGCAGCTCTTCCTCATTGCCTACCTCACCTACTATCTGATAATGATCCCCTTGACTCAGCAGTTGGCGTAGCGCCAAGCGGACCAAAGGTTGTTCATCTGCCAACAATACGGTATGCTGTTTCATGTTTTACGTTCAATATCAAGAACGAAAGTAGTGATAATTTGGTTTGCCAACAAAATTTATTTAGACTATGTTTAAATAAAGACTTTTTAAGCCCAATGTGCTGACGCAAAACAAGCTTATTGATTATTGAGTTCAGTCTGATCCTTAGGCAAAAATTCCTGCGGGGTGGGGTCTCCTTCCTGAAACATCACCCGTAGTTTGTACTTCGAACCCAGCGAACTTACCAGTGGGCCCATCATGGTATTGAGCACTTCACGGGCTTGCACTTTGGCTTTGTCCATGGCATCGGCGTTCATCGCATCGCGGCGAAATTCTTCGCGCAGCACATTAAACGCTTTGTTGAGGTCGTCACCTTTGATCTCGCGGAGCCAGCCGATGCTCATCCGGTCCATTTTCGGGTAAACTTCATGTGAGAGGATGATGGGCTCCGGCAAGGTGATGGTCACGAGCCTACTTTTGCTGTTGAGGTTGATGTTGAAATAATCGTCCAGTTTAAAACCTATTTTGAGGATGCTGATGGCGGTGATTTCCAGGTCGGTAGAAGAAACCGCAAAACCCCAGACCTTGGTCTGAAATTGTTTGGTAAGCCCCTTTTTGTCGCGGATTTCGTAAGTAGCCAGTTCGGAGATCACTTTATCCACCCGTTCCTGCAATAAGCCGCGTGATCGGCCAAAGTCTTCAACGGCGGCACGTTCTTCAATCTGTTTCATCAGGGGGGCCAGGGCTTCGGTGAGGGCAATGCCGCATGGGGTGTCTACTTTTTTGCCTTTGGCATAAAAGGCCCCATCTCGCATCGGAATTAAGCCGCCCATCACATTATTGACCAGGTAGCAGGTGTACTTGGCGGCCACTTCATACCAGATCTGCGCAGCATTTTTAAACCCATTGTCGTACCAGGTTTGGTAAAGGCTGCTGGTCGTGTCTTTGATGGCCAAAAACTCGTCGAAGTAGATGTTGCGCAGATAATCATGGTGTTTGTCGTATTCAGCAGGCAGGCGTTTTTTGATGTCGTTGCTCAAGCCCATCCGGTTGGCGGTATGGTTCAGGATAGCCATGTTCATGTCGTATACCATCTGGTTAAACTCCCGTCGGTAGCGCTTTGGGTTGGTTAGAATTGCCAGGGCATCCTGCTCATCAATATCAAAGTTGAAATCAGCCGGGAGGTAATTCAGCTGAAATTCTTTGGGTACCGTGGTCACATCCCCTGCAGTTCCTGAGCGGGGAAAGTATTTGTAAGCTACCAGACCAAAAAGGCCAATGATCAGGATGGCCAAAAAAGTTTGGCTGATGCGCAAGCGAGAATCACCACCTTCAGACATAACAGTAGATTTTGGTCAAAAGTAATAAATTTGCAAAAACCAAATGTTAATGTTGTACCCACAAACCACCCTCAACTGCGCCGGACGTCTCCTGGATCTTTCCCACCCGGTCATTATGGGCATCATCAATGTTACCCCAGATAGTTTTTATGCGGGTAGCCGATTCACGGAATTAACCGATATTCTGCAACAAGCCGATCAGATGTTGAGTGCAGGGGCACAAATTTTGGACATTGGGGGGATGTCGTCGCGGCCAGGCGCACACATCATCACCGCAGAAGAGGAGATGCAACGGGTGGCCCCGGTGATACAGGCTTTGACGCAACAATTTCCGAAGGCGATTATTTCTCTGGATACGGTATATGCTCATTCGGTACGGGCGGGTTATGATTTAGGGATAGGCCTGATCAATGACATCTCTGCTGGTCGCCTCGATCCAGCCATGTATCCCACGGTAGCGGAACTGGGTTTGCCATATGTACTCATGCACATGCAGGGACAGCCTGGTACCATGCAATCCAATCCTGTATATGCTGATGTGGTGACCGATGTGCTGGATTTTTTCATCGCTGAAGTGGGGAAATTGCGGGTTTTGGGGGTGAAAGACATCGTATTGGATCCTGGATTTGGTTTTGGAAAAACCATTGCCCACAATTACCAGCTGTTGAAAAGTATGCACGTGTTTCGGATGCTGGATGCACCACTCTTGGCCGGATTATCCCGCAAATCGATGATTTACCGTTTTTTGAATATCGAACCTGAACAGGCACTGAATGGTACGACCGCACTGCACATGATTGCCTTACAGCAAGGGGCAAAACTCCTGCGCGTTCACGATGTAAAACCAGCCGCTGAAGTGATCAAATTATGGGAAATGCTTGATAATGAATAGGAAAAAAATTCAAGTGTACCATTTTTTTTTGATTGCCTGATAGAATACCGATCAAATAAACCAGCTTACCAATAGAAAAATTTTATTTTTGCTGCATGAGAAAACCAGCTTGCTGAAAAAGGACAAGCTGATTGATAATTGTAATACCATGAATACCATGATCCAAAAACTACACATTTTCCTATCAGCTTGTCTGGTAGGAACCCTCCTCGCTGCTCAGACACCCACCATTACTGGTTTTACGCCCGCAGCAGGTTCGATCGGAGCCACCGTTACCCTTACTGGTACAAATTTCAACCCCACGGCTACAAATAACATCGTACATTTTGGGGCAGTAAAGGCTACCGTTAGTTCGGCAAGTCCAACTTCGTTGACCGTAACGGTTCCGTTGGGTGCTACCTACAAACCCATTACCGTGTTGAATACCGTTACGGGTTTGAGTGCTGCCTCTGCAAAGCCTTTTCTGGTTACGTTTAGTGGAGGAATTGCCATCAACACCATGTCTTTCGCCACAAAAACCGATTTTACTACTGCCTCTCAGCCGCGCAGTGTAGCATCTGGAGATTTGGACGGAGACGGCAAACCGGAGTTGATTGCCACCAATAATGGCTCGATGAGTGTATCCCTGTTGAGAAATACCAGCAGCAGCGGGACCCTTGCATTTGCAGCAAAAGTTGACGTCACCACCGGGGCTGGGCCTTCCAGTGCTGCAGTTGGCGACCTGGATGGCGATGGCAAACTGGATTTGGCCATTGGCAACCAATTTTCCAATACGGTTTCTATTCTCAGAAACACCAGTACTGGGGGCATGTTGTCTTTCGCGGCCAAAATAGACTCCGCGGTTGGGTCAGGTCCATTGGGTGTGGCCATTGGAGATTTGGATGGCGATGGCAAACCCGACCTGGCACTGGCGAACTTCTCTTCGTCTACAGTATCCGTATTGCGCAATACGAGTACCGTTGGATCTATATCTTTTGCCCGTAAAGTAGATTTTATTACCGGTACAAATTCAAGACCCTATAACATTGGCCTTGGTGACATTGATGGTGATGGCAAACTGGATTTGGTGGCGCCCAATGCTTTTGCTTCAAATGTGTCGGTTATCCGCAATACCAGTACTCCAGGTAATTTGTCTTTTGCGGGTAGGGTTGATTTCACCACTGGAGATACTCCCTCCGGGGTAGCCATTGGGGATTTGGATGGCGATGGCAAACCCGAAGTAGCCATTAGTAACCTTTTTTCTACCAGCGTCTCGGTCTTTCGCAATACCAGTAAAGTAGATACGGTTGCGCTTGCGGCCAAAGTGGACTTTGCCACCGGGGCTACGCCCTTTAGCGTTTCCATGGGCGACCTGGATGGCGATGGCAAGCTGGATTTGACGGTCGCCAACTCTGGTTCTTCATCCCTTTCGGTGTTGCGCAATACCAGCAGCAGCGGTACGCTTTCGTTTGTTGCAAAAGTAGACCTTGCCGTGGGTTCAGAACCCAATATTGCCTCAATTGGAGATTTAGATGGCGATGGAAAGCCTGATTTGGCCACCACTAATTTACGGGGGAATTCCGCATCAGTGCTGAGAAATCAACTTACCTTACCCCTTCAATCATCTCCTTCAGCCCTACTACAGGACAAACCGGGGATACCATACTCATTACCGGCTCCAGCTTAACTGGCGCGACCAAGGTCAATTTTGGGGATTCTACCGCCAGTTTTATCCAGGTAGTTTCACCTACAAAAATCAAGGCGGTGGTGAGCGACGGCGCCACTGGAGATGTGGATGTTTTTATCCCCGGAGATACCTTGAGCTTGCCCGGATTTACCTACATTTCTTGTACTACGCCTACCCTTAGCATTACGGTAAGTCCCAACGACACCTTCTGCCTCGGAGACTCGCTAACCTTTACGGCTCTTGCCATGAATGCAGGTAGTAGCTTCAAGTACCAATGGCGTCTCAATCGCCAAAATGTAGGTACCAATAGTCCTACCTATATCGTGGATACTTTATCCAACCTGGATACCGTCAGTTGTCTGCTCATCGATACCTGTACCACAGTGTTTAGCATCAGCAGTAATTCGATTGCAGTTGTGGTGAGAAGCCCGGCACTTTGAGTAGTTCCTTTAACTCCTCCTCCGGTATGTAGTGGAACAACCTTTGCATATACTCCCACCAGCAGTGCAATGGGCACTACGTTTAGTTGGCGTCGCAAAGCTAGACCTGGGATCAGTAACCCTGCGGCCAATGGAACAGGCCCAATCAATGAGACCCTGATCGATACGACGGCCAATCCAGTGGTCGTTACTTATGAATACTTCAATTTAAGCGTTGGTGGTTGTATCGGTTCCGATACCTTCCGAGTGATGGTGACGGTCAACCCACGCCCGGTTTTGACCAGTCCTCTCGATACCCTGATGCAATGCACGGGGGTGTCGTTCACGTACACGCCGAGTAGTTCGACTGTAGGTGCTACCCTGGGATGGGGTCGATCGCTGGTGAATGGAGTGAGCAATTCCGGAACCATGGGAACGGGCAATATCACTGAAACGCTGAACAATACCACCAATGCGCCTGTAAATGTGACTTACGTTTTTTCTTTGTCCGCCAATGGATGTACCAACCCTGTGCCCGCTAACCTGGTGGTCAGGGTTAAACCTGTTCCAGTTTTTACGGGTAGTACCACCGCTCCAGGAATTTGTAGTGGAGCAACCTTAAGTTATGTTCCAACCAGCAGCACGCCGGGCGCTACCTTTAACTGGACCCGGGCAGCCGTGATGGGCATCAGCAACTCTGCCAGAACCGATACCGGAAGAATCAACGAAGCATTGAGCAATACAACTGCCAACCCCATCAATGTGGTTTATCAATATACGGCAACGGCCAATGGCTGTACCAGTCCAACACCTACCAATGTAACGGTAATCGTCAATCCCAGCGCTGCCCTGAGTAGTACCCTTACTCCTCCGGCGATCTGTAGTGGCACAGCCTTTACGTATACTCCTACCAGTACCAATACAAATGCCACTTTCAGTTGGACTAGAGCCCTTGTCAATGGGCTAAGCAATGCCGCAGCGAGTGGCACCGCGGGTATCAACGAAACCTTGGTCAACACGACTGCGGATACGCTAAGTGTCGTATACCTGTATACCATCAGTGCAACTGGCTGCTCAGACCCCAACCCAACCAGGGTTACGGTGCTGGTTAAACCGAGGCCAGTATTGAGCAGTGCGACTAATCCACCGGCAATTTGTAGCGGTTCGGCTTTTAGTTATACTCCCACCAGTGCTACTGAGGGGACTACTTTTGCCTGGACCCGCGCCGCAGTTGCCGGCATCAGTAATGCTGCTGCCAATGGCACGGGCAACCCCAATGAAACCTTGTTCGACACGACGACTGGGCCGGTCACGGTAACCTATTTGTATACGTTGAGTGCTTACGGGTGCACCAATCCCATCCCGGATACGGTTAAGGTAGTGGTGAACCGCCCCCCCAGTTTGAGTAGCAGTACTACGCCTGCCGATGTGTGCAGCAGGGCCTTGTTTAGTTACATACCCACCAGTACAACGGTAGGTACTACTTTTTCCTGGACGCGGGCAGCAGTGGCAGGAATCAGCAATGCTGCTGCCAATGGCACCGATGATCCGCTGGAAAGTTTGATCAATACCAGCAATGCACCAGTAAGTGTTACCTACGCATATACCCTGAATGCCAACGGCTGCATCAATCCACAAATCTTTAATGTAGTGGTGGTGGTGAAACCCAGTCCTACCTTGAGCAGCAGCCTTACTCCACCTGCTATTTGTAGCGGCAACGTGTTCAATTATACGCCGACAAGCGCAGCTACAGGGGCCAGTTTTGCCTGGATACGTGCCAGTGTAAATGGCATTTCCAACCCTGAAGCTGATGGCGTAGGTAATCCGAATGAAACTTTGGTCAATACCACTGCTGCCGCAATTAACGTGATCTATCGCTTTACCGTAAGCGCAGGGGGCTGTACCAATCCGACCGCCCGCAATGTGGTCGTTTTGGTGAATCCCAGCCCAAGACTGACCAGTGATACAACAATTGCGTCCATTTGTAGTGGAACAACGGTTAGTTACACGCCAAGAAGCAACGTGATCAACACGACTTTTACCTGGACCCGTGCAGCAGTTCAAGGCATCAGCAATCCTGCTTCCGCCGGTAACAATAGTCCCGATGAGATTTTGGTCAATACCACTGAATTTCCGATTGGTGTAATTTATCTGTATACCCTCAGTGCCAATGGGTGTGCAAATGCCAACCCAACCAGGGTAAGGGTGACGGTAAACCCACTGCCCAGTTTGAGCAGTTCTACCATTGCTCCCGATATTTGTAGTGGAGGGGTTTTTAGCTATTTACCCAAAAGCAGCACTTCGGGGACTAGTTTTGCCTGGACCCGCGCTGCGGTCAATGGGATTAGTACCCCTGCGGCCAATGGCACCGGCAACCCTGGGGAAACCTTGACCAACACGACCAACGCACCAATTACCGTAGTGTATGCCTACCGGCTAAGTGCCAATGGCTGTGACAATCTTACGGTTTTTAATGTGGAAGTTGAGGTGAGTCCACTGCCGATGTTGAGCAGTACAAGTACTCCTCCGGCCATCTGTAGCGGAATGATGTTTAATTATTCCCCCAGCAGTTCAGTCGCAAACACCACCTTCAGTTGGACTCGGGCGGCGGTCAATGGCATCAGCAATTTGGCAGCCAGTGGAACTGGCAATCCCAACGAAATCCTCTCCAATACTACGGCTGCACCCATTCAGGTGACTTACGTCTACACCTTAAATGTGGAGGATTGTATCAATCCAAATACCTTTACGGTTACGGTTACCGTCAATCCACAACCACGATTAAACAGTACACTTGATCCAGCGCCCATATGTAGTGGCACTGCTTTTGTGTATACGCCGAGCAGCAGTACAACGGGTACCAGTTTTTCCTGGACTCGCGCGGCGGTCAATGGCATCAGCAATGCCCCTGGCACAGGTACTGGCAATATCAATGAAATACTGGTCACCAGCACTGCTGCACCCATCAATGTGACATATGTGTACACCTTGAGCGCCAATGGCTGTGCCAGCACCATCAACAATACTTTTGTAGTAACCGTAAATCCTTTGCCGACCTTGAACTCGGAACTGGCGCTGGACGCCAGTTGTAGTGGCTCCAGCTTCACCTACATACCTGGCAGTACGGCCAATGCTACCAACTTCACCTGGACGCGTGCCGCAGTGGCGGGCATCAGCAACCCGGCCGCCAACGGCACGGGTGGCATCACGGAAACTTTGAACAATACGACCAGCAACACCCTGAATGTGGCTTATGTGTACACCCTGAGTGCCAATGGTTGTAGCAATCCATCCAGCTTTACGGTGACCAAGTCCATTAGTCCATTGCCTGCGCTGAACAGTAGCCTCAGTCCTGATGCCATTTGTAGCGCCAGTACGTTTAGTTATACGCCCAGTAGTTCGGTAAGCGGTACGCTCTTCACCTGGACTCGGGCGGCGCTCAGTGGCATCAGTAATGCTGTCGCCAACGGCACTGGAAGTGTAAACGAAACCTTAACCAATACGACCTCGGGGGCGCTCAATGTGACGTACCAGTACAGCCTGAGCGCCAATGGTTGCACCAACCCTAGCAACTTTCAGGTGATTGTGACGGTTAACCCCAAACCTACGCTGATCACCAATAATCCTGCACCACGTTGTACCACTTTGGTCGACTTGCGGGCTACGACCATTACTGCGGGTTCTACGGAGGGTTTGACCTTCAGCTACTGGACAGATGCTGCGGCTACTCAGGCGTTCACCACTCCACAGTCTACGGATGCCGGGATTTATTACATCAAAGGAACGAACGCAAGTACCGGTTGCTTTGACATTAAGCCCGTGACCGTAGTGATCGGTAAAATTCCCGATGCAACAGCTACAGGCAAAACCATTTGTAGCGGTATTCCGGTTGGGATTACGGTATTGAATCCCAATGCTGCCCCTGGTGCTACGTTCAATTGGACTGCTACCTATGGCAACGCCCGCAAAGGCCGAAGCAGTGGGGTAGGGGTTCCCTTTGGCCAGGATGCCATCAACGAAATTTTGATCAACCTGACCAGGAAGGGTACGGAAGTGGTGTATACCATTACCCCCATTGGCTCTCAACAAGTGGGTTGTGAAGGTGAGCCCATAACGGTAAAGGTAAAAGTAAACCGGATTGGCAAGTGTCCAGAGGCCGAACCCACCGCATTCAGTGAAACCATCGCCAACAATACCGCACCACAAACCAAGGTGAACATGGTCAAACCCAAAAAGCGGAAGAAGTATTTGGTACAGGCCATCAGTAACCCAGACAGTGTGGATGGGGTGAGCGAAGCACCTTATACGCGTCCAAGGGGTTCTACTTTTGAAGAGGGCTTGTTGAAAAATAGACTCAGAACTCCTTCGACCGTTGTGTACACCATTGTGCCCTACACCAAAGGCCGGAACTGGCGCGACAACAATGGCACCCAAGACGATGTGTTGGGGGCTTCTTTTGAAGTGACGGTGGTGGTACAACCGGGGCCTGGTCTGGTGGGTGAAGTATTGCCTGAAATTGCAGTAGCACCACAATTGGATGCACCCTTGAAGACGCTACAAAATCCGGCGATTGTCAGGGAAAACCCGCAAGCAAAAGCCATCAATCCCGCTTTGCTCGACTACTTCGTAGAAGCCGAACAAAAACACCAGACTGAAAAAGTCGTACTCCTGCAAAACGTCCCCAACCCTTTCCAGGAATCCACCCAAATTGGGTTTTACCTGCCCGAAGCTGCGGAAGCCCGCCTGACGCTGCGCGATGTGAAAGGAGCGGTGTTGTACCAGTTGAAAGGGGCGTACGCCAAAGGTTGGAATCTGCTGGAACTTAATTCCGCTCAGCTACAATCTTCCGGCGTATTGTACTATAGTTTGGAAACTGCCAAGTTTGTGGAAACGAAGCGGATGGTGGTGTTGAAGCAGTAATGCTATTCTATGAATTATGAACAAAAAAAGCCTGCATCTCATTGAGATGCAGGCTTTTGTATTTCGCAGAGAGGAAGAGATTCGAACTCTCGATACCTTGCGGTATATACGCTTTCCAGGCGTACCTCTTAAACCACTCGAGCACCTCTCTGTATGTGCTACTTAGTAAAGTGCGGCAAATTTACACTCAAAAAACGGTTTTTTCAATAAAAGTTCCCGTTTTTTTAGCGCTTGAAAAGATTTACAGCGTTTGTGCTGGTGATTTCGGCTACTTCATCCATTGGAACCCCTTTCACTTCCGCCAGTTTTTCACAAACTTTGGTCAAATAAGCACTCTCATTGCGTTTGCCGCGGAAGGGGGTAGGAGCGAGGTAAGGGGCATCGGTTTCCAGCACCAGATGTTGTAAGTCAATGTGTGCCAAAACCGCATCCAGTCCCGATTTTTTGAACGTCAAAACCCCACCAATCCCCAGGAGGAAACCCATGGCAATAGCCGCTTCCGCCTGCTGAACAGAACCCGAGAAACAATGAAAAATTCCTCTCAAGCGCTCGTGTCGAATGGGTTGGAGCAGGTCTAGAATCAAATCCATCGACTCGCGGGAATGAATAACGATGGGCAGGTCGTATTCTTTGGCCCATTCAACCTGGGTCAAAAAAGCCTCTTCCTGCTCACGCACATGGGTTTTGTCCCAATACAGGTCGATACCAATTTCACCTATGGCGGGGAAGCTGCGTTTTTCCAGCCAGGATTTGACCGTGGCCAGTTCTTCCAGGTAATTGTCTTTTACGTAACAAGGGTGCAATCCCATCATGGCCAGACATTGCCCGGGATATTCCGTTTCCAACGCCAACATTCCTTCGATGGAGGTACTGTCAATATTGGGCAAATACATTTGGCTTACACCTGCGTCGAGTGCACGTTGGATCATTTCCCGGCGGTCTTCGTTGAATTCTTCAGCGTACAAGTGGGCGTGTGTATCGATGATGCGCATGGTTCTTTTTTTTCGGCTGCAAAGGTAAGTGTTTAGGACATCCAAAACCGATTAAACCGTGTTTTTATCCAAGATGTTTTGTATTCTTGGGGCGAAATATCCGTTGGGGCATCCCTCGCGGATGCCCATAATGACCATTCAATGAGCAAAGCAAAAAAATATTACGTCGTTTGGACGGGTGCTAAACCCGGCATCTATGAAAGTTGGGTAGAATGCCAGGCACAGATCAACGGCTTTCCAGGTGCACGGTACAAATCATACGAAAGTAAGGCAGAAGCCGAAAAAGCTTTCAAACAAACTGCTCCGTCTTTTAAACCAGGTGCGGCGAAAACTTCTGGCGGGCAAAGCATGATCAAACGTATCCCTAAAGCCAAAAGTGCCATCATCAAAGACAGCATCAGTGTAGATGCAGCTTGTAGTGGCAATCCCGGTAAAATGGAATACCAGGGCGTATGGACGGATTCCAAAGAGCAAATTTTTCACCAGGCCTTTCCCCTGGGAACGAACAACATTGGGGAGTTTTTGGCCCTGGTACACGCGCTGGCGCTATGCCAAAAAAAAGGCTGGAATTTTCCGATTTATTCTGATTCGGTGAATGCCATGAAGTGGATCAAGCAGAAAAAATGCAAAACCACCCTGGTGGAAAACCAAAAAACGGAAGAATTGTACGAAGTGATTGATCGCGCCGAAAAATGGTTGACAGAAAATACTTTCACCAATAAGTTGATCAAGTGGGAGACGGAGGACTGGGGAGAAATTCCGGCTGATTTCGGAAGGAAGTGAAGAAGATAATTTCACCACAGATTCCACAGATTCACACAGATTTTGTAGATATGACCTGAAATCTGTGTGAAATCTGCGCGTTAATCTGTGTGAAATCTCTATCAATTTCCACCGTAGGCGGGGTGAAGATAGGGCCTTATCAAGCAAATTTCATCTTGTAGTCCACCTTCACTTTTCCCTTGCGGATGTTCTCCAGCCGCCCGCGGATCATCGCTTTTTTGACTGGTTTGAGGTATTCCAGGAAAAGGATACCCTCGATGTGGTCGTATTCGTGCTGGATCACCCGGGCATTGATGCCGTCAAAGGTGGTGATGTGTTCCACAAAGTTTTCGTCCAGATAACGCAGCGTCAGGGTATCCAAGCGGTCGACATCACCGCGAATATCGGGTATACTCAGGCAGCCCTCTTCGTAGGCCCAGATTTTACCTTTTTCTTCCACTTTTTCGGCGTTGATGAAAACAGTTTTGAGACCGATGACATCTTTACCTTTCTCCTCCAACTGCATGGAATCGATGATAAACAAACGAATGGGACGGCCAATTTGCGGAGCAGCCAGGCCGACTCCTTCGGCGTGGTACATGGTTTCCCACATGTCCGCGATCAACTTGCTCAGATCTTCGTAGTCTGGGGTAATATCTTCAGCTTTTTTGCGCAAAACGGGATGCCCGTAAGCATAAATGGGTAACAACATGGTATTACGAATATTTGTATTTTTCCAGGTATTCCTGCAAAATAATGACCGCACTGACTTTGTCAACCAAGCCTTTGTCGCGTCTTTTTTTTCGACTGGGCACACTTTGGCGAATCGATCGGGTGGCATCTTTCGATGTAAACCGCTCATCCCGCAGAATAACCCTTTTATCCGGAAAAAGGTTTTCTATTTGTGCCACAAAAGCCATAACCAAATGATGGATTTGAGCAGGGGTATCATCCAGGTGTTTCGGCTCTCCAACTACAAATGCTTCGACGTCTTCTTCTAGGCAATATTGCCGCAAAAAATTCATCAGTTCTGCAGTGGGAACTGTATCCAAACCACTGGCAATAATTTGCAGTGGGTCGGTTACGGCGATGCCCGTACGCTTAGTCCCGTAATCAATAGCCATGATTCTTGCCAAAAGAACATTATTTGAAAGGCAAAGATAGGTAGGATTTAACAAAAAAAAAAGCTGTCAGGGATGAGCACCTTTCCGGGCCTATGCTCCTGACAACCATTCCCCTTTATTTACTAGAACGCTGTTTAAAAACTCAAATAAACAAAACATATAATAATCTTGCAAATTTTCTGAAAAAATAATTGGAAATAAATACCGTACTCCACCGTTTAAGTACCTTTACTTGGTAATCTCTACACATTGCTATGTTTGAATTTCACCAGGACAAACGGACTTATTTCGATTACCAATATCGGACAGCCAAAGAATACATTTTGCCTTTTGTGCGCAAACACCACCTTTTACCTCCAACCGCCAAAGTTTTGGAAATTGGTTGTGGCGAAGCCGGAGTACTCAAAGCTTTTTTGGAAGAAGGCTGTGAATGCGTAGGCATTGAACTGCACGAAAGCCGGATCGAAACGGCCAAAACCTTTATGCCAGAACCGGTGGCTAATGGTCAATTGCGGCTCATCGCCCGCAACATCTACGACATTGACCCTGGCCAGGAAGCAGGGTTTCGGTTTGACTTGATCATCCTCAAAGATGTGATCGAACACATTCCAGATCAAGATCGCTTCATGACTTTTTTGCACCAATTCCTGGCACCACAAGGGGTGGTGTTTTTTGCTTTTCCGCCTTGGTACATGCCTTTCGGAGGGCATCAGCAGATTTGTCGCAACAAGTGGTTGTCCAAATTGCCTTATTACCACTTGCTGCCCTCGGCTTTGTACCAACAGGTATTGCGTTGGGGTGGCGAAACCGAACAAACGGTACAAGAATTACAAGAAATCAAAGACACTGGAATCTCGATTGAACGTTTTGAAAGTATCTTGAACAAGCGAAACTATCGGATTTTGCAGCGCAAGATTTTTTTGATCAATCCGATCTACCAAATGCCTGCTGAGAAATTGCCTTGTACGCGACTTGCAGTTATTTTCTGGTGGGTTTAAAATAAAGCTCAAAATGCCCTGCTGAGAAAGCCTTATGCCATAAAGTACGCGACTTTTGTCGATATGTTCTTTGGAAAAATCTGCGTAAATCTGCGTGATCTGGAGATCTGAATCTCAAAATTTCAAAAAGACAAATGGCAAGGATTCATGGCTACAACTACCACGCCGTACCTGCTTGAAGGAGTAGTACAACACTACGCCTGGGGCGGCTTCGAGTACATTCCCAATTTATTGAACCAAACGAATCGCCAACAAGAGCCCTGTGCAGAACTGTGGCTTGGCGCGCATCCCCGTGGCATGGCACAGGTGCATTTGCCGGGTGAAGCAGCACAACCCCTTGATGCTTTGATCAACAGTGCTCCCCTCGACATATTGGGAACGGCTACGGCACAGCGATTTGCCAATCAAATCCCTTACTTGTTAAAAATACTGGATGTAGACAAAATGCTCTCTATTCAGGCGCACCCCAATAAAACGGAGGCAGAGCAAGGCTTTGCGGCAGAAAATGCTGCTGGAATCCCACTCAATGCGTTCAACCGGAATTTTAAAGACGACAACCACAAGCCAGAAATGATGACGGCTTTGACTGATTTTTGGTTGTTGCACGGTTTTGCTACACTCGATAAGGTTTTGGCCAGTCTTCAGCAAACCCCTGAATTGGCAGGCTTATTGGCGTTTTATTCCCCTGATTCCATCGAGCCACTTTATACCCAGGTCATGACCATGCCGCAAGACGAGATTGATCGTTTGTTGCAGCCATTGGCCGCACGGTTGTTGCCCTTATTGTCTACCGGACAATTGCAGAAAGACCAACAAGATTATTGGGCGGCGCGGGCCTTGCGTGACTTCCGGTTGTTGGATGGCGGTTTAGACCGTGGGGTCATTTCTATTTACCTGATGAATGTAGTCAATGTACAGCCAGGGCAGGGCATTTTTCAGGACGCGGGCATTCTGCATGCCTATCTTGAAGGTGTAAACGTAGAATTGATGGCCAATTCGGACAATGTATTTAGAGGGGGACTCACGGATAAATATGTAGACGCAGCAACCCTGATTCAACACCTTTCTTTTGAACCGGTCATTCCCCATATTTTTGCTGGAGAGGCAGAAAGTGATACCCTTACCGGTTTTAAAACCCCTGCTCCGGATTTTGAGCTGAGTTTGATTCGCTTGAGCGACGCAAAAATTCACGAACAACATTCCACCAAAGGGCCGGAAATATTGTTGTTGATACAAGGAGAGGCCTTGGTTAATCAAAGCTTGTTGGTAAAAAAAGGACAAAGCCTGTTTTTCCCTGCGGGAAGTTCATATGTTTTAACCGGAAATGCTGAAATTTACAAGGCAGGGATGCCGTGAGTGAGGTTGATGAAGGTTGATCTGGGTTGATGAATGTTGAGGTTAGCGTTATCAACCGCTATAAACCTTCAACCTTCATCAACATAAATTAAATTGCTGCTTATGCAAAAGATATGGTTGTTACTTGTCCTCACGACGGGCTTGGGTAGCCTGAAAGCACAACAAGTATTTGAATCATTTGACGATTTCGCACCTTTACTCGAGCGAACCCAGACGGATACCACGTACGTGATCAATTTTTGGGCGACTTGGTGTGGGCCATGCGTAAAAGAATTGCCTTATTTCGAGCAGTTAAACCGTAGTTTGGCACAGCGAAAGGTCAAAATTATTTTGGTGAGTTTGGACTTCCGCAAAGATTTGGAAACCAAATTGAAACCTTTTTTAGCCCAGAGACAATTTTCAGCTTCAGTAGCCGCGTTAGTAGACAGCCGGCAACAGCTATGGATTGATAAAATAGATTCCAGTTGGAGTGGGGCTTTGCCTGCTACTTTGGTGTACCGGGGTGATGTACGCACGTTTAAAGAAGGAGAATTTGATGATTTTGAAGAACTTCAGCAATTTGTGCTTGGTTTTTTGACCCCAAAAACTAAATCCTTCGTCATAATGGATAAAATTACAACATTATTCAAATTCGACTGAGATGAAAACAAAAACTGGATTGGGAATTGGATTTTTCGCAAGTGTCCTTTTCCTTTTGTTCTCTTTTCCTCAATTATCTCCGGTGACGGGCCTAAAAGTAGGGGACATCGCTCCTGACTTTCAGTTGAAAAGTACCAGTGGAAAAATGGTCACCCTCAAAGACTATAAAACCGCTAAAGGGTATATTGTGGTCTTTACCTGCAATACCTGTCCTTATGCACAGGCATACGAGCAACGCATCATTGATTTGCACAACAAAATGGAACCCATGGGCTGGCCAGTGGTGGCCATTATGCCCAACGATCCTTCGGTGCAACCCGGTGACGGTTTTGACCGCATGACCGAACGCGCGAAACAAAAGAAGTATCCCTTTGAGTACCTCTTGGATGAGGGCCAAAAAGTATTTCCTGCTTACGGAGCAGCTCGTACACCCCATGTCTTTTTACTCGATAAAGACCGGAAAGTGCGCTATATTGGTGCCATCGACGACAACGCCGACGATGAATCACTCATTACCCGCCGGTATGTGGAAGAAGCCATTGCCGCCGTGGAAAAAGGCAATGAACCCGACCCCAGCCTGACCAAAGCGGTTGGGTGTATGATCAAAGTGAAGAAATAGCCAACACCATCAATGGACTCGATTAGTTTAAACAAATACATCTCGGAAACGGGAATTTGCTCCCGAAGAGAGGCAGATAAGCTCATCGAAGCTGGTCGGGTGACCCTGAATGGAGTCGTAGCGGTAAAAGGCAATCGGGTCGCATCAGGAGATACCGTTTTGTTGAATGGGAAGCCCCTGCGCAGTAACCCCAAGCGCATTTACCTCGCTTTTCACAAGCCCAAAGGTTTGACTTGTACCACCGATCTCCGCGACAGAACCAACGTAATCGCGTACATCAACCATCCTCAACGGATTTTTCCAATTGGCCGATTGGACAAGGATTCCGAAGGCCTCATTTTTTTGACCAACGATGGTGATATCGTCAACAAAATCCTGCGCTCCCGCAATGGGCACGAGAAAGAGTACATTGTGGTGGTAGACAAACCCTTGGCTCCGGATTTTATTCGCCGTATGAGCAATGGTATCCCCATTTTAGGCACCACCACCAAAAAATGTGTGGTGGAACAAAAGGGTCAATCTACTTTTCGCATTATCCTGACCCAAGGCCTGAATCGTCAGATTCGCCGCATGTGTGAATACATGGGGTATGAAGTGAAGAAGTTGAAACGTATCCGCATTATGTCCATCAAATTGGACGACTTGGCACCGGGTAAATGGCGCTATTTTAGCGAAGCAGAAATTCAGGAAATAGAAGCACTGCTGGAAGAGAGTACCAACAGTTACGAATGAGTTTGTCAGGGAGACGCGATGCATCACATCCTACGTGATGATACATCGCGTCTCGGCTTAACACTGACTAAATTACCCGAAGGGCCCGTACGAAGAAAGTCAATACAAAGGGTAGCGCCAACCAGAACCACTCGTCAGCTACCGCAAACAAAATGATCATTGCGACCAAAGAGATCAAAAAAAGCAACCAATCTTTAGTTGTAGAGTTATTTGCAGCTTCCATCGTTCAATGTTTTTAGTACGGCGCGAAGGTAAAGAAAAAGGTTCGAAGGTTCGAAGGTTCCGGGGTTCGAAGTTCAATAGTTTTCAAAAAACCTTCCCCAAACCCCCGAACCCTCGAACGTCGAACCCTAATACGTATTCGTCGGCGGCGCAAACAACGGCGCCATTTCCTTTTCTTTAAAACTACTCATAAAGCTGAGCATCGCCTGGTTGATTGCTTCGTTGGCGGGCTTTTTGCGGTACCAAATTTTACGGATGTCGTTGAAACGATCGGTAGTACCCTGGGTAAGGCGCGGATCAATGGCATCGGTGCGGGTCTTGAGGTCCAACAACTCAGAATGAAGGCCATGTTTGAAGACGATGGCATCTTGGGTACCTTGTTGAGCGGGCTGGGTGAGCCCTTCTTCCCATGAGTTTATTTTTGCAATGATGTCGCGGGCAGTTTTCAACATGTCTTCGTGTTCCGCTGAATTTTCGTATAAGGCGAGCAAACCATCCAACCAGTTGCGCCATTCCCGGCGGTTGCTGATCGTTTTGTGCATTTCCCGAATGGTGGTTTCCATTTCTTGGAGATTGATGCTTTGCAGTTCAAACTCTTCTTGCGTGCCTGGTACTTTTGGGTTAGCCAATACTTTAGCAACGGCTTTGATGGTATCGGTAGGCCCACACAGTACGATGGTATAATTGCCAGGAGGGACCATACTGCCCCGCAGGTCTCCCATGATGAACAGTTCAGGGATACCCGGTAACATACTGCGGCGCAAATCCCAAACCAGGCGGTTCAGCCCTTTTTGCGCAGGTAAGATAGGCTGACCCAATGCGGCATTGGTGTTCATGTGCATGGTGTCTACCCAACTGGTATAGCGGCGAACTACCTGACCCTTGGCATTGTGGATTTCCAGGGCCAGACTGTCTATTTCTTCGGGTAAAATAAAACTGATGATCATCCCTTCAGCCCCATTGCTAGGACTGGAGGCAAGGGTTGGGTCTTCATTTTGTTCACTGGCATAGCGGTATGCTTCGTGCGGAGGACTTAAGGTAATCCCGGTTTTGCCGACAATGGCTTTAGTATGGTGAAAACAGGCGATGTCATCAAGGATCCAAATGCCACGACCTGCGGTTGAAGCAATCAAATCATTTTGGTGGATTTTCAAATCGGTGATGGGGCATACCGGCATGTTGAGTTGAAAGGGGTGCCAATACTCTCCACCATTGATGGACATGAAGAAACTGGACTCGGTGCCGGCGTACAGAATATCCTTTTGGCCGGGATCTTCTCGAACTACCCGCACAAAATCATTCAAACCAAATCCCGAAATGATTTTTTCCCAGGAACGCCCATAATCTCTGCTGCGGTAAACATAAGGGTGTTTGTCGCCAAAACGAAAACGGCAAGCCACAACATATACGGTTGCTGGTTCGTGGGGCGATACCTCGATCGAATTGATCAGAGACTCGGGAAGGCCTTTTGGCGTTCGGTCTTCCCAAGTCTCACCACCATTGCGCGTTAGGTGCACCCTGCCGTCGTCGGTGCCAACCCAAAGTACTCCTTCTTGGTGTGGAGAAGGGGCAATGTAGCTGATGGTGTTGTAATTTTCAGCACCAGCACCTTCATTCAAAAAAGGGCCACCGCCATCACCCTGGTGTTCAGGATCGTTTCGGGTTAAATCAGGGCTAATTGGGACCCAATTGATCCCGCCATTTTCGGTTTTAAGTATTTTTTGGGCGCCGTGGTAGAGTATTTTGGGGTTTTGAGGGGAAACCACCAATGGGGCATTCCAGTTGAAACGGTATTTCAGGTCACGCGGATGGGTAGCCAGCGCAATTTCCGGATACGCCATAATGTCTTTGCTGGTTTCCGAAGGCCGATGCCAGGCACTGATGTTGCCTTGATAATTGGTACCGTAAACCGATTCCGGGTTGTTTGGATCCAGGGCTAAAAAAGCACTCTCTCCACCCGCAACCTGGTACCAGTTGTTGCCCAATACGCCCGATCCACTGACTCTGCTGGGGATGCCCATGGCTCCATAGTCTTGTTGGGCACTATAAATTTGGTAGGGAAAACTATTGTCGGTAGTGATCCGGTAAAATTGACCAGTAGGTTGGTTGTTTTGAGAAGTCCATGATTTTCCGCCGTTGTAACTGATACAGGCTCCACCGTCATTGGCCAGGATCATGTTTTGGGGGTTGTTGGGGTTGATCCACAAATCGTGTTGATCGGCATGGGGATTGGCGATGTTGCTAAAGGTTTTCCCTCCATCCATGGATTTGAGCAAAGGAATATTCAGTACATACACGATCTCCTGATTTTTGGGATCAGGAACAATTTCATTGAAATACCAGGCCCGAGCAAAGGTCTGGCGATCTTTATTGACTTGCTTCCAGGTTTCTCCTGCGTCATCTGAGCGGTAAACGCCCCCGTTTTTGGCTTCTATGACCGCATACAAACGTTCGGAATTCACGGGGGAGATACATATCCCCGCTTTTCCTATGCTCTCTGGCAAACCATCGGAAAGTTTTTTCCAGGTTTCTCCCGCGTCGGTAGATTTGTACAAACCCGAGCCTTCTCCTCCACTACGGATGTACCAGGGCGAGCGCTGGTGATCCCACATCGCGGCGTAAAGTACCCGGGGATTTTGCGGGTCTATACACAAATCAGTAGCTCCTGAGCTTGGATTAATGAAGAGGATGTTTTTCCAGGTTTTTCCACCGTCCTGAGATTGATAAATGCCTCGTTCTTTGCAGTTTTTATACAACGCGCCCTGAACGGCTACGTATACTAAATCCGGATTTTGTGGGTGGATGCAGATTTCCGCAATGTGTTCAGATTGAACCAGGCCCGTATGTTCCCAGGTTTTTCCACCATCAGTTGATTTGTATACACCATCTCCTGAAGAAGTCATGACACCCCTTACGGCGTGTTCGCCCATACCCACATAAAGTACATTCGGGTCTGAAGCAGCAATGGCAATGGCACCAACCGAGCCACTTTGGAAAAAACCATCGGAGGTGTTTTGCCAACTCCAGCCCCCGTCTTCGGTTTTCCAAAGACCACCACCAGTTGAGCCAAAATAATATACCATTGGATTGTTAGGTAGACCAATAGCAACAACACTACGACCGCCTTGGAAAGGACCAATGCTACGCCATTTGAGCGCTTGAAAAAATGCGGCATGAAAGGGGCGGTTTGCCCCTCCAAAGCCTTGGTACTTGTTTTGAGCCGACACAATCTGGGAACAGTGCAAAATCAATACTATTGCAATGCCGGCTACGAGTAATCTTCTCATAGTTTGTCGCTTTGCCTTCCCTGTTCATGGGGGACTATGATTCAAGGTTAGATTACAGTGTGTTAATTGAAGGTTTCGGGAACAAATAGCCCTGAACAGATACGATTTGTATTAGCCTGAACGATAAATAAGTACAGTTGCCTAGAGGGGAAATGAAAATCTTTGTCAAAAGTAAGTAAAGTTTTACAAAAAACCTAGCATTCAACTCCGTGAATAGCAATATTTTGATGAGTTGCCATTATTTAACGGTAGTTTTTAGAGAGCAAACGGAAGACAAATGTAAAAGCCTTATCTTGCGTTTGCCGTGGCATCGATAGATTTTTCAGGCGAGAAGACAATACAATTAACGCATATGTTTAAGTTTAATTTTCTCATTATGGATACAAGGACTAATTTTATCAATATTTATCTCAGCTATGGCTAAACTGTTGATGTTAATTGGTTGCATGTTCGGATTACTGTGGCTGCAAGCGCAATCCAGAGGAGAGCTGTTGCGCAATATGGATCCCATTTTCACCACAGCGCTGGATAGCCTTGAAATGGGCAGGCCTCTAGCGGCGATTTCACAGCTGAAAGTGGCGGGTGAAAAATTCAAAAAAGACCAAAATTGGCTCAAATATGCGGGGTCTCTATTGGTTTTAGGAAAGGTTTATTTTCAGACAGATCAATTGGACAGTTCGCTGTTTTATTTGCATGAGGCACGGAGGATTGCCAGCAGGGAAGGCAATGAACGCTTGGCTGCCAATACGGATGAAGGAATCGCGCGGATTTATTTGATCAAAAAACAAAATACCCTGGCCATGCAGCACTATCGGAAATTTGCTTCCTGGTGTCTCCGCTTGGGCAAACCCCGCGCAAAAGTGGAGACCTGCATTCAAATGGCCCAGATTTATACCCGGAAAGTGGAACCGGATAGCGTTGCTCATTACTTGCACCTGGGTCTTAGTTTGGCTAAAAGCCACGATTTTCCGGTGTTGCAATACAAACTTTATCAGATGTTGGGACTGCGTTACAACAACATCAATCGACCCGATTCGGCGTTGTACCATTACCATCAAAGCTTGGAATTGTTGGAAAAACACCCTGCCCCAGAACGAGAAATATTGGTTTACCTGCGAATTTCCCATGTTTTTTTGGACAATGAGAACCCGCAACGCGCCAGGAAATACCTGCGGCAGGCCCAAAAATTGCTCCAAACCAGTACGAATCCATTTCCTAAAGCCACACTTTTGTATTACGAAGGAACCACCTTGTTGGCTGAAAAAAAAGGAACTGCAGCGATCCTGGTTTTGGAAAAAGCCCTAGAAGCCTTCAAAAGTTTGCCCAAACCACAGCGGCATCAAGCGATGCAAGCCCGTTGTTTGAAGTCACTGGCAGAGGCACAGCACATGTTAGGACAAAACGAAAAAGCACTGGCCTCCCTTAAATTGGCGAAAGCCTTAAATTTACCCATCTTTCAGCGCTACAATGAAATGCAGACCGAGTTGATGGAAGCGGCAATTCTGAGTAGCCAGGATGCTGTTGCTGCTTCAGATGAGTTGTTGATGGAAAACATGGTTTGGGCAAAAAAATCTGAAAACCTCAATTACCTGTTGGATTTGTACCAAACTCTGGCCGCCAACGAACGCAAAAAGAAAAACTACGAACAAGCCATTGTTTATCTGGATAAAGTACACGCCTTACAACAACAATTGGATCCGGTTTCCAGAGCCAGTAGCCTCAGTAACCACGAAGCACAGTGGGAGGTAGCCAAAAAAGACAAATCGATTGGGCACTTGCACGATTTGAACCAACAGAAGGCTCAACGCCTCAAACAAACGCAATTGCGTACTGCGCTGATGGCGGGAGGATTATTGTTCTTGTTGTTGTCCTCCGTCTGGATTTATCGCCACAAGCGCAAGCAGAACATTCAGTTGTCTTTGGCAAAACAAGCGGTGGAAGCTTCCCTGCAAGAAAAGGAATTGTTGCTCAAAGAGATCCACCACCGGGTCAAAAACAACATGCAGGTCATTTCTTCGCTGCTCAATTTACAGGCGCGTGGGGTTCAAGACCCCGTAGCCCTGAAAGTCATGCGAGAAGGACGTGATCGGGTTCGCTCCATGGCCCTCATTCATCAAACCTTGTACCAAAACAACGACTTCAGCACGGTGGAAACCGAAGACTATTTCCTTAAACTTGCTGAAAATCTATTCCACACCTACAACATTGACCAGGAGCGGGTGCAACTCGTGGCGCAAATCCAACCCCTCAAATTCAACGTCGATATCATGATCGCCCTGGGGCTGATTTTGAATGAACTGATCAGCAATACCCTCAAATACGCTTTCCCCGCAGAACAAAAAGGGGAAGTACGCATCTTCCTGACCAGAAATGCCGAACAAGTGGAACTCAAAGTAGAAGACAATGGTGTGGGATTTCCGCCTAATTTTGCACCCAATACCGCGCGCTCCATCGGTTTTTCTTTGATCCACGCATTCACCCAGAAGTTGGGCGGATCACTACAGATCAACAATGCCGAAAAAGGAGCGATGGCCAGTTTGATTTTTCCCCTTCACCACAATGCAAGCCCTGCAGCATGAGCAAGTTTTCGATTCTGATTGTTGAAGATGAACCCCTCATCGCCCACGATCTGGAAGCAGCCCTGAACAACCTTGATTATTCGGTTTGTGGCATTGCCTACAACCCCACCATGGCCCTCGATAAGCTGGCCCAGCGCCAGGCGGATCTGGTGATTCTGGACGTGCACCTTGGCGCCGGACTGGCGGATGGGATTTCCATCGGGCAAGTGATTCAGGAGAAATACCACCTGCCCTTCATTTACCTTACTTCATTTACTGACCGGAACACCTTGGATCGGGCCAAAGAAACCTACCCGATGGCCTATCTGGTCAAACCATTTGAAGAGGATGAGTTGTTCCGCACCCTAGAAATTGCGCTGCACACCTACAGCCGCCTCAATCCACGGACCAGCAATGACTTACAACGATTCAATGCCAAACTTGCCGACCCACTGAGTACCAAAGAAATGGAAGTATTTGCCGACCTGCTGGCCTGCCTGACCAATCGCCAAATCGCTGAAAAACACTTCTTGAGCATCAATACCATCGGGACGCACGTGAAGAACATTTTTGCAAAATGTGGGGTAGGGGGCAGGATGGAATTGTTGCAGGCGGTGCAGGGATGTTAAACTTTGGCAGCGGGTTTTTCCGGGAAATTTTTCTCAGCGTCAAATACGCGGTAGAGTTCAGTGTAGAGACCTCCCTTTGCCAATAAAGCTTGATGCGTTCCTTCTTCGGCTACTAGGCCATCTTTGATGACCAATATTTTATCCGCTGTTAGAAGGGTATTTAATCGATGTGAAATGGTAATTACTGTTCGGCCTTTCATTAGTCGCATAAGCGCATCGGATACAATCTTTTCAGATTCCACATCCAGGGAAGCCGTGGGCTCATCCAGAATCAGGATCGGAGCATTGCGTACGATCGCCCGGGCAACACCAATTCGTTGACGCTGACCGCCCGACAGGGTGGCACCTCTTTCACCAATGATGGTCGCATACCCTTGAGGAAGTTTGGAAATAAATTCGTCTGCG
Source organism: Haliscomenobacter sp. (assembly GCF_016718685.1). GTDB lineage: Bacteria > Bacteroidota > Bacteroidia > Chitinophagales > Saprospiraceae > Haliscomenobacter. The sequence continues at coordinate 20,140 of NZ_JADKCX010000028.1, read as the reverse complement.
TTCGCCAGTCGTGCGGCTTCCACGATTTCTGTCTCGGTAGCATCTGGCTTGCCATAAGCAATATTATTGCGAATGCTTCCATAAAAAAGCATTGTGTCTTGCAATACAAAACCAATTTCCCTCCGGAGTCCCTCTAGGGTGTAGTCTGTAATGTCCTGACCATCAATTAGTATTCTTCCGGAAGTAGGATCATACAGTCGAGGAATGAGGCAGGCCAGGGTGGATTTTCCACTGCCTGTAGGACCACAAATCCCAATTCGCTGGCCTGACCAAATGGTGATATTGATGTCTTTGAGTACCGGAACATCGGGATGATAAGCAAAACTCACGCGGTCAAAAACTATATTCCCGGCCAGTTGGCCGGGGTCAATGGCATCAGGTTTTTGTGGGATAATCATATTTGCGTTGAGGATCTGTTGAATGCGTTCCAGGGCAACGGTAGCCTGGGCAATACTTACCGTCATTTTCCCCAGGTCGATTACTGGGCTGAAGAATTTGCTCATATAGGATAAAAAAACGGTAAGCGCCCCGATGGTCATTACCTCGGCTATGACCAATTGAGCGCCACGCCACAATACAACGGCTGTACAGATCGATACGCCCAGCGCAAAAATGGGTGAAATGAATGATTTGATCCGCCTAGCTTTGAGGGCCGCCTGCACTGCATCCATACTCACTTTTTGCAAGTGGTCTTCTTCTAATTCCTGTCGGCCAAAAACGCTGACCGCCCGGATCGATTCCAGCCCATGCTGCATGATGGTGATCAACTCAGCTTGGTCTTTGCGCACTTCATGTGTTGCCTTTTTTACTGCACGCTTGAACCGGATGACAAACAACAACAAAAAGGGGGCCATCCCAATGCTGATAAGGGCAAAATCCCACCTCAAATAAAGCATCAACCCAAAAATGCCGGTAATCGTGAGGACATCCACGAGCATCCTCAGCAGGTTGGTGGCCACATAGTCCTGGATGGTATTGACATCAGTGGTGATGGTACTCAGCAATTCGCCCACCTTGTGGGTGTCATAATATGCCAGGGATAAATGTTGCAAGTGATTATACGTTTTGACCCGCAAATCATTGGCTAGGTATTGAGCTACACTTTCTGTAAAGTAATTATTGACGTAACCAGCCAAACCATCAATAATGGTAAAAACTACCAGGGAAAAACCACAAACTACGGCTAGCTCGATGCCATTTTTTTCTGGCAACCAGTTGTTTATCCAAGCTAATCCCCGGGGCAATTCCTGTTGACTGATGACGTGATCAATGATGATTTTTAAGGGCCAGGGGGCAGCAAGACTCATCACTGTTTCAAGCAGCATGGCGATAAAAATAATCAGCAACCAGTGGTGATAGGGCAACACCAAATCAATTACCAATCGGGTAAGGCTGGTAAGACGAGGGTGATTATCTGTATTTGAAACGGTTACATCCATTGAAGAAAGCTGATGAGACAATGTTAAAATACACGATAATCTAGCTTTAACACAATTGTCTTTCAATGATATTCATCAGCTTGGGCACATGCTTTTTCTTTTGTTCGGGTTGGAACAAGATTGATCCCTTCAAAAATCACAACACTTCTACCCTGAGTTGTTTAAGCGCTCGGGTCATTTGGGTTTCCACCGTTTTGATGGAAATGCCCATTTGGATGGCAATTTCCTGGTATTTGAGGCCCTCAAGGCGGCTGAGTTGAAAAACGGTGCGACACTGTGGCGGAAGTCGCCGGATGGCAGAATCTATCTTTTGCTGAGTTTCGTTCCCGATGAGGGTTTCAGCCGCATCAGGACCAGCATGTGCCTGCTCGTTGAGGCAATCATCGGAGGTATGCAATTGGCTTTTGTTCTGCCGTCGCATATCAATCGCCATATTGCGCACGCTGGCGTAGAGGTAATATTTTGCGGAGGTTTTGATGTTGATCTGACTGCGGTTTTTCCAGATTTTGTAAAAGACTTCGGATACGGCTTCTTCGGCGGCTTCTGGGCTATTGAGGTAGCGGGTAGCAAAGCAGCAAAGGGTTTGGTATTGGCTTTTGAACAGGGCTTCAAAACTGGCCGAGTCGCCTTGTTCCAGAGTCCGCTTGAACAATGTGTCGATGTGGAGGTTTTGTGCAGCCATGATGTAGACGATTTTGGTATTCCGAAGCTTATTTGGAAAATTTCCCATTTGCATGAAGAATACTCGAAATTAGGTCAAACTGTGGTATTTGTTTTGGTGTTGGGGCCTGAAATGTTCCAAAAATGTATGTAAACGTTTACGGAGTAGTAGGTAGCAGGATATAAAAGCCTTTCCGGTTTTCCGAATTTCAGTAATATTGTATCATTATTAAAAGCCAAGCCATGCCGCAAGTCAGCATCAAAGACATTGCCCGGATGCTCAACATCTCGGTCGCCACGGTATCGCGGGCCTTACACGATCGTTATGACGTGAATCCAGAGACCAAACGCAAAGTCCTGGAACTGGCGGAAAAACTAAACTACCGACCCAATTCACACGCCATTGGGTTGTTGACCAAACGCACCCACACCATTGGGCTGGTGGTACCTGAAATCGACAATCAGTTTTTTTCAGAAATCATCAATGGACTGGAGAATGTGGCTTATGAGCAAGGCTACAATGTGATGATTTTTCAATCGCAAAACATCTATGAGCGGGAAGTGAAGATCATCGATCAGTTGATCGGCGCCCGCGTAGATGGAGTGGCCATATCAATTGGCAGTTCCACCGAAGATTTTCGCCACCTCAATATGCTCAAGGAGTTGGACATTCCTCTGGCCATGTTCGACCGTGCGCATGATAAGGTATACGGCCACAAAATCATCAATGACAATTTCGACGGCGGGTATAAAGCAGGAGCCTTTTTAATCAAAAGTGGTCGCCAGCGCCTTGCACACATTGCTGGCCCTGCTACGCTCAAACTTTCGCTACTCCGTTTGCAGGGGTTTAAAGCGGCCTTGCGTGATGCACAATTGGAGCTTCGTCCTGAATATTTGGTGCATACTACTTTTCGGATGGAAGACAGTTATCAAACGGCGCTGAATTTACTGCGTTTGTTGCCACGACCCGATGCTATTTTTGCCGTGAGCGACTACGTGGCATTGGGTGTACTAAAGGCAGCCCGCGAACTGGACATCAAAATCCCTCAAGAATTGGCGTTGATTGGTTTTACAAATCTGGCCGTAGGCCCTTTGCTTGAACCTCCGCTTACCACGATTAGTCAACAATCTTATGAAATGGGACAGGAGACGGCCCGCATTTTGCTCGAAAACATCGAGTCCTCAGAAGAAGACTTCAAGCTCCAAACCAGGATTTTTAAGCCGGAACTGGTGATACGAGACTCTGTTTGAGCGAAAAGCGAAAAGCAGCGAAAACGCCAAGTGTTTTTCATTGCTAAATGATTGGCTATTTATTTTTTATGATTTTTATGGAAGCAACAAGTATGGCAATTAACTCATTGCAGTCGGACAAAAGGCTGCTAAATATTTTTTCCTCAAGGTAACTGTGTCTCGTAGTAAACTGATCCAATAGGAAGTTTCATTTGCCTCCTTCAAAGCAATGGTCATTTTATGGATGAAATCCGCTTTACTTTGACCAAATTCAGCTTCACGATGTAAAGCCCCTATTGCCGTGCCACTGCGTAGCACTTGTTTGCTTAATACAAATTCCTTCTTTTCTGTTTGGAGAAACTGTGACAATTTCACAATTCGAATGGCAAAAGCATAGCTCTTGGTTTTCAATAAACCCTTACTCATAATGACATTCTTGTAGGCAAAACAAGATCGGCAAATTTAACCCAAAATACTACAACTACTATTTTTGACCATATCTTTTTCGCTATTCGCTATTCGCTAAAAAAAGAAACCCGCCCTGGCGAACCAAAGCGGGCTAGTTGGCATATGTCTATGCAGGAACTAGAGCGATGCTGCTTTGACCGTCTTGATGATTACTGCAGCCACTTTGTATGGGTCAGCAGCGGAGTTTGGACGACGATCTTCCAAATAACCTTTCCAGCCTTTTTCAACGGTAACAACGGGGATGCGAATCGATGCACCACGGTCAGATACACCATAGCTGAAGGTGTCAATGGATTGAGTCTCGTGCTTACCCGTCAAGCGCAAATGGTTATCCGGGCCGTAAACAGCGATGTGCTCGGCGATAACTGGACGGAAAGATTCGAGTACTTTTTCATAAATTTCTTTGCTTCCTGCGGTACGAAGAAGTGTATTGGAGAAGTTGGCGTGCATGCCTGAACCATTCCAGTCGCCCTTTACCGGCTTGCAATGCCACTCGATGGCAACGCCATGTGCTTCGCCTACGCGCTCGAGCAAGTAACGAGCAACCCAAATTTGGTCGCCAGCAGATTTGGCCCCTTTGGCAAAAATTTGGAACTCCCATTGGCCGGTAGCTACTTCTGCGTTGATCCCTTCAACGTTTAGGCCAGCATCGAGGCAGATATCCAGGTGCTCTTCGATGATGTCGCGGCCATAAGCTTTGCCATATCCAACAGAGCAATAGTATGGACCCTGTGGAGCCGGATAACCACTTTCGGGGAAGCCCAATGGTTTATTGATCGACGGATCCCAGAGGAAATATTCTTGTTCAAAACCGAACCAGAAGTCATTGTCATCGTCTTCAATGTGAGCGCGACCATTGGTTGGGTGCGGATTGCCGTCTGCACTTAGTACCTCCGTCATCACCAACCAGCCTTCTTTGCGGGTTGGATCAGGATACAATGCTACCGGTTTCAACAGACAATCAGATGAGTTACCTGGAGCTTGTTCAGTGGAACTACCGTCGAATGACCACATTGGACAGTCTTCCAGTTTTCCGCTAAAATCAGAAACAATCTTTGTCTTACTGCGCAAGCTTTGCATGGGTTGATAACCATCCAACCAAATGTACTCTAGTTTTGCTTTTGCCATGATTGCTTTTAGTTTAAAAATTGGTGTTTGAAGTTAAAAACAGAGTGCTCAAAAGCTACCCATCGGCAGTGTTGAGCACTCTAGCTATCTCAAGATTTGTTGAGTTAGAAGCTATAAACTGCAGCCAGGAGAAATACTGAATTTGCTTTCAGTGCTTCGTCACTGTATGAAGTGAAGGTACCAGTGGCTTTAGCGGAATCAAAACGCAATTCAGGAATCAAGCGCAAATTGTTGGCGATAGTAACGTTTCCAGATAAAGTCAACGCAAAAATGTTATTGTCAACCTCTCCAAAAAGGAACCCGTCCTTATCGTTAATGGTTTCAGCCCGCAATCCAAAAAGGAAAGAATCGCTGAAAGCATATTTGGCATAAAGCGCTGCTCCGCTCCAACTGGCATCACCATCACCATCGCTAGCCAGGGTACGTGTCGCTGCGTTGAAACCAAGTCCCAATTTTTCGGTAGCTTGGAATGAAGCAGTGATGTCGAATTGGCTGTTCATGATTTCAGGTGAATCTTCGGTTTCTTCAGCAAAGCGACCACCGAGGTAGTTCAAATACGCTGAAAAATTACCGCTCGCATAAGACAACTGTGCACCGAGATGTTGGCCTTTTACCACATCAATTTTAGTGTCCGTGTCGCTGAACACCCCTAACATCACTCCGAACTTGTCCGATAAGGCCACATTGGCTTTCACTCCAGTGTGAAAGAACGGACCATATGAAAACAAGTAAGAGGTACTGTAGTTGATGTTCAATGGCGCATCGATTAACTCATACCCGTAATAAGTACTGAAGTTGCCCAAGGTGAACTTCAATGCTTCAAAGGGAGAATACGAAACGTACAACTGTTTGATCATCGACAGGGTGGTTATTTTGCCATCGGCATCAAAACCACCGTTAGCACCTTCTGCACGTGGACCAAAAGCCAAGTCAGCAACAAACCCCACTTTACCCTCTTTGGATAGAATCACGTTAGCCATACCCAGAGAAAAGGTGTTGTTGACGCCACCGGTAAAACTGGTTGGTAATGGAGCTTTTCCTGAAAGATAGTAAGCATCCACGGCACCTCTGATAATAAGTGGTGAATCTACCGAATCCTTAGGCATTTTACTCCAACGCTGCTTGAAGCGGGAAACCAGCGACTCTGACAATACGTCGTCTTGAGCAAAAGAAACGTTTGCAATAGAAGCAAACATCATTAGGCATACTGCACTGTAAATAATTCTCATGTTTAAATATTTGAGGGTTAGAGAATGTAACAAACATTCCCACGAGTTTGGCGCGTGGAAACCTACCCTGAAATCCATGATCACGATCCTGGATTGAGGGAGATATTTGATAATCCATTCTCATCCTCTCAAAAATCATTTGAGAAAATGCGCAAGATGTTTTACCTTTGCTCAGCTTTAGTTGAAAATGGATTACCGTTTTCTTTCGCAGGCTTCCAGATTCCCACAAATCTTGGAAGCCTTTTTTGTTTTGTGTAGACCTGTTTGGGTCAAAGGCGAAAGATGAAAAATTGCTTTAGTTGAAAATCCGGTTAATAATCTGCAATCATTACTGATCACAGACCACCTCGCCGAACCGGAATCGAGGTAAAAAACATGCTGAATTGCATCCATTCGCCCACACGAATGAATATTCAAACAATGTTTATTCTTTAAAGTGGTAAATTTGGCTAAGGGCAGGAGGGGTTTGTTGAGTAGCGCTTAGTTGCTTGGTTTGGTCTGCTTTGTTGACCTTGGCTTTACTTGATAATGTAAAAGTAGGGGCTGTCTCTGGCTATGACTACTTATTTTTTGCATTCAATGTTATGGCTAGCGCTATTAAATGTAGGTTTATTTTAAGGTAAAAAATTGATTTTCAGTTTGTTGGGTGATTGATTTCCTTTTACGCCCAAGTACCCCAAAGGCTTATTTTTTTATGAAAAATAAGTGAATTCAAGGTAAAATATTTGCTTTTTTGCGCCCAATGGGCTAAAAAACTCTTTAAAAAGGGAAGAGCACGGTTTATCTGATTATCTTGAATTGTCTTTTATCGCCATTGCTTATGCGCAGAACAATTATCCTTTTTATCCTTCTTGGAAGTGGATGTCTCTTGAGGGCACAACAACCGGATAGTATCTTGACTGATCCCATTCCCACCGATCTATTGGAAGATTTTTTGCAAAGCAGCGGAGCTGAGTCCGGAGATTTTGATTTGAATGGACAATTTGACCTTTTGGCCGCATTTCAAAAACGACCACTCAACATCAATCGTTGTGACGAAACGGATTTGCGCGAACTGGGCTTGTTGAACGACATCCAGATCAACAACCTTATGCAATACCGCAATGTAGCAGGGCCTTTTTTGGCTTTGTATGAATTGCAAGTGATTCCGGGTTTTGATTTGCCTTTGATTCGCCGTATTCTGCCTTACCTGAGCACTGGGGGCGATCTGGATGATTTTCAAGCTTCCTTGCTGGAAATGATCAGTGATGGCCGCAACGAGGCCCAACTGCGCTGGTCGAGGGTACTCGAAGAACAGGCTGGATATGCCCAACCGGAATCTGCACAATCGTATTTGGGCGATCCCAATCAACTTTTTGCGCTGGCGTCATACCTATTACAACCGCCTGAGTTTAGGCATTACTGCCGAAAAAGACCGTGGTGAAGCTTTTTTTAAAGGCAACAACTCCAAAGGATTCGATTTTTACTCGGCACACTTTTTTTTGAACAACTACCGCAAAAAGTTAAAATCCCTGGCTTTGGGTGATTTTAACGCCAGTTTTGGGCAAGGATTGATTTTGTTTTCAGGGTTCAGTACCGGCAAAAGTGCTTACTCCACCTTGGTCAAGCGCAATGCCCGCAATTTGCGACCTTACGCCTCGGCCAATGAGGCCAATTATTTGCGGGGGGCAGGCATCACTTATGCATTAAATAGCAATTTGGACCTGACCGCTTTTTTTTCCAGTCGTCTTCGTGATGGCAACCTGACAGGCTTAGATACGCTGGACGAAGAAGTGGCCAACTTCAGTTCTTTTATTGATGCCGGATTTCACCGTACTGCGCGAGAAATTGAAGACAAAAACAGCGTTCGCCAGAACCTGAGCGGCCTCTCTTTCCAATACCAAAACAGGGGCTATCGCCTGGGCCTCAATAGCGTTTATCACCGCTTTGATAAGGCGCTTATCCTCACGCCTCAACCGTACAATCGTTTCTTCTTTCAGGGAGAGTCTTTGTTCAACACCAGCCTGGATTATTCCGCTCGCTGGGGCAATGTAAATGCCTTTGGCGAAACCGCCTGGAGTGACAATGGTGCGGTGGCTTCCATTAATGGCTTGCTCATGACCCTCGATCGCAGGGTCGACGCGGCGCTGGTGTATCGGCATTACCCCCGCAATTATCAGGCTTTGGGGGCTTCTGCTTTTGGGGAAACCGACGGAGGGCGCAATGAAGAAGGTTTGTACATGGGCCTGGAACTGCGTCCACGCACTGGTTGGACGGTCAATGCGTATTATGATGTCTGGCGGCATCCTTGGTTACGCTTTCAGGCGGATGCACCTTCACGCGGCACGGAATGGCGCCTGAGGCTCACGTACGAAAAGCGTCGACGCATGCGGGCTTTTGTGGAACTACGCCAGGAAAACAAGGAAGAAAATGCTTTTGAAAATGCCAGTGCCTATAATTTTCTGACGCCTACCCGTCTCGTGCAGTTGCGTACTTATGTCAGTAATCAAGTGAGCAAAGCTTTGGAATTGCGTACCCGCGCGGATTGGGGCTATTGGGACGATGGGGTTGGCCCACAAGAATTTGGGTTTGCCGTAGTTCAGGATGTGATGGTACATCCGATCGGTTTTCCCCTGTCTTTTTCGACCCGCTTTGCCCTCTTCGATACCGATAGTTACAATGTGCGTTTTTATTATTACGAAAACGACTTGCTCAATACTTTTTCTATTCCACCTTATTATAATCGAGGTTCTCGTTTTTACCTCAATTTGCGCTATCGCCCCGTTTCAGCGCTGACCATCGAAGCACGTTTTGCCCAAACGTTTTGGTCCAATCAAACTGAAATCGGTACGGGTTTAGAAGCCATCAATGGCCAGGTAAGGACGCAGGTGAGCGCGCAGGTGAAGTATGTGTTTTAGTGTTTTAGGGTTCGGGAGTTCGAGGGGTTGGTTATACCGCTAGCACCTCAAAGCGGCAAAGCTGGAACCCTCGAACCCCCAACCCCGAACCCTCGAACCCCGAACCTCGAACCCTGAACCCCTCAACCCCCGAACCCTAAAACTTTTCCCTATCTTTACGCCTCAAAAAAACAATCCATGGAGCTTTATAAGGAATTTAGCTTTGATGCTGCGCATTTTTTGCCCAATGTTTCGCCAGACCACAAGTGCGCCCACATGCACGGCCATACCTATTATGTGCGGATACTTTTGGAGGGACCTCTTGATCCTGTGTTGGGCTGGGTAGTGGATTTTGCGGAAGTCAAAAGCGCTTGGAAACCTTTGGAAAAAATTCTGGATCACAAAATGCTCAATGACATTTCCGGGCTGGAAAATCCTACCGCCGAGATCATTGCGGTATGGATCTGGGAGCGCATGAAGCCCAAGCTGCCTTTGCTTAAATCCATCGAAGTTAAAGAAACGCCGACTACCGGTGTCGTGTATAGTGGCAAATAAATCCGATAACCTACGTATGCAAACAATTCTCCAAACAACCGATACCGTCCTGATGGTGCGCCCAGCGCATTTTGGATTCAACGAAGAAACCGCGGCCAACAATGCTTTTCAGGTCAATGACCAAAGTTTGAGCGCCATTGAAATTCAGGAAAAAGCCAAAGCCGAATTCGATGCTTTTGTCGCCAAACTGCGCTCCGTCGGCGTCAACGTAATTGTGGTTGAAGATACCTCCGATCCACTTACGCCGGATGCGGTTTTTCCCAATAACTGGGTCACGTTTCACCAGGACGGATTGATCATCACCTATCCGATGTTTGCCCACAAACGCCGCTTGGAACGGCGGGAAGATGTGCTGAATGACCTGGGTCAGCATTATGCCATTACCAATCACGTGCGGATGGAAGGCCACGAAGCACAAGAAAAATACCTGGAAGGCACCGGCAGCATGATTTTGGATCGTCCCAACCGCCTGGTGTATGCCTGCCTGAGTCCACGCACTGACCCGGAACTCCTGGAAGAATTTAGTAGAATTACCGGGTATACTCCCGTACTTTTTCACGCAGTAGATGGCCAGGGGCAGGATATTTACCACACCAATGTGATGATGGCTTTGGGGGAAACTTTTGTGGTCATTGTTATGGATAGCATTCGCGATGCCGAGGATAAATCAGATCTGTTGGCTTATTTTGACGCCGCAGGCAAGGAGGTGATTGATTTGAGCCTCGAACAAATGATGTCCTTTGCCGGAAATATGCTGCAAGTGCGCAACAGCAGTGGGCAAACTTTTTTGGTGATGTCTACGCAGGCCTATCAGTCTTTGACACCTGCACAAATTGCGCAGATCGAAAAACATACCCAAATTTTACACAGTCCCATCGATACCATTGAAACCTATGGTGGGGGCAGTGCAAGGTGTATGATGGCAGAGGTGTTTTTGCCGAAGGTATAATTGGATATGACTTAAAAAAAGAAAGGGCTGCTTCCACCTGGAAGCAGCCCTTTTCTTTATCCATAAACTGGATGATCGTGTAATACTAGTTGAAGATGTAACGTACACCCAATTGTGCTTGCCATACGTTATTTACGTTGATAGACTTCACAAATGGAGTGTCCAACAAAATCGTTTGGCCACCTACTACCCGGGTAGCCATCCGCAAGTTTGGCGTACCATCTGCAGCAACGCTGGCTACAGTAAGTGGATTGGCATTGTTGAAACTACCAGAGGTGATTTGCTGACCTACACCCCATTCATTGTTCAGCATATTGCCAAAGTTGAGGATGTCGGCTCTGATCTGGAAGGTATTTCTTACGCCACCGACTTTGATGTGCAATTCTTGCATTACGGTCAAATCCATCCGGTCAAATTCGGCAGGTAACCACCGTTGCGCTCAGCATACTGGCCACGACGGGTTTTTAGATACTCATCTGCCTCGATGAATTTATCAAATGCAGCTTGTTGCTCGGCAGGGGTAAAGGTTTTGCCACCCGAAGTCAAACTTGCAAAAGTCAGCTCAGTTGCTGCGTTTGGTACATAAATCAAGTCATTGATTTGTCCGTCACCGTTTAGGTCGTTACCGAAAGTGTAATTGATTTTAGAACCACTGGCAGAAACCATACCGAAAGTAATTTCGGTTCCACCACCCAGTTTACCGCCATAATTGATGCGGTAGCTGAGGTAACCTACAAAACGACTACGCAAATCGTTGTCAGAATAAGAAGCTTCCAGGAAGTTTTGACCACCAACGGTTGGTGCGTTGGCCTGTACTGTACTACCTACAGATTGCAGGTCGGTTGCTTTGCTGTACGTATACCCAATCATACCTCCAAATCCTTTGGTGGCTGGTTTCTCCAACTTAGCGGTAAAGGAATAAGCGTATCCTTCAGTGGTATTGGCCAAGATGAAGGAGTTAGAGATGGTAGGATTGATGAAACGTGCAATGGCTACTGTATTGGCGGCACCTGATCCAGTGCTGGTAACACCAGAAGCAGGAAAACGATCACGGGTATCCGCGCCTACTAAATTGCGGTCTGGCCCTTTCAAGTTGGCATCAATGTAGCGCAAGCCTTGCAGGGTCTTGTTGTACACTGCTTCCAAGGTACCGATCAAACCCAATGGCAATTGTTGGTCAATAGCCAGGTTGCTTTTCCAGGACATCGGGTATTTCAAATCCTCTTTTGAAGCGTTGATGACGTAAGGAGGCAATTTGGTAATATCGGTATTGGTTGGTGCGAAACGACTAGGATCGGTAGTAAATGGGTAGGCACTGGTGGCTGCTCCGGTTACGTTGATCAAAGCGGTGTTTACCCCGTTGTTACCCAACTGGTTGGATACCAATACTTGTGGGATACGGGATACAAAGATCCCCGTTCCACCACGAAGCTGCGTTTTTTGATTGCCTTTTACATCTAGGTTAAAGCCCAAACGTGGAGACAACAGCAGGCTGGTTTTAGGGAAGGCACTGGTATTGATTTTCAAGTTGTTGCCGTCTTCATCCTTAAAAGTCAGACCCGCAACTACAGGGTTGAAGAAGTCAGCTGCCGTGGCGTTGTTGTATTGGAACACATCTCCACGTATCCCGTAAATCAACTTGAAACGCTTGGATACTTGCAATTCATCTTGTGCATAAGCACTGTAAGTAGATACTTTCAATACTTGCAGTGGTTCGATTCCACCGGGCAACAAAGAGTAACGCAAGTTGTAACGGTTGAACGCTACAGGGGAAGTAGCAGCATTGGGGTCATTTTTGAACGCAAGTGCAGCAGTTTTGAAATCTGCAATCGAGTTGTACACGTATACCCCGTTGGAAGATGGGTAAAATACGTTGTTAGACTCGAAGTACTCGTAAGCAAGCCCCAGTGTGAAATAATGTTTCTTCGCTGAGATGTTGAAGTTGTTGGTAATATTCAACGTGCTGTAATTCAATTTGTTGTTAGGCGTGAAAGGGTCGAATCCAATCGTTGTATAGGTGGTTCCGTCTTTCAAAATATCAACAGTAGGGAAAACATCGGTTCTATAGGTACGGTCTTCAATTTGTTTGTTGAAGGTCGCTACGAAGTTATTTGAGGTTTTGTTACCCAATACTGAGTTCAATTCAAACGCAGCTGAGCGTGTATTGTCCTGAATCAAATAGCCAGTATTTTCTGCAGAGATGGCCAATGCTGAGTTTTGGCGGTTACCGTTACCAGCAGTGTTGCTACTGTTGGAGCTACTGATCACTTGCTCAGATTCTGAATTGTGGATCGAATAGCGCAAGGAAGCTTTGTGCTTTTGGCTGATGTTGTAGTCCAGTCGAATGAGTCCTTTTTTACTGGTTACATCGTTGTTGAAGCCATCCAAAGCACCCATGTCGTAATTGAAGTTGGTCTTCATGAAGCTGCTCAAATCCAGCAGGTCGGCTTCAGTTACCCGCGACACGTTACCTGTAGCACCAGCACGGTTCAATTGCCAGGTCAACGCTGGGTTAGAGCTTGCGAATTGTTCGCCGTTGAAGAAGAAGAACAACTTGTTCTTGATGATGGGGCCACCAAAGCGGAAACCAGTAGTTTTTTCATCCACATTTACTTTAGGAATGTCCTGACCATCGGCTTTTTTGCCAAGGAGGTTGATGCCCAAAGATTTGTCAGGATTTGAGTTTCTAAGTAAATGATAAACTGATCCAGAAAACTCGTTGGTACCCGAACGGGTAACCGCGTTGATACCAGCACCTACGAAACCAGACTGGCGTACATCAAAGGGCGCAATGTTGATCTGAATTTCTTCCAAAGCATCTAAAGAGATGGCTGTTGTACCGGTACGACCACCCGCTGACGCCGAAGAACCTAGACCAAAACCGTTGTTGAAAACCGAACCGTCGATGGTAATGTTGTTGAAACGACTGTCCTGGCCGGCAAAAGAACGGCCATTGCTGTAAGCATTGTATTTGGTGATGTCATCAATGGTTCGGCCGATGGTTGGCAAGCTGTTGATGGCGTCAGAGTCAAATTGAGCAGCGGCACCAGTGCGGTCACCAGAGAAAATGGAAGAAGTACGAGCGCTGATGAGCAACTCATCCAGCACTACGGCCTGTTCTTCCAATGCAAAGTTCAGCGTGGCGGCGGTACCCAGGCTGATGTAGATGTTTTCTTTTACTTGGTCAGAGAACCCGGTGTACGTCACCGTAATTTTGTAGGGACCGCCTACACGCATGCCGGGAATGCGGTAAGAACCGTCCAGGTCTGTAGCGGTACCATAATTTGTACCCGAAGGTACGTGTACTGCAACCACGTTGGCGCCAATCAGGGCTTCTCCCTTTGCATCGGTAATGATACCGGCAATTGCGGAAGTAGTCACCTGAGCAAAAGCGCCAAGTTGCGCAGCAAGGACAATGATCACTGTGCAAAGCGCTTTAAACAGGTTAGCAAGCTTCATAAACTAGTTAAATTTGGTGATGGAATGAATGAGAGCAAAATCACGGCACAAAATTAACTCACGCTTTTGAAACCAATATTAACTGAATGTTAGTTTTCTGATTAAAAATCAATCAATTACAAAAAATATATCTATGTTAATTTTATTGTAAAAATATTGTTTTTTAGAATAAAAAAAGACGTTGAACTGATTTGAGATTGTAAAATTTTTTTATTGTGGTGAAATAGAAGAAAAAGCCCCTAATTTTAAAAGTTAACATAGAATTAACATTGGAGATTGAACTAAACCCATTTGAAAAAAGACAATATTATTCCAGGACTCTCAGTGAATGTACTGAACGCCCTAAATCGTATTTTCGTGCTTTAGCTCAGGTATATTTTTTACGCAAAAAGTCTACAAGTGCAAAATTATTCCAAAAATATTTTTTGATTTGGCCATACAATATCGTACGCGCCCATATTGTTTAAAGTTCGTAAACGCTCGGGAAGTAGCTGGTAAAAATCAGCAATCGTTTCCAGCGTATCGTCAGTCTTCACGACATGTGCGCGGCGACCATTTTCGATGATGAGTGATGAATTGCTGCCTGCAGGATTTGTTGTAGCATTCCCACGCGCAGCAAAATCATAACTATTGGGCACGGCATTGGTATTGTTCAGATTAGGGTCGTATTGGTCTTCCTGTCGGTAGGAGTAATTGCCCGATGGGTTGCTGGTACCTGGATTACCATAAGCTGGATTATTGTAGGTAGGATTACCGTAGGTATTGTAATCGTTTGGCAAATTGGTATTGTTGTAATTGTTGCGATTGGCAAAACGATCTTGCGGGGGAAAAAAACTGGGTACAGGGGAGCTGTAGTTTTGAGTCCCGGCCGTAGTCGTATTGCCAGGATTCAGTTGTTCATAGGACGCCGGATTATCGCCTTGATAGGCAGCGGTAATACAAGGGTTCACGTTGAGCAAAGACCCTGGCTGTACGAGAGCTTGGGCACCAAGATTGTTCATAAAACGCAGGCGTTCTTCGGTCAGTCCATAGTATTGAGCAATGGACGCCAGCGACTCACCTGCTAAGAAGGTATGGTTCTGGACCACTTAACCAACCTGGAGCACGTGGGCTCAGCTGTTCGTACTGAGCTGGAACGGCATTGCTTGTATACGGCGCTGGTGCGCCGATGCTCAGATTCATTCCCGTACTGATCAAGTCTGAGTTGAGGTAATTCCAGGTTTTAATGTCTTCAATTCCAACACTGTATAGTTGTGAAATGCGGTACAGTGTTTCACCTTTTTTGACAATATGGGTTTTGTAACCCTGATTTTGCAGGGTATTGCCAAGGTTTGAGGTATTGGTTTCCGGAGCATATACCGGATTAACTGGCTGAATGTTGGCCGAATTGTAAGCAGGATTTGGCAGCAATGGGGGAGGTGCCCGTAGCAAGCGGCGACAAAAGGATTGAACCGGTCAAATTTTTGAGGCGACAAAATCCACCATGTGCACGAAAAGTGGAATTTAGCAGCCAATGGCATTTTCGAATGAATTGGGGTGAAGCCTTTGCAGCCCAAAATTGACAAACACCAATGCAATTTGCGGGTTTTTATTCAAAGAAACAACATTTTTATAAGGACTTACATCTATGCTTTTTTTGGGGTATAAAAAGGAAAGGCTGCAAAGTATCACTTTGCAGCCTTTTTTGTTGGTAAAATGTATTTTACTCCACAATAATCATCTTCTTGGTAGCAGTGAAATCGTCAGCTTCGAGGGTGTAATACAACACACCAGAAGCGTTCAAATCAGTGGCCTTGAGGATAACCTGGTTGAAACCTTTCGCGTAGTCAGCGCGGATGCTCTTCAGTACCCGACCCGTTACATCGCTGATGGTCAAAGTAGCAGCAGCAGCTTTTGGCAAGTTGAAGCTGATCATCGTCTCCCCGGTGAATGGGTTAGGCGTGTTTTGCTTCAGTTCAAAACCATTGGCAACCGCAGCACCGTTGAATTTTAGGGCAACGTTCAGTTGGTCGTTGTTTGCGCTGTATGCTTCCGCAGAAACGATGCGGTTCAGGCTCAGTGCGCTGCTCAGTTGAGCGTCAGCTTTGGCACGAAGGACCAAAGTGAACAAGGCACCTTGCTTCGCTTCACCATTCCAGGAAGTGGTGATCACTCCTTCGCTCTGAAATACACCGAAGTTTTCAGCTTTGGCTACACCGTAAACGATGTCTACCAATTCAACTTTGCTCTTGTCCAGGTTCAATGCGAACTGGTAACCCTGAATGCTCTTCAGGTCAGCAGCAGAGAATTCTACACTGTACTCAGTACCAGCTTTCAGCGCAGCATCAGCAGCATTGATGTCCAATGTACCAGCCGTTCTTATTTCCGTTCTGTCCGTAGCATTTACACTGGCATTTGCATTGACATCCCCCACTTTGATGGCGACAAAATTGGCGATGGTATTCGCGGCAATGTCGTTGATGCTCACCACTTCAGGGAAATTGGCCGCCCAAGGGTTGTTGGCATTCGGGAAGATGTAAGCTGCATCAACGAATCTCCAGGAAGTGTTGTTCTGGAAGCTTTGATCGATGTTGAGGATCAACTTGCGCAGGGCAATCAAGTCCAAAGTAGTGATTGACTTAGAGTTGTTGACGTCAGCAGCAATCATTTTGTAGGGGCTGTTCAGGCCTGTACTCCGAGGATGTGCTTCTGGATCAAGACCAGGTCAAAAGTAGAAACCCCATTGAGGTGGTTTTTGTCCAATTGTGGCGTTACGGTGAAATCGCCCCCTTTGGCCAAATTGACAAAGGAATACCCTCCTGCGGCGTTTGCTGTTGCGCTCATTGAAGCCTGCCCACTCAAGGTGATGCTTGCACCCTGCAGGTTAGCGTGCTTCGGTGGCAATCGTTCCGGAGATGTTCAAGGTATTTCCACCTGTCGCAGAACCAGGACAAACCTTGCGGTTGTCTTGTACTTCGATGAAAGTGATACAGAAGTCGTCATTGCCTTGGCTATCCCAAGCGTGCAATTCAACCAATACTGGAGCACCAATGTCATCACAATCCAGCTCGATACCGGTTTGGCTTTCGATAACTGGATCACCAACGCGGTTGATCGAGTACTTCTTAACCAGTTTCAGGTCACCTTTGGTTTCTGGTCCTTGACCATAGCAATCGTAAATGTCCGAAGCTACGAAGTCAGAAGCCCATACGGCCATCATGCCACCACCCGTGCCGTTAGGCATCAGTTCAGTGCTCAAGCCATTGATACAAATTGGTGCTGGTCCTTTGCAATCGGCAACCACAAATGGAATCCGGGTTGCTTTGCTGAGGTTACCACACTCGTCACGTACCACCACGATCAGATCGTGTGTGCCTACCCACAAGTTTTTCACCGTGATCTCGAATTGGCCGTTCTTCAAATCTTTGGTTACCCAACGTGGAGTGCTGTACAGGATCATCGAACCAGCATTGGTCGTTTGACCTGGAGCAACCATCAAGTACTGAGTTTCCAAAGACACTCTATCGGTACAGTTGTCAGTAGCTGCAATGGTGATCGTTATGTCAGCCAAACAATCCAATCCTTCGCGGATGCAGAACGTATCTCTTGGTGCAGTTACTACTGGTGCAACTTCATCGTATACCTTGATGATCTGGGTATACATGAAAGAGTGGTAGTATTCCCAAGACTGGAAGTAATCGTTAGGATTATCGTACGCTTCGCAGGATGGCATGCTTTTAGATCAGCCATACAAATCCGTTATCGCCACAAAGAAGAATAGCCACCCCGTTGTTATCCCCTGTACATAGACGTCATCCCCGTTGTTGGGTTCCAAATCTTTCGACAACCAGAATTCTTCATCCAGGTCACGATCGCGGTCACGAACCAACACATAAGTTGGGCGCTTGCCGTAGTTACCACCCCACAAGTTGCGGTCAACTACAAACACTGATCCATCAGCCCATGGGGTCACCACAACGGTCATCGTAAGCACACCAGTTGATCACGGTGTAAGTACGGAAGATTTTGTAGCACTCATCGCCAGTTGCATCGTAACGCTTGTCGGTAGTGTTTACCGCCAAGATGTCACAAGCACGTTCGTCGGTTACTACAGTATCAATGATTGGCGTTTTGCAATCAGAGTTAACGTCTACAGGGAAACAAATGTCGTATTGGTGAATTGGACGAACCCAAACAGTCTGGCTGCAAGTGATCGTGATCGGGCCTTTAACCGTTTCTTTGGTCAATGACCAGGTACGTACGATTTTGCCATAACCACACTTCAGGCTCTTGGTCACGGTGTACACCGTATCCAGGTTAGCACAATCGCTGCCTGTGGTGATGCTTACATCGCCAAAGATGGCCGCAGAAGCTGCTTTGTCCTCGATGATGGCCAGGTTTTTCTCATCACAATCAACCGTAACATCCCATGGAGCCACACAAGTTGGAGCCACTTTGTCTTCGATCAGTACATCATTCCAGCAGTAGTTCCAGTTGCTTTCGTCTGCTTCAGTGTCAGGGTTATCAGCAGTGTCAGCGCCCCACAATTCGATGGTTACGCGCTCAGCCAAATCACAGCAGAAGAAATCAACCGCATCTTGCAGCGGAGTCATGATTTTGCCGCCTTTGGTGGCAAAGAATTCTCCACGGTCAAAAATATCACCGTCGCCGTTGTTGTCGATACCATCCACAACTTCTTTGCCGTCTACGACCCATTTCCAGTTCGCAGGTGCATCTTTAGGATCATCAAATGGTGCAGCATCAATTTTGTTGTTGCCGTTTGAATCGTATCCTTTCAGGATGAAGCTAGCCGTGCATGAAGTGGGAACATTGCGACGAACCGCAATCCAAGCCAACTTACAGTTGTCCCAAGAGCCTTCATCGATGTCAGCAGCACTTACTTGTGCGTAGCCATCAACATAGCCATTGGCATTGCTCAAGCTGATGTGCAGGTCATCATCACACTTCATGACTGGTGCAATCTTGTCCTTCACTTCGAACTCAAAACACAACGTAGAGGAATTGTAGCAACCGTCGAAAGCCTCGATTTTCATTACGTGGCGGCCAACAGGTACCCCAATCATCTGGTTGTTCATGATGGCATAATCCACCTTCGCCCAGGCGATGCAGCATTCTGTTTGAGCATTTCTTGGGGTCGGTTTATTGTACACCAAGGACTTTCTGGTCCTTCGTTCACCAAAATGCCTTTTACATAAAGGTCTTTGGTGTATACACTTACACTGACGTTAGCCAGGGTACAGTTGTCTTTGATCTCTACGCCAAAGGCGCTCTTGATGCCCACAACATTTACCGGGAATGTAGCCGTGCAATCCATTGGACCTGTGGAGATCACATAAGGTGCATGGTGTGCATAAGTAGCCGTTGGTGCTTCGAAGTCACCAATTTTGATCAGGATGTGGAAGGTATCTACAATTTTACCAGCACACCAGTCAAATACATACAACGCCCGATCGATCTTAACCCCTTTGCCGCCACAAATTGGGAACTCAGTGTCTTTGATCGATACAGAATAGTTGCACTCCAGTTTGTCCAGGTAAATTCTACGGGTGTTAACACCACCACCAATGTGGAAGTAGCTCAGGTCGTATGGCGTAACATCGTCATGCAGAATCAGGCTCTTGTCAGGCGTACAAGACTGGTAAGTTCACTACCCAATCGTAGCCAGGAGTGCCAGCAGCAACACCAGTTTGGCCAGTTACCGGACGGTTAGCAGGACCCAATGCTGAATACGAAATCATCCAGGTCGGGGCGAGTGAAGTAGATGTCCTGGATGTAAGCATCAGCACGCATGCCGTTGCAATCCGTAGCTACCCATTCGCGCTCGATCTTGGCATAATAACGCGTATTAGGGTTTGTGAACTCAGGATCGGTACAAGCGTAGAACACCACTTTGTCCGTCCACTTCAACGTTACACGGCAACCGCAATCGCGGCAGTTGTCTTTGTAATACGCATAACCCAGGTTTTTGTAGTTGTCATCAACCAAGCCTGGAGGGTTCAAACCCAACTGGCAATTGTCGCCCACTCCAGCAACACCTTCGGCGTTGTTGATGGTGCGGCCATCCGTGGCATTTGCAGCAGCACGTGGAGAGCGGAGATCGTCCCC
This sequence comes from Haliscomenobacter sp., assembly GCF_016718685.1. Lineage (GTDB taxonomy): Bacteria > Bacteroidota > Bacteroidia > Chitinophagales > Saprospiraceae > Haliscomenobacter. The sequence goes on along the minus strand of NZ_JADKCX010000028.1, from coordinate 42 downwards.
TACGTTACCAATGGTACGCTTTTCGTTCAACACATAGTTGAC
>NZ_JADKCX010000027.1 GCF_016718685.1 Haliscomenobacter sp. | reverse complement strand
GTACCTTAGTAAAGGTGCTGCCGTCATAGCGCCAAAGACCATCGGCACCGAACCAAATGTTTCCTTTTTTATCTTCGATTACTGACCAAACGTTGTTAAACGCCTTACCGTCTTTGTTTTTTAAACGGTAAATGTTTTTCCATCATAAACGAACATATCTTCGCCTTGTGCACCAAACCAAAGCTTGCCGGCTTTGTCTTCAAGGAGTAAACGAATACTGTTACTTGGAAATCCATCTTTGGTGGTTAAATTTCGAAAAGATTTCCCCCCTGCCCCGAGCGAAGTCGAAGGGTCGTAACGAATTGATCCGAACCAGATATTACCGGCTCTATCTTCATAAAGATGCAGCGCCATATTACTGGCAAGCCCATCCTTTGTTGTAAAATGCTGAAAGGATTCACCGCCTGCCCTGAGCGAAGCCGAAGGGAAATAATAGACCCCTGAATCTCTGCTACCTAACCAAAGATTTCCTTTTCGATCTTCCAGAACATCCCAAAAGCTGGAGGAGCGGGGCGGACTTATTTTATTGGTTAGATTGGTAAAAGATGTTCCATCGTATCGAAACACGCCTAAGTAAGAAGCAATCAAAATGTCTCCATTTCTGGCTTGCTTTACATGCCGAACCATACTCACAGGCACCTTGGATGTGGCCGCTAAACTTACCGCTAGCTCCCCTGCACTATTCTCTTTAAGTTGAGACTTGGAGGAATGTCCTTTACTGGTATTGTCTTGTGGTGGGTTTGTTTGGTTTTGTCCTTTACAGGAGGCGCAAATAATAAATATAAAGAGCAAACCAGATGTGTATTTCGTCATTTCGTCATTTTTAGGATCAATTCCAACAAAGCTACAAGTCTTTGTGCCCGGCTTTAGTAAGGCGCTTGTAAAAAAATGTAAACGGAATGTAAAAGTTGCCTGGATAGCAGAATGTGAAGGTTAAATACCGAACCTTTGCCATTAATGATTGCTCACGTAGACCTATGTGCCTGTTGGAGAAAATAGAGCGGCATTGCAAAAGTGGCTTATGACTTGCTTTGGTTCGAGTGTCGGGATGTGGGGCAAGGCAATGTGCACGTTCCTATCTGTCCAAGGGCATGACGCACAACGGTTTCGGGCTTTGTGTTTGGGCGGGTTTCGGAGCACAAAGCTGTCAATAAGCACTGAACTTGATTAGAAGCACAAAGCTCAAGTTTGCACGTCAGCCCGCCTGACGCAAAACCCTTGTTCTGCCTCGTTATTTTGTCAGTCAATGCTTTCAAGTTCAATTGCCCTTAGGAGCTTTTCAACAGTGTCGTTGTATTCAATTTTGTCAAATTCAAGTTTATCTCCTGTTCGCGACCGAACTTCCATTGTCGATTTTATAAAGTTAAAAGAAAATGAAATACTATTTTGATTTTCTCGAAGTCCGTGTCTGCGTGACCTGGAAAGTACCAAAGTATATAATGATTGACCAGCTCTTAAAGTCCTCTCAAATCCTTTTTCTCTCATTTGTTTTATTAAGAGGAGTATTTCCGGCTTTTTGTCAATTTGCAGTTCACGATAAAAATTTTCAAGGTTGTCCCAACTCAAAATTAACTCTCCTTCTATTCCATTACCTTTTTCATAATAGTCAGCAAGTCTGCCAAAATCTATCTCAGGAAATTCGACTTTTAAAGTCGATGGCATTGCTTTGTAAAACACCCATTTATTTATTAAAGTGCCAAGTCTTTTTATGTCGGAGTTTGATGTTTCGAAAATTAAACAATCATCCCATTTGAAATTATATCTTGGATTTGGTTCGTAACCGTAACAATAAATTTCACAACTTCTGTTGTCATTCTTAAACCAAAGGCTATGAGATGAGAAATTCTCAAATACAACTGCATTCTCTGATATAGTAAGCAGATGCGGGTTTGATTCATTTATGTCAGCCCTTAATTTTTCTAATTGTCTTTTCTTCTCGTCAACGAATTCAAATTTAGAATATAGCTCTTCAAGCGATTTGTTTTGCAACCAATTTTTAATGGAGTCCATCGTTCTTTGCCTGTTGAATGTCCTGCCGTTAGCAATAGATTTCTCGTCTATAATGAAGGTCGTATAAAACTCGGGGCCTTTATATTGTAAGTCATTCCTGTCTATGTCAAAGCAGTGAATAGAACATTGTCTCGACTCTTTTTTAATAGTGCAATTAGATTGTGTTCCAGCCTCTTCGAGCGTAATGCTAATGTCCGATTTTGGTTTACTTGTTGTCAGTCCAAGAAATTTGGAAATAGGATTTTGCTTACCCCAGAATTCGTTTTTCAATTCTTGGTAAAACTGTCTTGCGTATATTTCTTCTTTCTGTGTCATTTCTTATAATGAGGCAACGGCTTGGCGTTTGTTGGGGAATTGGAATTCCGTCAGCCCATAACTGAAGCCAAATAATTGCAATATTGCTGATGTATTATTCATAGCCAAATTTATAACGTCAAGCCCGAATTAAAGCACAGTAAAGAACAAATGTTGAGGCAATATTCGTCAAGCTCCAATATGGCCAAACCTAATGTTGCCTGTTGCTCTATTTTGACGCTCTGCAATCATTCACAACTTTCCACATTAAACTGTCAAATTTTTGAGATAATTTATAGTTGTCTGTTTGAACTATCTCTTTGTTGTGAAGATAAAAGTCAGAATATTTTATGTCTTTACTTTTGTCGTCTACTCCAAATGTACCTGCTCCACCAATTAAATGAATGGCAACTTTTTTGTGCTGTCTTTGAAATTGATACTTTCATCAACTTTAGTCCGATTGCCACTTTTGTCTATGAGATAATATTCGTTGTTAATTCCACCGTTAAACTTTTCATTTAAAATCAAAATCCCAGTTTCAGGAAATTGAAGTATTTGTCGCCCATTTTCTTCTTGCATTTTAATGCCACATTTTTCTTCATACACAATTCGGATTGTTCCTTGATATTCAGCAGGAATTAAAAATGTCTTTGGTGATGTGTGGTTGTATGCGAGCAAAAAAAGGTATGTCAATGGTAAATAAGCAATGACAGGTAAGAGTGTTGTTAAGAGTTTAGTCTTAGTTGGTTTCTTTGATAGCAATACGAGAATTGTCCCAATAATGAAAACTGGAACTCCAAAAATCAGTAACCAAAAACTTATTACAGAAGCCAAAAAGCTCAGTATGATTAGAATCAGTCCAATTATGTAAGTTTAGTTTTCAGAGTCGTAGGTTAGTTAATTTAAACGTCCAAAATGGTTGCAGGCATAACGCGGAAATATGCACACTTCTCGTCCGCCTGATAAAGATAAGCCAATAGCACTAAATCTCCAAGTAGCTGCAATTTTTAATTTTATTAACCTGATAATGAATAGATTGGTTAAAAATATACCACATCTCGACTTCAGCAACAATACAAAACAAGCAGTGTAATATTTGAAAGCCCATATCACCCCAACAACGCCAATTCCTCCTCCAATACCCGCTCCATCTCCTCCTTGCTGCGCCCCTCCACCAACCAATGCACAATCAAACGTTCCGCAATCTCCAGGGTCTCCTCCGACAGCGCCAAGGGGATTACCAACTCATCTCTTAGCAATAATTTGTCCGCAGAGGAGTGAATCAATCGTGGGGGGCATTCTATAAAAAAGGTCTTGTCCTTTCATGATAAATTCTGCTCGTCCAGCCCGGAACTGCAGCAAATGTACCGCCTGAAGCACAATTCCATCTTAAAATTGTCGGCAATCCATATTATTCTGATCCTCTGCACTTTTAAAGTTCGTGATGGTCTTTCCATCATAACGATACACTCCATCAAATGAGCCAAACCAAATATTTTCATTTCTATCTTGTAAAACAGAAAAGAAACGGTCTGAACCTAAGTTACCTGTGATGTTGGTAAAAGTTTTTCCATCGTAACGAATAATACCCTCGTTTGAAGCCAGCCAAATGTTGCCTTGCCTATCTTGGATGATGGTGAGAACAGAGGATGTAGGTCCGTAGGGGCTGATTAAGCCTTTGGACTTGCTGGTGTCTGTTGGTAGGATGGTTTTCGTTTGTCCTTTGCAGAAAGTGCAAAAAATAAACATTAAGAATAAAGCATATAATTTTACGATTTTTTTCATTTTTTTATCTTTTTCCACATTTTATCAAGTGAAATGGATAGTTTTCTGTCACTTCGGTTACTTCAAAAAGTCCTAATTTGCCAAAAGTTTTTATACATCCTCTTCAAACATCTCCTTGGCTATCATTATCGCTGTCATCGCTCTTGGCCAACCCGTATAGAAAGCTAAATGAGTAATAACTCCTACCAGTTCAGCTTCGGTCAGCCCGTTATCTTTTGCACGGGCTAAATGATATTTTAGTTGTCCAGAATGTTCGCCTGTAACTAACGCTGCTACAGTTATTAGGCTTCTCTCTCTCGGCGAAAGCTCTTTTCCTTCCCATACATCACCAAAAAGTACGTTGTCAGTATATTCAACAAGCTTTGGTGCAAAGTCGCCTAACATTTTTTTAGCGGCAGATATTTTTTCTTCGTTACTCATTTGATTTATGTTTTATTGAATTGTAAATAAAAGACCACAAGTATATTGTTTACGGTGTCTCCCATTAATGGCAGCTTACACGGAAATATGCATACTTGTCGCGTCTGTATAGCAAAGTTAAACCACGAGCACCAATCCTCCAAGTATCTGCAATTTATAGCTTTATCTAATTGATAGTGAATGGATTGATTTAAAATGACGTCGCTGTACTTTTCATCTTCAATCAAACTGAATGGACACAACTATTTTTTTGTCTGCTCCATTAGCTGCGTGTTTTAACGTTTCTTTTGGTTGGATTGTCTGGATGAAAAAGTGTCATTGAAAATTGGAATATCAATAGGTGTGGAGTCGTCTTGATAGGGTTACCGATGTTGGCGGTAGTGCTTTTTGTCCTCGGCTAGTCTGTCTTGTTAAAGTCTTCCTCCAAAATTCCATAAAAATAGTTGTCTTTCCATTGTCCTCTGATTGGTAACTTTTTTCTTTTCATTCCCTCTCGTGTCATACCTACTTTTTCAAGAACTTTGCTTGAAGCAATATTTTCAACTGCACAGCCTGCTTCTATTCTGTGAAGTTTCAAGTCGTTAAACCCAAAGTCTAAAAGTTTTGTCAATGCTTCTGTCGTATAGCCTCTTCTCCAAAAGTCTTTATGAATTTTGAACCAAACTTCTGCGGTTCGATAATTCGATTTCCCCAAATTCATAGCAATAAGTCCCACAAAACTATTGTCGTCATTTTTGTCAATACTAAAAATATAGGAACTTCTTGGCTCTTGTTTTTGTAGTGTCAACCATTCTGTCAAAATTTTTTCAGTCGTTTGGATAGTTTCAGGAATTCCTAATGTATTAAACTCGTCAGTTTCGGGCAATGAATGAAGTTCGTGAACATTGTCAATGTCATCAAAAGTCAGTTCTCTAATATTTAGTCTATTTGTTTTAAGCATAGTTGTTTTTAGCATTACCACTAACGTTTTTGGCTTGGCGAAGGTGGCAGTTTTTTAGCACAAAAGTTCAATAGAAATTAAAGATTCGGCATAGCCAATTCCAAATGTTGAACCCTGCACAAATGTTTGACTTCGTTGAATCATCGATTTCATAGAAGCACTTCAGCCGCCATATTGCCAAACCGATGTTAGCTGTAGCCATTCGATTATTTGTTTGTTGTCATTTCCGTTACTGTGCGTCCATCATATTTCCAAATTCCATTTCCTCAAACCAAATATTGTCTTCTAAATCACCTAAATGAATAACACGTCAAAAAAGTCTTTCCGTTGTAATTAAATTCAAGAAAACTTTTGACCATCGAAGAAATACATAAGTTTCCCAAGTCAGTACCAAGCCAAAGGTTGCCATTTTTATCTTCAAAAATTGCTCGTATTCGCTTATTGCATAAGCCGTCCTCAACAGAATAGGTTTTGAATGATTTTCCATCATAAACGGTTAATCCGCTATTTCTATTCCCGTTAAAGCCCATCCATATCTTTCCAGATTTGTCGCAGTAGATAGTTCGTACTTGGCTATCACTTAATCCATCTTTTATCAAATATTGTGTAAATTCTTTACCATCAAATCGATTAACTCCTCCGTGTGTCATTGACGCAAACCACATATGTCCGTTGTTATCCTTTCTTATAAAAGGAATCCAATTGTGGTACAAACTATCGTCTTGTTTTTGCCCGATTTTAGTTAAATATGATTTGAAGTTTTCTCCATCATAGCAATAAGCTCCGCCACCCCCAGTTCCAATCCATAAGTTGTTGTTATTATCAGTTGCTAAAGCGTGAACAGCATTCGGATTTATAATTGGATATACTTTATCTAGCCAGGCACTTGTAGTGTCTTGAAAAGGTAGCGGAAGATGTTCAAATTGTTTTCGGTTGTATTTGACTAAACCATTTTGAGTTCCAAACCACAGATTGTTTTTATGGTCGGAAACAATAGAAAAGACTCGATTACTACTCAATCCGTCTTTCTCCGTATAATTTTTAAATGTCTTCCCGTCAAAATGGTAAACACCAGTGTTGCTAGTAAAAAATAGTTCCGTCTTTGCTCCGCATAACCATTTGAAAATCCACCTTTAGGGACAGGAATTTTGACTACTTCTGATACTTTCTCAACTTTGAGTGATCGGTTTTCTTCTTTTACTTGTCCGTTACAAGATGTGATAAAAGCTACTCCGAAAATTAACAACAAGCATTGTAAGCTAGAATAAGGTTTCTTCATTTTTTTTTTGCCAAATTAGGCTGAAATATTTTTTGTTGATGTCAATAAAGTGTTAATATATTTTATTTATTTTATGACAATGAAGTCAACGGTTTTGCCGTAATTTTTTGTGTTGTTAAATTTTAATATTTGATTTAATATACTCTTCAAGTTCTTGTGGATTCTCAATCCCAATTACTCTTCTTAGTCTATTGTTTTTTAGTTTTATATCCAAAAACACATTACTAAATTTTTGTTTAACGTTTATAGACTTAATGTCATCAAAAGAAATTTCGGTCTGGTTTGACCGAAATATATTTAGAACGAAAATAATAAAATGAGCTACTCCAATAAATAGACCTGTCCAAAGTAAAAATTGGTCGCCTGTTTTCAGATATCTTAAAACAGAAATGGCTCCATAAATTGTCCACATAGCTGAACTGAATAATTGGATTCTGTTTTGTTTCCTTGAATTATCCGAAATTTTAACCTTATCGGTTTCAAAGGATATCTCACCTTTTTTTATTTTAAATGTCTGTGTCATTTTTGTCTTATTATGGTTGCTAACGCGCTGCGGCTTTACGAAGTTCTGAAAAATAATGGAGTGAAGCGAGGCTTTTTTTGGGAATTTTGCAAAACTGCAGCGGGGTTGAGGATTTTTTGAAAGGGAAATTTAAGGATTTTGAGTAGGTGGCTTGGGTGCTGCCGGGAGTGTTGTGTTGATTGGCGGTGAAATGGTAGGTAACGTTTTGCGGCTTTGCGTTCGGGCGGGATTTTTAGCACTACACTCGATACGAAGCACCACAGTTCAAATATAGCAAAAAGCGTCAAACGAAGCACGGAACCTCGCCTTACGTAAAATCGTTGTTAATCGTTCGTTGTTTTTTCTTTTTTCAATTTGTCAGCTGTTATAATTCTATTCGTAAAGGAATTTATTGTCAGCATAATGTTTCTTTTTTTGTTTGTAATGTAAATATTTTTTCCTGTTTTTATAAATTCGTTTTCGTCTGTTTCCAAAATAACTGTTGTAATTAGTTCTTCAATTTTGTCCTTTGAAAGGTTTATTTTCAGTTTCTTATTAATTCGTCCATAAACAAGTACTGTGTAACAAAGTTTGTCTAAAATCACTTTTTTATAATTCGGCATATTTACTTTTACTTTCGGAAATTTTCAGATACAAGTCGCCTTTCTCACTTTTCTAGATGTCAAAAAAGTAAGTCCGTGAACCTTTGGTGATTTTGTCGCTGTATAGTTCTTCTTTGTCCACAATTTTGATATTATTATTTCAGTAAAAAGTAATAAATAACACCCCAAATAGCAACAAAAGGCAGTCCTGGGTACAAAATTGATTTGAGCGTTTTTATATCTTTTTTAATGAGTAAAAGATATAGGACATAAACGATAAAAATTGCGATTAGTCCGATTGGAGCAAATGGATATGTCATAATTTATTTTTTAGTTTCAGTTGTTGTTGTAAGTGTCGTGCTAAAATGGCAGCTAACACGGAAATATGCGTACTTGTCGCGTCCGCCTGATAAAGGTAAACCAATAGCACTAAACACAACTATTTTTTGGGAATTATTGAGGGTGCTTGCCTGTTCCAACGATTATAATCCGCTTTATCTACTCAAATTTACACAGATAAAGCGGATTAAGGTTTGCTATTCCGCTTTATCTGTGTATCTTTGCATAGATAAAGCGGAATAAGCATGGAAAAGATCATTGGAAGGCAAAAGCAAATCGCTGAATTGGAAGCAGCAATTGCTTCTGATAAGCCCGAAATGGTGGCAGTGGTTGGCAGAAGGCGGATAGGCAAAACGTTTTTGATTGGAAACGTGTACGAAAAACAATTGGTTTTTGAACTTACTGGTGTGCAGTTTGCCACTCAAAAGAGCAATTGCATCTATTCTGGAGTGCAGCTGGTAAAAAACTTCCTTTGTATCCAGCTCCTGATAAGCCGAAATCATGGTTAGACGCTTTTTATATTGAGTCAAGCCTTTGAACTAGCTAATTTTAAAGAGAAGAAAGTTGTTTTTGATGAGTTACCGTGGCTTGGAACAAAGCGTTCAGATTTTCTTAAAGGTTTGAGTTGGTTTTGGAACAGTTGGGCGACCAAACAGCGCGTTGTTGTAGTCATTTGTGGTTCGGCTGCTTCCTGGATGATTGGTAAAGTGATCAATGACCGAGGAGGATTGCACAATCGAGTTACAAAACTCATTTACTTGTATCCGTTCACATTGGCAGAGACAGAGACATTTTACAATCTCGTCAGATAAAGCTCAATCGTTACCAAATTGTCCAAATTTATATGACGATGGGGGGCGTTCCAATGTATTTGGACCAGATTAAGCCGGGGTTTTCGGCAGCCCAAAACATCCAAAATGTATGTTTTGAATCGGATGGTTATTTGAGGTATGAATTTGACCGCCTTTTCGCTTCGCTATTTGACAATGCCGAAAAGTATATAGCCTTAGTAAAAGCTTTGGCGCAAAAAAATGGGGCTTACCCGTACCCAACTGATCAAGCCACAGGTTTTAAAAATGAGGTTTATGCTGACCGAAATGTTGAAGGAACTCTCTCAATCGGGTTTTATCGGAATTTACAATGGTCATGGTAAAAAAAGCAGGGAAAGCCTTTATCGATTGACAGATGCTTATTCTCTTTTTTACCTTAATTTTTTAGAGCCCCTTGGGGAAAACGCCCATGTTGATTTTACCCGGCTTAGCGAGTTGCCAAAATGGAAAGCATGGAGTGGTTATGCCTATGAAAATATCTGCCTTTATCACATTGACCAGATCAGAGAGAGCCTTAGTATCAAAGGAATGTATTCAACTGCATCCTCATTTTTTGCACTGCCTAAAGATGGTTATGCTGGTACACAGATAAGATTTGATTATTGATCGAAACGACAACTCCATGAATATTTGTGAAAATCAAATTCGGTGAAAGTGATTATAATTTGACTAAAAAGGATGTGGACAACATCAACCTAAAGAAACAGGTTTTCGGTACCATTCGGGCACAAAAAACACTTGTTCACCACGCTTATCGCCGCTTTTAGCGTGGTAGAAAATGCCAATAAAATAAACAATGTCGACCAGGTTGTTACTATGGAGGGCTTGTTTCGGTAAAGGGTAAAGTCAGTTGTAGTCACGGCAATGCTTTTTTTTTTGTTAGATTGTCTGGATGAAAAAAGTGTGATTAAAAATTGGAATATCAATAGGTGTAGTGTTGGCTTGATAGGGTTGCCGCCAACGTTATGTTAGGCACTGGCTTCCTCGGCAAAATAGTCGTTGAAATCTGAAATTAGCTTCATGTTTCTGTCACTGTCGTTCCACTTAGTTTCTGTAATAAACTGTTTTATATTTCCCCTAACAAAGTCTTCTAAATCCTTTTCATTACTAGTGGTGAATGTACCAAGTTCGGGTACAAAACTGTAATACCATTCACTTAATATTTCAAGTATGCAATTGCGAACAGGCTCATGTCGGCTTGATTTCAAAAGTCCAATAATTAGCGGCAATATGTCGATAATCACTGGATAATAGGTGCCGGCGTGGTCGTTGCCGATTGCAGACAAAACGTCGCTATAGATATTCCATTTTTCATCTTCACTCCTAAGATTAACGAGATTCGTTAGACTTGTAATAATCTCATCAGGCCTGTAATATTCTGGCCCGTTGAATTGCTTCCAGTTTATTCGGTTGACATTTTCTATAAAATCGTCTTCAGTTATTTGGCTAAAATTCATTGCGATATCTTAGGTAATGGTTCTTCGAAATGCGTACATCTAACACGGAAATATGTGCACTTGCCGTGCCCTCCCAATAAAGATAAACCAGTATTATGGAATCTCCAAGTGCCCACAATTTTTAATTTATCAGGTTGATAATGAATAGATTGATTTGAAATCGCTCAGCCCAACTTCTGCAACTCCAGTCGCGTCAATATTTGAAAGCCCCAACCCAACGCCAATTCCGCCTCCAACACCCGCTCCATTTCCTCCTTACTGCGCTGCTCCACCAACCAATGCACAATCAAACGTTCTGCAATCTCCAGGGTCTCTTCCGACAGCACCAAAGGGATTACCAACTCATTCAAGGGATTATCCTCATCGATGGGAAAAGTATCCAGCCAGGCTGAAATGAAAAAATCATCAGGCTGTTCAACGACTTCCTGGATGATGCGCACCGCACGATTGAGGGTTTTTACTTCGGCGCTAAAGATGGGATTGCCGTCACGGAGTTTATCGCCATTGCGGGCGAAGACGTTGATGTAGGGGGCATAGGCAAATTGGTACTTTGCGGCCAAAACATCAAAACGAGCCTTCCACAGCATTTCGGCAGCGTCGTAGCTTTCGGGATGATCCAGGAAATCTGGGAAGAGTAACTTTGCCATTTAATGGTGGTGAATGTTCCAGGAAGTAGCCCTTCTATACTGTCATTTCTATTTCAAACCTCGCTTGAATTTCCTGCTTCAGCACAGCAACATCCAGCAGTTCCTTATAACGCTCCAAACGGTAGAGTTCATTAAGCAGGGTGTCGATGATTATTGCTTTAGTGTCTTCGACAGCAAGAATTTCAGCATAGGGAATACGAGCCTTAAAAAATACCATCTTTGGTTTACGCACCAGCGTTTTGATTGCTTCATCGCGGGCTACTAAAGAAATATAAAGGTTGACAGGACTCAGGTCTCCGAGTAGATCCATTAGCCAGACTGGATCTACTTTTGGGTAGGTCTTTTCGTCTACATTACCGTTGGCTAAATCATTTTGTATTTTTTGAGCAATTTAGTGAAATGCTTTGATCAATCAAAGGCTTTTATTTCCCGGGGAAGAACCAATCTAAACCAATACCGGTTTTGCCGACTCCCTCACCAGGCGGGGGACGCTGCATGTTTTCAGGTAATAACGGATGCTGGCCAATCACCAGCTTGTTCAGCGGTTACTGTAGCCAAATCTCCCTCCATTATGACTTTGAAGGTCAGATTGTTTTTGATGAGCCAAGTTTCGCTGTAGCCCCTGGTTACCGTTGTCTCACCCGTTGTTCCATATCGATATACTTCACCTACATTTAAATAAAATTTTCCCGCCAATACATACAATCGATGTTTTTTTATCTTCTCCTGCTTGCGCAAGATCGTTTTTTCCCATTTTTTAGATAGCCGATATGTGCCGTCATCCTGAAGAGTAACGGCTTCTTCCCAGGATTTAGGGATCGCCATGAATATTGCGAATCCGATCAAACCTAAAGTCAAAATTAAATACCAGGTCCTATAGTTAGGATTCGGATCATTGTTTTTTTGATCGTGATCAGGTTGGTGTTTGGTCTCCTTTTGGGGCTCGAATTCCACCATGATGTTTTTTGCCATTGGCTAATTTATTTTAGCTGTTCATCTGCAAAGTCCTATCCTATTGCAACTTATCCCAAGTCTTTTCCTTAGTTTTGTTCAAGATCAAAAGCAGCACAAATCTGCTAATTTTAATTATATTTTGCAAATTTATTTTACAAATATTTTTTAACATGGTTGACGAAGGTTTTGCCGAACGCCTCAAAATACTGGCCAAAAAGCTGGGTTTAAAACAGCACAACATCTACAAAGACATGGGCACCAGCTCCGCCCGGGTCAGCAACGTGTTCAACTCGGTCAACAACCCTAGTTACGAATTTTTGCAAAGCTTTCTTAGTGCCTACCCGAATGTCAACGCCAATTGGTTGCTTACCGGGGAAGGCGAGATGTTGCTCAACAACAATGAGGTAAGGGAACCCGATGAAAGAAAATGGTCTACTCCTGATTTGCGGAAGCGAATCGAGCGGGTTGAGGATTTTTTGAAAGGGAAATTTAAGGATTTTGATTAAGGTGGCTTGGGTGCTGCCTGGAGTGTTGTGGGGATTGGCTGTGAGAATGGTAGCAAACGGTTCTGCGCTTGGCGATCGTGCGGAATTTCGGAGTCCAAACTGTCAACCCAGCACAAAAGTAAAATTGAAAAACAGAACTTGAATTTACCAATGTCGCCCCGCATGAGGCCAAACGCATGTTATAGGGCGTTTTTCTTTCATTAGGTTAGTTACTTCATCCTCCGTCAGCTTTAGTTTCATCATCAGCAAATTCAGATATTCATCACTTCGGTATAAAGGATAGTCGGTTCCAAACGCTATTCTGTCAAAACCGAGTTTTCTTGAGTATTCTGCCAATTCAACAAAATCTTTGTCTGTTAGCTTGGTAACCCCTTCCGCATCTTTGTCTAAACAAACAGCGGAAATGTCAAATGTGATTGTATGCTTTGAAATTGGGTGATTTGACTTAAACAGTTCGATAAAAGCATCTAGTACTTCTTTTGTTTTTTGGTTAAAACCACCCGAAGTACCAAAATGTGCAATTTGCAGATTTACATATTTCAATTCAGCAAGAACCGAATCGGAAAGGATTTTTACATCTGTCCTTCCAAATTTGCGATGTGAATTATCAAAGTGCATCAATATTGGGATTTTATTGTCTGATGCGTACCTAAAGACGGCTTTTACTTTTTTCAAATGTTCCGGCACTGTAAGGTATACCTGCGATGCATTATTGTGCAGTTTTATCCCGTCAAGTTTTAATTTTTTATGGCATCTTTCTATTTCTGAAAGGGCAGATTCCTGCAAAGGATCAATTCCATAGAATGCATTGATTGTATTTGGATGTTTTAATTTAGCATAAGCGAGATAGTCATTTTCGCTTCTGATTTTCTCTTCCACGTTTTCAGCACCGTCTCCAAATTCCTCTGATGAATATACATAAGCCATAGAGATTAATGAGACAGATTGTGCTTTTGTGGCATTAAGAATTGTGTCAATGTCTGCATAATAACAGTCTTCCTTGGAAAATGGAATCCCCATGTTTTTCCAAAGCGAAATGAGTTGGGGACTCATAATATGAACATGATGGTCATGGAATTGATTCCCCAATGTGTCTTTTTTAAATTTTTCTTGAATTTTAGTATTACATGCGAATACAATCAAGACAGAAAGGCCAAAAATTAACTTATTCATGAGAACTTGTTTGATAATTCATTTTCATTTCTTTGAGTATCCAGATCCCAATGCCTATCCTTACCAATGGTTGCAAATAACTGTATATCCATTCATATAGCCAGTCCACAATATTATTCATGAAAGTTGCCCCGAGGTAATATCTGGCGAAGCCAAGACTAAGAATGCCAATAAACAGCATAAAACTCCTAGCCATTTGCCTAAACCGTATTCACGAATCAATGCCATACCATACAGACTTGAACCGATTCCAAAACCATAGATTACCAGAAAATATTTACTGTCCGAAATCCCGGTCACACCCGTGATAAGTGTTTTGTAAATGGTTCTGTCTGTGTCTGTCAGTGCAGAAAGATACCCTGGACGCCAAAACTGGTTTAATGTGTCAATTAATAGTGCTTGTTGTGAAAGTTCGGAACACGCCCAAATGGACAGAAATAATGTCCCGGCAATTATGGAAAAGGGATATTTTCTGAACAACAAGAATCCAATTCCAAAAGCTGCAATAATATTCACCTGTGGATGGATAAATAGTATCCACAACTTTGATATATACAAACTATTTGAAGTTGCAAACTTGCTTCAAAAGTCATTGGCAGGAACATTTGGCAGGAAAATCAACAAGTTGTAGTCAATGCTCCTAAAAAGAGCAAATCGCTGTTATTTTTAAGAACCCTATTTTATTTTCTTGTCTCATAAAGGTGTTTTTTAAAATGCCCAATAACGCGCTGCGGCTTGGCGTAGTGGCGGATTATTAGCACAAAAGCACCTGCAACCATTGCCAAAAGAGCTGTTATTAGGTGAAACCAACCTAAGGAAGAGTTAACAAAATCATACATTTTAAAACTTGTTTAGTCAACTACTTTTGTTAGTCCAGTTTCCATTATTACCATCCAAGATTGCCCGTCTCTGCTATACTCACCTTTGCCTATCCATTTGTTTGGGGTTGAAAAATCAGTAGTGAAACGCATGCTTTTACCGCCATTGTTGGAATTCCCACTGTATTACATTTTCGCTAACAAAAACTATTTCGGCATCTATTACTTCGCCTTTTTTGTATGCTCTCATTACCCACTTATTACTTTTTGTATCTTTTGATATTACACCAAAGGCATCGTGGACAGTTATTAGTTTTTTGGTAAGAGAGTCAGTTTTTGTTCCTAATCCTTCAACTGACAAAACAGCACAATCTAATTTGCATACTACATTTTCTGTAATGTCATTATACTGCTTTCCGTTTTGTGTCATCATCCAACCGCTGCCCTTCCATTTCCCAACCATAAAAGAAAGTGGATTGCTTTCGGTTTGTGCATAAACAGAAGTTAAGCTAAATAGTGCTAAAATGATTGTTGCGATGACTTTGCTCATTGTATTTTGTTTTTTATGCAAAATTACAAATGTGGTAATGATATGCTGTGTAAAAATGCGTTCAATTTGAGAAGTGATGTCCGATGGTATCCGTTTGGGTAAGAAAACTTTTTAAGGATGTGCCCAGCATGTATTTTTTAAACGTATTCATAAAGTGTGAGTGGTCTGTATAGCCATTTTCAAATGAAGCAGAAACAATATTTTGCTGTTTAGTGTATATTAATTCAACGGTTTTTCGAAGTGTATTGATATTTCGATACTCAGACATTGTTATTCCCGTGGTTTTCTTAAAATGTTTTTGAACTGGTCTTATTGACAAAGGAATGTCATTTATAAAATTGTTGATTTTGCTTCCATTCTCAAGTTGCAAACATATGTATTTGACTAAAGGGTCTGAGGTTGCTTTTAGTTGTTGTGAAAGATTAAACAAACCTTTTTCAAGTAGTTCAAAATTCGAAAAGTTACCAGATATGTTGGTGGGATTAATTTCAGAAAAAAAATCGAGAATGTGACTTGGAAGCACTGTAATCTGATTTAAGTTGTTAGTTTGTCCTGAAACAGTCCTTCAATACATAACCCAGTATTGAAACGAATTCCTAACCAAACTCACCCCGGATAGACTTCCCTTTTCATTCTTTTTGCCTGTATTCCAAAACAAGTTGCCCCTTTAAAATGAGAATGGTTTACAAAAACAATAGATAATTTGTTTTCAGGCATAACCTCAAACAAAATGGTTTTACCCGCTATTGAAGTCGGTTGAAATTTCAAACTTCCAATATGAGTGAATGAGGTCTTTAAGATGGTCAGAAGGTGTTGTTTCGGTGTAAGTCATTTCTTAAATTGTCTGTCATTGGTCTGGTTTTTTAGTCCAAATTGTTTGTCCCACTTTGATTTATTTTTAAGGAAAAAATAAACGCCAAGTCCCATTACTATGGCTGTTCCAATGCCTGTCATATTGTAGAACACACTATTAGGAATGCCACTTTCAACGACAACCTTAGGCATTCTTACTAATGTTTCTGAAACAAATGCTCCATAAACACCCATAATACTCCAATACATAAAACTAAAATGAAGCGATATATAATTGTTGGTTGGTCGTCTTGTCAGAATTGGTATGAGTCCGCAGATAAGGGTCAAGCTACTTATTACGGCTGTCCAGTGAAATATTCCCCAAGTTCCAAAAAGTCTGTAGGTCATAAAGGCGGTTGTCAAAACTACCAACATCGTCAGACCGTAAAGTCTGCCAATAATTTTGTGCTTCGATGTCCCCTTGGGTAAAACCAAAACAAGTGTCCCGAGTAAAAGAGCAAAAATAGAAGCTATAAAATGAATTAGTCCCGTGTTGCTTGTTATAAAATTTCCAAAATTCATACTGTATTTTGCTTTGTTTTAGTGTCTGATTATTTCGTCTTTGTGTCGTCAGTTACAATGACCGCTAACGCGCTGCGGCTTTGCGAAGTTCCGAAAAAAATGGAGCGAAGCGAGGATTTTTTTTCGGAATTTTGCAAAACCGCAGTTGTACGAAGGGCGACCGGAGGGAGAACTTTGTGCAACTGTGGTGCAGCCGCAGCGCGTTGTACAGAAGGCGAGCGCAGCGAGCCTTTTGTACAACACACGGAAATATGCGTACTTGTCGCGTCCGCACCATAAAGATAAACCAGGAGCACGAAATCTCCAAGTACCCATAATTTTTAATTCTATCATCCTGATAATAAATGGATTGGTTAAAGATGTGCCACTTCTTGACTTCAGCAACATTACAAAATGCGCAGTACGAAATATCTGAAAGCCCCATTCCGGACAATACAAAATGCGTACCCATGTCACAACCCTTTTTTGTTCAGCATCAACTGGTACAAATTATCCAGAAAAACATAAAGCGACACAATTTTAAGCACAAAGGACACCAAAGAAAGCACAAGGCACACAAAGACGAGATGTTGACGAAGCTTTATGCTCAAAAAAAGGATTAACAACCTCAAATCCAGGCATATCGCTTTGTCAAAGTCTCACCTCTGTGTCCCTTGTGCTCTCCTTTGCGTCCTTTGTGCTTAAAAATGTCGCTTATTGACTCTCCGGGAAAAACTACTTAAACAACACCTGCGCAAACATAAACAAATCATGCCGCCACACCGGCCAGGTATGCCCACCCGCATATTCACTGTACTGGTACTTCACCCCCAGCTCATCGAATTTGGCCATCATGACTTTACAATTGTTGAAGGCAATGTCTTGCTGGCCGCCCATCGAAATCCACAAGTGTTTGAGGTTGGTATTGATGGTGGTCGCGTTGTTTTTCATGAACTCGTACTGCGGGCCGGAAAGGGTCGTATTGTTGGCAAACCAGCCCGAGCTGAATACCCCCAGGTGTGCGAACAGGTTGGTGTTTTTGATGCCCGCATACAAAGTTTGCAAGCCACCCATGGACAAACCAGCCAGGGCCCGGTTTTTGGCATCCGTTTCGGCGCGGAAATTGCTTTCCACAAAAGGAATTGCCCCCAGTTTCAGTTCATTTTCAAAAGCCCGCAACACATTTTCGTTGAATCCAGCGAGGCCGCCAGCGCCGCCCATATTGCCATCGAGCATGACGATGATCATGGGTTTGGCTTTGCTTTCGGCAATCAGGTTGTCCAGGATGAGGTCGGTGCGGCCCTGGGTAGCCCAGCCCCTTTGGTCTTCGCCGCCGCCGTGCAAGAGGTAGAGCACCGGATATTTGGCACTGGACTGGTCGTATCCCGGCGGGGTGTAAACGTACATTTCACGCCAGCTATTGGTCGCTTTGGAGAGGTAGCGCTTGATGCGGATGTCGCCATGGGTACGTCTTTTAAGGCATAAAAATCGCCACCTTTGTACGGAATTTCAATGCCACTGGCCATGCGTCCCATGCCGTAGAAGGTTTCACTGGCAGGATCGACCAGGGCTACCCCATCAATCAACAAGGAGTAATAATGAAACCCTCGGCTGATGGTATCCGTAGTCAGGGTCCAGAACCCGCCTGTGTCTTTGACCATGTCGTATTTTTTCCCCAAATCAATTTGCACCTTTTGCGCTTCAGGCGCTTTCATGCGGAAAACGACGCGGTTGTCGGGCAGGATTTGCGGGTACTTCGCATTGCGCACATTGCTGGCCGCAGGCGTGCCGAGCACCGTATACTGTGGCAAGAGAAGCGACATCGACAGGTTTGAATAAAAACTGCGAAAACATGTACAAGCCATTTTTCCACACTTTAAAATCGTGCACGCCGGGCTCGATGTAATAAACGTGGGGGACCTCATTTTTGTAGAGGTAGTCGTGGGTGCGTTTGCTGAAGGTGATGAGCCCGTCATTGTCGCCACAGGAAATCCAGAGCAGTTTGAGTTGTTTTTTGGCCTCGGCGGGATTGGGTACCAGTTCTTCCGGCCTTTTGGTATTGGGTGCCGAAGAGAAGCCGCCCACCCAGGCGAATTTATCCAGGTTGCCCAAACCAAAATTCAACGACTGACCACCACCCATCGAGAGCCCGGCAATGGCGCGATTTTCGCGATCCGTGAGTGCCGGGTAGGTTTTTTCAATGTAAGGGATCAGGTCATTCAGCAAATCTTTTTCAAAGGTCGCGAAGGCCTCCACTTTGTCGCGGTCAAAAATATTGCCCACCGCCCGGTCGTCCTTCATGGCGCGACCATTGGGCATGACCACAATCATCGGTTTGATTTTGCCTTCGGCGAACAGGTTGTCTAAAATGACCTGTGGTTTGCCGCCGTTCAGCCATTCTTTTTCATCGCCGCCGATGCCGTGCAGGAGGTAGAATACGGGGTATTTGGTCTTTTTGTTGTAACCCGGAGGAGTGTACACCAGGGCTTTGCGCGTAGCACCTACGGTTTTGGATTCATAACGAATGGTATCCAGTTTGCCCATGCTGATGCCTGTGCGGGGCTGGTCAAAGCCTTGAGGGGCTTGTTTTTCGATCTTTTGGGCGAAGGCGCTGATGCTGAATAGGGCGATGCCAGCGATTGTGAACAATAGTTTTTTCATGTCTAAGTTTTTTTTTTGAGTAAGAGTCCATCTTGAGGCTTTGCCCAATGAGTTTAGGCGTAATTGTGAGCTACGGCAAGGAACTTATTTCCACCTGCCTTTCGAAAAGTTGACTTGCGGCCCCTTTGCGGTTCAGCCCACTTCTAAATTCATAAGTCATGTATTTCAAAACTTCGTAAATCAAAAAGAAGGCATCATACCCTCCGAGCAAAATGTCCAGCAGTGCGGTTTTTTGTTTGTTTGTCGTTTAATGTGGTGCTTGGGCTTTATTTAAAAAGCTGCTGCAAAGTATTAGCTCAGGTAAAGTTTGCAATTCATCCAGGTATGGCCACCGGGCACCACCAAGGTTTCGAGGTTCAATTTTTTGTCCTTGAACATCGCGATGTTTTGCTTCACACTTTCGTACAAAAAATCCTCGGTGGCGATGCTGATGCTGAACAATTTCAACTGTTTGTTCAGTTGTTCCACATTCGGCGACCAGTCGGTAAAATTCTTTTTGAACTCATCCGTAGCTGTAAAAGGAGCGTAAGAACACACGTAGGCGAACTTGTCGGTGTTCGTCAATCCGATGTTCAGGGTTTGACCACCGCCGACCGAAAACCCCGCCACTGCGCGGCTTTTGCTATCACTCTGCACCAGGTAGTTGGCTTCCACAAATGGGATGATGTCGTTCACGATGTCCTTGGTGAAATCGGGCATCGGGCTTGGGCGTACATTCCCGTAGGGCATCACGATGATCATGGGTTTGGCCTTGCCCTGGGCAATCAGGTTGTCGGCGATAAAATTGGCATGCCCTACTTTTGTCCAGGTTTCTTCGGTATCCGAGCCGCCGTGGATCAAATAAAGGACCGGATATTTGGTCTTGCCCGTGGGATCATAACCCGGTGGGGTATACACCAGCAGTGGGCGAGTGGTACCCAGTGTAGCGGATTTGTAATAGCGGTAGCTGATTTTGCCATGCGGCACATTTTGTAAGGAATGCACCAGTGGCTTGTCGCCGGGGATGTCGACAATGCTGCGTTTGAATCTTTCATTGGCAAAAATGTAGGTATTGTTCGGGTCGGCAATTTGTACCGTATCCACCCAAAAACTGTAGGGGTAAATGTCCGGTTTGACGGGCGGCACCGTGACGCTCCAAATACCTCCGGTATCCTTGGTCATGGCCACAGGTGCCTTTAAAAATTCGCCACTTACGCTTACTTTTTGAGCTTTGCGTGAAAAATACCGGAACGTGATGCTGTGGTCAGGATGCACTTCCGGTGAACTGATGGCTGGCGGCCTTTGCGCCGTAGCCGTGAACCCGGTCAGCAGGAGTAAGAAGAGTATATGAAGTATTCGTTTCATTGGATCTGATTGTGGATTAACAAGTATTATTGTTTGGTGGAGTGGATAAAATCCGCTTCGGGAACAGTTTTTGGTAGGAAAATCGCGGTACAGGATACACTTTTCCCTTTGGCCAGCATTCAGCATTGAAAACCCACACAGCGGTAGGCGGGGTTCGCCCCCAAGGTGCCCCAGCTGATACACCCGCCTTTGCCGTATTTGACACCCACTCTACGGGCCACATCGTTGCTGTCGCAAACCGGTTCTTCAGCAGGGCCGGAAATGATAAACCCCGTGGCTGCCATTGTCGGGATAGCCTTGTTGATGGGGTGGCAGTAAGGATTTGGTTGTGCGAGCGGTCCCTGCCAGCCTGGCCTTCGCCGGAATTTTTGAGCAAAGGAATCAGGTGCAAACCCGAGTGCAAAAATGATACATGCACAGCCTGTAAGGATCGATTTAGTGTTCATGTTCGACTCGATTTTCATTGGAAAAGCAACTGGGCAGTTTCAGCGAGGTATTGCTTGGCATTCATCCAGGTATGCCCCCCGCCGCTGATCCGGCTTTTAAACTGGATGTTTTTGGCCTTCAGGTAGTCGATGAACTCAAGCGTACCTTTGTAGAGGAAGTCCTCATCACCTACTCCGACCCAGAGCAATTTCAGTTGTTTATTGGTCACGTCGGCTTTGGTGCCGATCTGACTGAAATTGCGATCCATTTCGGTAGGGGAGAGGTAAGAGCTGTAGCTACACACCCAGGCAAACTTGTCCATGTTGCCAAAAGCAGCACGCAGGGTTTGGCCACCGCCACGCGAAAAGCCACCGATGGCCCGATTTTCCCGATTGTTGAGGGTCCGATAGTTTTTTTCCACGTAGGGAATAACCTTGGTCAACAAATCGGTTTCAAAATCTTTCGCCCGTTTTACCGCATCATCACCGTCCCGACCATTGGATCAGCGGGTTTCGAGCCCCCCTTTTGTTCAGCCACCCTGGCTGCGATGTTGCCATAAGGCATGACGATGATCATGGGTTTGGCTTTGCCTTCGGCAATGAGGTTGTCCAGGATTAAATTGGTGCGACCCACTTTGAAATAGGTTTCTTCAGTATCAGTCGTGCCACTGATCAGGTAAAAAACCGGGTACTTTTTCGTCGGGTTTTGGTCATAACCAGGAGGGGTGTAAACCACCAAAGAACCGGTCGTGCCCTCCAGGGAAGGATAGTACTCATAAGTGGTGGAACCATGCGGCACATCTCTCATGGCGTGGATCAAAGGGCTATCCCCTGGGACATCCACCAAGCTGGCCTTAAACCGTTCATTGGGGAAAAAGGCCACATTGGCAGGGTCCATCACCGTAACTCCATCCACCTGAAAACTGTACGGGTAGATGTCCGGTTTGATCGGGCCTACGGTTACACTCCAAACGCCTTGGGCATCTTTGCTCATGGCCAGGGGCGCTTTTTCAAATTGAGCACTCAGTTTTACCTCCTTGGCTGCAGGTGCCAAATACCGAAACGTAACGGTTTTGTCGGCTTGCACCTGCGGTGAAATCACCAATGGGCCCCGGGGCGGTTGGCTCATCGCCATCCCTGAGCAGAGGAGCAGGGCAGTGACGAGAACCTGAATTTTGATTTTCATAGTAGTAAGGTTTTAGGAGAAACATTCCTCCGGATTTATTCAAATACGGCTACAAAACCATCGTTCCCTTTTAAAGTGATGTTCATTTTTCCCGTGGCGGGTAAAGTGAAGCGCTTTAAGTCAAAGGATGGTTCGGTGCCAGTCAGGTCATTTCCTGAAGCAATCAGCTCGACTTTTTTGTTTTGTAAAAAAGCCAAATCCAGGGTCAATTCCTTCTCGATATTTTCGCCATTGATGCCCGCCACGTACCATTTATTGCCCGATTTCCGGGCGACTACATACAATTTTCCGGGGTCAGCATCGATGTATTTTACGTCTTCCCAGTTGTTGGGCAAGCCCCTTAAAAAATCTTTTACAAATTCGGGTACATGGGTAATCCCATCCGGGCTTTCGGCATAATGTTGAATGCCCGATAAAAAGGTGACCGAAGTGGCCAACTCAAATGCTGCCGTGGTTGCTCGCTTGATCCTCGGGATTTTGTACAAATTCATGGGGGTAAAATCCATCGGATCGAAGGCATTGCGCACCAGGGCACACATGACGGAGTGAGCAGGAGCTCGATTGGCGTCGCGCTGGTTAAACGTGATCATTTCATACCCATATACGGCTTCTGTAGTCATCAGATTGGGGTACGTTCGATGGAGGCCCCGGGGCAAAGTAGCGCCATGGAAATTGATCAACAATTGATGGGTAGCGGCATCTTCCAGAATGTCCTGATAATAGCCGATCATCGATTGGCCGTCGCCCGAGAAAAAATCTATCTTCAATCCCTTGATCCCCATCGCCCGCAAACGCGCGAATTCCTGCATGCGGCTTTCATGGGTAAGTAATTTGTCTTTTGGGGTGAATTTTACCGTATTCCAGCTTCCGGCAGAATTGTACCAAAGGAGCAAGCCCACATTTTTTGTTCGTGCATAATCTGCCAGTATCCTCACCGAATCGTATCCAACCAATTTATCCCAATAAGCATCCAGCAAACAGTACTGCCATTTCATGTCCGAGGCAAAATCGATGTACTTCTTCTGGACGCGATAAACGGTTGAATCATCTTTTTTCAAAATCCAGCTCCAGGATGATTTGCCGGGCTTGATAAAAGAAAGATCCATTTTTTTGGCGGGCAAGGCCAGGTCAGTACCCAACGTAGACTCGGTGATGGTTTTTAAATCGCCTACAACAATGATTCTCCAGGGCGTTTCCCAGGGCAGGGTTGATTCAGGATTTAAGGTTGGCTTTCCATTGGTGAATACTTCGGGCGCTTGGGGGAAGTTTATTTTGTATTCATTGTCTGGAGAATTTTGTTGCAAGGCCGTTCCACAATACGTTCGGCCCAATGCCGCCTCGGTAATCAGCAACCAGGTGTTCTTGTATTTGAACAAAGCGGGATAAATCCAGCCATTTTTACCAGGAGCGGGCGTACCCGTAGCAATGTCCATCATGTAGTGGGCCTCATAAGCAGGATTGGTGTGTTCAAAACCAGTTTGTGCTTCGGTTTTGGGTTGCAACCAGGCTCGTGTGCCCTCGTTGAAATGAAAACTGGTCGCTTCGGTGGTGATTTTTTTAAGTTCGCTTGATTTTTCGGGGAATACATAGCGGAAAGCAACCCCATCGTTGGAGACCCGAAAAACGATGTTCATTTTTTTGCCCGACGCCGTTTTGGTTTGCCAAGTCCTTTCGGTTGCCGTGTAAGTGATCTGCTGCTTTTTGGCATTGAGCATCGTATAGCTGTCTTTTACGATGGCTGGTTTAGAAACTTTCAGCAGTTGCAAGTTTTTTGAAAAATCTTCATCCTCTCGAATCAAACCCAGTTTGGAATCCTTCAAAACGGTTTCACCTTTGTAGGCAATGCTGTAGACCGCCTGCTGAATATTGCAGCTTACCACAATAGTTTTGTCAGGGCTGCTGACGGTTGAATTGGCTGATTGTGCATGACTTACATTGAAGCCGAGGCACAATAGCAAGAGGTAAAATGTATACTTCATAAGTGTTTTTTGTATTGACTGATCCTATCAATCTTTTTTCGAAATTCGATCCTCGATGCGGAAATAATCAAAATCAGCATACCCTCCCACCTGCTGCGTCGCGTAGTTGAACAAGCCAAAGCGGTACCCCATAAAATGTGGCAAAGTGTACGACATCTTCAGTTGCTCACCAATCGGCTGCCAGGATTTTCCATCCAGGCTGTAGAAGAAGTTGGCTACATCCTTTTTGTCCTTGAAATTGCATTCGGCTTTAAAATAGACCTTGGTCCCGCTCAAGGGTATACTTGGCGCTTCCACGGGCTTGCCCGATCCAGCGTTGATCATCACAATTTTTCTTTGGCCATTGCTGACTTTTACCCCTAGCAAGCCATAGTTTTTTTGCAAAAGGCACAATCCAGCAAAATCTCCCTCTTTCAATTTGGAGACATCCAGTGCCGTAGTGCCTGTACATTCCGGGCCGATGGTGCGTTGGGTTAGTGTGTTTCTGGCCAGGGTAAAAGAGGTGTCAATCCGCCCGGTTTGCAGGCGGAGGTAACCTTTTCTGGCTTTAAGCGACCAAAGTGAGTTGTCCGGGTTGTGGTTCCATTGCCAGACTAAGGGTAGGGCAGGAGCACCTTTTTTGCGTTTGAATTCATCCGAATTCACCAGCTCTGGAATCAGCCCGGTGCTGGCCGGTAGGTTCAAGGTTTCTGGTACTTTGCCATCTACGCCCAGGATTGGCCAGCCGTCTTCCCACTTGACCGGAACCAGATAGGGAATCCGCCCCACCGCCCCAAAATCGCGGAAAAGGTAGGCGTACCACTGCCCATCGGGCGTGTCGATCAATCCACCTTGTGCTACACCCAAATCTTGCAGCGCCACTTTGCCCTCATAAGGCCCATTGATTTTATCCGCCCGGTGAATCAGTACGGTGCGCATGCCGCCACGTGGCCAGCTGATGTTGAAGAGGTAGTATTTGCCATTCACCTTGAAGAGTTGGGAGCCTTCGGCGGGCAAACCAGGGCCAGTACCGGAGGGCAAGCTGGCATTTTCAATCAAGACCTGTTCCGTAGTACCGGGTTTCAGCCCCGACAAGTCAGCGTTGAGTTCAATCATTTTCAATTTGCCCGCACCATAAATCATGTACACCCGGCCATCGTCGTCAAAAAATAAGGTGTGGTCGTGGTACGAAGGCTGGAAGGAGCTGGCTTTCCAGGGGCCTTTTTCGATGTCTTTGGTGCTGTAGATGTGGGTTCTGCCCGAGGTTTGGGCAAAGGTGGTTACGTAATAAGTCCCCTGATGGTAGCGAATGCTGCTCGCCCAGGAACCTCTGCCGTAGGTGCTTTTGCCATTGTTGAGGGTCATGGCATCCACAGTGGTCAAGGTATCGTAGGCGTAGCCGACCATTTGCCAGTTGATCAGGTCTTTGGATTTCATGATCGGCAGGCCTGGACTCATGTGCATGGTGGTGCTGCTCATGTAGTAGGTGTCGCCTACGCGCATCATGGCCATGTCGGGTACATCGGCAAAGATGACGGGGTTTTGGGCTGGTTTGGTCTGCGCCAGTAAACACTGAGCGGCCAGTAGAAAGAGGATGAAAATATAGGACTTCATGATTAAATAGATTTTTTGGCTTCGCCAAAAGAGAACCTTTCACCGACGACCCGGGCACGACGTTTTGCGTGCTTTACGCCTTCGGCGTAGAGCGGCATTGATTGGAAAACGGATAAAACGGACTAAACGGATAGGAACGGACTTTGACTCGCCTTCGGCTCGTCCTTATCCGCCGCAGGCGGAATAAAAATCCGTTTTATCCGTTCCATCCGTTTTATCCTTTTGCCATCCTGTCGCTTTGAAAAAGAGCTGGCCTCAGATAAGCGTAGCGAAAACGTCGTGTTCGTCGTGCTTGGTATCAAAAGGCAGCGAGCTGCGTAACAAGTAAATGTAGAATTACCTCTTCGTTTAGAAGAACAGAAACGTATTCCCCCAGTAGACTGCCTTTGTTTTTTTGGGCAGTGTCGTTTATAGTTTAAGTGGGTACAATTCCCCTTTAGTTTTTGCGCAGCAAGCGGAGGTAATAAACCGCCCCCGCAGTATTTTGTGCTTGGGCCTGAAATTTCACCCTGATCCGGGTTTTTCCTTGCAGCATCGAAGCTGGAATCGCATAGTCAATGTCCTGGAATTGCGACTGATGCCATCGCCCCGTATTGTTTTCGCTGATCAACTTTTCCTCATCGATGTAGATGTCGAATTTCCGGTTGCCCCATTCGGCACCCCAGTAGCGTACCCGCAGGCTCAAGTTGGTTTCGCCATTGGTGGCCATTTGATAACTGAAATACCCACCATTGTTGGCGTCGCGCCAAAATTCATCCATAAACGAGCCCTTGCGCGATTGCTCACTTTGCAGGGCGTGATCTACTTCCGGTTGTTGCTCACCGGGGGCTACAAAATCAAGGGTACGTTTTTGCAAGGCCAGTTTTTCTTTTTCAAGCCCAGCAATCGAATCGAGGTAGGATTGGTATTTTGTACCCGTCAAGGCCATCCAATACATCATGTAGCGGGCATCGTGGATGCGGTAAAATGGCTCCAGGACCAAATTGCTGGAGTTGACCATTTTCAAATTTGGCGCAGTAAAGCTGAGCGGTTTCCCTTTGATGGGCACCAATTTGGTACCGATTTTATCCAAGTCGTCTTCAATAATGATGGGCGCTTGGTCGATGGGCAGCCTTTCCCCGCTGGCAATATGCCCCCAACGGCTATCGTCCGCAATCAAACCTTTTAATCCTTCGGTCCCGGTTTTTGCCCCCAGTAGAATGGGGCCGTGCAGCAAGGCAACGTATTCTGGTGCATTTGTCAGGTGCTCAAGGGTATTGCGCATGGGCAGCACAATTTGTACAACATCCCCTTTTTTCCAGGACCGATTAACTGCAACATAGCCAGAAGCTGAAGGTGGTGTAAGCGATGGGCTTGTTGTTGACCCTGATTTGTAAGGCGCCAGCCTGCACCCAGGAAGGATAGCGGATCATCAAGGTAAATCGGGCACGGCCTTCCGTGATGGTCAATTTCGTTTGTTCTTCCTCCGGAAAATTGGTCTGCTGTTGGAGCACAATTCCTTTTGCCCGCCAATTCAGTGCCGAGGCAATGAATAAATTCAAGAACAAGGAATCTTTTTGCTGCGTGTAAATCAGCTGATTGTATTTCCCGTGGTTTTCCATGCCACTGCCTACACAACACCACATCCCTTGATTGGGCGCGGAATAAACGCGGTAATGCCGCGGGCGAGCCGGGGTGAAATAGACATAACCCCCATGTTCGGGGTGTTGGGTAGAAAGGATGTGGTTGTACAAGGTTCTTTCGTAATAGTCCATGTAACGGGCGGATGGATTGGCTCGGAACAACTCCTCGGTCAGCTTGAGCATGTTGTAGGAATTGCAAGATTCGGGGCCTTCCACATCGTGGACAAAGTCGTGGCCAGCCGCGACACTAGGGAAAAACTCCCGACGACTGTTGCCACCCAGGGCCAGGCTACGCTTGCTGGTAACGGTTTCCCAAAAAAAGTGGCCTGCCTTGGCGTATTTTTCTTCCTTGCTCAGTTCCGCGATGCGTTGGAAACCCACCGCTTTAGGCACCTGGGTATTGGCGTGTTTGTTGTCCAGGTTGTCTTTGCCCATCGACATTGGATCGAGCAAGGCCTGGTGGGAAAAGCGTTTTGCTGCCTTTAGGTATTTTTCGTCCCCAGTCATTTGGTAGGCATCGGCAAAAACCTCGTTCATGCCCCCATGCTCAATGTCCAACATGGATTGCATTTGCGCCTCACTCAAATTGGCAGTAATGGCGATTCCCCAGTCGCAAAAATTTAAAAACAGCGTTTTGGCCGTTTCATGACCAGTGTACAACCAGGCGTCGCGCAAACCCGAATACAACTTATGCACATTGTACCAGGGTACCCAGGCAGCGCGTAAGGCTTTAAAGTCGCCGTTTTTGAAGGTCGACCAGATTTCCGCACTTTTGGGAACCCCACCGAGGTACCCAATTCCCCAGGCCGGATGCCTGAGGGCATGAGCTTCCTGACAGGCTTTGAGCTCGCTGAGCATGTACTCCAGGCGCTTTTTACACTCGGCATTCCCTGTCTCTGCGTTCATGGCCATGGCCGATAGGTAGTGCCCACCAACGTGCCCATCCAGCCCATCCCAATTGGGATAACTTGCCGCTTTTTCGGGCAGTCCGGCTTCCTTGCGGTAGGGATTCAACAAACGGTCTACATCGTATTGCAGCAGGGTTTGAATGTTGAGATCCCGGGCGTGTTTGAAGGGCCCATCGAGTAAACTCACCTCAGCAAGCGAAAAGGAGTTGGAATAAAGTCGATCCTGGGCATTGGTGCTGCAAATGCCCAGGAGGTTAATAATACTGACGATGAGCAATGCTATTCTCATGGTGCGATTATTTGAACATGGGGTCATTTCCCCCGTATTTCAAGTATTTGAAAGAAGCCGAATTGCTGCTGCTTTGCCCCGAAGAAGTGGCATACATCCCATACAAACAGCCGATAAAACTTCCTGCCGCTTTGGTGCTGAGGAATTTGGCGTCTACTTTTTCTTTCAGCGGCTTCCAGGTTTTGAAATCCTCCGAACAGTAAAAACTGTAGGTGTCGCCCGCCGAGCTGATGCGCAAGCCCACTGATTTTGCTGAGGCTTTTACCGGCATTTCAGCAAGCAATTCCATGGATTTTTCCTTGGTCATACTTTGATACAACTGAATGACCGCTTTGCCCTGCGACTGGGATTTGCACAAGTAGTAAAAATGTCTTTCATCCTGGAGAATCACCAACCCTGCTTTTTCATGTTCCGCAGTGGGGCTGAAGCTCAAAGCCGTTTCCGCCGTGCTGTACAGGTGTTGCTGGCGTTTGCCGATGAAAGAAGGATTGCTGAAATCCATGACCGTCTCAGGCTTCAGCTTCAGCGTGAGTCCCTGCTTTTTGGACAAGGAAAAAGAGCTGCTGTCTATTTTGCGCATGAACAGCAGGGCAGGGTCGAGGTTTTTTTCAAAAGTCAGGGTGTATTGAAAATTGCCCGCTTGTGGCAAGGCCCCTTTTTGCTTGACCTCTTTGTACTTGGCGGTGTAGGAGTATTGGATTTCCTTGTGGTCGGGATTGATGATGGGCCAATCGTTTTTCCATTCCACGGGGGCGATGAAAGTTTCCCGGCCAGTGTTGTAATAGTCGCCCTCATAAGGTCTTACCGCCAAAAAGATGGCGTAGGTTTTGCCATCGGGACCTTCTACAAACTGAGCGTGTCCAGCGGAAGTAACCGGGTCTTTGCGGTCGGCGGGTAAATCGCGTTGGGTCAAAATCGGGTTCTGCTCGTAAGGCACAAAAGGCCCCCAGATCGATTTGCTGCGCAAAACTACCTCCGAGTGATTGACCGAAGTGCCGCCCTCTGCCGCGTACAAATAATACCAGCCATTCTTTTTCAAAAAGTGTGGTGCTTCAATCCAGACAGGTTTTTTGGTGATGTCGACACCGCCATTGATCAGTTGTTTTTCTTCACCAAATACCTTCAGTGCAACGGGGTCAAATTCCTGCATTCTGACCGTGCGGTGGCCTGAGTATAAGGGTTTGCGGTCGGGTGCATCGCTGTTGTACACGATGTAGGCCTTGTCGTCATCGTCGAAATAAATGGATGGGTCAATGCCGCGCACCTGCGGAATCTTCACCGGGTCGCTCCAGGGACCGGCGGGATTTTTGGCGGTTACCACAAAATTTCCATCGTGGTCAATGTCGGTGCAGACCACGTAAAAAGTGCCCTTGTGGTAACTGATGGACGGGGCAAACAAGCCGCGAGTCAAACGTTCCCCCATAAAATCCATCTGGGAATTGCGGTGGATGACATTGCCGATTTGTTTCCAGTTTTTCAAGTCCTTGCTGTGAAACACCGGGATGCCGGGGAAGTAGGAAAAAGTGGAATGGACGAGGTAATAATCCTTGCCCACCTGCGTGACGCTGGGATCGGGATAAAACCCGGTCAGGATGGGGTTGGGGATGGTGATTTGAGCCAGGCCAATTTGGCTGGCGAAGAGCACAATGAGGATGGTTTGATATAATTTATGCATGGTTGCGTTTTTTAAAGTTTGATGAAATGTTGAACATATTTTGCCACTGCGTGGTACCTCCTTTCTTTTGATCCTTTTTACTTAGCACAGAGCCCGCCCCAGTGCTCAAAACGAAAAAGCGCCCACGTAGTGGCTTCTGCGATTACATTAATTCGTGCCCAATAAAAGTATAAACCACTCCCTTCTGCGTAGCCACATCATACAACATTGTTGCTTTCAGCTCCAATGGCTTTATCGTTGCCTTCTCAGAAACAATCGGCGCAGGCGTTTCTTCAGTTTGATAAAAAGGGTTGGGATTTTTACCCGTAGCCACTTTCAAACTCGCTCGAGTGCTCAACTTCAAGGCATTGGGTACCCGCAAGCGCAGGTTGCCGCCCAGAGTAGATTTTACCACCAGTTTTACCACCTTGCCATCCTTCCATTGTAAGTCTACCACCTCAAAACCACCCCAGGCCCGCAGCCCGGTAATGCTGCCATTGGGCCATACATCGGGTAGCGCGGGCAATACATGAAGGGCCGCATCGGAACTTTGCAGCAACATTTCGGTGATGCCCGAGGTACAGCCAAAATTGCCGTCAATTTGGAAAGGAGGGTGCGCATCGAAGAGGTTGTTGTAGGTGCCACCACCATCGGGATTTACCCCCAGTGGCGTCAACTGGTTTTGGATCAATTTGTAGGCATGGTTCCCATCCTGCAATTTGGCCCACCAGTTCACCT
The DNA here is from genome assembly GCF_016718685.1 of Haliscomenobacter sp. Taxonomy (GTDB): domain Bacteria; phylum Bacteroidota; class Bacteroidia; order Chitinophagales; family Saprospiraceae; genus Haliscomenobacter. The sequence goes on along the minus strand of NZ_JADKCX010000027.1, from coordinate 9,386 downwards.
TCCAGCCCATGCTCCAACCCGTGGATACATCACCGCGTTGCAGCAAGGTATTGCGGGAAGCCGCGAAGAGCTCAGGCGTGCGGTAAGGAGAAATCTGGTTGGAGGGAAACAAACCATACAAATGAGACACGTGGCGGTGATGGTCATCGGGGGCATCCACATCGTCCAGCCATTCCTGCAACTGGTTGTGTTGGCCAATGTGCATGGGGGCCAGGCGGCTGCGCAATTGTTTCAAGGTGTCGACAAAGGCAGCATCTTTGCCCAACAGCTGAGCCGTGCGAATGGTCGAGCTAAAAACGTCGTAGACAATCTGGTTGTCCATCGTCGTGCCCGCATCCAGGGAAGAGCCACCGTGCGCTTTGGGCGCATTTTCGGGGGAGTTGCCGGGGCTGACGACCAACCATTTGTACTGGGGGTGTTCGATCAAAAAATCAACATAAAACAAGGCCGCTCCTTTGAGCGCAGGGTATACGCTGGCCAAATACGTTTTATCGCCATTGTAGAGGTAATGCTCCCACAGGTGCTGGGTGAGCCAGGCCCCTCCTGCGGTCCACATGCCCCAAAACGCCCCGTCGATCGCGCCATTCATGCGCCAGATGTCGGTGTTGTGGTGGGCCATCCAGCCGCGGGTGCCGTACATGGTTCTGGCGGTTTCCTGCCCGGTGATCGAGAGTTCTTTGACCATCTCCAGGAGTGGTCGGTGCAGCTCGGCGAGATTGGTGCGCTCGGCGGGCCAGTAGTTCATCTCGGTGTTGATGTTGATGGTGTACTTGCTGTCCCAGGGTGGATTGAGGCGATTGTTCCAGATGCCTTGCAGGTTGGCGGGCTGGCCGCCGGGTTGGGAGGAAGAAATCAACAAATACCGCCCAAATTGGTAATACAAACTGACCATATGGGGGTCATTGGTATTGCTGAAGTTTTTGAGGCGTTCGTCCGTTGGCAAATTGGCGGCTGGAGTAGTGCCCAAATCCAGTTTGACTCGCTTGAAGTATTTTTGGTAGGCCGCAATGTGGCCAGCCAGGATCACCGCATATGTTTTGGGATAAGCCTTGTTCAAATAATCCGCGGCCCGTTTTTCTTCGTCGCCACTGACGTCTTTGTAATTGTTGAAGTTGGTGGCGATCGAAATAAATAGGGTGGCGGAATTGGCCCCTTTTACCGTAAGTGAAGTATCGTTGGAGCTCAGGCTACCGCCATCCAGTTTGATGCGGGTAATGCCTTTAAATTCCACCATACCCTTTACGCCATCGTGGTCGCTGGTGGTGCCGCTGATGGTCAGGTCTTTGGTAGGCGTGGTGGCGAATACTTTTTTGCGCTGCGGAGAGGAGTAGTTGGCGGAAAAAGAGAGGCTTCCGGCTTTGCTGGCGGTGAGCCGCATGACGATCACCCGATCGGGAAAGGAAGCCAGGGCCTCACGCGTGTACGTCACCCCATCAACCACATAAGTCGTTTTGGCTACCGCTTTTTCGATGTCCAGTTCGCGGTAATAATTGGAATAGTTTTCATGGCCAACAAAGGAGAGGTGGAGGCTACCAACCGGCTGGAACATTTGCCCATGCGACTTCTTGGTGATGATGACCCGATTGGCCAGTCTTTCGGCTTCTTTGTGTTTTCCCTCAAAAATCAGTTTTCTGATTTCGGCCAGTGAATCCAAAGCCGCAGGGTTGTCGTTGCGGTTGGGGCTGCCGCTCCAAACCGTGTGTTCGTTGAGCTGAATGGTTTCTTTGTCTACATTGCCGTAGACCATCGCCCCCAGGCGACCATTGCCAATGGGGAGGGCATTTTCCCATTTTGTGCCCGAAGTTTGATTGTACCAAAGTTTTAAACCTTGTTTTTCCTGGGAAAAAGCCCAAGTGCTTACCAGGAGTAAACCAAAAAGGAATGTTTGTTGCATCGTAGTAGGTTTGATAGCGTCCAGGGTTTTATTTGCCAAAGTGTCACAATCTGGGTTTTATTTTTACTTAAAAATGAACAACTTACATTTATTCAATCGATTGAATTTTTGAATAAAAAAAGGCTAAAAACTCGAATGAGGAACTTCAACCATGGCTTTGATCACCCCATTTGCCGGGTTGAGCCAATTTTCAAACTCGGCGCTCACTTCATCAAACATGACACGATGGGTGATGTACGTAGCCGGGTTGATTTTTTTCTGCTTCAAATTGGTGATCACCTGTTCAAAATCCTGCCTGGTGGCATTGCGGCTACTCATCAACGTCCCTTCGCGCTTGTGGAATTCCGGGTGGCTAAAGGAGATGTCGCCTTTTTGTAAGCCAATCAAGACGTACCTTCCCCCATGCGCGAGGTATTGAAAAGCATTGTTGATGGCTTTTTGGCTGCCCGTAGCATCAATGACCACGGTGGGCATGTCGCCATTGGTGATGTCCAGCAGTTGCTCCACGACATTTGCCGCAAGTGCATTGACCACGTAAGGCACTTTGAGTTTTTCCTTACAAAACTGGAGGCGGTGCTCGTTGATGTCCAGGGCGATGACTTTTCCACCCGCGATTCGGGCAAATTCCATGGTTCCCAAGCCGATTGGCCCGGCACCAATCACCAGCACAAACTCGCCCTTGGCAATGTTGGCTCTTTGTACGCCGTGTGCACCGATGGCAAGCGGCTCTACCAGCGCCAGTTCGTCAAAACTCAATCCTTCACCACGCACCAGGCTTGCCGAAGGCACCGAAAGATACTCCACCATACCCCCGTCGATGTGTACGCCACATACTTGCAGTTGGGTGCAACAATTGGTTTTTCCCACCCGGCAAGCCACACAAGTACCACAGTTGAAATAAGGAATAAAAGTAACGGACTCACCATGCATAAATCCTGGGGCATCATCGAACTCGGCCAAAATCCCCGAAAGCTCATGGCCCAGGATTCGGGGGTAACTAAAAAAGGGCTGCGTGCCTTCAAAAGCATGCAGGTCGGTGCCACAAATGCCGATGCGTTTGATTTTAATGATGGCCCTGCCTTGCTCCAATGGGGGATTTTCTTTGATCGTATACGCCAGTTCCCCAGGTTTGATGCAGCTTAGTGCCTTCATTTTTTTGTTGATTACCATAAAGTGAGTTCAAAACTTATTTTTGCCCCATTACATAGTAGTAGGGCAAAAGGGCCGCAAGCCGCGTGTGCCAAGTTGGATCAAATTTAGCTAAAACTATTAATGTAATTTGTACAATTAATCATAATTTTTTGCCGCATTCGAGACTTAAGCAAGGTATGTTCAAACCATTGGTCTGCTTTTTTGGGTAAAAAGAAATAAAAATTGGTGCTAAATGTGGTTTGTGTGTTGAATATAAGGCGTTCACAAGACCCTTTTGGAACTTCCCCGGACGAGTAGCTTACTTACGATGATTTCTCTTTTCTCCTCCGGCGTGGTGGTTTTGCCCTTTAAAATAAATTCAAAATAGATTTGAGCAGCACGTTTTCCCAGCTCTTTACTTCTTTGGTCAACGGAGGAGAGGGGCGGTTTAATGATGGGCGCAAACACCTCATTCGCAAAACCGAAGATGCCCAATTGCGCCGGTACCTGGATGCCCATTGACTCCGCAACTAGTAAAACCCCCAGGGACAGGTGGTCCGAAATGCTCAGAAATGCATCCGGGGGTTCGCTTAGCACCAGAAGTTCTCTGGCAACTTCAATGGCTTCTTCTCTGGACAAGGCATTCTCTACAATGAAATGAGCCGGGATGTTCAATCCATGTTCTTTGATGGCCTGGAGAAAACCCTCTTTTCGAAGTCCAAAAGTAGAAAGGTGACTTGGCCCACCGATGAAGGCAATTTTTCGATAGCCCTGTTCAATCAGGCTTTTGGACACCTGGTACGTGATCTCCCGATTGTCATTTAAAATTTTAAAGCTATCGACTTCCTCCATACAACGATCGAACTGAATGAGCTCGATGTTGTGCTTTCTGATGTTTTGAAGATGCTCAAAAGAATGCGTCTCTGCCGAAACAGAAATCAAGATACAATCAACGTTTTGATGAACCAGGGTATCAATGGCTTTGCACTCGTGCTGAAAAGATTCGTGTGACTGGCAAATGATCAGACTATGATTGTTTTCAAAACAGACTTCTTCGATCCCGGAGATGGCTTCCGAGAAAAAATACTGGTTGATGTGTGGTACGATGACCCCAATCGTTTTGGATGAGCCCTGCCGCAGATTGGCCGCGTGTGAGTTGTGCTTGTAGTTTAATTCCTGAGCTTTTTTCTTTACACTTTCTATGACTTTCGGATTGATGGTTGGATGGTCATTCAAAGCTCTTGAAATGTAAGAGGCAGAAATACCCAATTCTCTCGCTAAATCATAAATGGTTACACGTTTTGGATTCATTTCACCGCATTCAACATGGATCGTTCCCGATACCCAAAAATTAAACAAGCGTATATCCCACGCGGGATGAACAGGTGATTTTTGTCTCTTTCTTTTTCGCCTGCCTTGTAGCAAATGCTCGCCGTAGCTTTGGCTACGTCTGCGCTTTGCGCCTTGCTGGTCAAAAAAATAAATTCGCCAAAATTTCACCTGGTCATCCCGCGTGGGGTATAGTGCAAATCTAGTTTTTTTGCAGTAAACCGTAGCTTTTGGACTTTAAATAGTTACGCTTTTTTGATAAAAAACAATAAGCGTTGAACATCCCGCTTGCGGTGGAAATGGATGACGATAATTTCAGCACGGATTTCACAAATTTCTTGCCATTTATTTTGCGGCAAATTTCTCTTGGTATGCTGCTAATGTGTCTAATGCCTGGCTTCATTTTGGCCTTCTTTCTGCAACACTTCCAGCACAATTTCTATAACCCGTGCTGGAGAAAGATCAACCAACAAGGTTATTTTATCCAATGAAAATTCCTGAAATGACCAGAGTTTTTGCACAAACTCTTTCTTTTCAAACTCGATACCTTGCTCAATACCTTGTTCGATACCCTGCTGTTTAACATCCTCCAAAATTGCTTCACGAAGTCCCATCGGAATAGTTGAGTTGGTGATTGCGAATAAATCTTGTTCAAAATTAAAACTTATTTCTGAATTTGTAAAGGGAACAAAATACCTAATGAAGTCAATGATCAAACTGATTTTTTCTCGGGCTATGTTTCGAGACTTCAGCCTTTGGATCAAGTCAATCTTCAATTCCCTCAGGCTTTGGTCGTCTTTGGGCTTGTCCAGATGCTGCCAGGCAGCTTCCATGACTGCCGCGAAAGGGTTGGTGTCTTTGGCTAACTCAAGAGGTGGATGATCCCGCAACACGTATGTATTGAATCGGTAAATGACCTCTGAGCCACCAAAGGCCTCAATAAATTCGGTGTAGTGGTACGTTCGATCCCAATCGGTGTAAATCGCCAATCCCGTGACTGGGCGTTGGAATTTGTCCCGAATGCGGTAGACACATTCATACATGCGCTGGGCAAAATAAGGGTCCTGATACCCCTGTACCTCCACGTGGATCAAAAACCAAACCTCCAGGCCATTCTTAAACCAAACCTTGATGAGTTTATCCGCATGCCGCCGCTTTGCTGGATTATCAGGGACCAATTTCTGGAGCTCGGTATCCAAAAACTCAAATCCGCGCTCAAAGTCAATTTCATCAACGAGCGCCGGGAAAAAGTAAGTGATGAAGTCATCAATAGGAACAATTTTGCGTTGCTACCCTCAAATTTTAGTGCGTTTACCCCAGCCCCAACACCCTCGCCGCATTCTCCTTCAAAATCAAGGCCTTCACTTCCTCCTTAAACCCCGCCGCCTCAAAATCCTTCATCCACCTTTCCGGCGTAATCAGTGGGAAATCTGTGCCAAACAACATCTTGTGTTTCAGCTGGGTATTTGCGTATTGCACCAACTGTGGCGGGAAATACTTGGGCGACCAACCCGACAAATCGATGTACACATTGGGTTTGTGCAGGCAGACCGAGAGCGCCTCGTCTTGCCAGGGCCAGGAAGGGTGGGCAATGATGATCGGCGAGTCGGGAAAATGGATGGCCACATCGTCCAGATGCATGGGGTTGGAGTATTCCAGGCGCAGTTTGCCACCAGCTTTGACGCCAGACCCAAATCCGGAATGCCCGCTGTGGAACAACATCGGCAGACCCGCTTCGGCAATGACTTCGTAGAGGTGAAAGGCCATGCGGTCGTTGGGGTAAAAACCTTGCACCGTGGGGTGGAACTTGAAACCCTTGATGCCAAATTCCTCAATCAAACGCCGGGCCTCGCGTGCGCCCATCCGCCCCTTGTGCGGGTCTATGCTGGCAAAAGCGATCATGATGTCCGGGTTTTCGAGGGCCGCTTCGGCCACTTCTTCGTTGGGGATACGTTTGCGCCCCAACTCAAACTCGGCGTCAATGCAAAACATCACGAAGGCGATTTTTTGGGCGCGGTAGTAATCTACGGTTTCCGCAATGGTAGGCCGATGACTGGATTTGAAATACTTGGCAAAGGCCTCGTCGAATTCAGGCCGGAAATCATCGTGTGGTTGCCGGCAGGACACCTCGGCGTGGGTGTGTACGTCGATGGCGATGATGTTGTTGAGGTCTATTTTGTTTGCTTTGTTTTCCATTGTTGATGTGTTTTTTCCGATATGGGTTATTCGCTGCTGCGTGTCTTTTTCACCAGGAAGATACGCGAAGCGTTTTTTTGTGGTCGCAAAAGAAAAACTACCGGGGCGTCGGTTTTAGCACCTAAGAAAACTTTTCGTGACGTCGTGTGATACAATAAGTTGGCGGCCATAAAATTGATTTGCCTATTTAGCGGCCATCCGAATCCCCCCATCCAGCCGGATCGTCTCCGCGTTCAGCATTTGATTCTCGATGATGTGTTTTACCAAAGCAGCGTACTCCTCTGCTTGCCCCAATCGCGCCGGAAAAGGCACTTGCTGACCCAGCGAAAGTTTTGCTTCCTCCGGCAAATTGGCCAACAGTGGCGTTTCAAAAATGCCCGGTGCGATGGTCATCACCCGGATGCCCACCCGCGCCAGTTCGCGGGCTAGAGGGAGGGTCATGGCCACGATGCCGCCTTTGGATGCCGCGTAAGCCGCCTGACCGATTTGCCCGTCGTATGCCGCTACCGAGGCCGTGTTGACAATGACGCCACGTTCAGCACTCGGGCCGGGTGCGTTGTTTTGCATCACTTCGGCCAGCAAGCGGATGACGTTGAAGGCGCCCATGAGGTTGACCTGAATGACTTTGGCAAAGGAAACCAAGGAATGCACCCCTTGCCGACCCAGCACCCGTTCGGCAGGGCCGATGCCAGCACAATTGATGACCCCGTGAAAGGTGCCAAAAGCTGCCAGCCCCTCGGCGATGGCCTGCTGGACACTGCTTTCGTCGCTGACGTCGGTCTGGACAAATTTTGCCCCCTCGCCGAGAGCGCTTGCGGTTTGGGTGCCAGCCACGGCATTGATGTCGGCAAGAAGCACAAAACCACCGTTGTCAACGATCATTTGTGCGGTGGCCAAACCCAGGCCGGAGGCAGCGCCCGTGATGAAGAATGTTTTGTTGGATATCGTCATGATGCTTGGGATAATGGAGACTTTATTCGAACCCCAAATAGTCATTGAAAAAAGGGAGTAAATCATGCAACACCCGGCCATCCTTGCTCCAAATTTTGTTGCCATGGTCGCCGATGTACTCTTCTGCGAAGTGGTTGATGCCCAGATTTTCCAGGCGTTGGCTCAACATGCCAATTTGAATGGGAAAACGAGGGGCGTCATTGCGGCCCCAATCCATTTTGATGGCGGTCAATTTGCGCAGCTTGTCTGAATATTGGTCTACCATGTACACGGGCATGTTTTGCTCCCATTTTTCTAAAACCGCTTGGTTGACCACCAGCTTTTCGCCCTCGTAGGTAAAAGGGAGGTCGCAGTAAAACGGAGGTTTGGCGGGATTGGGCGACCAGGCTCTGGCTACCGCCACCAACACCTTGGGGTAGTAGCTGCGCTTGAGTTCTTCCTGCGTTTTGATGTTTTGCAACTCGCGATAGGAAGGGCTATTGGGACCAAATTCCTTGACAAAAGCCAACAAGCCAGGACTTAGTGCGTAGACGCTACTGAAAACTTCGGGATGCAACATGCCGATTTTAAAAGCCCCATAACCTCCCATGGAGTGACCGGCAATGCCTCTGCTTTCACGCCTGGCAATGGTTCTGAAGTTGTTGTCCATAAAAGCAACCAGTTCATTGGCGGTGAAATCGTCCCAATTGCCCGTCAAACTGGAGTTGCTGTAAAAACTACCTTCGTACAAGGTATACTGGTTGGCGATGACCAGAATGTACGGACGTATTTTACCAGCACTGATGCCCTGGTCCAAAATCGCTTTCATGTTTGGGCTGATGGTGTCTGTACCCATAAAACCGTGGAGGTAGTAGATGACCGGATACCGCTTGCCCGATTGATCGTACTGTGGCGGCAGGTAAACAGAGATTTTCCGCCTGGGATTTTCCGCCCCCGGGTTTTGCAAAGCTTTTGAGTCAATCATTCGACTGGCGATGGTGCCTCCAGTGCTTTGAGCAAAACTTGCCGATGTTCCAAACACCATGAGCATGGTGACGAACAACATACTTGATCCATGTCGCTTTCTGAAAGATTTCATGTTGACTGTTTAAACAAGCTCTTAATTCACTTTATAAAACCGGATGATCACACTATTCGCATTCCGCATGCCCGTACCCACAAAAATCGCCTTGCTCAGCCAGGCATATTTTTCTCCGCTCACTTCAAAGGTAGCCGCAGTGCGCATGTAATACTCCGTGGGGTCTACTTTTTCTCCTTTGCCCAGGCGCGCCAGCACTTCCGGTTTTCCGGTGCGGATGCCTTTGTTGTTGATGTAGATGAGCGCACCGTCGTCGGTTTTGAGGGTGTAGCGCGCTTCGAGGTCGGCGGTACCATCCGTGCGTACGGTTTGCCAATCGGCGCCTCCGGGCAGGATGATGCCTTTGATGTTCGGGCCGGTAAACGTACCCCCCGTGATAGGGATGATGCGGCGTTTGCCGTAGCTGGTGATGCCCAGTTCCTGTGGCGGGTCGAGGGTACAAGTCACTTCAAAGGCAAATTCCAGGGGTGGATCAGCCAGGGTGTTTTGTGCCATGCTGCTTATCGTTGAGAAAAATGAAAAATGAGGATGTTGAGTTTCATTGGTACTGGTTTTGTGAGCGTTGAGGGGTTGAGAGGTTGAGGCTACCGCGAGCGGCATACCAAAGCGGCGTGATCAGGGGTATGTAACCCAAATCGATATCGTTTTTGTTTGATCGGATTCCAGCACTCATGCATAGGTTTTTACCCAATCTTCCCTTCCGTCACTACAAAACTACGATACTCCACCCCAGCGTGAATGAAGTTTTATCCCAAGCACCACTAGCCAAACCAGCCACAAGGTGCCGGTGATGAAACCCGCCATTTC
>NZ_JADKCX010000026.1 GCF_016718685.1 Haliscomenobacter sp. | reverse complement strand
AGGGCTTGCTACTTTTCTACTGGTATTTAACGGGTCAATCTTTGGCTTTGCCATGGAAAGAATGAGTCACCGTCATTGTCATTTGCTGTCCGCATGCGCTGGGCTTGCTGTCCCTTTCGGTCGTGTGCAAAGTCAACGTGTCTGCAAAACACGGGCTGCTCATCAAAATCGGACAGCTTTGAAAATTCCAGAAAGATCAGCACCATCGTATTTGATAAAACGGGGACCCTTACCGTAGGCAAATTTGAGGTATCCAAAATCGTTGCCTTGCAAAGTGGCCTAACTGAAATGAAATCAACCGCCTGGCCGCTGCCCTGGAGCAAAAATCGAACACCCCATCGCCACTGGAATCCTGAAAAGGCTAAAGACGCAGCGATACCTATTCCCGTCGCGGAGAATTTCATAATGCCATTACGGGCAAAGGAGTGGAGGCCACCGTAGAGAGGGCAAAAGTATTGGTGGTCAGTCCTGGCTATCTGACCGAAAACAACATACCACTTCCGGGAACTTCACGGCAAACGATACCGAAACGGTGGTTTTGCTCGTCAACAATGAATTGGCTGGGTACCATTGCATTGTCAGATGAAATCCGTCCCGAATCAGCAGACGCCATCAAAACTTTGGCCGAGAACAACATCAAGTCAATTTTGCTCACGGGCGACAATGCCAAGTGGCCAAAATTGTGGGTGAAACTTTGGGTATGGACAGTTTTATGGCAGAAGTATTGCCGCATCAAAAACTGGAAAAATCAAGGCACTAAAAGCCAAGGAGAATTTGTGGCCATGACGGGCGACGGCGTAAAACGATGCCCCAGCCTTAGCTCAAGCAAACGTGGGTATTGCCGTAGGTTCCGGCAGCGACATTGCCGCAGAAACCGCGGGGATCATTCTGGTAAATAGCAATCCCAAAGATGTGGTGAGCTTGATCCTCTTTGGAAAGCAACTTACCGCAAGATGATTCAAAACCTCATCTGGGCGACTGGGTACAACCCGTGATCGCGCTGCCCTGGCTGCCGGTGTGTTGTACAACTGGGGCATATTGCTCAGCCCGCTGCGGTGCGGTGCTAATGACGATTGAGCACGGTAGTGGTGGCAATCAATGCGAGTTTGTTGAAAGTGAAGTAGCTACTTGAGGCACAGCTTGAGCTCGAACCTACAGATAAATTCTAAGGCTATTTATGTAAATCCAAAGGCTATGCAAAGATTTTTTTTATGTATAATGGCTATGGCAATCGCTATCCCAACGTTTGCGCAAATAATTATGGGTAAAGTTCTCGAACCGAACAATCAGCCTGCTATTAATGCACGGGTAACACTTTTTCAGGATAGTGGGGCTACTTTTTTTGGAAGTGCGTACCAATACCAATGGAGATTATCGTTTTGAAAACCTGGATGTAGCAAAATATCGCATAGGTGTAGCTAAGCCAGGTTTTCAGTATCTGAAAAAGAACTTGCCATGATTGGCAGCACTCTTGTTTTAATATCCAGCTTGAGGTCTTAACTGAAAAAGGACGCTGGGACATCATTATGGACTCTCCTGAGCCCTTGGGAGGTACTGATCTTGGGGTACTGATGCCCAATGGTAACATCTATTATTGCCATAATACTAAAGACCCTTTCTTTTTTCTGCCTAAGCAAAATGATACGGCCAGCGCTGTAGGAAGTATACAGGTACAAGGTTGTGTTGGTCCTGCACTTCTTTCTAATGGACAGGTATTGTTTCTAGGGGGAACATTGCAGGAAGTCTACGGGCCGGGCTCCAAAAAGGTTAAAACCTTTGACAGCTTTACCAACAAATGGATGGATCAACCTGATTTATTAGACTATCGCTGGTATCCCACCGTGGTTCCTTTATTTGATCAACGATTGCTTGTAGTGGGAGGTGGTGGCTTGAACAACCCACTCCGAGTCAAAACTTCAGAAATATATGACCCTTTTTAAGGGGATTAGCAAATGGTCTGGAAACGTGCAGTTAGGTGATGAAGTGTCAGCTATTGTTCCTTTGTATACTGGTAAAATTTTGATGACTCATCGGCCTCCTCAACTTTTTTGATCCCGCTACTTTACAATGGAACTTGGCCGCAGATTTTGTTCAGGGTAACCGAATGCCAAATGGTGATCACTGTGACCACGAATTGGTTCAGTTGTCCGATGGTAGAGTAGTAGCGGTAGGATATAAATCTTTTATTCAAGATCGCCTAGGTGTAAGTGTTGAATTATATGATCCCCTTGCAAATGCAATGGACCCTTGCAAATCATTTTCCACCTACTCGTTCGCGGGTAAGAAAAGCAGTACTCCTACCCGATCAAAATGTTTTAGTGCTAGGGGGATTTAAAGAAGAATCTAAAGACCCGACCTCTACAAATAAATGGGGATACATGAATCTGAGCGATCTGTACAATCCTCTGACCAATTCTTGGCGGAGACTTGCCAACATGAACATCCAACGAGAGTACCATGCTATTTCTATCTTAGTGCCAGATGGCCGGGTGATCGTAGTTGGTGGAGAAGGGGCCTCCAGGAACGAACCCCAAAAAAGTATGATCGAAGCATTTTATCCTCCGTACCTGTTCCGTGGCGTTCGGCCAGAGTTGAGCAATTTTAATAAACCGACCTTTGGTCTTGGCGAAAACATCCGTTTTGAAGTACACAAAACCAATGCACTTTCAAAAGTAGTACTCTTGTCTCATGCAGTCATGACCCATTTTATGAATTCAGGTACTAGCCGTTTTCTAGAGTTAGATTTCACCCAAAACGGTAATCTGGTGAGTGCCAAATTGCCAAATGATCCTGTACTCCTTATGTCAGGTTGGTACATGTTGTTTGGTTTAGTAGATGATATACCCTCCGTTGCACAAATTGTGAAAATTGAAGCAGATAAGCTGGTATCTTCTAACCAAAGTTTAATTGCGATAAACAACAAGATTCAAATATCGCCTAACCCAACTACTTTGGAGTATGGAGTGAAGATTGAAATGAATTTATCCAAAGGAGGTAGGGTTAAATTTATACTGCAAGATGTCCTGGGGAAAAAAGTGCAAGAATTTTCATTTATGGAGATGGGATCAGGAAATCGCATGTTTTCACTGCCTTTAAACGGACTGTCCGCTGGGGTTTTTTTCCTTAGTACATGGATAAATGAAGAAGCAATTGGTACTGAAAAAATAGTCATCAAACAGTAAGTTATGCGTTTTGACGGGTATCTGCAACCTACCCTTCAATCCAATCAGGGGTTGATTTTTTTCGATTCATCGGGCTGTTTTAAGCCTTTGGTCACTCCAGGATCAGCAAGCAATCCCATTTGATAAATAGCCACCTCGTTGAGTTTTTCCAGGCGTTCATCCTGGGATAGTCCTTCTTTGATGAAGTGAGCATTGAGGTTTTCCAAATTTGCCAGGACGAGCAATTGTTCAGCACTCGCATAATCCCGGACATTTCCTTTGAACTCGGGGTTCATGGCCTGCCACTGCTTGGCAGTGAAGCCAAACAAAGCGATGTTGAGCATATCCGCTTCGCTGGCGTAGACGGTACCTGCCTGTTTGGGGTTGGTGATGCGCGGAGGAATAAGGTGCATTTTGACCGCATCCGTGTGAATCCGGTAATTGATTTTGGCCAGCGTTCGTTTAACGTTCCACTCCAGGGCCAGTTGTTCGTACTCTTCGTGTTTCAGTCGATCAAATTCACGAACCACATACAACTTGAAGAGAGGGCTTAACCAGGTGCAAAACTCCAGGGCAATATCTTTGTGGGCATAAGTACCACCACCACGTCCGGCCTTGGCGGTGATACCAAGCGCTCCAGTACGTTCGATCCATTTTTTGGCGGAGAGCATAAACGTATTGAGGCCAGCCTGATTGGCAATCTCTTTGAACGCTGCCTCATTGAACTGAGGGTTATAGATTTTCTCCCACATGCCTAAAAATTCAACCGTATTGCGATTGCGAAACCATTTTTCAATCAGTCCAGCCCCTCCTTCAAAGTTTTGAGTAAGATCGGTCAAGGAGATGAAGTCGTTTTGGTTATCAGTTAATAGCCTAATATCTGTGCCTTCTACGGTGATGGTTGTTTTCTTTGCCATTTGTTCAAGATTAAAACCCCCGAATTCGGGGGTTTTTGCGAGGTGAAAATCTTCCCGTTTCGGTTTGGATAAAATAACTTCATTTCAAAGTTAAAACAACTTCACGATAAAGTTATTTTAACCTTGTTGTAAAGTTATTTTAACTTCAAGAAAGATCAATTTTGCCATTGTAATCCACAAAACCGCTGTAGCGTTGATTTTGAGGATTCACCACTTGAGGGGGAAAACTGGACAAAAAATCCTCAGTCGCCAACTCTCCCGTGCGGTCATTGTCGAAAAAAGTCAGGATGCGGGTGTAGCGTCTTGCCTGGAGATAAGACTTAGCCCGCTGAAGGAATGAAATGGAGTTGAGGATGATGACATCTTCGGGCATCCGGAGGCGTTTTTCCTCGGTCAGGTAAGTCAAAAAGTCCATCACCCCCTCAAAGACGGAGACCACTCCCCTACCCTCTTCACCCGGGGCAAAACTCAGGTCTTTTTTGCCAATGGAAGACTTGAAATAAGGATTTCGAATTTCGTAGCCACCGGAGACGTTTTTGATGCCCGCAGCGAAATAGTTTTTGCCGGTATTCGTGTTGATAAAGTGAACCTCCTTCAAGTACAACTTGGCCACGGCCTCATCGATGCCACGTTGGGCAATGTAGGGCAAGGACATTTTCAGTGGAGTGACCCGTTTCAGTTCCAAAACGGGGTTTTCAACCTGCGCTACGGAGTCAAATAAAGCCCCCTGAGGCGATTTCTCCTCTTGAGCGGCACTCGGAGCCATTCCGGCTTTGAAAATAGCCTCAAGAAACTGCAAAGCTTCCTGAACATGATGATAGCCCTTGTAGCGCATCACAAAATCGATGACTGTGCCCCCGGTATCCCCAAAATCGTTCCAGATCCACTTGCCGCCCAGGTAGGACGTGTGGAAGCTGGCGATCATCTCCTGGCGGAATGGAGAGAGGTACCAGTACTCCTTGCCCCCTTTGGTGATTTGAGTGGGTTGATGACCCAGTCGCTCCAACAAAGCAGGTAAGGAAAGTTTTTTGGCCTGGTCGCTGTTCATCGAAAGTGGTGTAATGAAGTTAATTTAAACTTGAAATGAAGTTAAATTAAGTTTAAAATAACTTCATTTCAAGTTTAAACTAAGGTTTGAAGCAGGATTATTCCTGGATTCTGGTCAATTTTTCGGCGATGGCCTCCATGATCCAGGTATGACGGGAGAGTTTGCCCGGGCGACTTTTCACGTTGCGGTCAATGTCCTGCAACGTCTGAGGGTCGATGCGCAACTGGACAAAAATGAGTTTGGAATTGTCTACAAGCTCTTCTTTTGCCAGTGCTTTAAGATCAACAGGGGGCGTAGCTGGCAATTCTGTCACACTCCCCTTATTGATGAGGGCATCGAGCATCTTTTCATCTACGTCCTGTTTCCGTCTTGATAATGCCATGGTGGAGTTGATATTTTGATTATAAAATCAAGTTAAAAAGAAGTTAGGATGACTTTATTTTAAGTTAAAAGTAACTTTAGTATAAAGTCATTAGCTGGCCATCTCCTTTTCAGTGATGGAAAGAATCTCTGCAAACAGCGCAGTGGTTTCGGCGACTGCCTTCTCGTTTTTGGGTTTGAATTCGGTCACGATAAGGCCAGAAGCCGCCGCATTGGCAAAAACCTTGCGTTCGTGCAGGGGGCTTTGGAGGACTTCCAGGATGCCCGACTCCTTGATGTACTCCCGCGCTTCGGATAAGTCCTTTTCGTTGCCATCTACGCGGTTCAGGAGGGCGTAGGCTTTAAGATCGGGATTCACCATGCGCATTTCGTCCACCAGTTGAGTAACCAGCTCCAGCGTCCAGATGTCGAAGGACTTGGGCGCAAAAGGAGCGATGAACAGGTCGGCGACGGTAAGCGCGGCCCGCTGGCTGGCGGTATCGCGGCCACCGGCGTCGATAACGATGTCGTCGAAGCTAGGTTTGAGCTTGAGCACTTCGTCCCGAACGGCGCGATCGGCCAGCTGGACGGAGGTGAATCCGGTTTCCCCTTTGGTGTCGGTACGCCAGCGGGCAAACTCGGTCGCAGTAGCCTGCTTATCGGCATCGACCAAGAGTACTTTTCTACCACTGTTGGCAAGCATTGCGGTGAGTGTGACAGCCAGGGTAGTTTTGCCACTACCACCTTTGATTCCCCCAATTGTGTAGATCATAACGTTATTTTAAAGTTAAAATGAAGTTACAATGTAGTCAAAAACGACTTAATTTGACTTCATCGCAAAGTTAGTTTAAGTTTTAAAAGGGAGAAGGATCAAGTAGAGTTTTTTGAAATGGAAGGTGATTTTTGGTTGGGGAGTTGTGGAAAATCAGGGAAAGCGTGGAGTGGAAATTTAAGGGGAAGGGAGAGGGAAAATCGTGGTGACGTTATTTCAACGTTGGTTTAAGTTTAAAATAACGTTGTTGGGTGTTGGGTGACTGGTGTTCCTTTTTTGGGAGAATGGGCAGCCACATAGGGCTGCCCCTACGGTGGTGACCGGGTGTAATTTTTCGTAGGGCCTCTCCCCTACTCTACCAGGTCAATAATCTCAGTGATTGTGGCCTTTGACGTTGAATTGAAGTTATGGTAACGTTATTTTGACTTTGAAATGAAGTTGAAACGCCATTTGTGGCTGTTGAGTGATCATAGGTCAAGTTGCTGGGTTTGGGAAAGTGTCAAGGGTTGAAGTCTTGAGGTAAGTCGGTTTTGAAGTTGTTGTGACTTTGGTTTGAAGTGATATTGAAGTTTATTTGAACTTAAAGTAAAGTTGTTGTGGGTTTTTGAAGTAAATCTGTTAGTGGTATTATGCACTGGTTAATCTACAACTGGTGATGGATGTGCGCTCTGGAGTGATGATAGATGTGAGGGAGTTGGGTGGCTTTGAGCCTGCCGATAAAGTGGCGGGTTACAAGCTGGCTGGTGTGGTTGGAGCTGGTATTTCTGGGCAGTTTTGTCATTTTGACTTTACAATAACTTTATTATAACGTTGAAATAACGTTATTGTAAGTTGATTTTGGTTGGAAAGATGGGATCATTGAGCAAATGATCTAACTCACATTACGCATTTTTGTACCGCAGAGTTTCTCGGAGTACACGCGGAGTTTCTCGGAGTTTTTTAGGGGCACCTGCGGTGCGGAGAGGTCACGGAGGTCGCCTTTGCTGAAGGTTGGGACTTTGCCTTTTATCAAGACTGATTATCGTGGGCTTGATCTAGTGCTGATTTTCTGGGGCACAAACTCTGGCCATAGCAGGTGGCAACTTCTTAAAACTAAACAACTCCGCGTTTTCTGTTTTCTCTGCGTGGGTGATGCAAAAGTCCAAGATTTTGATCAGTTCGGAGGCAATTGAGTGGACTAAGGTTAGAAAAACGTTGTTTTGAAGTTATTGTAACGTTGTTTTGACTTTGAAATGAAGTTAAAGCGCTATTTGTGCAGTTGAGGAGTCACCATGGGTCAAATTGCTAGTTTTGGAAGGTGTCAAAAGTTGAAGTCTTGAGGTAAATCAGTTTTGAAGTTATGTTGAAGTTGATGTGAACTTAAAATGAGGTTATTTGGAGTTTTAAAATCAAATCTATCCGTATCCCCATCCCGTTCAACCACTGCCGTGGTTGTGGCCAGACCACCTTAATTTTTTCCCGGAAAACCGGGGCTATTCAAAATTCAATCGTTCCGCGATTAGATGTTACCCCGAATTTGGCTTCTTAAAATTCGGGATGGCGAACAGGCTGACTTCAAAATGAACTTACAATAACGTTAATTTAAGTGTAAACAAAGTCCCGGTGCTGGGTTATGGACTCAAACCAACGTTACTGTAAGTTCATTTTGACGTTATTAATCTACCTCAAGCTCCGGTCTCAATACCAGCCGTCTTAAGTTTGGCCAGTAGTTGATCCTCCAACGATTTCCAATAAGCCAGTTTTTCCTGAAAATTGAGCAAGCTGTCGCGGAGTGATTCATTGAGTGGATCCTCCTGGATTTTTTGTTGCGCTTTCAGCACCTGGTCGTGGTACTTGGTCACGTACCACTTGATGCGCTCTTTGCCGTGGCGAATCACTTTGCCATCGGTGAAGCGACGATGTTCAACCGTGTAAATGTCATCAAGCGGAGGTTCCGCCGGAAGCAGGTTCTCCGCTTCGCGTTCAATTTGAAGGATCTCTTCGTTGCAAGATGTTGCAACACCTTGCAACGGTACTTTGGGCAAATCGGTAGAAGCAGAACGCTCCGGTAATTTGAACCCAATGGGGAGACGCGTTCGATTGGGCGTTTCGATAGGAGAGGAGTCACCAGGATGAGCAGGAGCGTTGGGCAACAAATGAAGACTCGAGCGATCCAGGTTGTCCAGGCGTTTGACGATGCTCAGCAGTAAAGGTTCAAGATCATTAGGCGTTGGGGTAGGGGAGGAGGCCAGTGGAATGGAAGGAGCAGGCAAAGCCGATTGAGTAGCCTTGAGTTCAGCATATTTTTGATCCAAATACTCCTGGGTTTTCTTTTTGTACTTGAACTGGAACCAGATGCAAACGTACATCAGGATTGTGGTAAGTACACTCAGTACCCCAAAGACAGAACCGTTGCCCTTGGTTTCGCGGCGCCAGCGAGCCAGGTCTTGTTGGTATTTTTGCTCAGCCATGGTTTGCTTGTCGCCATTGGCTTTGGGAACATTGATGATCGCGTTGATCAAATCCTGTTCCCGTTGCTCGGCCACCTCGGTACGGCGTTTCCACTCGGTCGCATCTTTGTCGGAAAGTTTACCCCGCCAACTGCGCGAAGACTTGTACTCCTGGACCCGGTTTTGAGCCTCCTCGATGTAAGGATTGAGGATAGCGGCGACATCCTCCGGTTTTTCTTCCTTGACCCTTGGGCGTTCCGGTTTTTTCTGGATGTTGGAGACCAGGTCAAAGCCACCCGGAATTGACATCCCCAGAGAAACCAGGGCACAAAGCAGCAAGCCCAGCAAAGCACCATTGTTGTCGCTCTGGTGTTTGCCACCATCCAGCCAAAATTCCTTGAAATACGTATTCCCCGCAAAACGATGTAAAAGTTCGAAACCAACAATCAGTAGAAGGGTAACAATCACCGCAAGCACAAGACCAAAAGACAGTTGGCTGAGCAAGCCGAACACAAAAGCAAAAACAGCGCTGTACTCCGTAAGGGCACTCAAGGCCAGGATGAACCAAACGCCAATACAAGCGAAAAGGTAAAGTGGCCGGAAACGCAGATGGTAGGGTAGGGGGTTGAACTCGCGCGAGAGGTTTTGGTGCAGGCGCAGTTCATCATCCTCTTTCTCGTTTTCACGGAAAGGGCTTTGGATAATCAGTCGATTTTCCATAGATTTGCAACAGCTATTTTATAGTTAAACCATACCCTGTCTAGTTATTCTCCGTAACTATTCAGGGTTTTTTCATTTTTGCCTGATTTCTTGCTCTTCGTCGGACTCCTCTTCATCATCCGAAATTCGTCCCTGGGCCTTGTAATGATTCTCAACAATTTTACTCATGATGTAACTTACTCCACGATCCTGATCTTCGGCATCTTTAAGGGCTTCACGGTATGCTTTTTGGCTCAAGTAAATTCCGACTGAGATTTTCTTCTGTTTTTTCGCTTTTGCCATACAAGAAAGTTTGTTATCGGGCTAAGTTATACCCCACACGGGATAACCTGGTGATTTTTGTCTATTTCTTTTTCGCCCAGCAGCGTTGCAAATGCTCGCCGTAGCTTTATACCTGCGCTTTGCGCCTTGCTGGTCAAAAAAATAAATTAGCCAAAACTTCACCGCCCACCCCGCGTGGGGTATGACAAAAGCTATGACAAAAGGGGGCGATTTAAATTTTCTGCAAAATATGCAGAATATGCAGAAATAACAAAATTTTCAATTTATTTTCTGAAAATGTATTCCTGAAAACTCATAAATAGTTGAATGATAAAAAGATAAAACAGATACTATGGAGTTTTCAGGAAGAAAAGGAATCTATTCCATATTACCATTGGATGGAGCAAGCACTAAAGTATGTAGACGGGTAGAAGTGTGCCGCATTACTGAAAACTCCATAATAGGATGGGTTTTTAGGCCAGAAATGAAACTGAAAACTCCATAGAAAGACCTCAAAATGACCCGTCCAGCGGAGGGAGTGCCCTTGGATGAGGTAAAATATGGAGTTCTCCCCTCAAAAAATTCAAAGATTCGATTACTTTAGCAGGGGATAAGGGTAAATAAAGCAGCTGAAATGAAGACAAGCCTAATAAACAAAATGCGCACGTCCGGGAAGATGAACTTTTCTTTTCAAAAGCAAAAAGTTCTTAATTACCTGCGATCTTCCAGGCAAATATGGAGTTTTCAGGATTTGCCGACCTTTTTTGTTGTTGTCTCTTTAACTTGTTTTTTTCTTGTTTTCTCTTGTTTTAAGACTTTATAAATACATTGTTTATCAAAGTGTTACGACAATTAATATGGAGTTCTCAGGAAAAAATATGGAATTTTCAGGAGCAAATATGAAGTTTTCAGGAAACTAGTATGGAATTTTCAGGAGAAACAATGGAGTTTTCAGGTTAGAGAAATGAGCAAATCCATATAAGTATGGGGTTTTCAGGAGCATAGAAAGGATAGGAGACAAGAATAAATGGCTCGTTTACTATGGAGTTTTCAGGAGAGTTTCAGGGGAATTTTAGGTGAAATGCCACCTTTACACTTAGCAGAGGCATCCAGGAGAAGGCCCTGCGGTATACATGAACCCAGTATCTAGCGATTTGAGCCAGTGTTGCACTTCCAAATATGGAGTTTTCAGTAGAAAATAAACCCAGGCAAACGCACTCCATAGTAAGTCAAATCTAATCATAGTTCAGGTTACAGTAAATCACCAATAATTTATTATGGAGTTTTTTATAAGTATTCATACTTAATGCCTATCTTGTCATCTTATTCTTTAGCAACGTATCGCTATGGCAAAAAAGAACACTTCGAAAGGAAACTTTCCAGTAGTGACCCAGGCCAATCAATTGGTAGAGGCACACTACTCCCCAGGCTTGACCACCAGGGCACATAAGATTGCCCGGATGCTGGTATCCCTGATCAGCCCGGATGACAAAGAACTCAAGTTTTACAAAGTAAAAGTAGATTTCATCAAACGTTTTTTGGGTCAAAGTGAGTCAACGACCTGGGGCAGTTTTGTGGAAGAGATGAAAATGGTTTTCAAAAAACTGTCCAGCGAACCCATTGTCATTAACCGGGAAAAAGGCGCGGTGATTGCCCATTTTTTGGCGGGGGTAGACATTGACCCCGTGTCAGGTTACGTCACCTTTGAGATTTCGGGTTTGCTTAAACCCTACCTCATTGAGCTCAAGAATAATTTCACCTCATATTCCTTGGCGTACATTCCAGCCCTGCGGAGTTCCTACTCCATTCGGGTATATGAGCTATTGAGCCAGTACAAAAAAATTGGCTTCCGGGTGATGGAGGTAGACGAGTTACAACGGAAAGTAGGATCGAACTATACCTTATATGGAGACTTCAAGCGCACGGTGATCAACGTAGCCCAGCGCGACCTGGAGAAACATACCGACATCAGCTTTGAGTTTGAGGAGTTGAAAGTAGGCAAAAAAGTTACCCGCATCAAATTTTACATTTATCCAAACAAGCCCCAGGAGCAAAACAAACCCAATCAGCTCTTGCTGGATCTCTTTGACAACAGTGAGAAAAATGCAAAAGCCCCCAACGCCATTGCCGACCAGGTGAGGGAATCGATACTCAAGTTGGGCATTGCCGAAGAAGTCTTGCAGGAAATACTGCGGCTAGGTTTTGACTTCATCGAAGCAGATGACAAACGAGCACCGGCCAATGAGCGCTGCAACAACCTGGAAGCCTGGCTGATTGAAAAACTGATTTTGGTAGAAAAAAAGAAAGCCGTATTGGGCAATGACAACCCTGGCGGCTATTTCGTCAACGCCTTGAAAGGGGACTGGGTATCGCGTTCAGCCAGCAGTGAAATCAAGAACAAACAAGTTCAAAAAGAGACACAAGATAAAAAGAGGCAGTTGAAAGTATTGGAGCAGCAGTTGAAGGAACTGCAAAAACAATACGACCGAGAAATGGGTACCATCTATGCCCGAATGGTGGAAGACGAAGCCATTTTTAAGACCTGTTACACGGAAGCCCGGAATGAGCAAAGCAAACCAGGATTGTTTTTTGATGACTTGTTTACGCCCCGGGAGCAATACGAAAAAGGAGGATTCGCTACCACGCTGGTAAACGACAAGATCAAGGAGAAATACCCGGATGAATTCAAAGAAGTCATTGCGAGGTACCATCCTAAGTTGCATGAGTTTAAAGAAGGGGTGAAGGTCTTGAAGAAGGAGTTGGGCGTGAGTTATTGATTGGGGAGAATCAACTTTATTTTAAGTTTAAAATAACTTCATTTTAAAGTTGATTTGAGTTTATTTTGAATTTTAGGTATTCCATTAACATAAGCAACAAGCCAATGGAACAAGAAAATAAAATCATCGTTTTTCAGGAAAAACAGATCCGCCGGGTGTGGCACAATGAGGAGTGGTGGTATGCAGTAGTGGATGTCGTTGAGGTTTTGACTGATTCGGTAGACCCTCGGCAGTACATCAAAAGAATGCGCAGCCGTGACCCTGAGCTTGATCGCAACTGGGGTACAATTTGTACCCCCCTTCACATGACCGCTCCTGATGGGAAAATCAGGGCTACAAATGCGACCAACACCGAAGGCATATTCCGCATCATCCAATCCATCCACTCACCCAAAGCCGAACCCTTCAAACAATGGCTGGCCAAAGTTGGTTACGAGCGCATTCAGGAGATTGAAAACCCTGAACTGGCCGCTGAACGCGCCCGACAATATTATCGAGACCTGGGCTACGATGAGGCCTGGATAGAGACTCGGCTACAGACAATTGCAACTCGGGGGAGCCTCACCGATGAATGGAAGGTTCGGGGTGTACAAGAAGGCCTGGAATATTCCATTCTTACCGCCGAAATCAGTAAAGCGACTTTTGGTCTGACGCCCTCTGAGTACAAAAACGTAAAAGGGCTTAAAAAGGAAAATCTGCGCGACCATATGACGGATATTGAGCTGATTTTTACGATGCTCGGTGAGGCCACAACCCGCAATAAAGCAGTGTCAAAAGATGCGCAGGGATTTGATGAAAACCGCATGGCGGCGCAAGAAGGGGGAAGATCAGCGGGCAAGGCACTGGATGCTTATGAAATTGAAGAAGGAAAGAAAGTAGTGACCGGTCAGAATTTTAAGCAGCAGATCAAGGAAGCGAAGAAAAAACAAAAGGGGTTGAATAAGGGAGAAGAGGAACTTTGAGGGTCTGTCATTTCGAATAGTCGGAAGAACACAGCGACATATTTCTTTAGCATAAAGAAAAACACAAAGACTTAGACGTTGACAAAGCTTTATGTCAAAAAACACGGTTGAATTTTTGGGCCTAAGGGAACAATTGTACCATCCAGATTTTACCTTTTAAAGGTAACGAATTCGTTACCTTTAAAAGGTTTGAATGATTAAATTTTTACATAATTGCTGCCACCTTCAGCACCCCAGTAAACCTCAACTCACCCGGCAAATTTCGCGCCCAATCCACCTTCAGCTCAGCCGCCTGCTGTAAATTCCGCAAGCGATTGTCCTGCTGCAATTCCCGCAGCTGAGTTTCCAATTCCATCACCCTGGCCTCGTGCAGTTCAGGGACTTTGACCTTGCGCAGTTCTTTGACGCGTTGGGTACGCTTTTGATCCAGGTAGATGTCATTGGAAGGTTGCATCGCCTCCAGGTTGGCGAGTTCAGCCATGGTGCTGCGGTACTCCGCCAGTGCAGCCCGATCCGCCTGACGCAGATTTTGGATTTGGACGCGCAGCACCTCGATGCGGGGATCGATCTGGGGGATAAAAGCCTCTTTGGCCGTAGTGGCTTGCGGGCGCATAATCACCAGGTCGTGGATGTACTTGCCGCTGAACTGCTGGCCTTCCTGCATCTGGCCACCGGTACGGGCCACAAAGTTGTCAGTCGCATGGAGTTTGACCTCCAGAATCAGTTGCTGGTGGAGCAGTTTGTTCAGGCTATCAGGTCCACCTCGACGAGGAGCTGCTCGGAAAACTGAAACCGGCGCCCGGTATGGCGCGGGATGGTGTGGTGGATGATCTGTTTGGACTTGTCCAGCAACAAGAACTTGCCGTCTTTGAGTAAAGTCGCCCGGTTGTCGTGCGCCTCGATGCAGAGCGCTTTGCCGCTGAAAACCTGGCTCCCGCTGCGGTAGCGGTAATCCACCTCCAGGACATCCGACGACTTTTTGAACTCCGAAGCCAGGTGTTTGAGGGTACCGAAAGTGCGGTTGTAGGTGGTCCAGAAACCCTGTTTGTACAGCGGTTGCATGGCCAGACCGCCGAGGATGAACACAAAAAACCAGATCGTTTCCTTTTGCACGTCGCCCGTGCGGATGCGCATGTTAGGGTCGCCCGGCAGGACGCAAGGATTTTTGGCAAAAGGATAAAACAGGATCACGCCCTGCAAGGTGACCATGTCAAAAAGGATATGCGAGATCATGGCCATCACCGCCACGGCCGTCAGGCGCTGGGATTGCCAGAGGGTTTGTTCCAGGAGACCCGCCGCCAGCCAGAAGACGCCCAGCCCCAGCAGCGAGTGGGTGAGGGTACGGTGGCCGTGGCGACTGTTGAGGTAGCGGCTGAGGGGCAGGAAGAGTCTGCCGATCGGGCTGCGGGGATGATCGATGTCGGGCAGGGTGGCTCCGAGCAGCACTGCGCCAATGGTGGCGGGGCTTTCGAGGATGTTGATGTTGGCGAGGGCGGCGAAGAAGCCGGTGAAGACGAAGCCGCCGGCGAGGTGGTTGGGGAGAGTCATTTTAGTAGTGATGAGTATATGAGTTAGAGGGATGAGGAATCGAGTTTCAACATTGAGTTGTTAACCGCGGAGAAAGGGTGCACCGAGTTTCGCGGAGTTTTTTTAGGTTTAAGGAGTTTATCCACCTGCGGTGGCTGGAGTTCGACGCCATTCAAATTTGATTGTTTCGCTCATTCAATGGGGCCTCTGCGTACGCTGCACACCGTGAAACTCCGTACTCTGCAAAACTCGGCGGTTAACATTACCAGTGGTTCGTTACACAAATTTCCGTCTTGACCATTTTGTAGATGTTGCGGGCGAAGAGGGCGAAGACCAGGAAGACGCCCCCGATGAGTCGGTAGGCACCTGCGTCGTCGCCGAGTTCGCCACCGGCGTAGCGGAGGACCATCAGGGCCGAGAGGGCGATGATGAGGGGCAGCATCATGTCCAGTTCACGTTGGGCGGCGGTATGGCGGATGTCGCGGGTATGTTCGGTAGATACATAAGCTTCCTTTTGGTAACGTTCGATCATTTCGAGGGTGTAGAGCGGATTGCCACCGGTTTGATCCCAAATGTGGTTTTTAAAGCCCTCGTAGTCTTCGATGCGGTTCAGGTAGGGCAATGCGGCCTTAGCGATCAGTTCGAGCGTCTCCGGGCGCGTAAGGGGCTTTATTTCGAGTTTTTCGAAGTTGGTGATGAAGCTGGCGTGCTCCACCCGGATCTGGCGCGCCGCCGCGAGGATGTGGAAATGGTTTTTCAATTTTTCCAAATACGTGACCTGGCTGCGGGTGAGGTTGCTCAGATCGTCGAACACGATGGTGTACTCCTGGGGTCGGGTGACCTGGATGAGCAGTTCCACCAGGCGTTTGGCCGATTCCTTGGTCATGACCTGCTGGATGTCCTTCATGTCGAACATGGCCTTGGCGATGGCCTCCTTGTCGTCCTGAAAAGGTGGAGCAACATGCTGGCCAACATCTTTTTAGGGTACGTCACATCATCCACCCGGAGGATCTTGCCCGGTTGGTAGTTGTCCAACAAATGCGTTTTGCCGATGCCCTGGGGACCCAGGAGGATGACATTCACTTTCTTTTCCGCTAAGTCCATCAACTTGGCGATCTCCAGTTTGCGGCCCACGTGGAATTTGGTCAGCCCTTTCTCCAGGGGCATGACATGTACCCGTTTGGGCGGGAACAAACGCCGCTGGAGCTTTTGCAACCAGGTACTGGTATCGATGGAGCGGATGGCCTGCTGAAGTTCCTGGTCTTCGACGTGGAGGTAGATTTCGGTGGTCAGCTGGCTGTTGTGGCCGAGGAGTTTCTGAGCCACCCGAATGTCGTTGCCTTCCCGCACCACCCGGGTGGCAAAAGTATGCCGCAGCATGTGCGGGTGTACAACTCCACCGGAATACTTCTTGATGCGTTTCCACACCACCACCCGGCTCAGGTAAAGCGCCTTGGAGGTTTTGGCGGCGGGGAAAATGTAGGTGTCCGGCTCCGGGTCCTTGATGCGTGGCCAGTAGTCGGCCAGGGCTTCGAGGAGCCGGGTAGAGAGCGGGATGGTACGGGTGCGGAGGCGTTTGCTGCGCTTCTTGAGGCTGGCGACCGTGACGGTGTTTTGCATGAAATTGAAGTTCTTGCGCTGGAGCTGCACCACTTCGGTAACCCGCAATCCACAATCAAGCATCAGGAGGATGATGACGCGGTACTTGAGGTTTTTGGTGCCCGCCAGCGCTTCTTGCAACTGGCGGGACACGAGTTTGATGTCAGGATGGGCCTGGATCATGTTTTCATAGCTTGATTGGTTGAGGAGTTGAGAAAGTTGAGGAGGTTGAGGCTGCCGCGAGGGACATTCAACTACAGTTCAAACTTTTCAACTTACAAAACGGGAAGTTGGATTGCGATTAGCGAGATTCGGCGAGACGGAAAAGTGAGGGGGCACGCCCCTCCGAAATATTTCCGAGAAGTATAAATCTGGTTAAACAAAAAAAGCCGAGAGGTCGCAACGGCAGTGCAACTTCTCGGCTTGTGGTGCAAAGGTGGAGATAATGTTTGAATAAATCAATAGTCCAACAGATATTTTATGGAAATCCCTGGGAAATTCGTGCAGCGGCGGGGGGCCGGGGGGGAAACACAATTAGCGATTCTGTTACCGGGGGTAGGGGAGGAAAGGGTAACGGGTT
>NZ_JADKCX010000025.1 GCF_016718685.1 Haliscomenobacter sp. | reverse complement strand
CTCACATTCTCCGCAAATCTCCCTACTTTTCCCCAAGTAATTTTTCCCACAAAACCGATTGACACATGCGCCCCCAAATTCTATTGTTGCTCTGCCTGCCTTTGTGGCTGGGCGGACAAACCGCGCCTATTGGGTACTATCCTTTTGAAGGGAATGCCCAGGACAAAAGTACCACCCGCAACGATGCCCAGATCTTTGGCAACCCACGTTGTGTGCCTGGCATCAAAGGCTCGGCTTATCAATTGGATGGCAATGGTGACTATTTTGAATTGCCCAATGTGCCGCTCATCAATGGACTGACCAGCGAATTCACCTTTGCCTGTTGGGTTTTCCCCACCGCCACTAGCGGCAATTCGGTATCGATCATTACCAAGTCCAATTCCAACTCTTTGAATACGCCCTTCAATATGGCCTATCAGGGCGGGAGTTTGATTCCCTACGTCCGGTATACCCAGCCGGGCGTTTTTGCTACCGCTAACCAGGTCTATGTAAACGAGGCCCCTTTTTCGGTCAAACTCAACGAATGGAATTTTGTGGTATGGCGCTTCAATCGCGGTAAGTTGGACATTTTTTTGAATGGTAGCCTGGTGGCCAGCGTGACTTTGCCGTTTACTACAGTGCGCCAAAATAACGCTCCGCTCGTGGTAGGATACGACGAGCCCGGCGCGGAAGAGTTTTTTATCGGCATCATCGACGAGTTGTACATTTACAACAAGAGTGTGTCAGATCAGGAACTGCTGGATTTGTACAACTCCTACACCCAGCCGGAAAAAATTGCTGTACCGGTGACCATTTGTGATGGCGAGGTATACCGCAAACGGAGTACTGCAGGCTTTTATGCCGATACGACCCGCACGACCAAAGGTTGCGATAGTGTGAGTTATTTTCAATTGACGGTCAATCCAAGTCCCCGTTATACCGTAGATACGGCCATTTGTGCAGGACAAAGTGCTTTTGGGTACACCTACACCAATCTTTATGTGGATACTTTTCAAACCCTGCTGGGTTGCGACAGCATTCGGACTTTGGATTTGCGGGTACTGCCACATACTTCTTCCTCCATTTTGCGGGGCATTTGTGCCGGGCAGTCTTTTGCCGGATATACCCAGGCGGGCACTTATGTTGATGTGTTGAAAAACGCGGCGGGCTGCGATAGTGTGCGCACGATTCAGCTGTTGGTATTCCGCCCCGATAGTGTGCGCATCGCCAGAACCATTTGTGCCGGAAATCTTTTTGAAGGCTACGCAGTCAGCGGAACTTACCGGGATACCTTTCTGAATTTTCGGGGTTGCGACAGCTTACGGATTTTGCAATTGACGGTACTCCAGCCGGATACCTTGCGCCTGCAACGAGAAATTTGCCCAGGGCAAACTGTTGAAGGGTACAATGCCGTCGGGATTTACACCGACCGTTTTCTCAATGCACGGGGTTGTGACAGCATGCGTATCCTTACCCTTTCCTTGAAAAAACCGGATACCATCCAGGTGGCGCAAAGTATTTGCCAGGGCAAGAGCTTCGCAGGATATCGAACCACAGGAGTGTATACCGATCGGTTTACCCGGGTAGATGGCTGCGACAGTGTGCGGGTCTTGCGGCTTACCGTTCAGCCTCCGACCATTGCCCAAAGCTTACAAACCATTTGTGCTGGTGAGCAATTTGCTGGCTACACCCGTAGTGGAATTTATCAGGATACCTTTCAAACTATAGCGGGTTGTGACAGCGTCAGGGTATTGCAACTGGTGGTGATGGCCCCCATTGTCAGAACCATCACTGCTTCCATTTGCCCTGGTGAAAGTGTAGAAGGGTATACTTCTCCCGGGACTTACACCGACACGTTCCTCGCTAGATCGGGCTGCGACAGTACCCGCACCTTGAATCTAAGCCTGACCGATGCCAAACGTTTTAGCCTCAACAAACAAATTTGCCAGGGCGAAACTTTTGAAAACTATACCTCAGCCGGGATTTATGTGGACACTTTTCCTTCGCGCGGGGTCGGTTGTGACAGCATTCGCACCCTCAATTTGAGCGTTGCAGACATCCCTGAAACGATTCGAGAAGTTAGCATTTGTGCAGGAGGGAGTGTTGAAGGGTATAACAAGTCGGGGACTTACACCAAAAGAATTACCCGTGCAGGATTGTGTGACAGCATCTATACCCTCAAACTCAACGTTGGTTCCGTCTTCGTGCCCAATGCTTTTTCCCCTAATGGAGACCGCATCAATGATACTTTCAAAGTGCTGGCCGGAGAGGGGAGTACATTGGTAGTCTTGCGTTTTTTCATCCGCGACCGCTACGGTAACCTCGTTTTTCAAGGCTCAGACTTAAGTAGCGAATGGGATGGTTCCTTCCGCGGACAAAAAGCCAATCAAGGGCTGTATTATTACGCCATTGAATTGGAGTGCGGAGGAAAAAGATCGGTGTTGAATGGAGGAGTGCATTTAGTACGTTGAAACGTTTTAGGTTTTACGTTTTAAGTTGCACACAATTTTACACATAAAGCAAGATTGTGTGCAACCTAAAACTTAAAACCTAAAACGTTTTAACGTTACTCTTTCACAATTTTAACCGTTTCCGTTCCCAATTCGCCCATATTGATTTTGACGAAATAGAAACCGCTGGGTAGATTGTCGAAGTCCAAACCGTCCAATATGGCACCAGCGTCAATCTTTTTGCTGGAACGCAAACGGCCATCGGCAGTGTAGAGCTCCAGCGTGATGTTGCTGGTGGGTTGTTGCAGGAATTGCACCACCAGACGATCTTTCACCGGATTGGGGTAAATGTTGAACAGCTCATCAGCTTCTACCCCAACTTTGGCCGCTGCAATTTTGGAGAAAGCTTCATCACCGAAGGCATTGTTGACCATGCGCACCCGGTAAATATTGACTCCCCGGAGGGCGGTATAATCGATGTATTCGAATTCCTGGTTGCCGTCTTTGATGCGCAGAGGCTCTTTTACGGTTCCAATCTTGTCGAAGCGTTTGGCATCGTTGGAGCGTTGCACGTCAAAAGTATAGGTCTGGCCATCATTGGGAACCGCCCAATTGAGCCGTGCCGTTTGTGCATTCATGGCTACTGCATCCAGCTCAAAACTGGTGATGCCACCACCACAAAGAGCAGGGGTTATTGACAGCCAACAAGAAAGTGGATAAGGTACCGACACAATTGTTTTCGGAAACCGTAATGGTTACCCCAAATCGGCTGGCGTATTCAAAACCCACCGTCGCTACTTTTCCATAGGCCACTCTTGGATTGACCCCTGCGTCAAAGTCCCAACGTACCCCGGCATTTTCGGTATTGGTTTCGATGCGTATTACCGCATTGCCTTTGTAGCAGAAGCTGGTTGCACTTTTGAGGTCAATTTTGACTTTGTCGTCTACTTCGATGGCGACTACATTTCCTTCAATAAAAGGACAATTCATGTCCTTGATGCGCACACAACGGGCAAAATAAGTTGTTTTTTCAAGTGGGCCTGGATCGTAAGTTGGCGAATTAGAATTTGGAATGGGTTCGTAGAACGCGTTGTCAAAACGAACACTACTGACCGATTTCATCCACAGGTATTCAATTTCACCCGGAGCTCCACTTGGAGAAACGATGTTGAGAATGGGCGCTGGATCAACACCGGGGCCACACAATTTTTGATCAGGACCAATTTTCCCACCATCGGTCAGGTTGACACAAGGCCTGATCAAGCCCGCATCGATCGTCAGGTTGATTTCTCCATCGGCCAATTCAATGACGTTGGTCATGAGTGTAGTAGGGTCATAATCGCTGTCAATGGCGTCGTTGGAACCGGCATTAGCAATGCCCAGGGTATATCCTGGGGGCAAAATGATGGTCATTTTATACTGTCCAGCAGGACCCGTGTAGGTCCATTTGCCATTGGCATCGGTTATGATGGTATCTGGGGTAGTCAAACCACCGTTTGGAATGACCAAAATGATGATTTTCACACCAGGGATACCCGGTTCTCCAGGATCCTGGATGCCATCCTGATCCAGATCTTCCCACACAAAATCTCCAATAATGGCACGGCAATTTTCACGGGTAATGACGATGATGCGACGCAAAACGGCTTCGCATTCGTCAACGCTATTGGGCGCCAAACGGGCAATCAATTCATAAGTACCGGGAGGCAAAGTGCTCGGATCGATCTGGGTAACGGGTTGCCCATTGAGGGTAAACGAAATTTCCCCGGGGATGGAGCTGGTGGCTTCCAATACAAAGGGGTTGGTATTCACGCAGAAAGTATCGCGGAAATCACGCAGGTTCGAGATGGTGATGGTGGGGTAGGAGCAAGAATTTTGGAAAATCATTGTATCCACCCCGTTGGTCACCCGCAAGGTATAGCCCTGGGCATCGATGTGCCGGAAAGTAAGTGAAAAAATACCCGGACTGGTTGAAGGCAGGGTTGTTCCCACCACAATCGGCAGCGGTGCTGCGGGCGGATTGGGGCTATCATCGCGGAACACGCCTTGTACGCTGCTGATGCGCCAGGTTTCACCCGGTAGGGCATCAATGCTGATGGTTTCGCGGAAATGGCCGGTATTGGCATCCGTGGCATTGTTGAGGCAAATACAAGTGCCCAAGGTGCTGCCGCGTGGACTGGGGGTCACCCCGGCATCCCAGATGAGGTTGCTGCTGCCAGCCACCACACAAAAAGTATCGGTTTTGTATGTAAAAGGATCAATGTCGCTATCGAGGGCGTCATCCGTACCCGCATTGGGTATGGTTGGGCGCAGGGTATCGGGTAAGGCGAACGTGACCTGATAACAACCGGGGTCAACGACGAAGAGGTATTTTCCGTTCACACCAGTAGTCATCATGGCCATTTCAGGGCCTCCAACCTGGCCAATGCGATTGATGATTACTTTGATGCCTGGGATGCCCGGTTCACCTGTATCCATGATGCCATCTTCATCGCGGTCAAACCAGACCATGTCGCCCACCACGGCTTTGGTAGGGTTGAGGGCAATGGTACAGGTGGTCGTACAGCCGCGCGAATCGGTGGCGGTGACGGAATAAGCGCCCCCCGCCAAATTGGTAGCAGCGCTGGTGGTCGCACCATTGCTCCACAGATAAGTATATGGCCCGGTTCCTCCAGTTACGCTAACTCGAGCTTCACCATCAAGGGCACCCGGAACGGTGACTGGCCTTGTTACGATAATTTCACACAACAACGACCCTTCATCCAGCACCCGGAATGAATCAATGACCTGGCATTCACGGGCATCGGTCACGGTAACGATGTAAACCCCCGCATTGAGTTGGGAAATGGCGGAAGTCGTCGCGTTGTTGCTCCATTGATACGTGTAGGGCGTGGTACCACCTGTAACGGTACAGGTTGCTGCACCCGTTTGTGGGGCACCGCACACTACTGCATTGCCACTCATTTGAGTACGCAGCACAGCAGGTTGTACAATGACGAAGCTGGTGTCTTTACCACAATTGTTCAGATCGGTCACGGTCACCCGGTAGCTTCCCGGAGCAAGATTGTTGATCACCTTGGTCGTATCGCCCGTACTCCAGCGATAGCTGAGTTTTCCATTGCCACCTGTAGCCGTCAAATCGATGCGACCATTGTTTTCACCATTGCAATTGACATCTGACTTGATTGCGGTGAATTTTATACCTGAATTGAGTTTGATTTCTCCATTCGTAGTTTTGGTACAATTTCTGGCATCGGTGACGGTCACCGCATAGGTACCTGGCCCCAGATTTTGGACACTGGAAGTGGTCGCACCATTGCTCCACAAATACTTGTAAGGTCCAGTGCCTCCCGTAACGGTAATTTGCCCGTTGCCAGAGGTGGTATTGCCGCAGAGGAAATCGGTTAACCTTAGGTCAAGTACAATTTCAGGTGGGTCTACCAAAGTAGCGGAGGATTGCACCACGCAAGATTTGGCATCTCTAACAATGACGCCATACGTGCCTGGAGGCAAGGAGTCAATGCTTTGAGTCGTACGGCGGGTGCTCCAGGCATAAGAAAACGGAGCCGTTCCCCCGCTCACCAATGCGGTAATGCGTCCATTGCGTTGGCCTGTACAATCGATTTGTTTGACATCCAGGGTTAGCTCCATGCTGGGCGGTTCGGTGATGGTCGCAGCACCAAATTTTTGACAGCCATTTTTATCGGTAACGGTCACGCGATAAGTGCCGCTGGGTAAATTGACCAGTGAATCGGTGGTCGCCCCATTGCTCCATAGATAGGCATAAGGGCCGATGCCGCCCGTGGCAACTACTTTGGCCTTGCCCCTGCTGACTCCGCAGGTGGGGTTATCGGTGGAGGTAATTGTAATTTCAATGGCGGTAGCGGCCCGCACTATTACTTCAACTATTTTTTCACAACCTTTGGCATCAGTCACGGTAATGCGGTAATTGCCTGGAGCCAGTCGACTAATGGTATTGTTGGTTCCGCCATTGGCCCATCTGTAGGTATAAGGCAACATGCCTCCAGTTGCTTCAACCAAAGCAAAACCATCATTGTTGCCAGGGCAGGTTACGGGTATCCCAATGGGTCGGACATTTAGGGTGGATCCAGGCAATAAGGTATCGGTAGCTGTTAGTGTACAGCCCCGTACATCGGTAGCCGTAACCGAATAAACACCCGCACCAAGACCTGCTATGGTATTGGCTGTTGCGCCCGTGTTCCAACGGTATATAAAGCCCCCATTGCCTCCACTGGCACTGGCCGCAATGGAACCATTGAGGTCGCCTGCGCAGATGGGGTTACTAGGATCCAATACAATTCGAATGGGATTTTTATTGCCTACCGTGGCCGTTGCTGTTCCGGAGCATCCTCCTGCATCCAGCACGGTAACGGTGTAGGTTCCTGGTTGGAGGTTGCTGATGGCGGAGGTCGTAGCGCCATTGCTCCATTTGTACTCGTAGGGTGCAGTGCCGCCAGAGGCGCTGACGCTAGCCGTGCCATCATTGACTCCAGGACAAGTAATGGCCCTGGCGCTGATGTCCAAAAACATGGGGTTGATGGATACCGTGAAGCAGGCGATTTTTCCACAGAGTTTGGAATCGGTTACCGTTACGCAGTACTTACCGGGTTGGGTAGCCGTATACGTTTGTCCGGGGATCATTCCATCCCAGGTATAGGTATAGGGAGGAAAACCTCCACTTCCAGTAGCTTTGATTGTAGCGGGGGAAGTACAACTTTGGGATTCAAAGGTGACGTTGATTCGGTCGGGGTCACTTAAAGTGGCCGTTCCGCTGACACTCCGGCTGGCGGCATCGGTTACGGTAACCCCGTAATCGCCCGCCTTCACGTTGCTGATTTCAGCCGTGGTCGCCCCGGTACTCCACAAGTAAGTATAAGGGCTGGTGCCTCCGCTGGGGGTGACCACAATTTTACTCCCTTGGGATAAACCAGCACAAGTTGGTTTGGTTAGGTCGAAACTTAGGGTGATTTGTGCTAGTGCTTTAGTGCCAAATCCATTGAAAGTTAGGAAGATAGACAGCAGAGCCAATTTGATGGGTACGCCATAACTCCCGGATAAAATAGTTTTTGGTCTTTTGGACATTGGATTAAAATTTGTTAGTACGTAAATAAAAGTTACCCAAGCTGTTACGTACAGCAAGGCCAATGCAAGAAGACTGAAAAATGGGTTGAATTATGGCTAGAAAAGGGGGAGGGACAAAAAAGTGTTCAAAATTCAGTTATGGCTTTAAGTACGGCAAAATAACAATTTTTTCTTGGAAAGGCCAAAGCTTTGGGCAAGATATTGTCGATTTTTTTTAATATCATCTGTATGCAAAAAAAAAGTCGCACTACTCAGACGCAGCACGACCAACTACTAACAAATTATAATCCCATGAATATACCTCTCTATTCGGTAGTAAAATTAAGACATACGCTTAATATTCTACCTTATATAACCAAGATTTTTTCTTTTTATTTTGCAAAGATCAACTAGTCCTTTGCATCGTAAAAAAAGATAGATCTTGACTTGATTCTACAAATTAACAGCTTAGCTTTGGCCTTGGTTTTACAAATTGGCACAAAAAAAAATAAGTCGCGCTGAAGGAGCGCGACTTACTGCATATAATCCCATGAACTTTAAAAACTAATCTTTTCCCTTGCGGGTATATTTTGAGTGATGATCACTTCGAGTTTGGTGGGGAAAGGTTTGCAATAGTAAGTCAGACTTTATCCCTAAACCTGACTTACTATTTTCGCAAACAAAGATCCCATAATGCATATCCAAAATTTGTACCCGATTCATTTATCGGCTACGTTCGTTTGACAATACAAATATGGGGCAAAGGATAAGGGTATACAAGGACAGAATTTAAGGATTGTGAAAAAAATAAAATACAAAAAACCCTTAAAAATCCAGATTTTTAAGGGTTTTTCTTTGGTTTATGTGAAAAAAAGCATGTTTATTGCTTCCATTTTTAACGAAAAAAAATTTAAAAAAAGCTTTTTTACCGCTTAAATGGGTTTGAAAAAGCCGGATTGTTCACAAATGAGGTATCCGTGAGCATTTTCAGGAAGGCAATTAAATCTGATTTATCTCGCTGAGTGAGTGGAAAAGCCATGATATTGGCATCTTCGTTGGCCACGCCGTGTCCTCCCCGGCTGTAATTTTCCAGCACTTCTTCCAAATTTTTGAAGCGGCCATCGTGCATGTACGGCGCAGACAGGGCCACGTTGCGCAAGGAAGGCGTTCGGAATCGGCCATTGTCGGTCATGAAGCCAGTAATTTTCCCGCGTCCCAGGTCTTTGAAGGCATTTAGATTGGGCACATTGTCCAGGCCATTGTTGTGGTAGTTGTTGTCGGTGAAGAGTGGATTGAAATGGCAATGGGAACATCCGGGGTGAGCAATATTTCCGGCGTATTCAATAAAAAAGAGTTCCAGCCCCCTTTGCTCTTCATCGGTAGGGAAATCCTCTTTGGCCCAAACCACCCGATCGTAGCGCGAATAGGCACTGATCAGGGTACGTTCGAATTGAGATAGAGCCTTGACCACCAGATCGCGGGTAAGCTCCGTTTTGCGGCTGATGCCAAAAGCTTGCCGAAACTGTTGGGGGTAATCTTTGTGGCGACGGAGCTTGCGTTCTACATTTTCCCAGGTATCGTCCATTTCCAAATGATCTTCGATGGGTAGCAGTGCCTGGTCTTCGAGCGCTACCGAGCGCCCGTCCCAAAAGAAACCCCGGGTATTGTAAGCCAAATTGACCAGCGGCATGGCGCTGCGGGTACCATTTTGCCCCCGAATGCCCGGGCTGGTGGCCAGGCCATCGGTGAACGCTTTGGCTTGTTGATGGCAAGTGGCGCAAGCCTGGGTACTGTCTCGTGAAAGGATGGGATCGTAAAAAAGCATCCGCCCCAGGGCAACTCCGGCTTTGGTCAATGTATTGCCAGGCGTTGCGGGCAGGGGAGGCATCCATTTTGGCAGATTAAGGGGATAATCCTCCGGTGCATAAGTCCCTGTAATGAGATCGGTGTCGGGCTTTGGCTCTTCTTTTTTGTCATCAGGATTACAAGCCAGCAGGCTCAATCCAATCCAGATTATTATGGTATAGCGCAGTTTACTGTTCATCGTTCAAGGTATTTAGAAAAGCAATCAAATCGGCGCGGTCTTGTTTGCTCAGGTGCAACTGCCGCACATTGGGGCTCACATTGATGCCAGGATGCCCTCCGGAAGCGTAGTGATCCAACACTTCCTCCAGGGTTTTGAAACGCCCGTCATGCATGTAAGGAGCGGTGTATTTGAGGTTGCGCAGAGTGGGTACCCGAAATAGGCCGTTTTCATTGCGGTTACCCGTTACATTCCCTCGCCCTTTGTCGGCGTAATCATCCAGAGATAACGCAGCAACCAATCCATTGTTTTCATAAGCCAGGTTTCTGAACAGGGGATCGACGTGGCAATGGTTGCACTCAGAAGTAGGCACTGCTGGCGAGGCATCGAAAAAAAGGGGCCAGCCCCTTTTTTCCTGGGGTGTAAACTGGTCCTTTTCCTGCATGACGCGGTCGAATTTGGTATTGGCACTCACCAGGGTGCGTTCAAACTGGGCCAGGGCTTTGCCTACCAGTATGCTGTCGATGGCTTTGCGGTGTTTAATGCCAAAAGCAACTCGAAATAAACGCGGATATTCCGGATGGTTTTGTAGTTTTTGGCCAATGCTTGCCCAGGAAGCCCCCATTTCAAGCGAATCGCGTACGGGATGTAAAGATTGTTCTTCCAGTGTAGCCACCCGACCGTCCCAAAACAGCCCTTTGGCGTAAAAACCCACATTGAGCAATGACATGGCGCTGCGCTTGCCCCTTCGGCCATGAAAACCTTTGCTGAAGGCAGTCCCATCCGTAAAGGCACGCTCCGGGAGATGGCAGCTACGACAAGAGATGCTGCTGTCTTGGGATAATATGGGGTCAAAAAAAAGCTTGCGCCCGAGTGCCACGCCTTCCCGGGTCAGTGGATTGTCTTTGGGTATGACCATGGGGGGGAAACTCGGGGGTTGAGGGGCGATAAGGGCATGGGGAGAATAGGGGATGGTACTTAAGTCATCTGGGTTATGGCAAGCAGCAATCGAGAGCAGTAGAAAAACAAATATTAATACATTATCTGCAAATCTCTGAGGTGCTTTAATCCAAAATCTTCGCGTTGCTCGTACGTCAGAGACGCGAAAATATTGGGCACAAGTCAGAGATTCGTGCCAGCCGCAGCAATACCGCCAGAAATTTCCTTTTAGCTCCTTACTCATTGTGAATCGTCAGCGCTTGTTGCAGATTGTCGCTGAGGAACTTGGCAATGGAACGATCGATGGTGTGATCCTGGGTAACTTTTCGGAAATCCAAAAATGAAGCGGGTGCCGCAACCAATACCCGATGCAAATCAACATCCAGATTAAGGGTTGTGCTGCTTTTTTCTTTGATCTCGATGTTTTTCAGCAGGACTTTTTTGCGAAAAAACTCATCTTCGCCAACGTGGAAAGTAAGTTTGGTCGCAAATTTACCGCTGTTGTCCAGGTCGGCATTGCCTTCAATTTTGGTGAACACATAACCTTTTGCCCAAGACCAATAATTGTCATCCAATGGATGGGGCGGCGTGTATTTGCTGGGGCCGAAAGCATTGAGGTCAGCAGATACCCCCAAACCAAGTTTGATGCCTTTGTATGAGCCTGGAGGAATGTTTTTGATCTTGAAGCTGATGCCTTTTTGCGCAGCATCGTCGGATTGGATGTTTTTGAAAGACACCAATTCGATGTCGATGAGTTTGAGGCTGTCTCCATTGGGGTCATCCGTCTTGATCAGGGATACATCCGAGATGTAAAACTGGAACAATTGCAGGCGCAGCTTGGTATCGGATTCGTAAGGATATTCGGCACTGAACATTTTAAGGGGATTGTCGCTAAACAAGCCTTTAAAAGTAAGGGTCAACTCGGCATCATTGTCAGTGCTTTCCTCCTTATCACAGGTCATCAGGCTAAAGCTGAGCAACAAACAGCTAAGGGCAAGGATTTTTCTCATGGTTTGTTTTTTTGTTCTTCGCCGCTTAGCATTTCGGCGAATGAATTTGCTGTTACTATACAATGCCTAATTTACAAAAAAGATCAGATTCCGGTTGTGATTTGTGTCACCGTGAAGGATTGTGTAAGCTTGTCGACAATTTTCTGGCTCAATTCGCCGGGCGTATCCAGGTTGACGTTTGCTCCCTGAAACCATACACTATAATCTACATCCATTAAAATATTGACATTGTATCCCCGCAACACTTTGGTGGGGGTAAACGAAAGTTCTACCGTGCGGAGCTTGCTTGGGGAACTGATTTTGAGGTCTACCGTATCTTTCGCATAGTACAAAACCCTGGTAAACACATAACCACTCTGCGCCCCCAGGTACATGCCATCGTTGACACTGCTGCGCAGAGGATGATCACTGGGCAAACGCAAGGGGTTGGCCTGGTTCATTTCGCCGGCGATGCCCACCTTGAAACGGATTTTGCTCACCGTTGCGCTATCCCGATAAGATTGAATCAAAAAGATCGGTTTGGTTGACTCCGCGAGCCAGGCCAAAACTGTTGGCCACAGTGGTTTGAACGGTGTCTCCAGCGGCTTTTTCAACATACACATCCAGGGGCTCCTGGACATCGATCACCTTGTTGCCTACTGAAATGAGCTGGATGTCAGAAATGTAAAAGCGCAAATCGCCAAACCCAAAAGTATTGCCAGCTCCGTCGCTGAAGATGGGCTGGTTGTACACCATGGCGGTGCTGCCGTATTTGTGGGTGAAACGAATGCGGACACCGGGGTACTCGCAGCAGTCTTTGCAGGGTTTGTCGGCGGCTAAGTCAAAATTGTTGGCAAAGGCATCGTTGCAACCTTCTTCTTTGGTTGCGCAGGAGACCAGCAATAAACTGGCCAATACGTTTAAAAAAATCCACCGATTCAAAAGCACCTTATTCATTGTTTCCGTTTTCTTTCTCTTTGGCTTTGATGCCTTTTTCGTACTCGCGTACCAGCTTTTTGACCATTTGTTTGACCTGCGAGGTGAACTCCTTATTGAGGATCCAATTGTAGTATTGGCGGTCTTCGTAGAGGGTTTCACCGACGGGTTTGCCGACGTATTTCCCAAAGTTGAACACGATGTCACCATTTACATCGGCGCGCAGCTTTTGGGTAGCATCTACAAAACGGTTGTCGTTGGTAAATTCGTGCAAGACTTGTACATCATTTTTGATGGGCGCTTCTACTCTAATACCATCTTCATCCAGGTAATCCACATCTTCGTACTTGTCCAACTGCCCTTTGAACACATCAATGGTGGCACGCACATCGGCCATGGCATCGTGGGCGTCTTCGTGGTCTTTTTCGCAATAAAACTTGAGGGCCGCTTTGAGGGTACGGGGCTCCATTTTGTAAAAAATGCGCTGTACATCAATCGAGCGGCGTTTGGTGACGTCGAATTCCATACCCACGCGGGCAAATTCTTCCATCAACATCGGGATGTCGAAGCGGGTAGAATTGTAGCCCGCCAGGTCGGCATTGCCAATGAAGTCCCAGATTTTTTGCGCCAATTGTTGGAAAGTGGGCTTGTTGGCTACATCCTTGGGTTGAATGCCGTGTACCAAAATGGCTTCCAGTGAAATGGGAATGCCGGGATTGATCATTAGTGAAAGCTCCTGAGGTTCACGGCCATCCTTGAAATATTTGATGATGGCAATTTGCACGATGCGGTCGCGTACTACATTGAGCCCGGTGGCTTCGATATCGAAAAAACAGAGGTCGCGGTCGAGAATCAGCTTCATTATTTAAAGATGAAAGATGAAAGATAAATGATGAAAGTGAGATGAAAAGTGAAAGCAGAGATTACCTTTTCTTTCATCTTTCACCATCACTCTTTTTAAATCCTGAAGTATACTTTACCAACATTTCACCTTTGGGATCACCATAGATGAAATAGGCCTCCAAGTTAGGGAGAGATTCGATGAGTGCCAAACCTTTTTCCAAACCCATCACCATACAAACGGTGGCGTAAGCATCGGCGGTCATGGCATCGGGGGCGATTACCGTGGCACTCAGGAGTTTGCTACGTTCAGGGAAACCCGTGCGAGGGTTGATGGTATGGCTGTATTTTTCCCCTTTGATGGAGTAGTATTTGCGGTAATTGCCAGAAGTGGCCAGAGCCTGATCCTGGAGGGGGACTGTGGTTTGAATGTCGGTGGTTTCCGCGCCCTCTTTGGGTGTGGTGATGCCCACTACCCAATTCTCGCCTTGTGGATTACGTCCTTTGGCCAGCATTTCCCCCCCGA
The DNA here is from genome assembly GCF_016718685.1 of Haliscomenobacter sp. Lineage (GTDB taxonomy): Bacteria > Bacteroidota > Bacteroidia > Chitinophagales > Saprospiraceae > Haliscomenobacter. The sequence continues at coordinate 52,501 of NZ_JADKCX010000025.1, read as the reverse complement.
TGTCGATCAGGTAGTTGTAAATCTGCATGGACTCCAGTACCCGGCCCAATTCGTCCACTGCATAACCGGGGGCAATGGCATTAAAATCCAGCTTGATGCCCGGCACCTGTTTGCGGATGAGCACCTGTTCTCCACGGGTCGTCCAATTAAGTTTGGAAAAACCGACAAGGCTGAGCAGGGAACCAATTTTACTACTGTCTATCTGGGTAAGGGGCTTTGACCCGGTATACCCAAACCCCCAATAATTCACCAACGGTGCCACCGTTGGGTCAAAAGCACCGTTGCTGCTGCGGTAAATCTCGGCACTTTTATTGAGGTTGGCCATAAAATGCCGGGCGCTAAGGGGGATGGACAGGTCTGTTTTATTACTCCGATTAAAGTCCGAAATGAGTGAGGAGTCAATGTAGGTAGACAGCTCGGCGTTCAACTCGAACAAACTTTTTTCGATGGCGGGTTGAACATCCCGTTTCTGCTCATCCCGATAGGTGATGCGGTAATAAGTGCCCATGGTTTGACCCTCAATGTTGAGGTAAGCGGAGGCGTTGTCGGTTTTTTCGCGGGGATTGGTACAAGAAAAAAGTAGTGCCAAAAGACTTACTCCTATATAATGTCTCATTTAGTCCATGGTTTTGCGGATTTGTGCATCCAGTGAATACCAACCGGGGCCCATCAGGAAAATAACTACATAGGGCACAAGGTACGTAATGGCGTGTTCTCGTTCAACGAAAGGTTGTCCGGCATGCCCGTAAGTAATGGCCATGATCATGTTGAAAATCAATGGAAGGCAAGCCAAGCGGGTGTACAAGCCCAGGGTAATCAAGGCTGCACAAAACACTTCGGCAAAAATGCTGAGCGCCAGTGTAACCTGATCACCCAAGCCAAAAGGATCGAGAAACTGTACCGGGTTTTCAGTCAGGAGTTGCAAAAACTTGCTTTTGCCCCATAGCCCCATCATGAGGCCACCAAAGGCCAGTCGCAGCAAAAGCAGTGCTAAATCGTAATTTCTTCCACTTTTCATGATCCATTGTCTATTTTTGACCTGCCTAAATTTAAGGGTAAACCTAGTAAATTTTCAGCGGAGACCATTTTTAGAGGCAGTATATTTTAATTCTTCACATGCAACGCATCCAAATCAGCGACAACGTACTCTTTTTCATGGCAGGTTTGCTGCTCTTGGTTGGGTACCTGCTCAATCTGGGGGTACAACCTTTGTACCTGGAAGAGCCGAGGAGGACCATCGTTGCCATGGAATTGCTGGAAAACCAAAACTACTGGGTGCCTACGCTGATCGGAGAATATTACTACAACAAACCGCCGCTGTACAATTGGCTACTGATTGGTTTCGTCAAGCTGTTGGGTGGCTTTACGGAATTCAACTTGCGTTTGCCTACGGTGTTGGCGTCTTTTGGGATCGCGGGGTTGATGTATGCGGCGGCAAAACGCTACTGGCAGGATGCAGCATTGGGTGTATTGAGCGCCTTGCTTTTTCTGACTGCGGCGGGGATTCTGTTGTTTTTTTCCATGTTGGCCGAGATCGATCTTTTTTACGCACTGATTGTCTTCAGCGGAATTTTGGCGATTTATCATTTTGGAGAAAAAGAACGCTACTGGCCTTTGTTCTTGCTGGTGTACCTGAGTTGTGGTTTGGGTGTTTTGACCAAGGGCTTGCCCTCTTTTGTGTTTACTGCGGTGTCTTTGCTGGTCTATTTTGTGGATAAAAAACGCTTTAAGGTGTTGTTTTATCCGGCGCATTTTGCAGGCATTGCCTTACTGGGATTGATGTTGTACACCTATTACAGCCAGTACGCCCAGTACCACGACCTAAGCCGGGTATGGATGCGCATGCTCAGCGAATCGGGTGACCGCACGGTGGTGAGCAATTCATTGGGAGATTTTGCCAAACACTTGCTCTTGTTTCCACTGAATTGGATCGGGGATATGGCTCCGGCCAGCTTGCTGCTGGTTTTTCTGCTGCGCAAAGATTGGAGGGCCTTGTTGCTCAAGCAAAACAGTTTTACCCGTTTTTGTACCTTGATGTTGTTTTTCAATGCGCTGCCGTATTGGATTTCTCCAGGAACGCGCATGCGCTACGTATATATGTTGTATCCTTTGGCTTGTATGCTCATGGCCTGGGTGTACAGTCAACGTGCCACTGCGCCAGTATGGACGGGGCAGGTATTTCGCCTCATGGCACTGATCTTGTTGGGTGCATTTGGCCTGGGTGCATTGGCTTTGCCCTGGATTCCCGACTTGCAATTCATGCAAACAACTACTTTTGGGTTGGCCATAACCACGGCAGCAGCGATTGGAGCTTGTTTTTGGACTTGTTTGCGCAAACCCCAATTTGTCTTGCCGCTTTTGTTGCTTGGTTTCGCGGTGGTACGTTTGGTCTTCGACGGCACGGTGTTGCCTCAGCGGAATCAGGAAAGTGGAGGCCAACGGGATCGGGCATTGGCGGCACGGATTGACAAAATTGTGGGGGATGCTCCTTTGTATACAGCCTATCAGGAAAAAGTGGTGGCGTATACCACCATCGTGTATTTAAACCGACTGCGCAAACGGGTTGTCAAACGCAAAGACCACTTGTTGGAAGGCGCGTATTATCTGGTTCCACTAAAACGTGCGCCCAAAAATGCTACGATCTTGCTTACGACTGCTTACGATGATAAAATTAAAGCATTGATTGAATTGAGTGATGAAGAGTTGAGCACCATCAAGCAACTATAATCAAAATGCCCATTGCCCCCGTTTACCCAAAACCAGCGGTACGATCGCCAGACACGTGCGGTGATTCAAAGGGTATGTAAGCCAGATAGCAATTGCATCGATGTGGGTTGCCACAAAGGGGAGATGTTGGATGTGATGGTGCAGTACGCTCCTCAAGGTCAACATATGGGGTTTGAACCGATTCCGGGGATGTATCAAGCCCTGGAAAAGAAATACCAAAACAGCAATTGCCGCATCTTGGACTTTGCGCTGAGCAACCAAACGGGGGAAGCTACCTTTAATTACGTAGTCTCCAATCCTTCCTACAGCGGTTTACAAAAACGGAAATATGACCGCGCTGAGGAACAAGACACCTCCATCACGGTGCGTACCGCCCGTTTGGATGAGGTGTTGCCCCCGGGGCAAGCGGTTGATTTGATTAAAATAGACGTAGAAGGTGGCGAAATGCTGGTTTTGGAAGGAGCGCAGGAAACCTTGCTCAAACAGCGACCAGTGGTGCTTTTTGAACACGGCCTGGGTGCTTCGGATTATTACGGCGCCGGGCCTGCGCAAGTATTTGCTTATTTTGAGGAATGCGGCTATGAGATCAATACCATGAAGGCCTGGTTAAAAGGCCAAAAGGCTTTGGACAAAGCCGAGTTTGAGCGGCAATTTTTTCAACAATTGAATTATTTCTTCATTGCGTATCCGCGTTGAACCGGAAAATAACCCTAAATTTACCTGAAAACAAAGCATGCATCTGCCTAAGTCCCTGCTCAGTCTGCTTATTTGTTGGGCTTTGCTTTTTTCTGCCCTCTTTTTCTATTTTCCCAAGTGGAAGAATAGTTATACCGAAGCCACCATCAGTTGGGACGTATCGGGCTATTATTATTACCTACCTGCTGCATTTATTTACAAAGACCTCAAACACCTGTCCTTTAAAGATCAGATTCAGCAGCAATACCACCCCTCTGGGGATTTTCAGCAGGCATTTGTACACAGCAATGGCAATTACGTGTTCAAGTATTCCTGTGGGCAAGCCTTATTGTACACGCCTTTCTTTTTTATTGCCCACGCTTATGCATCAATGAGTGACCAATTTCCGGCGGATGGCTTTTCGTTGCCGTACCAATTCATGATTGGGTTTGGGAGTTTATTGGTAGCCTTTTTGGGCTTATTCGTCTTGCGTCGGGTTTTGCTGAAGTTTTTTTCCGATCAAACTACCGCGCTCACCTTAATCTTGCTGGTTTTTGGCACCAATTACCTGGAGTATGCCAGCATTACTGGCGCGATGAGCCACAATTACCTGTTCACCTTATACTGTATTTTGCTGTCACTAACCATTGGTTTTTACGAAAAACCTTCGGCTTTAAAAGCGATAGGAATTGGTTTGGTGATTGGTTTTGCGGCGCTGGTGCGCCCCACCGAGATCATATGTGCCTTGATTCCATTGTTGTGGGGATTGCAGACCCCACTAAAGGCATCGTTGAGCGAAAAGCTGGTTTTTTTCAAAAAAAATGCACTGTTGTTGTCTTTGGCCGTGTTGACTTGTGGCCTGGTGGGTTCCTTGCAATTGATTTATTGGAAGGCGGTGGCGGGGGATTGGATTGTGTACAGTTATCAGGATCAGGGCTTTAGCTGGTTGCGGCCCCATTTGTTCAATGGCTTGTTGAGTTACCGCAGTGGATGGCTGTTGTACACGCCAATGATGATTTTCGCGCTCTTGGGTTTTAAACATTTGTCCAAACACTGGAACGCCCTTTACCTGAGCCTGCTCATTTATACCGGATTGTTCATTTACATCACTTTTGCCTGGGACATTTGGTGGTACGGTGGTAGTTTGGGACAACGAGCCATGGTGCAAGCTTATCCGGTATTGGCCTTTCCACTGGCAGCTTTTGTGGATTCAGCTTTAAAAACCAAAATTTGGAAATACATTTTTGGATTCATCGCCCTTTTGTTCATTTACCTCAACCTGTGGTGGACGCATCAGGCCCACTGGGGCGGTTTGTTTATGGTGGAGCAAATGAATCGGGCCTATTTTTGGGATGTGCTGGGGCGGTTTAAGGAACCCGGTGGGGAGTCCCTAAAATTGCTGGATACCAATGAACCCGGCTTTTATGGGGTGCGTAAAAATGTGCGAGAATTGCTGTACGAAGATTTTGAAAAAGACACCAGTACTGCCCTTTGTGAAGTCCCGGTCATTGAAGGCCAAAAGAGCGGTTGTCTGGATGCCAATCGACAAAATTTACCGATTTATTCTGTGCCACTCGCCACGGGCGATGCCGGATGGGTCAGGGCCAGCGCAGTTTTCCGTTGCCGCAACAAGGAATGGACCGTCTGGTTGGGTGCTCAATTCCAGCTGTTTTTTTACAATGGCGATGAAATCCTCAAAACCGAACAAATCAGGGTGTATCGCTTTTTGAACGACGGTGAAACCAAATCTTTATTTTTTGACATCAAGCTCCCCAAGGCAACTTTTGACCGGGTTGGCGTATCCGTTTGGAATGGGGGAGGAGTGCTACCGCTGGCGGTAGACCAATTGAAAATCGAAGCCTTTGACGAACAATAAACCAGGAATGATTCAAAAACTGTCTATTGTGGTTCCTGCTTACAATGAGGGGCGAACCATTCATTTGATTCTTGAAAAAATTGCTGCGGTCAAGTTGGTCAACGACATCGAAAAAGAAGTAATTCTGGTCAATGATTGTTCAAAAGATGATACCGAAGCTGCCGTTTTTCGCTTCATGGCGGAGCACCCCGAACTCAACCTGCAATACCATCAACACGAGGTCAATGCGGGTAAAGGTGCCGCCTTACATACGGGTATCGGCAAGGCTACCGGTGAATACCTGATCATTCAGGACGCCGATCTGGAGTATGACCCCGACGAGTACAATCACTTGTTGGTGCCCATTCTCAAAGGTTTTGCGGACGTCGTGTACGGCTCTCGTTTTATGGGCAGCAACCCGCACCGCATTTTGTTTTTTTGGCACTCGATCGGGAATAAATTCCTTACCTTTCTCTCCAATTTCTTTACCAATTTGAACCTGACCGACATGGAGACCTGTTACAAACTCTTTGATACAAAGCAGGTACAAAGTCTGAATTTGGTGGAAAAACGTTTTGGTTTTGAACCCGAAGTAACCGCAAAAATTGCCCGCATCAAAGGCATCCGCATTTACGAAGTGGGGATTTCTTACTACGGGCGCACCTACGAAGAAGGCAAAAAAATTGGCTGGAGAGATGGGGTGAGGGCCATTTATTGCATTTTGAAATATGGATTGTTTAAAGCTAAATAAGTTGAGGAGGATAAGGTTGAAGAGTTGAAAAGTCCGGCACCTCGGCTCCATTCGGCGACCAGACTTTTCAACTCTTCAACCCTAAACTTTCAACTAAAAATGCTAAATATGAAATCAAACACCGTACTCCTATTCGCCCTGCTTATGCTTGGCTTGGCCTGCCAGAAAGAAGCAAAAACGCTGGGCGAGTTTACCTTTTTTAACGATTTTGAAAGCCAATTCGGCTACAATCCCAACGTGGCTTTGGGCAAAAGCCACAGTGGCAGGGCTTTTTTCAAACTGGACGCCAATACGGAATTCAGTCCGGCCTTCATCCATCAATTTAAAACCATTGCCAATCGGGGATTCTCCAAAGTCAAATTTACAGCGTATGTGCTCATGCCCGACCCGAACAATCTCGGAGCTTTGGTGATCCAGGTTTGGGATCCCTCGAACCAGCCGATTAAGGTGGAGCAAAAAAACTTTACGGCCAAAGAAGCAGGCACCAATCGCTGGGTAGAACTATCGCTCGAATTGCCCCTGGCGGGTTTGTATACGCCTGAAAATCAAATCCGCTGCTTTGTACACAACCCCGGTTTCCAGAATTTTTACGTGGATGACTTCACAGTAGAATTCGTCCAATAATTCCAATCGACATTTTTATGGCCCAACATCAACGATACGGACTGCACGGACTGCTGGTTATCACTTTACTTTCGATCATCGCCTTGTTCTTTCATTACAGGCCTTACCTCACCGATCCCGGCAACAGCTTTTTTAACTTGTATGGCGATGGGTTCAAAAACTACTATACGGTTTATTACCACGTCAAACACGATAAAAATTACACGCATTTTGACGGGATGAATTATCCGCACGGCGATCATGTGATGTTTACCGATGGGCAGCCTGCGCTGGCCAATACCCTGAAATTCATCAGTCAGAACATCGTCGATATTTCGGATCACACCATTGCGATCATGAATTTGGCGATCATCTTTTCGTTTTTGTTGTGCGCCATATTGCTGTATTTGATTCTGGTGCGCCTGCAAGTTGCGCCCTGGTTTGCGGTTTTGGCGGCATTGGGAATCATGTTGATGTCGCCACAACACTTTCGGCCCATCGGGCACTACGCCTTGTCTTACGGTTTTGTAATCCCATTGATCATCTATTTGTTGCTGCGCTTTGAAGAAAAACCTTCTTTAAAACTCAGTGCTTTGATCGGCGTATTGATCTGGATTTTTGGTCTGTTGCACATGTACTTTTTGGGCATCGTAGGCATGCTGATTGGCTGGTATTTTTTGTTTTCTTTTTTGCAAAAAAGAACTTGGCAGCAAGCCCTCACCTTGGGCATGCACTACGCCATTCAGGTCGTTTTGCCCTTTGTGCTGATCCAGCTTTGGATCAACAGTTCCGATGTGATCGCTGATCGTCCTAAAACGCCCAGCGGATTTCTGGATTACCGTGCCCATTGGGAAGGCATCGTCACGGCGGTGCATGTACCTTACTGGGGCTGGGTGGATAAAAACCTGATTGACATCCGCAACATGACCTTCGAAAGTGAGATCTATATTGGCATTGTAGGGGTGATCGGGTTCTTGTGCTTTTTGCCCCTTTTGCTGCGCAAAAAGGCATTTCCAGTAGAGGAAGGTGCTGGGCAACGATTTCTGAGCCGCTTGTTCCCAGCCATTGCGATCATGTTATTGATTTCTTTGGGCTTGCCTTTTGTTTTGCCGGGTATGAAATTTTTGATTGACTACCTGGGGCCGTTCCGGCAGTTTCGGGGGCAAGGTCGGTTTGCCTGGGCTTTTTATTATGGTTGGGGCATCATCTTGTGGTACTTGATTTACCAGCGCATCCCGCTTTGGAAACAAAACCGGCGCGTATGGTTGCTGGGCCTGGCGCTAATGGTATTGGCGGCGGAGTCCTATTTCATGTCGGCAGCTTCGTTTTTGAAACCATACAAAGATGAAGCCCATTACAACAAACAGAAATTTGAATCTGGACCAGACTTTTGGTTCAAAGACATCAACCTGCTGGATTACCAGGCCATTTTGCCAATGCCCTATTTTCATACGGGTTCGGAGAATTTTGTGGTGGATGCCCAGAGAGATGCTGTTCGCTTCGGGGTGATGGGCGGTTGGCACTACGGGATGCAAAATTTGGGTGTTAACCTTAGCCGCACTTCAATATCCCAAACGCTCAAACTGATACCCCTGGATTACCTTCCGTATCGGCCTTATGCCTTTCTGGAAGACCTGCCCAATGACAAACCTTTGTTGGTGGTGTTGGACAAAGCGCAATATTTTTCGGTACCCCAAAGCTCAAGTTATTTGTTGCGATTCACTGAAACCATTTTTGAAGATTCGTTGGTGCAGTTGCGCAAACTTCCGCTGGAAGCTTTCAACAAGGCCGTTGATGCCTGGCGCTACGACATCCGCAGTGGGTACGATGGTACTTTGCAAAAAGGCATCACGCGTGATGGTTTTTTGCTCCCGGATAGTGCCTATCAATTTTATTACCGCACTTTTGATGAAATCAAATCGCCCAAAAAATACCAGGGCAAAGGCGCTTTTGTTGCACGAGGCAGACATCGGGTGCCGTTTTTGACGTTTCAAGTTCCATCCGCAAACAATGAATGTTCCGTATGGGTTTATCTCGGCGAGGACGAGCGTGCACGGATGAATTTTAAAGGATATGAAGACATTGGGCAAGGCAAGGAAAAATTAGTGGTACACAATGCCTGTAAATTCGACTTACAAGTGCTCGATAGCAATGGCTGGGGACTCGTGGTTTTTCCCATCAATGTAAGCCGACCAGGCGCGACCGTTCGTTTAGAGTTGGAGTGTCCGGACATGAAAATTTCCGAAATGTACATCGACGAATTTATGGTGCGGCAAGTAGGACGGCCTCAAGACAATATTTTTTGGCGCAGTGGAGACTACCTGGTGTATAACAATTTCTGGTTCCCAAAAATGTTTTAACCCCTTTAGGTATGCAAGCAAAACACGTTTTGATATTTGGACTGATTGGTTACCTCGCATTGGGAACCTTGGCGGCCTATTTTTATCAGGAGCGCACCATTTTCCTGGATTCTTCTTTTATCCTGTTTTCGATTGCCAGTACGGGTGAATTCGCGGTTCAGGCCAATCGCTTTGGGTCGGCTTTGACGCAGTTTTTTCCCTGGCTGGGGGTCAATTTGCACCTGCCGATCCGGGCAGTGATGATCCTTTATTCAGTTGGTATCGTGCTGTATTATTTTTTATGCTTTTATGCTGCGTTTAAGTGGTTGAAAAACAGCAAACTGGCTTTGAGTATTTTGTTGATCAATACCTTCATGGTATCGTATACGTTTTGGTGGATGCAGATTGAATTTGCGCAGGGCATTGCACTTTCCGTGGTCTTTTTGGCTTTCATGACCCGTGAACGGCAGTGGCAAGATTATACGGCAGTGGAAATTTCGGCCTTTTTTCTCTTGTTGGTGACTTTGCTTTATTTTCACCCCTTGATGCCCTTTTTGCTCGTTTACCTGCTGTTGTTTGGCTTGATTGATGAGCAATTGAAACTGCCCAAAAAGCAATTGTGGACGGTAGCAATTCTTTCAGGGGTGATTCTTTTTTTCAAAAATTACGTGATGACCATTGCCGCCTACGACGATCAGGCCGACCGGGGCATCAGCAATTTTTCTACTTTGCCAAACTACTTTGACATCCAGTCCAACTACAATTTTATTGAATATTGCCAAAAGGACTACTACTTGCTACCCCTTGGTTTGCTGGCCTGCCTGATTGTATTATCGGTTCAGCGCAAATGGAAGAAGTTGCTGCTCTTGGCGGGCATGTTTTTTGGGTACTTATTGCTGGTCAATGTTTCCTATTATCAGGGAATGCCGCAGTTTCACATCGAAAGTTTTTACCTGCCGCTGAGCGTTTTTGTGATTTTGCCCCTGGTTTTTGATGTTTTCCCGCTGATCAAAAAAAGGCCGATCATGCTGACCTTGTTGGGGCTGATCTTGTGCATCCGCATTGTACACATCGGTTCCCTGCACAAACCTTACAGCAATCGGCTTGTCCTGCAAAACAAGATGCTGGATAAATTGGAAAAACTGGACAGTAAAAAACTGGTGCTGGATCAAAAAGATGTGCCTTTGGATACCCTGATCATGAGTTGGGGCTCCTCGTTTGAATTTTGGCTTTTGTCTTCACTGCGCAATCCAGAGGCCCCACGTTCCATCGTCATCGACGAAGATCCGGCGCGGTTTGATTGGACAATGAGCAACAACAGTGCTTTTTTTACGGAATGGGGGATTTATAATTATGCCGATTTACCCAAGCGCTATTTTAACTTTACGGACATTGGGTATTATCAAAAAGCAAAATTGGAGTAAGGATATATTTCACGCAGATATACACGCAGATTTCACACAGAAAAAATCTGTGTCGAATCTGCGCATAAATCCGCGTAAAATCTGTGAGAAAGTCTATTCAAAAAACTCCACCTTGAAATCATCCACAAAGAGCTGATTTCGATTGGCGTTGAAGAAAAAACAACGCACGTCATTGTCGGGGCCATACAAATTGGCTAGGGGTAGTTCCAGGGAAACCTCCACCCATTTGTTGATGCCCAACTGGCCACTAATTGGAGAAGAAAGTACCTTGATGGGATTTACTTTTGCGTCCCATACCTGAATGACCATATCGACGGAAGTCGCTACCGAAGGCAACAACACAAAGGCTGAAAATTTGACTTTGCTGTATTTCTTGGAGGAAATTTTGCCAAACTTCTTGATGAATCCAGTGCTGTATTCGATGGTAGAATCGATGGTATAGTAACATTCGCCGCTGTAAGCTTTGCCTTTGTCTACCTTGTCATTGAACCCGTACAGGGTTTCAAAATCATTCAAAAAAACATTTTCAGATTTTTTGGCTGAAGAATTGCCTCCACAAGACCACAAACCAAGGCCAAGTGTAATGCCCAGGACAAGTATCGAATAGTTAAACTTAGACATGATCATAAAACTAGATTTCACTTTTAGTTTTTTATTTTCACCCATTAAGGTTTCATCACCCCTTCCTGGATAGCTTCTTCCTGATAACCACGCAATTGGACGGGGTCTTGTTTTTTGCGCAAGCGCATATTCAACGCCTCTACAAAAAGGGAGAAGGCAATGGAAAAATAGAGGTATCCCTTGGGCACCGTACCCACTTCCGAGCCAGCGATGCTCAAATGTGCCAAGTGTGCACCTTCAGCAATCAGCATAAAACCAATCATGATCAAAAACGCCAAACCCAACATTTGGATGGTCGGGTGGGTATTGACAAAACGTCCTACCGGACCTGCAAACGCCATCATGATCAACATGGAAATCACCACGGATACAATCATGATCGCCAGGCTATCGGTAAGCCCAACGGCAGTCAGGATCGAATCAAAGGAAAAAACGATGTTGATCAAGGCAATTTGGATGATGACTTTGGGCAAAGAAGCAAAAATGGGCGTGCCTTGGTTCATGTCATCATCTATCGCGTTAGGACCTTCCAGTTTGTGGTGAATTTCACTGGTGGCCTTGTACAGCAAAAACAATCCCCCGGCAATCAGGATCAAGCTCTGCCCGGTGAATGCACCATGCAAGTACTCGCCATGAAAACTGAGAACAGGGTTTTGCATGGCAATCAAGGCAGAAATACCAAAAAGCAAAATGATCCGGAAAACCATCGCCAAAATCATCCCGATGTTGCGCGCTTTGGCTTGATCGGCAGGCGCCAATTTATTGGCGGCAATGGAGATAAAAATGATGTTGTCTACCCCCAGTACAATCTCCAAAAAAGTAAGGGTAAGTAAACTGATCCATACTTGTGGATCGGCAAAATTCGGTAAAATGAGAGAAGTTGCTTCCATTTGGGTCTTCTATGTTTTTTTTGCAATGTTAGGGAATAAAATCAATTTTTTGCCAGCGATTATCGACTTTTGACCTTCAATCAATCGTCTTTAAACATGAAATATCGGCGTTTTACCCATAATGAGCTGCTTACCCTGGAGCCAGAATTTGTGCGATTTCTGGCCCTCAACGGCATACCCGCAGATGAGTGGGTTCGGATAAAAACAACTGATGATCAAAAAGTTGAAGAGCTCATCGAACAATTCAGCGATGCTATTTTTGAACGAACCCTCCGGGAGCTTGAATACCTGGAATTTCATGAGCCCAAAGATATTAAGACCTTTCATTGTCAAAAGGAAAAAATCGTTTTAGTGGGATTGATTCTCGACGGAGAAAGTGAATTTGACTTCACAACACCCAATTCTTTAGAACCTGCACTCCAAAAAATGCGCAAAGGTGAGATCCAATTGAAGGTCTATACCGCCGAAAAAGGCTATCGCAACGGTGATCGGGAAGCGGAATTGTTCCGCATGATCGAAAATGGAGCCTCGATTTCGAAAGATGGGAAGTTGTATAAGGCTTTGGCACTACAACTAGAGAACAATTAGCGCATCAGCAAAACTTTTATGAAATTGCCAAACTCGCGCCGCAAAATCGCTAATCCCACAGGCGCAAACACCACATGTGGCTTCAAATTGACCACCACGGGCTGCATATTGAGGTCACTGCGCCGGGAAGCGAGTTTGATCAATTCTAGATCAAACAGATAACGGTCGATTTGGGTAGTTTTTAATACATCCAATCCTTTTTGAGAAAAACCCTTGAGCCCTCCTTGAGAATCCGTGATGCTTACCCGCAACAGGGTACGAATCATCAATTTGAGCATTTTGGAGATGAACACCCGCCAGGTCGGGACCTTGGTGTAATAATTCCCCGCGCGTACCCCAATCACAATGTCTACTTGTTCTGCAGAGAGTTTGTTGATGATCGCCAGCAGATCTTCTTCCAAATAGGGGAAATCAATATCGGTGAATACCACGTAAGGAGCATCAGCCAGCGCGGCACCCTGCCGAATGGCGTACCCCTTGCCGCGATTTTGGTCATAACTGATGCAGTGAAAGTGTGGGAGCTGTTGGGTCAATTTATCAAAATCGGTGGCACTCACGTTGCGGCTACTGCCGTCGTTGACCAAAATAATGCGCAGGTGAAATTGGGGAGCAAGGTTTTGCAGGTGTTGATAAGCAGAAAGGATGTTGTCAGACCAGCCGGGGATGGGATTGTAACAAGGGAGGATAATGTCAATTTTCATGCGGCTGGATGATAAGGGGCGATAAAAAAATAAATGTTCATTTTGCCAAAGATTATAATAACGGTTATTTTGAGGCTTACTAATCCTCTAGAAAATGGACATTTATTTTGCCCCCACTAAAGATGGCCAAAGGTAATACAAAAAAGGATTAATCCTCCAGCAAATCAGGCCGACGGGCCTGGGTGCGCCGCAAGGCTTCATCATGACGCCAATCATCAATTGCTTTAAAATTGCCCGAAAGCAAAACATCAGGAACCGACCAACCTCGGTATTCTGCCGGGCGGGTGTACACCGGAGGCGCGAGTAGATCGTCCTGAAACGAATCAAAAAGCGCCGAGGTCTCGTCATTCAGTACACCAGGAAGTAAACGTCCGATGGCATCAACCACCAAGGCTGCGGGCAATTCACCACCAGACAATACAAAGTCACCAATGGAGATTTCCATGCTGATGAAATGCTCCCGAATCCGTTCGTCGATGCCCTTGTAATGCCCACAAAGGATGATCAGGTTTTCTTTCATCGACAGTCGATTGGCCATTTTTTGGTCAAATCTTTGGCCGTCGGGGGTCATAAAAATGACTTCATCATAAGTCCGTTCCGACTGGAGTTTTTCCAGACACATAACGATGGGCTCCAGCATCATAACCATTCCTGCACCACCGCCAAATTGGTAGTCGTCAACCTGCTGGTGCCGGCCCAATCCATATTCCCGCAGGTTGTGTACTTCTACCTGCAAAAGACCCTTGTCGCGGGCTCTTTTCATGATGGAATGGGCAAAAGGGCTGTCGAGGAGTTCGGGAAGGACGGTGATGATGTCGATGCGCATGAGGGTTTTAGGGGTTCGAGGTTTTAGGGTTTGAGGTTCGTAATTTCGTAAAAGGCAAACCCACGAACCTCTGGAACCTCTTCAACTCTAAAACCCTAAACTTTTAGTTGATTTTCAGCAATTCAACCTCAAAGATCAAGGTTGCAAAGGGGCCAATCTCGCCACCTGCTCCACGTTCACCGTAAGCCAAATCGTAAGGAATGAAAAACTTCCACTTGGAACCCAAAGGCATCAATTGCAAACCTTCTACCCAACCTGGAATGACCTGATTTACGCCAAAAGTGGCGGGTTGGCCGCGCTCAACGGAACTGTCAAATACCGTTCCATTCAGCAACATGCCGTGGTAGTGAACCGTAACTTTATCGTTGGCGGTAGGTTTAGCACCGGTGCCCGCCTTCATGATTTCGTATTGCAGGCCACTGTTGGTAGTCTTCACCTCGGGGCGTTTTTTGTTTTCTTCCAAAAACTTTTTGCCTTCGGCTACATTGCCTTCAAATTTTTTGGCTTGTTGTGCCGTCAGGTATTCGCTGACCGATTCGTTGCACTGGGCCAAATCTACTTTAACCCCCGCCAGGGCGTCAGCAATCCCTTTGGCCAATTCGGTCGGATTAACCTTTTCTAGTCCTTGCCGTTTGAGGTTCTGGGCAATCAATATGCCTAAGTTGTAACTTACAGAATCCATTTTGCTGCTTTGATTTTGTGCCCAGAGGCCACTGATTAAAAATGAAAGTACGATGGAAAGAATCGTGGTCTTTTTCATGGCTTGTTTTTATTGATAGGGAAAAAGAACGCACAAAAGTAAAAAATATTGATTTGCTTAGGTGCGGATGGGTTAATTTGTTGATGTGCTTTACTCGTTCCAGCGATAAGTGCTGAGGTCGAAGCCAGCCAAATCCAGCACCCGATCCACCACAGTAAGTGACAATTCTTCGATTGTAGCAGGTTTGGAATAAAACGAAGGTGTGGCCGGACAAATGATGCCCCCCGCTTCGGTGATGGTTTTCATGTTATTGATGTGGATCAGGTTGTAAGGCGTTTCTCGCAGCACCAGGATGAGTTTCCGGCGTTCCTTCAAAATCACATCGGCAGCGCGGGTGCTCAGGTCGGAAGAAATACCACTGGCAATCCGCCCGAGCATCCCCATCGAGCAAGGACAAACAATCATGGTTCCATAACGGGCCGAGCCGGAGGCAAACGGCGCCATAAAGTCATTTTTATCGTAAAAATCAAAGGGATACTCCTGGAAATCGCGGTTGCCCAACTCGTATTCCCAGTTGAACTGCGCATTTCCGCTCATCACCACCCCCACTTTTTCCCATTGATCCTGGATTTGCAGCAGGCGATCCATCAACAATTTGGCGTAAATAGCCCCACTGGAACCACCAATTGCCAATACTATTTTTTGTACATTTGTAGCCATGCGGACGTAGCAGCTTGAAAAAGTAGGACCATCCAACTTTTGTTCAACAGTATTCGTTTATAAAGTCTAACGTAACGCTAAAATGGTTTAAGCATGAAAAAAGTTTTGTTGGGCGTGTTTTTAATTGTTGGGGTGGCAATTGCCCTGGTGGCCTTTTCTCCTTTAAACAAAGCAAAAATGAGCGCCAAGCCTGTCGCTACAGTGGGGCCCATCAAATGGATGACCTGGCAAGAGGCAGTGGAAGCCAATAAAAAAGTAAAGAAGAAAATTTTCATCGATTGCTATACAGACTGGTGCGGATGGTGCAAAAAAATGGATGCTTCCACCTTCACCGATCCCAAAGTGGCCGAAATGATGAACAAACATTTTTACGCGGTTAAGTTCAATGCCGAGCAAAAAGACAACGTTATTTTTGGCGATCATACCTTCAAATACATCGCCAGTGGTTCTCGGGGTGTACACGAACTGGCTTACTCTCTGCTGGACGGCCAGCTGAGTTATCCCTCGTTTGTGTACTTGGACGACAAGTTTCAACGCGTGACCATTTCTCCTGGCTACAAAACCGCAGAACAAATCCTCCCCGAATTGAAATTTGTAGGTGAAGAACATTACAATGGCAAAACCTACGAGCAGTTCTTAAAGGGCGCCAAGTAATTCGAGGTATTTTTCAACGTATAGATCCACCGACTTTCGTTTGTATTGCATGATAAAACGGGGGTGGGAGAGGGGTACAATTTTTTGAAAATATCCTTTTTGGGCATTGAGTTGCTGCAGGAACGTATAGTTTTGGCCTTCGCCAAGGCAAAAACATCGGTCTCGATTCATGTTGCAACGCTCAATGAGCGCCTCCAAATGATATTCGATGAAGGGGGTGGCAGCTTTTTGTAGTGGTTTTTCGTCATAGTAGTTGTAGTTCTTGCCGTTTTTGACAAAACCAAAGGGGCAAACCGAAGTAACGAAGAACTGGTCGTAAAAAAGTTTAGGACCACCATACGCATTGATGACCTGGTAGACAAAGTGTGCAGACAGTTCCGATTTTTTGGGAAAAGAACTGGGAATGCCCAATTCTTTTTCTAAATGTAGCGGGTCGGTGAAGGCTACATTGGTGATGCCACCACCAAATCTGCCGGGATTGATGCCCATGATTAGGTGCCGCGGTTGAAAGTCAGCATAGAATTTTTCTAAAAAAATTTGAAAAATATCTCTGGATTCCTGAATTTCACCCAAGGGATTTAACCATTCCACCCCTTCCGGCAACTTGGGCATGTGATCGGCGAGATTCAAAAAATGGGTGGAAATGCTTTGTGCAACGGTCATTGGTGTATATTTGCGGTTTATTTCGAGCTTTTTATCCAAAAAGAGCAAGAATAAATGGTAAATTTACGTACTTCGTGAACGAATTTGAGGTTTATTCGTTTTTACCCTGGTTATAAAAAGCTAATGTTTTTTGTTTGTTTATAGTTTATGTGGGTGCTCTCCTTAAAGGAGCACCTTTTTTATTTTATGGCAAATCGTTAAACCATTTTGCCCCCCGCTCCCTCCTTTCCCTGGTCCCCTGTTTGGGCCCCCCCCGGTCTTTTCCGGGGTTCGCCCTTCTTTCCCGGTATGCCGCCCCTCCCGGCGGGCGGGGGCTGGGCCCGCCCGGGGCGGGGGGCAGTCCTCCCCCCCCCCCGTTGTAAACCGGTCCGGGCGGGGGTGGGGGGGCCCGCCCCGTGGGGGGGCCCGGGCTCCCCCCCACCCGGGACGGGCCCGCCGGGAGACCCCGCGGGGTCCCCCCGGGTCCCCGCCGTGGCCCCCCGCCCCCCGGGGACCTGGGGGGCCCCGTTTCCCCGGGCGGCCCCCCGGGGCGGGGCGGGGGGGGGGGGGGGCGCCCCCCGCGGGCCCCCCCCCCGCCCGGGGGGGGGGGGGCGGCCGGGCCCCGGGCTCCCCCCGCCGGGCGAGGGGCGGGGGGGCGCCGCGGCCTTTGTCCCCGGCCCGGCTGCGCCCGCCCCCCCCCGGGGCGCGGCCCTTCCCCCCCCCCCCCAAGTTTGCCCGGGGGGGGGGGGTGTTTGCGGGGCCCCCCCCCCGCCTCCCTTTTTCCTTTTCTCCCCCCCCCCCCCTCTTTTCTCCTCTGGGGGGGTTTGGGGGGGGGGGTTTTCGGGCCCCCCCCCAAAACCCCCCGAATCACCCCCCGAACCCCTTTCGCCAAATGGTCGGCCCCCGCCCCCCCCCCATACTCCCCCCGGCGGGGCGGGGGGGGGGCGGGGGGTTCCCCCCCCGCCCCGGGGCCTTTTTTTTTTCCCCATAATTTCCCCCCCCCCCTGGTCCGGGGGGGGGGGGGGGGGGGGGCCTCCCCCCCCCCCCCCCCGCCTTTACCCCCCCGGGGGGGGGGGGGGTCCGGAGCCCCCCCCCCCGAAAGCCCCCCCCGGGCCCCCCCCGGCTTCCCCCCGCCTTCGCCGGCCCCCCCGGGGGGGTTCTTTTGGGGGGGAGAAAATTCAACACCTTTTTTGGGGCCCCTTGGGGGTTTGGGGCCGGAGGGGGGGGGGCCCAATGGGTGGGGCGCCCGGTTTCCGGCCCACGGGGGTCGTTGGAGACACCCACCCCCCCTCCGGGGGGGGGGGGGGGGCGGCGGGCCCCTTTGTTCGCGCGGGGGGGTTTTGGGGGGGAGGCGGACAGAGGGGCGGGGCGAGCAGGCCGCTCAAATGGTTGTTTTTGGTCCGGACCTGGCATAAACATTTGCAAAACAGATTCATCAAAGGATTTCTGCCAATACAAATATACTTCCTCCCACGTAAATGACGTCTTCTGGCTGCGCCTTTCTGCGGGCGGCTTTCAGCGCATTTTTAACCGAAGTATATGCCCTTCCTTTTCGCCCATGTTCGGCTGCTGCTTTTTGCAATATTGCTGCTTCCAGTCCCCGAGGAATATCCGGTTTGGCAAAATAATAGCGGCCATCAATCGGGAGTAAGGGAATCATTTTGTGTAGGTCCTTGTCTTTCACTACGCCAATGACCAGATGCAATTTCCGATGCGGGATTTTTTGCAATTGATTCATGGCTAGCGCCAATCCCGCTTCGTTGTGGGCACTATCAGCAATGATGCTGGGGTGTTGTGCCAGCAATTGCCAGCGACCCATGAAGCGGGTGATGTGTTTCAAATCCAATAAACCCTTGCGGATTGCTTTTTCATCGATTCCCCAGGCTGCGGGCAGGCAATCTACTGCTTGTAAAACCGTCTGAAGGTTGAAGACTTGATAATCTCCGTGTAGATTACAACGTAGTGCCGGGTAGCGGAGCTGCCCGTTTTGATAGATGTCAAATTCGCTATGATAGAGGTCTTCACCGATCACTTTGGCCTGGTAGTGTTGATCGGCAAACTGGATGGGCGCATGCTCCTCCAGGGCTTTGGCTAGGAATACGGGGGCTGATTCAGGGTGGGTTTCGCCGATGACAACTGGGACATTGGTCTTGATGATTCCGGCCTTTTCGCTGGCTATTTCGGGTAGGGTTTCCCCCAAAAACTGCATGTGGTCAAAGCTGATGTTGGTGATCACACTCAACTCGGGCGTGATTACATTGGTACTATCTAACCTGCCGCCCAAACCTACTTCAATGACGGCAACATCTACTTTGACTTTGGCAAAATAGTCAAAAGCCATCGCCACGGTGAGTTCAAAAAATGAAGGTTGAATTTCGGCGATAATGGGCTTCATTTTTTCCACAAAATCCATCACATATTTGCGCGAAATGTACTGCCCGTTGACCTTGATGCGCTCGCGGAAATCGCGATAATGGGGAGATACGTACAAACCCGTTTTCAAGCCTTTGGCTTGCAAAATCGCGCTCAGCATATGCGAAGTAGAACCCTTGCCATTGGTGCCGCCAACATGTATCGTCGAAAATTTTTGCTGTGGATTGCCCAAAAAATCGAGAAGGGCATGGGTATTGGTGAGGTCTTTTTTGAAAGCTGCCCCTCCAATACGGTGGTACATGGGGAGCTGGGCGTAGAGGTAGTCGAGGACTTGTTGGTAGAGCATGGAGGGTTCGAGGGTTCGAGAGTTCGAGGGTTCGGGAGCCAATGGTTTCACTCCGAACCGTGTGCAACCTACGAAAACCCCGAACCTTAAAAAGCTATTGCAATTTAAACCGATACGTCACCGTACCACACTGGCGATCGACATCACCGGTTGAAAACTTCCATTTTTTGGCATTATTAACTGCCAGATTGACCAAAGTGTTATTGGAAGTAGTGGAGCCTTTTTGGGTAAAATCAGCCGAAACGACCGATCCATTGGAGTCGACACAAACGGCAATCACGACTGTTCCTCCAAGGAGGAGTTATCCGTGATTTTTGGTGCAGACAATACGTTGCGGTTGCCCAAGTTTCCCCCTACTGATCCTGTTCCAGTTGTGATTCCCTCCAGGTTTTTAGAATTGGGGTCTCCACCCGGGTCTCCCTGGTTGCCGGGCTTCCCGGTATTGCCCTTACCTGAGCCTTTTCCTCCACCACCAAACAGACCACCGATTTCATCTTTGGTTGCCTTGGCTTCGGCCTCTTTGCGTTTGCGTTCCGCTTCGGCGCGGTTGCGTGCTTCTTCCTGCTCCCGGGCGACCCGATCGGCTTCTGCCCGGTCTCGGCGCTCTTTTTCCTGACGCTCTCTGATGGCTACGGCATTGGGATCTTCGGTGGTTACGACTGGTTTCTCTTTGACCGGTGTAGTGACAGGCTTAGTCACTGGTTTGGTTTCTTTTTGTATTTCTGGTTGCGGTTTTTCTGGCTGCGGCTTTTCGGGAGCAGGCGTAGGCGCCAGAGGGCCAGGAGTGTTGTCTTCACCTTGGCCTTGATCGGGCAAACCCAAATTCACCAAAATCCCTTCGGGTGGAGGAGGGGGATCGGGATAATGGAAAAACTTTATGATCATCAAGATCAAGATAATGCCAGTTACCGTACTACTGGTGATGTAGGCCTTCCTTTTTCTTTGTTGTTCAGCTGGGCTTAAAGCTAGACTAGCCATAGCATTTGATTTTAAAGTTCTTTATCTGGATGCCGAGTGCATAAGAATTACACAAAAGGCTAACGATTAAATTTAAACTCGCCAGGCGTATTGATTTGTTTTTTTCCTTCCGAAGAAAGAATTGCATTGAGGTTGAGGCGTAAGGCCATGTCCATAATGGTTACCACATGCTCAACGGGTGTGCCTGGATCTGGTGCAATGACAAAGGTGTAAGGTTGAGGTGCATTGCTATTGCGAAACTTCATCTCTTCTTCCAGCAGTAGCAGAGAGGTGGCCCTTCCATTCAAAAAGAATTTGCCATCCGTTTCAATTCTAACCTCATCAGTGCGTTTGGCACTATTTGAAGGTACCGAAGAATTGCCGGGGAGCTGCAAATTTAGCGCATTGGGAGAAACAACACCGGAAGTAAGCATAAAGAAAATCAACAGCAGGAAGATGATGTCGGTCAAAGACGAGACATTAAATTCGGCCATTGGTTTGGTGCGTTTTTTAAGTCCCATAGCTTAACTCTTTGGTTTTGGTTGGGTGGCTAATATGGATTTAACCTTGAGCTTACCCGCAATTTTCATTACCTCAATGACCTCTTCAAAAGGTGTACCTACCTCAGCGACTATGGTTACAGTAAAGTCTTTGTTCTCGTTTGATTTAACAAACGCTGCTTTGATGATTTCCTCCAGTTCTTGGAATTGCACCAGCGTAGCATCGTGATAAAAATCGCTGTTTTTGCTGATTCCAATGACGATGGAGGTAGGTGCTACCGTTTTTGAATCTGATTCAGGCAGTTCAAATGGTTTGACTTGAACAAAGTTGGCCGTGAGCATAAAGAAGATCAACAGCAGAAAAATGATGTCGGTCAGTGACGCGACACTAAATTCTGCGTTAGGCTTTCGACGACGTTTAAGCGGCATGGATTAATGTTTTACAGCCAGTAATTATGCAGTAGGCTCCTGAAGGAAATCCATAAAATCAACGGTAGATTGCTCCATTTGATAAATGATCTTATCAATGTTGGCAACCAGCAGGTTGTACCCGATCAACGCAAAAATACCTACGCCCAGTCCAAAAGCAGTGGTCAACAAGGCCTGATAAATACCACCAGCCAAGAGGGATGGGGTGATGGATTCAGCGGTAGACATTTGGTAAAATGCCAAAATCATCCCCGTTACTGTGCCCAAAAAGCCAAGCATTGGCGCAGCGCCAGCAATACTTGCCAGGTTTGCCAGGTTTTTTTCCAACTTAAAAATTTCGATGTTGCCTACGTTTTCAATGGCGGCGTCAATGTCACGCAGGGGTTTGCCGATGCGTTGCAAGCCTTTTTCAACCATCCGGGCGACCGGGGTATCTGTGCTTTGGCAAAGTGCCCGGGCAGCAGGAATGTTGCCGGATTGAACGCTCATACGGATGTTGTTCATGAAATTCTGATCAATGCGTCCCGCTTTTTTGATGGCCAGGTAACGTTCAACAAAAATGTAAACGGCGATAAACATCAGAATAATTTGAATCAAAGCGATGATGATACCAAAGGTGCCACTGTTCAGGATGATGTCTAGCATACTTTGTGAACCTACTTTGGGGGTAGACAGGGAGTCTGCGGTGGTTGATTGTAACAACAAAATTTTCAAAAACATCGGAAATTGCTTTTTGGTGTTAGGTCTGTTGAATTGCTTTCAAACGCTGTCCATTCCAGACTAAGTATTTCATGAACGGCCAAATTTAACAATTTAAGAATACTTTAATCCGAACCATGCAAAAAATTGTTTTGTAGTTTCACACAATTGTCGGATATTACCAGCCCAAAATAAATTCAACGAGACCCTGAAATTAATACTTTCTGAACACTTAATACCTTACAACCTCATTCCCAGATTAAAATACAAAATAAGTTACCCTATACAGTAAAGTCCAGATTAATGAAGGCAGTAAATATTTTTTTTGAAAACAGATAAGATAAATGACAAGCTTTCCACAATCAAAGTCGGGTTTAATCCGCATTGGCGTTTTTTATGACGGCCACTATTTTTTGCAGGTAAGTAACTACTACAATTATGTACACGATCGCCGGAGCCGGATCAGCATTCGTGGTTTGCATGATTTTGTACGCGAAACAAGTGGCCATTGAAGAAGACGAAGAATTTCACCGTTGCCAGATCATCGATGCCCATTATTTTCGGGGGCGTTTAAGCGCCAGTGAAGCCAGTCAACGTGGTAATTTACTGTATTTCGAACGCGCTTTTGACGACATCTTAATGAGCGAAGGGGTGTCGGTTCATTACCTGCCCGTTAGAAATTTTCACGGACGTTGGCAAGAAAAAGGCATCGACGTATGGTTGGCCCTCGAGGCTTTTGAAATGACCTTTTACAAACGTTTCGACGTAGTCGTGATTTTAGCTGCCGACGGAGATTATTCTCCCTTGGTGCGTAAATTGCACTCTTTGGGCAGTCGGGTGATGCTGCTGCACTGGAATTTTGAATATACGGATGAAGAGGGCAACCGCTTTAGTACCCGCACGTCCAACGAATTGGTGTCCAGTGTTGCCTACCCAATTGCCATGCACGAAATCATCGATGATTATTCACCCAAGAGTGAAGCAATTGTAAGCAGCTTGTTTGTTCCAAAAACAGAAGCTAAAGTTTCACACAAACAAGGTACCAATTGGCAGGGATCGGGTGACGCAACTGCAACCGGAACCGGAACGGATGAATTCCACGACAGTACCATTCTTTCGCTGAAAGAAGGTTATGGCTTCATCAAGTTTCCGCCGAATAATGTCTTTTTCCACTTCAGTAGTTTGGTTGATTACGACTTCAATGACCTGGAGATTGGTGACAGTGTACAGTTTTCACTTGAGCCCAAGGAAGATGGTCGCATGATGGCCAAAGAAGTGATTGTGGTAGAATAAAAAAGCGCTACAAGAAAAAATGATGGCCAAATTTCAGTTGGGTTCAACTGGGATTTGGCCATTGTTTTTTGAAGTAGGCACTGAAAAAAATTACCTGCATTCTCTACACTGCTTCCAACATAATTTCTATTTTTGCGCAGTTAGCGAAAATTCGCTAAATTTGTAACGCAATCAGAACGCCGCTTTATAATATGAAAAGAATCAGAAAAGCTGCGGTATTGGGTTCGGGAGTAATGGGTGCTGGTATTGCCTGCCATTTGGCCAACATTGGCTTGGAAGTACTCATGCTCGACATCGTCCCTTTTGACCTCAAAGATGAGGACAAAAATAACCCTGCCGCCCGCAATCGCATCGTCAATCAAGCTTTGGACAACGCCCTCAAATCCAAACCTGCTGCCTTGTTTGACAAGAGCTTTGCCTCTCGGGTCAAAACGGGTAATTTCGATGATGACATGTCCAAAATCAAAGATTGTGACTGGATCATCGAGGTGGTCGTAGAAAACTTAGATATTAAAAAGAAGGTCTTCGAAAAAGTAGACCAATACCGCAAAGCGGGATCATACGTTACTTCCAACACCTCGGGCATTCCCATTCACCTGATGTTGGAAGGCCGCAGTGAAGATTTTCAGCAAAATTTCTGTGGCACCCACTTCTTCAACCCGCCACGTTATCTGCGCTTGTTGGAAGTGATCCCTACGCCGAAAACCAAGCCAGAAATGGTGGATTTCTTCATGCAGTACGGCGACATCTATTTGGGTAAACAAACCGTATTGTGCAAAGACACGCCTGCGTTCATCGGCAATCGGGTTGGGGTGTACGCCATGGCCAAAATTTACCAACTCACTACGGAACTGGGCCTGCGCATCGAAGACGTTGACGTACTCACGGGGCCTTCACTGGGTCGCCCCAAAACGGGCACTTTCCGCCTCGGTGACCTGGTCGGCCACGACACTGCGGCCAATGTAATCAAAGGCATCAAGGCCAATTGCCCGGATGATGAACAAGCCTCGACGTTTGAGATTCCCAAGTACCAGCAGTTTTTACTGGACAACAAGTTCCTCGGTAATAAAACCGGACAGGGTTTTTACAAAAAAACGGCTGAAAAAGACGATAAAGGCCGCCCGGTGATTTTGGCGCTTAACCTGAATACCCTGGAGTACGAACCTTCCGCCAAATCCGACCTGGCCAGCCTGAAGTTGAGCAAAAATATCGACGATTTGCCCAAACGCATTTGTGCTTTGTACGATTCGGCTGACGCTGGCGGACAATTGGTGCAAAAATCGCTCAATGGCCTGTTTGCTTACGTCTCCAACCGCATCCCCGAAATTACCGACCAGGTTTTCAGCATCGATGATGCCATGAAAGCGGGTTACGGTTGGGAGTATGGCCCCTTTGAATATTGGGATTTGATTGGTTTGGACAAAGCCATCCAGTCAGCCGAAGCGCAAGGTGAAAAAATTGCCGATTGGGTCAAAGAAATGCGTGCGGCTGGTCACAGCAGCTTTTACAAACGTGTAGCCGGGCAACGCCTATGTTACGATCCAGCTAAAAAAGCTTACGAAAAAATCCCTGGCCGCGAGTCCTTGATTGTGTTGGACAACTACCGCGACGCTGCTCCGGTATTCAAAAACAATGAAGTCATCCTGCACGATATTGGCGATGGCGTTTTGTGCCTGGAATTCATCAGTCCCCACAACTCCATCGGTGAGGGAGTCCTGCGTGGCATCAATGAAGCGATCCAAATTGCCGAGGATGGGAATTGGCACGGTTTGGTGATTGGCAACAATGGTACCAATTTTAGCGTAGGTGCCAACATCTTCATGATTGCCCAACTGGCTTACCAAGGGGAGTTTGAAGAATTGAACATGGCGGTTAACATTTTTCAACAAACCACCATGCGGGCGCGTTATTCGAGTATTCCAGTCGTGGTAGCTACCCAGGGCTACGTTTTTGGTGGGGGTGCGAGTTGCTGATGCACGCTGATGCCGGAATGGTGTCTGCTGAATCATACGTTGGCTTGGTGGAAGTAGGGATTGGCGTTATTCCTGGCGGCGGCGGCACCAAAGAGTTTGCGGTACGCGCCTCCGACGAATTTAAAGAGGGGGAAGTCCTCATCCCAACGCTGATCGAGCGTTTCAAAGCCATTGCTACTGCAAGCGTGAGTACCTCGGCTGCGGAGGCATTCAACTACCGCTATCTCTTGCCTGAGCGCGATTTGATCGTAATGAACAAAGACCGGGCGATTGCCGAAGCCAAGAAAAAGGTGCTGGAACTCGCCCCCAATTATACCCAACCACTGCCCAAAAAAGTGACTGTGCTGGGTCAAACTGGCTTGGCTGCCCTGTACGTGGCTGCCAACGAGTTGAAACTGGGCCGCTACGCCTCCGAACACGACATCAAAATTGCCCACAAAATTGCCTGGGTACTTTGTGGCGGCGACTTGTCCGGAACCCAAATCGTATCTGAACAATACCTGCTGGATCTGGAACGTGAAGCATTCCTGAGCCTCTGCGGTGAGCAAAAAAACGTTGGAACGGATTCAGCACATGTTGCAAACAAACAAGCCCTTGCGAAACTAAAAGGGTTCGAGGGTTCGGGAGTTCGAAGGTTCGAGGGGTTGTGCCCAAACCTTCGAACCCTCGAACTCCCGAACCCCCGAACTAAAAAAACATGGAAGCATACATCATCAAAGCATACCGATCCGCCGTTGGAAGATCCAAAAAAGGCGGATTCAAAAACTACCGTTCAGATGACCTGGCGGTAGACATCATCAAACACCTCATGGCGCAAGTACCAGAGGTGGATCCCCGCTTGGTTGACGACGTATTTGTCGGCTGCGCCAATCCCGAAGGTGAACAAGGTTTTCAGATTGGGCGGCAAATCTCGCTGCGGGCATTGGGACAAGAAGTACCTGGCGTAACCGTCAACCGTTATTGCGCTTCGGGTTTGGAAACCATCTCCATGGCGGTTTCCAAAATCAAGGCGGGGATGGGCCACATCTATCTGGCGGGTGGCACCGAAAGCATGAGCATGATCCCGATGACGGGGTATAAACTGGCGCCTGCATATTCGGTTGCGAGTACCACACCCAATTACCTGGCCAGTATGGGACATACTGCTGAAGCGGTAGCACACAAATACGGCATCAGTCGCGAAAAAGCCGATGAATTTGCGCTGCGCTCGCATGTCAACGCGGCCAAAGCCATTGACGAAGGCAAATTTTCCGACGAGATTGTTCCCGTTAAAGTGAAGGAGGTATTTGTCCAAAACGACAAACGGGTGGAAAAGGAATTTACCGTAGCGGTAGATGAAGGTGTACGCCGCGATACCACCCTGGCGGGTTTGGCGGGCTTAAGGCCTGCTTTTGCCAATGGTGGAGTTGTCACTGCGGGCAACTCTTCCCAAACTTCCGATGGCGCCTCCTTCGTGTTGGTGGTCAGTGAGGAGATGGTCAACCAATTGGGCCTTAAACCCATTGCCCGTTTGGCGGCTTGCTCGGTGGGCGGTGTTGATCCGATGTACATGGGCATTGGCCCTTGTGCGGCAATTCCCAAGGCGCTAAAACAAGCGGGTATTGCCCTGAATGACATCGATTTGATTGAACTCAATGAGGCTTTTGCGGCGCAGGCCTTGGCGGTAGTTCAGGAAGCTGGTTTGGACATCAGCAAAGTCAACGTCAACGGTGGTGCCATTGCTCTGGGGCATCCCCTGGGTTGTACAGGTGCCAAATTGTCGACTCAATTGTTCAATGAGCTGCGCCGTCAGGGTAAAAAATATGGCATGGTGACTGCTTGTGTAGGCGGAGGTCAAGGCATTGCCGGGATCTACGAATTGCTTTGATTGAAAATAAAAGTTGAAGAGTTGAAAGGTTGAAAAGTTGAAAAGAGGTCGGTAGTGCAAATTTTGCTGTATTGACATCTAATCCTTACCGGGTTCACCAATAAATGGGCGGTGATTAGTACTTAATTTAGGCTTGCCCTACTTTTCAACCTTTCAACCCTTCAACTTTTCAACTGCTAAAGGAGATGTGCACCTTCATCAAAGCCATCATCGACAAGGCATCGGTGATTTCACCGCGCAAAACCATATCTATAGCTTCCTGAAGCGGAATCCTTTTGAGCTGGAGTGATTCAGTTTCTTCGGGTTCTGCTTCACCATAGCTGAGTCCCTTGGCCAGGTAGGCGATGCCATATTCGTCGGTAACGGAGTTGGAGGTGTGAAAATCAGTAATTTGTATCCATTCGCTGGCTTCCATGCCCGTTTCTTCTTTTAATTCCCGTTTGGCCGTTTCCAGCGGGTCGGTCCCCAGCGGGCAACCTCCTTCGGGGATTTCCCAGGTGTATTGATCCAGGGCATAACGGTATTGGCCCACCAGCCAGGTATACCCCTGTTCATCAACCGGGACAATACCAATGGCGATGTTTTTAAAATGTACGACACCATAAATGCCGGGAGTACCGGCAGGTGTCAGCACTTCACGATGGGTAATTTTGATCCAGCGATTGTCGTACACTTCTTGTATTGACAGGGTTTTCCAGGGATTTTCCATGCTAAAATTTGAAAAAAAAACGGGCAACAGTTTACACTATTGCCCGTTTGGTGCAGATATTTAAAAAAGTTGAAAGGTTTAGGGTTGAAAAGTTGAAGAGTTATGGCCTTCCACCGTTTTCAGGTAGTGCGTTGATCTTGCACTACCGAACTTTTAAACTTTTCAACCTTAATCTTTTCAACTTCTCAAAAGATTATTGCGAAAGAAGCTGCTCTCCAGCGCCACCGATGTTGCTCACCATCAAAGATGCAACGATACAAAGGATAAACAAGGCAGCGGCCAGGCCCCAGGTAATCTTCTCCACAATCTCAGTCGAACCAGACGCGCCGAAAAGTTGGTTGGCTTGACTACCACCAAAAGTTGAGTCGATGCCACCACCCTTTGGGTTTTGGATCAGGATAAAAAACATCAACGCGAAACTGACCAATGCGATGATTATAGTAATGAAAGTCATGTTGATAAACTTTTTTTGATCGATTCAATTTGAGCTGCAAAGGAAATGCTTTTTTCTGGAATAAGCAACATTAGTCGTTCATATACTTCAATCGCTTTATGGTATTGTTTTTGGGCGACCAACAATTGGGCCCAGGTTTCGGAGGCCATGCTGTCTCCGTCTACAATACTTTGCCATGCTTTTTTGCTCACCTCGTTTTTGCTTTCTACACTTCCCAGGTGTTTATTTTTTTTGTGATCAAGCTGATCGGTGGCCAATAGTTGTTGCACCGAGGCTTGCAAATAAGCGCTTTGATCGGTTCTGCTCCAACTGGAAAAGGCTTTTTGTTGGCGAGATAGGGGCGATTGGGTGTGGGTTGGAGCGTGGGTTGGGGTGTGATTGGAGCTCCGGGGTTGAAGTATCGGGCTCAAGAGCATCTTCAACGGGGTTCGAGGATGACTGGTGTTTCGTTTGTGGGGGGGCTTGGTGTGCGTGAAAGATCGATTACAGCTTCCTCCAAGGAAGTGTCAAGTTCGGTTTCCTCTTCAGTGGTGCCATCCCAGGCGCCATTCCAGGAATTGATGCTGGGTTCAGTTTTGGGTTCAGGGTCAATGGAGGAAGGGGGTTCTGGGTCGATGGCCATAGTCTGGCTGGAGGTAGGATCCTGGTAAACGCCCAGGGCAATCTTTTCCAAATCAGCTTGAACGATGGATAAATCTTTGAGTTCGAGGAAATCTTCACCCAGGTGGTAGGCTTCGGCTTTGGGTTTGGTCCGTTGTTCGCGCATGAGTTTCAGGCGCTTGAACAACTGTTTGCGGTCGATGGCGTAGGTGGCTGCCTTGGCCAGGGTTTTTTCCCGATCAGGATGTTGGTCCAATTCGGCCTTTTCCTGGAGCAGTACTTGTAAATTGTGGCAATAAGGGTATTGCATCACCATGGTACGCAGTTCCTCCATGGGCAACTGGTAGAGGTGCGCGTATTCTTTGAGCAGAGTTGCAAAGCTTTCTGCATTCATATCGTGTGGAAAGTGGTTTTCTAAAAAAAAACAACGTGTAGGGATGTGTTTTTCGCATCCCTACAACGTGTATCCGTGAATCAACTTGCAATGTAAATAAAAAATTGACTAAATGTGCAGAAATGTCCCCTATTTCGCCTGCGGTGTAAAGACTACCCCGACCCGATCGTAGTACAAACGGGTCAAACCCTCAAATCCGGAGTCGGTACCCAGCACAATCCAACAAGCTCCCTGCGCGTCGGTTTTGACGCTGATGGGCGCAGTAGTTTTGCGCTTGATGATCGTAAAGGGTGCTGAACCCAAGCCGTTAGCGGGTTTGCCGTTGGCAATGTCGCCCAGAACCTTCATTTCACGTCCTGATTCCGATTGCTGACCCTTGTCGATGTTCATCCTGTAGTGGTTGTCCTGCGGATCCAGTACAGCCAGGGGCTCTTTGTCACTGACCCCAGCTTTGAAGTACACACTTTCTCCGGGTGCTCCACCGATACCCACTGCACCCGTAGGCGCTTCGCTAGCCAGGTCGACGTCAAAATCCACCTGATAATTGGTGTTGGGCAACAAGCCAGTGATTTTGCGCTTGAAGAACATGAATAGGTCATCTGAACGATTGTGACCAGCAATAAACAATGCACCTGCGCGGTTGCCGCCTACTTCCGCAGGCAGAGTGGCCGACCATTTGAAGCTCAACTCGTAAATGGAAGAGTCTTCTTTAGTCAACAGCTTGGGCAAATCAGCAAAACCAGCCGTCCAGCCTTCAACATTGCTGGTAAACTCAAAGGTTTGGGTGTTTTTGTCGGGGGTGTTGTCGTTGTCGTCCTCACAGGCGAAGGCGAAGAGGGCTAATGCAAAGACCCCGAACAACATTTTGGATAATGTCATGGTAAAACAGTTGGGTGGTTAAAATGTGTTGTCGAGAGGGGTAGACTGGAAGGGGAGGGGCAGGGTTGGGAGTTTAACGGTTTTTAACAGATCGGCTTAGGGTGCAATGCATCACCCTATAGCGGATTTTTAAATACGTACCTTCATAAAGACATTTGGCCGCACACGCTTTGATCAAAGCGTATGCGGCCAAAACATCGATTTACAAAAAACTAGAAATTTGCCCTTTTCTTTCTTCCCCTTCCCTCCAATCTAAACGAAATCGGCAAATTAAACGCAATGCTCACCGCCTCTCCCTCCACCATTCCAGGAGTCCAGTCGGGCATCATTTTGACTACCCGTAAGGCCTCTTTGTCGAGTTGATCGAAATAATACTGTCGGCTATCGATCACAAAACCCTGGGTGGTATCATCTTTTTTTTCGCTGGATGACTTTATGATCGTCGGTTCTATAACCTTACCTGTAGCATCAATAATCAGTCGAATGACCACAATTCCTTCGACACCGTACTCGCGTGCAGCAAGGGGGTACTGAATATTTTTAGCAAGAAATTTGTACAAACCGGCCTGACCATTGGGGAAGCCAGGCATTGTTTCTACGATTTTGTAAATGGTATCCCCATTTTCTGCCACCTGATACATTTCCATGGGTGGAAGACTTTCGCTTCGATTTTGGCCGTGCAACATCGTGACAGAAAAACCGATCAAGAACAAGGTAATGCTTGAAAATTTGTAAAAACTGAGGCTTGATAATGATTTCATTTTTAGGGTTTTAGTAGTTTTAAATTGTAGGTGTACCTGAACGGGCAGGGCTGTTAAGTCTAATTTTAGCTTATTTCCCAATTCTAATTCCTCCCACACCATTCTGCATACCTTGCAAAAATGCCTGGGTGAGAGAAACAAAGAAATGTTGCAAGGCGGAGTGATCATTTTTACGGCTTACCCAACTTTGGTGCCTTTTGCTCACTTCATCCAATTTGAAGGTAAAAGGAATGGAAATTTTGGTATTTACAGCTTGGCCATCCACCAGACCAGGTTGCCAATTGGGCATGTTTTTGACCAGATAGAGTGCCGCTTGATCCAGGCCTTCATAGAGGCGGAGTTTGGATTCTACCTTGAAAGAAGGAACGTCGCCAGGGAATTCCACGCTGCACGATTTAAGCACCATAGCATCAATCACCTGCCCGGATGTTCCGATGATGAGTCCAATTACGACGACGCCTTCTATCCCTTCTTCCATGGCCCAGATGGGGTAACGCAAGTTACTGGAAATGTATCTGACCAAACCATCTTGGCCATTGGGGAACACGGGCATCACTTCAGGGGAAGCCTTAATGATGTTGAAGCGACTGTTCAAATCAGCTTCCTGGATTGTTAATCCAGTGCTGTCCATACTTTGTCCCGAAATGCTGGTGAATGCGTAAAAAGTGAAGATTAAACAATAGAAACAGAGCTTGGTGCTCTTGAATGTTGAAGAGGTTTTCATTTTACTGGGTTTTAGATCGCAAAAATAATGGCAATCTCAATACCGCGCAAGTATTTTTTTGAAAAAACAGCTTTAACACCCAGGTCGAATGACACCTGCACAAGCCCTGTAAAATCCTTACTATCCCACAATCCATTAATCAAGTCAACCGTGACTGCCACCCCATTACCAGTCTCTCCCAACTCGACCCAGATGGCCAATACATTTATGCAGATTACCTGAGCTGGCAGTTTCAGGAGCTTGTAGAGTTGATTCGTGGCCGTTTGTTCCCCATGAGTCCAGCCCCAAATACGCTCCATCAGCGCATCTCTGGAGCTTTGCATTTTAGGTACAGTAGAGCTTTCCGTTCCTAACGAAGATCCCTTTTCTTTCAGAAAATGACATCCTCATCCGTTAATATTACCCAAAACTTTGTGAACCCCCGAACCCTCGAACTCCCGAACTCCCGAACCTATACCCCCGTATACCCCCAAGGCGTAATTCCCCGCAATTCAACCTTTATAGCCTCGGCTACATCTAAACCCTCAATAAACGCCTGCATATCCTCAGCGGTAACCTTAGTCTTGCCCCGCGTCAGTGCCTTCAGCGCTTCATACGGCTCTGGATAAGCTTCCCGGCGCAGGATGGTTTGAATTGCTTCGGCCACCACCATCCAATTGTCTTCCAAATCCTGGCGCAGTTGGGCCTCGTTGAGCAGCAATTTGCTCAAACCTTTACGGATGGATTGAAACGCGATCAAGGTATGCGCAAAGGGTACACCGAGATTGCGCAGCACGGTGCTGTCGGTCAGGTCTCGTTGCAGTCGGGAGATCGGCAGTTTTTCGGCCAAATGGGCAAACACCGCATTGGCCATTCCGAGGTTGCCTTCCGCGTTTTCAAAATCAATCGGATTGACCTTGTGTGGCATGGCTGATGACCCGACCTCTCCCGCTACTACTTTTTGCTTAAAATACTCCATCGAGATGTAGGTCCAGATGTCGCGGCACAAGTCAATTAAGATGGTGTTGATGCGCATCAGGCCCTGGCATTGCGCAGCCAGGTTGTCGTAGTGTTCAATTTGGGTGGTGGGTTCCGAGCGTTGTAGGCCAAGGTCTTCGTGTAGAAAATCCCAGGCAAATTGGTGCCAATCGACCTGCGGATAGGCAACGAAATGTGCATTAAAATTACCCGTTGCTCCGCCAAATTTGGCGCTGTGTGGAACCGTCTGCAGCAACTCCAATTGTTGGGTAATCCGCGCCACAAATACCTGGAACTCTTTGCCCAGGCGGGTAGGGGAAGCGGGCTGCCCGTGTGTGCGGGCCAACATGGCAATATGCGCCCAGGATTCGGCCAGTGCCGCCAATTCCTGTTGTAATTTTTCCAGCGCTGGATAATACACTTGTTCCAGGGCATGCCGCAACGAAAGGGGAATGGCCGTATTGTTGATGTCTTGTGAGGTCAAGCCAAAATGGATGAATTCCTTGAAGCGCTGTAACCCCATCTGGTCAAATTTTTCCTTCAAAAAATATTCCACGGCTTTGACATCGTGGTTGGTGATGCGCTCAATGTCCTTGATGCGCTGGGCATCTTCCAGACTCATCTGATTGCTGATGCGGATCAGTTCCGTGATTTTTTCCTCTGGGAAACCCGCCAACTGGGGCAAGGGATGTCGCACCAGGGCAATGAAATATTGTACCTCCACCAATACACGGTAGCGGATCAGGGCATATTCGGAGAAGTAGTTGCTCAGGGCGGCAGTTTTATCGGCATAACGGCCGTCGATGGGAGAGATTGCGGTTAGCATAAAAGAGAGATGAGAGATGAAGAGATGAAAGATGAGCTAAAATCTTTCATCTCTCATCTTTTGTCTCTTTTTATTTTCAAAGTTGGTTTAAAATCAAATCAAAATTAACGTATTCGTGAAATAGTTCCACGGCGCGTTTGGTTTTCCAGGGGGTGCGGTTGTTGATCTTGACCTCGATGCGGGTGATTTTGACTACCGAACCGTAGGTGTCCAAGGTTGTGGTGATGACCGGAATTTTGTGTTTGGAAAAATAGGGGTGGTTCAAATCCGCCAGATCTAGCCAGCGGTGGTGACGGCCATCACTAGTGACAATCACACCCGAAAGCGGTGAAGTTTTTAAATTCTTCATGCGGGCTACCGATTCTACTTTTTCAATGACCTGATTGAGGCGGATGGTACTGGTCACCAGCAGAATGTTTTCAAACGTATGAAATTCATCCACGTCGACCAGTGAACCCGCGATGATGTCCTCCACTCTATTGTTCATGCAGTCTTCGTTCATCAGTACTTTTCCATCTACTGCTTTGCGGATCATTTCCATGATGGGTAGGGATAGCGATTGTTCGTAAGGCAACAAACCCAGCAGCGGGTAGCCCATCTGTTCGAGTTTGCGCTTGAGGTAGTGACCCGTTTCTTCCATTTTTTCGGGCTTCACCTTGTTTACAATCACGCCAATGATGGGCACTTTTTCTTCGCGAAACAAAGCCGTACTCATGTTCAACATGTCGATCGTGCTGCCGATGCCCCCTTCCACCACCATGATCACTCCTGCTTCAAGAATTTTGGCAACCCGGCATTGCTCAAATTGACAATACTGCCCACTCCAGGGTGTCCGGTTCCTTCGTAAACCACGATATCGTACTGTTCGCTTAAAACTTTTTTGGCTGCAAGGAGTTTCTCTTCAAAGTGATAATGATCGGGATGATCCTGAAAATCCTTGGTTATCCCGCGTCCAATAATCACCGGACTATGCAAATCGGGGTTGATCTCAAACCCCGTAACCTCCGAAAACAACACGGCATCTTTATCAGCGGTTATCCCGTTGATCGTTACGTGTTGTTGCCCGACGGGCTTGCAATAGCCTGTGCGTAAGCCCTTTTCATTAAAATTGGCCACC
This sequence comes from Haliscomenobacter sp., assembly GCF_016718685.1. GTDB lineage: Bacteria > Bacteroidota > Bacteroidia > Chitinophagales > Saprospiraceae > Haliscomenobacter. The sequence goes on along the minus strand of NZ_JADKCX010000025.1, from coordinate 17,927 downwards.
AAACCCAGCGTCGTCGTGGTTTTTCCCACGTGCTGACTGGTTGCAGCAACATATAGATTTTTCATTTTTTGGCGTTTCAAAACCCAAAGATAACATGGGTTTATCTTTAGGAGTGGGTCTGAGCGTATAGGTTTTATCTTTTTTTTTTTTAAAATTTATACTTTTGTCCCGTCATATACCTCACGGGGTATAAAAACTAATCCTTCTTAAAACGTATAATATGTCGAAGAACTTGCTCATTGTAGAATCGCCTGCCAAGGCCAAAACCATCGAAAAGTTCCTGGGAAAGGACTTCGCGGTGCGTTCGAGCTACGGACACGTGCGAGACTTGGACAAGGGCAATCAGGCGGTGGATGTAAAGAATGGTTTTTCCCCCAAGTATACCATCTCTCCAGAGAAGCACAAGGTTGTCAAAGAATTAAAAGATTGGGTTAAGAAGGTTGACGAAGTGTGGCTAGCCACGGACGAAGACCGCGAAGGAGAGGCCATTTCCTGGCATTTGTGTGAGGTCTTGGGATTGGATCCAAAATCAACCAAACGCATCGTCTTTCGCGAAATCACCAAACCCGCCATCGAAAAAGCGGTACAACAACCCCGTACCGTTGACCTCAATCTGGTCAACGCCCAACAAGCCCGGCGGGTATTGGATCGACTGGTCGGTTTTGAACTCTCAGAAATTCTCTGGAAAAAAGTCAAGGGCAAACTTTCGGCGGGTAGAGTTCAGTCGGTAGCAGTAAAATTGGTGGTCGAAAAGGAGCGTGAAATCAACAGTTTCAAATCGGAAGCCTACTTTAAAATAGAAGCTTTGTTCGACGTAAAGAACGAACAAGGCCGTACGGTGAGCCTCAAAGCTGAAGGAACCGATCGGATCAAAACCGAAATGGATGCCGAGACTTTCCTGAAAAAGTGCATTGGCGCGGAATACAAAATCCAAAGCATCGACGTCAAACCCCTCAAACGACGCCCAACTGCTCCTTTTACCACCTCCACCTTGCAACAGGAAGCTAGCCGCAAATTGGGCTTTTCGGTAAACCGCACCATGGTGACCGCCCAAAAGCTCTATGAAGCGGGTTTCATCACTTACATGCGTACCGATTCGATCAACCTCAGCGAAACGGCGATTGCGTCCATTTCTCAGGAGATCGAAAAGTTATTCGGTAACAAATACGTCGAAGTACGGCGCTTCAAAGGCAAATCTGCCAACGCGCAGGAAGCCCACGAAGCCATCCGCCCTACTTATATCGAAAACCAGAATGTACCTGGTGATCGTGACGAAAAGCGTTTGTACGAACTGATTTGGAAGCGCACCATCGCTTCACAAATGGCGGATGCGGAATTGGAAAAAACGGTTGTGGACATCGGCATTTCTACCCAGCCCGGCGTGAGCCTGCAAGCGGAAGGAGAAGTGTTGAAGTTTGACGGCTTTTTGAAAGTTTACCTCGAATCCAACGACGATGAAGAGGAGGACGAAGCTCAGGGTGTGTTGCCTCCTTTGAAAGTAGGCCAAGTGCTGCCGTTCAATCAAATGAAGGCTACCGAGCGTTTTACCCGCCCACCATCGCGCTATTCAGAAGCAGGTTTGGTGAAAAAACTGGAAGAATTGGGCATTGGTCGCCCTTCCACCTATGCGCCAACCATCAGCAAAATCATGGAAGAAGGCCGGGGTTATGTGGTCAAAGAAAACCGCGATGGTGCCCCACGTGCTTTCCGCGAGTTGACCCTCAAGGACGCACAAATCAACAAAAAAGAATTGTCGGAAATGACTGGTGTCATCAAAGGCCGTTTGTTTCCGACCGATATGGGCAGTACGGTGAGTGATTTTCTGGATCAACATTTCGATAAAATCATGGACTACAAGTTCACGGCTGAAATCGAAAAATTGTTCGACGATATTGCCGCAGGTAGCCGTGAATGGACCGAAATGTTGGGCACCTTCTACTGGCCTTTCCACGAAATTGTGGAAGAAACGATGGCCAATGCCGATCGCCCCACCCGTGAGCGCATTCTGGGTAAAGAGGAAGGAACCGGCTATTCGGTGCTCACCCGCATGACCCGTCTGGGGCCAGTGGTGCAAATCGGTACTCCCGAAGAGTTGATCCCCGGTGAAAAACCCCGTTACGCCAACCTCAAGCCAGGCCAGTCCATCGAAACCATCGAGATGGAAGAAGCCATGAAGTTGTTTGAATTGCCCAAAATTTTGGGTGATTACCGCAGCCAGGAAGTGGCCGTGGGTACCGGGCGGTATGGTCCGTATGTGCGCTTTGGTGAAAAATTCATCTCCATACCCAAAGGGGAAGACCCACTTTCGGTTACCCTGGAACGTGCACTGGAACTGATCGAAGAAAGGGAAAAAATCGATGCACCTGTAGCCAGTTATAAAGGTTTCCCCATCACCAAAGGTACCGGGCGTTTTGGTCCCTTCATCAAGTGGAACGATACCTTTATCAATGTACCGAAAAAGTACAACCTGGAGACCCTCACCCCTGAAGAGATGCACGAACTCATCGAGGGCAAAATGGAAAAAGAAGCCAATCGCTACATCCAAAACTGGCCAGATGAAAAAATCAGCATCGAAAATGGCCGTTGGGGACCCTTTATCCGTTTTAAGAAGGACATGCTGAAGTTGCCGCGCCTGGATGGCCAAAAAATGAGCCCTGAGGATGCCGCACTTCTTTCGCTGGAAGATGTGAAAAAAACCATTGAAGAACAAGTTCCCGATGCTTTTGCCAAAAAAGCGCCCGTAAAAAAGGCACCTGCTAAAAAAGCAGCACCAAAAGCGGCAGCGGCGAAGGGAGCGAAAACCAAAAAATAAAGTTGAAAAGTTTAGGGTTGAAAAGTTGAAGCAAGGTCAGCGTCCGAGGCAAGCGCGAGGCCGCCCTTCAACTTTTCAACCCTTCAACCTCTCTCAACAATTGCCATGGACGATTCTAAAAACAACCCAAATCAAATCAATATCGAATTGCCCGAGGAAATTGCCGAAGGAACCTATTCCAATTTGGCCATCATTTCCCACTCGCATTCGGAATTTGTTGTTGACTTTGTGCGCCTGGTGCCCAATGTACCCAAGGCCAAGGTCAAAGCACGCATCATCCTTACGCCTGATCACGCCAAACGCCTCATGCGGGCCCTGGCCGATAATGTCAAGCGCTACGAAGCACAATTTGGTGCCATCGACGAACAGGAACAACCGGCATTTCCGTTGAACTTTAGTACGCCGAAGGCGCAAGCGTAAGAGGGTTCGGGGGTTCGAAGGTTCGAGGGTTGCACACAATTCTAGCTAGAACCCCCGAACCCCCGAACCCTCGAACCCCCGAACCCTCGAACCCTTTAAACCCTTTACCCATGTTTCCCAACACCATCGTTTTTATCGACGCCGGACACGGAGGGCTCAACCGAGCTGGGGAGTACACTACTGCTCCTTCAAAAATGTTTCGTCATACCAGAGGTGCTTTCCATCAGGGCAGCACTTTTTATGAGGGCGTTTGGAACCGCGTGCTGACCAACCAGGTCATGCGCAAACTCGATCGGTTTGGGATCACCTATTTGCCTTTACACCACGATTATTTAGACAATTCGCTGCAACACCGCGTGGATATGGCCAATTGGTACGGGACTAAGTTTGCGCGCAGCCTGGTGGTGTCAACCCATGCCAATGCGTCGGTTCCCCACACGGCGCGGGGCTTGAAATTTATACCTCACCCGGCACGACCGAATCGGATAAAGTTGCCTCCATTCATTGGAACAACGTCAATCTCTTGCGCAACTTTTACCCCAAAGGTACCCAAATCACCATGCGCACCACGCCTAGTGGTAGTCAGCATGACAACGAGGCCAACTTCTTCATCCTACGCAAAACCAATATGCCCGCCATTTTGATCGAGCACCTGTTTTTCGACAATTTTGAAGATGCAAGTTTGTTGATGGACGACAATGTGATCGATCTTTTTGCCGAAGCCCAGGTCCGCACCATTATTGAATATTTCAACGCCTAAACTCAGCGCACTATGTCCAACAAGGAAATTGCCAAAACCTTTCAATTCCTTGGCGACATCATGGAATTGTATGGCGAAAACCCGTTCAAAATTCGCTCTTATCAAAACGCCTACCTTACGTTGCGCAAGCTCGATCGGCCTTTGGCCGAAATGGAAGCTACCGAAATTGCTGCAATCAAAGGCGTAGGCCAAGCCATTGCGGAAAAAATCCGGGAATTGTTGGACACGGGCAAAATGAGCACTTTGCAACAATACCTGGACAAGACCCCCGAAGGCGTTCAAGAAATGCTCCGCATTAAGGGGTTTGGCCCCAAAAAAATCAAGGTCATTTGGGAAGAAATGGGCATCGAAACCATTGGTGAATTGCTGTATGCCGTCAACGAAAACCGCTTGCTGGAACTCAAAGGTTTTGGGGAAAAGACCCAAAATGAACTGCGCCAGCAATTGCAATATTTTTTAAAATCCCGCAATCAGTTTCACTTTGCCAGTTTGGAAACTGAGGGAAAAGACCTGCTCCAAAAATTGCAGGCAGCGCTTCCGGGAGTAAAAGTTGAATTCACCGGAGCATTTCGCCGCCACGCCAATATCCTCGAATCGATTGATATTTTGGTGAGCAGTACTGCAAATCTCGACGCCCAATTGGAGGCTTTGGGGCTGCAAAACCTCCAGATCCAGGCCGATCACCGCAGTGGATCGTCCAGTAATGAATACCCGCTGCGCATTTTTCAGTGCAGCGCGGAAGATTTTGGCTCCAAACAATTCAAATACTCAGCAGCTCCAGCATTTATGCAAGCTTTTTTAGAACAAAATCCTGGTCAAGATTTTCGGGATATCGCTGCCGAGGAGGAGATTTTTGTCAAAGCCAATTTACCATTTATCCCCGCGGAGTTGCGCGAGGAACCTTGGTCCATCAAACTGGCTCAAACCTCAGGCATTCCCCAATTGCTGGAACCCACTGACATCAAAGGAGTAGTCCATACACACTCCACCTACAGCGACGGCCTGAACACCCTTCAAGAAATGGCCGAATACAGCAAACAACTCGGTTATGAATACCTGGTGATCAGCGATCACTCCAAAGCAGCTTTTTATGCCAATGGTTTACAACCCGAGCGCGTCTTGAGTCAAATGGAGGAAATTGACACGCTGAATAAAACCCTGGCGCCATTCCGCATTTTCAAAGGCATCGAGTGTGACATCCTCAACGATGGCTCGCTCGATTATACAGAAGACATTCTGGCTAAATTTGAAGTCGTTATTGCTTCGGTGCACACGAACTTGCGCATGGATGAAGCCAAGGCTACCCAGCGGGTCATCAAAGCGGTCGAAAATCCACATACCCGTATTTTGGGTCACCCGACAGGGCGATTGTTGCTTTCCCGCCAGGGTTATCCACTCGACCACCAAAAAGTGATCGATGCCTGTGCAGCAAATGGCGTGGCGATTGAACTCAATGCCAGTCCCTACCGTTTAGATGTGGACTGGACCTGGATACCTTATGCACTGGAAAAAGGTGTGATGATTTCGATCAACCCCGATGCCCACAGCAAACAGGGCATTCATGACATTCACTATGGCGTTTTGTCGGCTCGAAAAGGAGGTTTAACTGCTGCTCAATGCCTCAATGCAAAGGGTGTTAACAACTTTGTAATGTGGATTGAATCACGTACGCGGTAGATAAAATTCTTTACATTTGTGCGGCAAACGGCTAGGTTGACCTTGTCTTGTTTGTTACATGTTTTTCAATCATAAAACTCACAAAAATGTTGCAGGCTATTCAAAAAGCAAGCATGATTTTGATTCTGGCAGCGGCGGTTTTTGCCTGCCAGAACGATAAAAAAGTTCGCGAGGCAGCACTGAATGATGTTTCTGGTGGCGTACAACCCACTGAAGCAACGGCAGTTCCTGAACCACAAAGCACCCAGCTTCCAGCTGGCCCCATTACCTCCATTGAGTTCCTCGCTGGAGACCGGCACAATTTTGGCAAAATCAAGGCTGGCGCCAAAGCGCGCCACGTATTCAAGTTCAAAAATACGGGCAAAGAGCCATTGATCATTGCCGATGCAAAAGCATCTTGTGGTTGCACCACGCCCAGCTGGCCAAAAGAACCCATCGCTCCCGGAAAAATTGGAGAATTGGTGGTCGAATTTGACTCTTCCGGTAAATTTGGCGGCCAAAGCAAGCGCGTAACGATTGTAGCCAACACCAACCCACCAGAAACCTATTGCTATATGGAAGGTGAGGTTGAAGAAGACGCTGCGGCGGCAAAACAAGAATAAAATAAGTTGAAGAGTTGAAGAGTTGAAGAGTTGAAAAGAAGGTACAGAAAGGAGGAAAATGTTCTTTCAAACTTTCAAACTTTTAACTCACTTTTCAACTCTTCATCCCTTCAACTTTTCAACTCTTCTCCGTGCAATCCTACTTTTCGCTCATCAAATTCAGTCATACGATTTTTGCAATGCCCTTTGCATTGCTGGGTTTTACCTTGGGAACCTTGCAATCAGGTGCAGGATTCAATTGGAAAACCCTGGGTTTGGTGGTTTTGTGTATGGTTTTTGCCCGTAGTGCCGCAATGGCTTTTAACCGATATCTGGATCGGGACATCGATGAACGCAACCCGCGTACCAAAATTCGGGAAATTCCCGCAGGGGTAATTTCGCCCAAGGCAGCCTTGATGTTTGTGTTGGCCAATGCCTTGCTGTTTATGGCTACAGCCTGGTTCATCAATCCACTTTGTTTTTATTTGTCACCAGTTGCGCTGATGGTCGTTCTGGGTTACAGCTACACCAAACGATTTACTTATCTGTGCCATTTTGTATTGGGATTGGGGCTCGCGCTGGCACCTATTGGTGCCTATTTGGCTACGGGTGGTGGTTTTGACCTGATTCCATTGTGTTATTCGTTTGCCGTGTTGTTTTGGGTGGCTGGGTTTGACATCATTTATGCTTTACAGGATGAAGAATTTGACCGTGAGCAGCAGCTTAACTCCATTCCGGTCGTATTGGGGCGAGGTGGAGCGCTGCGCTTATCCGAAATTTTACACCTCCTGAGTGCTACAATGATCTTATTGGCCTGCTGGCAACAAGGCTTACAATTTCCCCATTTTAACTGGATACATTGGGGGGCAGCGGCGGTTTTTTTGAGCATGTTGTTCTACCAACACACCCTGGTCAAACCAAACGATTTGAGTAAAGTAAACCTGGCTTTTTTTACCACCAACGGAGTTGCCAGTCTCATTTTTGGCACTTTGGTGATTGTTGATGTGCTGTTTTAGCTAAAATTGGTGACTTTTCTTTTTTAACACAGCTTACGCTCCACTATTTTATACTATTTATTTCAACTTTTTTCGTTTTAAGTAGCAGTATTTTCCTTTTTGTAATATTTTTACAAGTTAAGGGCCAAAACCCTTATATTTACTTATTCTACAGTAAATCCCTTTGTATGAGACCACATAATTTCAAAGCTTGTTTTTTGGTTCTTTTTTTGTTTGGCATGGCAAATTTGCAAGCCCAAACCACCTTCCGCGGCTTAATGCGCAAGGCTGACCAACTTTTTGAAACATATGCTTTTGCTCCGGCAGTTGACGTATACAGGCAGGCTTTAGAAAAAGACGCCACCGACCCAGATGCCTTGGGCCGTCTGGCAGAATGTTACCGCTACCTCAATCGCCTGGATGAGGCCGAGGCCACTTACCTCAAACTCATCCGTGGTCGTAAATATGAAGACCGTCAAATACTCTTGTATGCACATTGTTTGAAAGGCTTGGGGCGCTACGATGAAGCCAAGGTATATTACCTGAGTTACGCCAAAATTAACCCTACGGTGGGCAATCAATTTGCACAAAGCTGTGATTATGCCAAAGCCAACCTGAACTTGCCCACGGTGTATGGATTGAGCAATGAGCGGGTCAACAGCAGCAGTTCAGATTTTGGTCCTGCGTTTATGAACGATCAGCTGGTTTTTTCTTCGCTACGCACGGAAGGCCAAACTTTCAGCTCAACAAAAAGCTCACTTTATTCTTCAGTGATGGCGACCGATGGTTCCTTGCAAACACCCATTGTGGTTCGTCCAGGAATCAGTGATTTCAGCATCGGACCAGCTACATTCTCTTCCGATGGACGAAATGCCGCTACGACCAAAAATAATTTTACCCCGGGAGTAAGGCAAATTCCTGGTGCAGGGCTGGATTTGAGCATCATCCTGGCGGATGTCAATTTCAACAGTTCCTGGTACAACGAACGCACTTTTCCCAATAACGATACCAAAGGACGTACAGGCTTTCCCAGTTTGACTCCCGATGGCAACGCCCTTTTCTTTGCCAGTGACCGTGAAGGTGGTTTTGGCGGCTGGGACCTTTACCTTTCTTACAAAGAAGGGGCCAACTGGACCAAACCGATCAACCTCGGCCCCGCGGTGAATACGCCAGGGGATGAAATCACTCCTTATTTTGATGGCTTGAACCTCTATTTTGCCTCGGATTATCATCTTGGTTTTGGCGGTTTCGACGTATTTATGGCCGAGCAAGGTGAAGGCCGTTGGTTGAAGTCAACCAACTTGGGCCAGCCAGTTAACTCCTCTGCCGATGATTATGGTATGATCATGGACTCCTACCGCAACTTTGGCTATATGGTGTCTAACCGCAGTGGAGGCAAAGGTATGGAAGACATCTACCGCGTCGTAAAAGGTGGTGCTCCCGTCGTTACAGATCCTGGTAATCCGAATCCAGGTAATCCCAATTCCGGCAGAACCCGTATAAAGGTTTTTAGTGGATCGGATGGACTGGCCTTACCCAATGCTTCGGTAGACCTCACCAATTGTATGCGTGGGTCAAGCAATTACATCTTGCTCACTGATGGACAAGGTTACGTCGAACTCCCAGTTGGAGCGGGTACCGAATGCGAAGTAGTCGTACGTGCCGATGGATACATGCAATTGCGCGGATCTTTGTCGGCTTATTTTGCACCCAATCGGGACATCGAAATTCCGCTGACCAAGTCAGGTGAAGAATACTATGGACGAGTAGTCAATAGCAATACCCGGGAGTTTATCCCCAATGCACAAATTACGGCCAGGAATACCTACACAGGTACGATCACGCGCACTACTTCAGATTACTCAGGCAACTATGTCTTGAGTCTGTCACGCAATACCCCTTATACCATTACCTATTCTGCTCCAAATTTTAATGAAGAAACCCGCAACATCAACGTACTGAATGGCTCAGACCGTACCGTACTCGGCGTGCTTTCAATGGTACCCAATGCCTGGAATCCGAATCCGAATCCGGGTAATACTGGCAATACGGGAAATACCGGAAATACCGGCAACACGGGCACCCAGTTGGAGCGCCCCGGCTTTGCCATTCAGGTATCTGCCGTTTCGAGCCAACCTGATCTGTCAAAGTTCAACAACCTGCGGAGCATCGCCAGCGTATATGCTAAAAACGAAGCGGGTAAGTTCAAGATTAAGGTGGGTAACTTCCCCACCAGAGAAGAAGCCCAACGCCAACTGGAAAACGTCAAACGGATGGGTTATTCTGGTGCATTTATTGTCACGGATGATGGATTTTCACTAGGGGGGAATGCCGCAGTTGGCCCAGTTGTTACTAATCCAAATCCAAATCCTCCGATTACGACCAATGCACCAGTAACCACGGGTGGCCGCTTTATGATCCAGCTGGGTGCATACCGCGATCCACGTTCATTTAATGGCACCCGATTGGCAGGTATGGGTACCATTCAAGATCGCCCACGGGCCGATTTGACCATAAAATTGCTTTGCTGCTTCGGCTCTTCTGCGGATGCGTACAATGCATTGCCAAGGGTACAACAGGCTGGCTTCAGTGGCGCGTTTGTTGTCGAAGACCTGAACGGACAATTGGTTAGAGCTAAATAATGTGCTAATGTGCTGATGTGGTAATGTGCTGACATTACCACATCAGCACATTAAATCTTTCCGGCCAAATCCAGCAAAAACGTCCATTCCAGGGCCGTTTCTTTCAATCGCGCAAAACGTCCTGATGCACCGCCGTGCCCAGCTTCCATATTGGTATGCAGCAAGATGGGATTGTGGTCTGTTTTGAGCAAACGCAATTTGGCCACCCACTTGGCGGGCTCCCAATATTGTACTTGTGAATCGTGCAAGCCCGTAGTGATCAACATTGCAGGATAAGCCTTTGCCTCCACATTGTCGTAAGGCGAGTATGACTTCATGTAATGATAATAGGCTTCCTCGTTGGGGTTCCCCCATTCGTCGTATTCGAAAGTAGTTAAGGGAATCGTATCATCCAGCATGGTCGTGATCACATCCACAAAGGGAACTGCAGCCACAATGCCTTTCCAAAGATCAGGCCGTAAATTGACCACTGCACCCATCAACAAACCTCCGGCGCTGCCGCCCATGGCATACAGATTGCTGGAGTTGGTGTAGTGTTGGGCAACCAGCCATTCGGCACAATCGATAAAATCTAAAAAGGTATTTTTTTTGTTCAGCAATTTGCCATTTTCGTACCAGTGCCGCCCCATTTCTTCCCCGCCACGGATGTGCGCAATGGCATAAGCAAAGCCACGATCCAACAAACTCAAACGTGCCGAACTAAAAAAAGGCTCCATGCTATACCCGTAAGAACCATAGGCGTAGAGCAGTAGTGGTTGCTGGCCATCCAGCACAAAATCACGGTGATAAACGATGGAAACGGGCACTTGGGCACCATCGCGCGCCGTCACAAAATGGCGCTCCGAACGGTAGTTTTCCTTATTGAATCCACCCAAGACCGGTTCTTCCTTCAATAGCGTGAAGGCCTTTGTCTGCATGTTGTAGTCAAAGGTAGAGTTGGGCGTGGTCAAAGACTGGTAGCCGATGCGCAACAACTCGGTATCTGACTCTGGGTTGATGCCCACGTAGGCCAAATAAGCCTCTTCGGCAAAAGGAATGTAATGTTCGTTTTGACCCGACCAGGTGCGAATCCACAATTGAGTGATGCCCGCCTTGCGTTCCGAAATGACGTAATAGTTGTTGAAAAACTCCATATTTTCAAACAGCACATCATCGCGGTGGGGAATCAATTCTTGCCAATGTTCCTGAGTGGTTTGTGTTTCGCCACAGTACATCAGGCGGAAGTTTTTGGCATCCAGATTGGTGCGGATGTAGAAGCGCTCGCCGAAGTGATCGATGTCGTATTCCAGGCCGCGTACTCTTGGGGCGAAGGTGGTGAAGGATTCTTCAGGCGTACTGGCATCCAGAAAAAGGTACTCCGCCGAAATGGTTTGTTGCGACCCGATCAGAATGAATTTTTTGGATTTGCTTTGCCCCACACCCAGGTCAAATGTCTCATCGGCTTCGTGAAAAACTTCTACATCAGCTTCGGTTGCCGTACCGAGTTTGTGGCGGAAAATTTTGTAACCCCGCAGGGTCTGGGGATCTTTGGCGGTATAAAAAAAATGTAGGTTGTCTTTGGCCCAAACTGCCACGCCTGTAGTATTCGGAATTTCATCGCTCAAAAATGCGCCAGTTTCCAGATCACGTACCCGAATGGTGTAAATGCGGCGACTCACCGTATCCTGTCCAAAAGCCAGGTAACGGTTGTCGTGGCTGACACTTTTGCTGCCTATGGCAAAATAGCTTTGGCCAGTAGCCATTTCAGGTACGTTCAAAATGATTTCTTCTGGAGCGTCTTGCTGGCCTTTTTTGCGGGTATGAAAGGGGTATTCAGCTCCTTCTTCGAAGCGGTTTTGGTACCAATAGCCATTGTCGAAATAAGGAACCGATTGGTCATCTTGTTTGAAACGGGCCACCATTTCGGTGTACAAGCCGTCCTGAAAGGCCTTGGTATCGGCCATTACGGCTTTGGTATATTCGTTCTCCGCGTTGAGGTACGCGATGACTTCCGGATTCTCCCGATTGTTGAGCCAGAAGTACTCGTCGATGCGTTGGTCGCCGTGGGTGATCAAAGTCTTGGGATCGCGCTTTGCTTGTGGCGCAGTGATGTTTGTCGTAATCATATGGTAAATGTGGTATGGGGTGTAAAAATACAATAGTTGCCTACCATTTATGCATTTGTTGAAGCAAATAGCTCCTTTACATCTTTTTTCGTCACTTTGCCCATGGCATTGCGGGGTAGTTCCGCCACCAACAAATACTGCCTTGGCACCCGATAAGCGGGCATCCGTTCGCGCATCCAGCTGTTCAGCGTAGCCAGGTCAAGGTCTGATTTGGTGACCAGTGCAGCGGCCACTGTTTCGCCCCATTCCTCGCTCGGCAGGCCTACCACGGCACAATCGGCAATAGCCGGATGGGTACGCAGTACCTCCTCAATTTCCAGCGCCGATAGTTTGTAACCGCCCGATTTGATGATGTCCATCGAGGTGCGGCCCAAAATGCGGTAATATCCGTCCTCCACAATGGCGGTGTCTCCGGTCATGAACCAGCCATCGGAGGTGAAACTTTGCGCGGTCGCTTCCGGGCGTTGCCAGTATTCCTGAAAAACGGTATCCCCTTTGATTTGAATCTCGCCGACTTCACCGGTGGTCAATTCGTTTTGTTGTTCATCCACCAACCGTACACTTACTCCTGGCAGTGGCATCCCAATGTAGCCCGCCCGGCGCTCACCGGTGTAAGGATTGCTGATAGCCATGCCAATTTCGGTCATGCCGTAACGTTCCAGCAAGCGGTGTCCACTGATTTTTTCCCATTTCTCCATCACGGACACGGGCAAGGCGGCGGAACCCGAGATCATCAGGCGGAATTGTTGCAAACGGGTACGCAAGTTATTTTGATCCTCGGCGGACATGGATTCCACCGCTTCAATCAGCTTGAAATAAATCGTGGGCACAGCCATGAACACATTTAGCGCTCCATGTAAAAACAAATCCAAAACCTTTTTGGCATCAAACTGGGGCATAAACTGCACTTTTCCTCCTGCCCACAGTGTACAAGACACCACATTGATGATGCCATGCACATGGTGCAGCGGGAGAATACAAAGGGTGTGGTCAGCTTCTGAATAGTTCCAGGCCTGGAGCAGGGATTCGATTTGTGCAGCAATGTTTTGGTGGGTAGTTACCACACCTTTGGGCAGATTGGTGGTGCCACTGGTGTATAAGATCATAGCGCGGCGATCCAGCTCAATTTCTGGTAAGTTACCCTCAATTTCAGGAAGATCACCTTGTAAAATGATCAAACGCAGCCCTTTTTTTCGGCAATAATCGCCCAAAATATCTTCGAATTCTGGGGAAATCACCACGATATTGGCCTGGGTATCTTCCAAAACGTATTGCAAAGAGGGTAGGGGATAGGTGATGCACAAGGGAACCGCAACTCCTCCCGCTTTCCAAATGCCCCATTGGGTGCTGACGTAGTCAAAGCCGGGTTTGACCATGTAGGCGACCCGTGCTTCGGCCAAGTCGCTTGCTCCTTGCAGTAAGTGTCGGGCAAAAATGTCCGCAGCCTGGAGCAATTCGCCGTAGGTATAGACGCGATTATCGGAAATGATGGCGGTGCGTTCAGGATGACGTTGGGCCTTGTGGAAAATGGGCAGCGACATGATGGTAGAGGTGGTTTTTTGTGCTGCTCAAAATACGAAAGAATTGGAAATTCACATTACCTAGTCGTGATACCGCAGAGCGTAGTATGTGAATAAACGCAACGATTTTTTTGATTCGGCTACACCAAATCTTTTTCAGCGCACGGCGACGAAACGACGACCGACGTTCTGCCGCTAACGCTTTCGGCGTAAGTGCCCCCCCACGGCACCCCCCGCGCCCCCCGGGCGCCGCGAAAGAGCCCCGCACTCCCGTCCCGTCCCTTCCAACCCAACCACAAAAAAACAAACGATTAACTTTCCCTCCACCAACCACGGATTTTTGTATGAAAACAAACAAGATTTTTACCACACTTCTTCTTTTCCTGCTGACGCTCAGCCAACTCCAAGCCCAACCCTACGACGCCAAACTCTTCGACGCCATGCGCTGGCGCATGATCGGCCCACACCGCGGCGGACGCACAGTAGGCGCAGTAGGTGTGCCCCAGCAACCGAATGTATTTTACATCGGCGTCAACCACGGTGGGGTCTGGAAAACCACCGACTTTGGTCGCACCTGGGTGCCCATTTTTGACGATCAACCTACGGGCTCGATTGGCGACGTGGGCGTAGCCCTCTCCAACCCCAATGTGGTGTACGTGGCCAGCGGCGAAGGCTTACAACGCCCCGACCTGTCGGTTGGTGATGGGATGTACAAATCCACCGATGCGGGCAAAACCTGGCAGCACATCGGCCTGCGCGAAGGACAACAAATCGGGGGCATCGACATTGACCCCAAAGACGAAAACCGCGTTTTTGCCGCTGTACTCGGTCACCCTTATGGCCCCAATACCGAGCGGGGCGTGTACCGTACCCTCAACGGTGGCAAGACCTGGGAGCGAGTATTGTACAAAGACGAAAATACCGGAGCAGTACAAGTGACCATTGATCCCAAAAATCCCAATACCGTTTATGCCGTTCTTTGGGCTGCCCGCCAGGGCCCCTGGGAAAATGGTGCCTGGCAAGGCCCCGAAAGTGGCTTGTACAAATCTACTGATGGGGGCAGTACCTGGAAAAAAATCATCAAAGGCATGCCCACTTTTGAAGAAGGGCTTGGGCGCATCGGCTTTTGTATTGCACCCAGCAATCCCAACCGTTTGTACGCTACTGTCGATGCTCCGAAAGGCGGCATTTACCGCAGCGACGACGCGGGAGAATCCTGGACCCTGATGAATCCCGACGCCCGCCTCTGGGGTCGCGGCAGCGATTTTGCCGAAGTAAAAGTAGACCCCAAAAATCCCGATATTGTATACTCCGCTAACGTGGTAGCCTGGAAATCACTGGATGGCGGCAAAACCGGGCGGCCTTTCGTGGTGCTCCCGGCGGCGACGATTACCACCGCATCTGGATCAATCCCGATAACCCCAACATCATCCTGCTGGCCAGCGATCAGGGAGCCATCATCACCGTGAACGGCGGGGAGACTTTCAGCTCCTGGTACAACCAACCGACGGCGCAGTTTTACCACGTGAGCACCGACAATGCTTTTCCCTACAATGTGTACGGTGGCCAACAAGAAAGTGGTTCGGTAGGCATTGCCTCCCGCGGCAACGATGGCCGCATTACTTTCCGTGAATGGCACCCAGTGGGCGTGGAAGAATATGGCTACGTGGCGCCTGATCCACTCGACCCCAACATCATTTATGGGGGCAAAGTGACCAAGTTTGACAAACGTACGGGCCAAACCCAAAACATCGCGCCCGAAGCAGTGCGCGGTGGCAAGTACCGTTTTATTCGTACTGCCCCCATTTTGTTTTCCCCTCTTGACCCTAAGACTTTGTTCTACGCGGGCAACGTGTTGTTCAAAACCCAAAATGGTGGCAACTCCTGGGAAGTCATCAGTCCTGATCTGACGCGGGAAACTTACCCAGAAATCCCGGCCAGTGTAGGGGTGTACACCACACCGGATATGAAAACGATGCCCCGCCGGGGTGTCATTTATACCATCGCGCCTTCTCCACTGGATGTCAACTTGATCTGGGTGGGCACCGACGATGGATTGATCCACGTCACCCGAGATGGTGGCAAAAACTGGAGCAATGTTACTCCCCCAGCCATTACGGCCTGGAGCAAGGTTTCCATCATGGAGGCCAGTCATTTTGATCCGAATACTGCCTATGCTGCGGTGAACCGCATCCGTTGCGATGACCTGCGCCCGCACATCTACCGCACGCGGGATGGGGGCAAAACCTGGCAGGAAATCGTCGCCGGTCTACCCAATGATCCGATCAATGCGGTCAAAGAAGACCCCTTGAAAAAGGGGCTGTTGTTTGCGGGTTCCGAACGAATGGTTGCGGTTTCATTTGATGACGGCGATCACTGGCAGTCCCTACGCCTCAATATGCCTGCAACTTCAATCCGTGATCTGGTGATCAAAGACGATGACATCGTGGTAGGTACGCATGGACGTTCTTTCTGGATTTTGGACGACATTACGCCACTGCGACAATTGACGCCTGCTGTTGCTGCACAAAACGCCATGTTGTACAAACCGCAATTGACTTACCGGGTGCGTTGGAACATGAACACGGATACGCCCATCCCGCAAGAAGAACCTTCCGGCGATAACCCTCCCGACGGCGCAGTGATCAATTATTTCCTGAAAAACGAAAGCGAAGCTACACTAGAGATTTTTGATGCGGCCGGAAAATTGGTGCGCAAGTTCAGCACCCAGGACAAACCTTACACGATCCCGAACAACAACGTCCCGGAATACTGGATCAGGCCGCAACAGATTTTATCAGGAGCACCCGGTTCGCATCGCTTTGTATGGGATTTGCATTACACTCCGCTGGATGAGCCAGCATCTTTTTCGATTGCGGCCACTTACCGCAATTCAGCACCACGCCCAACCGGACCTTGGGTGATGCCGGGAACTTATACCGTAAAACTAACCGTTGGCGACCAAAGTTTTACCCAGCCTTTGCTCATCAAAATGGATCCTCGGGTAAAAAGTACACCGGCACAATTGCAGCAGCAACACGACTTGTCGCTGGATTGTTATGCAGGCCAAAAAAAGGTAGCCGAGTTACAGACGGCAGTGGCTAGCCTGCGCAAACAGGTGGCCTTGACCTTGCCTTTGGTTAAAAAGGGTGCAATACCTGCCTCTTTGCAACAATTGGAACAAACATTGACCGTACAAAATACGGAGCTGAGCCGTTTGAGCCGGGCTTTTGCCGGAGTATTCAATGTGCTGCAAGACACCGACATGCCCGCCACTTCGCAGGCACTTGCGGCTGGTCAGGAGGCCAAAACGGGACTGGAACAGGTGGCGCTGAAGTGGAACGCGCTATACCGAGATGTCATTCCAGGAATTAACGCGCAGTTGAAAAAGATGAAATTGCAGGGGATCGAGTGATGCGTTTAGTTTTTCACCACAGATTCACACACAGATTCGCACAGATTTTAGGGATGTGACAAAAAAAACTGTGTTAATCTGTGTGAATCTGTGGTGAATTACATCAGCCCCAAGCCCAGCACCATTACCCACATCAGCACAAAACTGATCAACAAAGAAATATTCAGTAACGTACCCGCAATCCGCGAATCAAAATTCATTTCATCCGAAAAAGGCAGAATGGTCATGCCCAGTGGCAGCAACACACACATGATCAAGACACTCCGCATCAGGGAATCAGCGGGAAGGAAAAAGTACAAGACAGCAACCATCGTTAAGCCCACACTGTAGCGGATAAACAGGACTTTGGAAATGGCTTTTAGTTGGTTTTTATCCAGCGCAAAACTCAAATAAACCCCCATCAACAGAAGGACGAGAGGCTTGTTGCCTTTGGCCAAAACGTCCAACGCATCGAAGGCCAGCGACGGCAGGGGCAGGGAAAAAATATTGATGCTCAACCCGACAATCAACCCCAGGAAGGGGGGGAGGCTAAATACTCGTTTCAGGATCGGCTTCCAATCAAGTCCAGCCTGGCCACCTGATGCAAAGTACCGCCCAATGGGGTACACGACCCCAAAAGCAATAATGGTGTTGCCGATGTCGAACATCACGGCGTAGACCAGCGCTTCTTTGCCAAACAAACCCTCGATGATGGGAAATCCGAACAAACCCACATTGGCCGTTCCGGCACCCATGGTGAGCACCCCGCGCAGGTCGGTGCTGTAATTGGAAAACCAAAACCAGGCCAGGGTCAGCATGATACCACAAAAACCAATGCAAAATAAGGGAATCAGAAACAGTTCCGGGTCCAAGTTTACCTTGCCGTTGACACAATCATCAACGCCGGAAAAGTAGTGTGCATCAAAAACTTGGAAATGGTTTTACCGTCCTTCTCGGTGACAAAGCCATATTTTTTCAACAAAAATCCAATGGCGATGATGCTGAGGGTGATGATAAAGAC
>NZ_JADKCX010000024.1 GCF_016718685.1 Haliscomenobacter sp. | reverse complement strand
CGGCGCCGGGCACAATGGGCTGGTCGCTTCAACTTATTTGGCAAAGGCAGGCAAAAAAGTTCTGGTGCTGGAAGCAAACGCTGAAATCGGTGGTGCCACTGCCAGTGTACGCGTTTTTCCCGATTTTGATGCGCGCCTGTCGCGTTACGCTTACCTCGTTTCGCTGCTTCCTGATAAAATCATTCAGGATCTAAAGCTTAATTTTAAGTGCTTATCCCGGCGAGTGGCCAGTTATACCCCGTATGCTGCGCAGGGCAAAATTCTGGCTTACACATTTCCAGAGTTTGGGATGAACAAACGGCTGCGTCCTTTGCATCATTGGAAGGGGGCGAAGCCGAGATGAAAGCCTGGCGAAAATTTTATGGCGAAATAGAGCAATTTGCCCAGCGCATAGCACCCACGATGCTAAAACCATTGCCATCCCGCTCACAACTCAAAAAAGAAATCGGACTGGATCAGGTCTGGGACTATTTGATTGAGGAACCCATTGGTCAAGCCATCATCAATCATTTTAAGCATGATGTGGTGCGTGGCGTGGTGCTTACCGATGGGCTCATTGGCACCTTCACTTCTGCTTACGATTTGCAGGCCAACAAATGTTTTCTCTATCACCTGATTGGCAATGGAACGGGCGAGTGGAAAGTACCTCAGGGTGGTATGGGCGCATTGGTACGTGAGTTGGAGCGTGTAGCGTTGGCATCGGGCGTCTCCATTTCCACCAATAGTAGAGTTACAGCTGTGCAGTCAGATGAAAAAGAAGTCTTGGTAAGCCTGGAAAATGGAGATCAATTTTCAGCGAACTACCTGCTCGCCAATACTGCGCCTCAAGTGCTGGCAAAATTGCGTGGAAAAAATCCTCCGGCCAGTTTAGAGGGTTCGCAGATGAAAATCAATATGCTGGTCAAACAATTGCCCCGACTCAAATCGGGAGCAGACCCGCGCGATGCTTTCGCTGGCACCTTCCACATCAACGAAAGTTTTTCGCAACTGGAGTCTGCCTACCAGCAAGCAAAAGCTGGAAGTATACCAGCCCCGATGCCCCTGGAGATTTATTGCCATACCTTAACCGACAAGAGTATCCTGAGCACTGAATTGCAGCAGAAAGGATACCATACACTTACACTTTTTGGATTGCATACGCCCGCTGCTTTGTTTGATGAGAACCACGACGCCCAGCGAAAATTGGCCCTGCAATCTGCCATCGACTCTCTTAATGAATATCTGGCTGACCCGATTGAATCCGTACTTGCCCAGGCCCCAAATGGTGAACTGGCCATCGAAGCCAAAACTCCACTCGACATAGAAGCAGAGGTTGGCTTACCGCGTGGGAATATTTTCCATCGGGATTTGGCCTTCCCTTTCCATGAAGAGGACGAAGCGCCTGCTTGGGGGGTAGAAACCGACGATGCACGGATTTTTATTTGTGGAGCAGGTGCCATCCGTGGGGGTGGCGTAAGCGGGATCCCTGGGCACAACGCAGCCATGGCTGTGCTTGAGCGGGGGTAGGGAGGAGATAAATTCGGGGTGACGGAATTGAATTATATGTGAATTAGTCTACTTCAACAACACCAAGTGATGAATAATCCAAGACCCATTCATCCAGATTTTCAAGCCTTGCTGGATTTTAAAAACCAGGGGCTTATAAGTCTATTCACCGACTTACGGCAATACATCCTGGAGCTATATCCCGACGGCAATGAGCTCCTCTATCATACCCACGCCTTGACGGCAGTTTTTCATTTCGACAAGCTTCCACCGCGTTTTGTATGCTACCCATTTACAGCAATCATTTGAACCTGGCAAGCTTTAACAAAGGCCCATTATTGAAAGACCCCATAAACTTTTGACGGGAACAGGCAATTTGATTCGCCACATCGACGTAAAAGACTGAATTGAAACCGAAAGGTAGAAGCCCTTGATACTCGAAGCCATTGACTTTGCCATCAAGGACATGGACAAAGCGACAAAATCAAGGGCCAAGACCATTTCAAAAATCAAAAAATAAAAACATGACAACAGACCAAAACCTAACAGCAGTGAATTGCCGACCATTGGGTCAAGCAAAATTTTGCAAGACTTACGCCAGCGGATAACCTCAACTAAATAAAAATGATGAAATACTTCTTAATTTTACTTACACTCAGCTTATCCACTAAATCAGACATGAAAAAGGTTTATACTTTCTCAACTCAAACTCACCTCAAGGAATGGCGTATTGTCAACGATGGTGTGATGGGTGGCATATCCAAAAGTTCCTTACTGCTTACTGATGCCGGCCACGGGCAATTTTCAGGTCATGTTTCATTGGCGAACAACGGAGGATTCGCCTCGATTCAATTGAGCACAATGATACAACTGGCGGAAGAAAAGAATTTCATTGTTTTGCGCGTAAAAGGAGATGGCAAGCGTTATGAATTCCGTTTGAAGGGCGAGATTTCACAGTATGAGTCTTACGTGCACCAATTTGCCACTTCAGGAGAATGGGAAAACCTCAAGTTAGCAATCAGTGAATTTTACCCTCAGTTTCGAGGGCGCAAATTGAACATCCCGAATTTCAATTTTAAAAGCATCGAACAATTGAGTTTTTTGATTGCCAACAAGCAAGAAGAAGACTTCGAATTGTTGATTGATTGGATAGGTTTGGAGTAAATTAAAAAATGATAACGACTATTTTGGAGAAGAGTAAAGCATACGGACGACAAGAAGGCCGATCTGATAATAGGCGTGAGTGGTCAGCTTAAAAACGACTTACCTTTTAGCCTATTCTAAGAATCCTCTAACTTTGCATTGAATACTATAAAAAATAGAATCATGAAACCAACAACAACATTGGGGCACAGCACCTTGACTGTGAATAGAATTGGGCTGGGCTGTATGGGTATGTCCGAGTTTTATGGTTCTTTTGATGAAAAAGAATCCATCAACACATTGCACAAAGCCATCGACTTAGGCGTGAATTTTTTCGACACCGCTGATATGTACGGTTGGGGAGCGAATGAACGACTATTGGGAAAGCATTTAAGGGTCGATGGGATGAGGTGATTTTGGCACCAAATTCGCGGTGATGCGGGGACCCAATGGTGAATTTCTTGGACTCAACGGTAAGCCAGAATACATCAAACAAGCTTGCGACCAATCTCTTCAAAATTTGGGTGTTGAGTCAATTGATTTGTATTACATGCATCGGCAGGATCCTAAAGTGGAAATTGAAGAAATAGTGGGTGCAATGAGCGAACTGGTCAAACAAGGAAAGGGAAAACACTTGGGTCTTTCTGAAGTCAATGCAGCAACGTTGCGTAGGGCCCACGCAGTTTATCCGATTACGGCGCTGCAAACCGAATATTCCTTATGGAGCCGTGAACCCGAAGAAGAGATTTTTGATGTTTGCCAAGAACTCGGTATTACCTTTGTGGCCTACAGTCCGCTGGGCAGAGGGTTTTGACGGGAGCGATTAAAAGTCGGGCAGATTTAGAACCAGGATTTTCGGCTTAATAATCCCGTTTTGCTGTGATGAGGCCATACGCGAGAATTCAAAGTTTGTGGAAGTCATTGACCAAATTGCACAAAGCAAAAAAGTCTCCAAAGCGCAAGTTGCCCTTGCTTGGGTACTAAGTCAAAACGATGAAATTGTCGCCATTCCAGGCACTAGAAAAGTTCAGCGTCTTGAAGAGAATTTAGGTGCATTCAAGGTAGCGTTAACGGAAACTGATTTGGCGCTTATTCAACAATCTATGCCATCAAAAACGATCGGGAATCGGTATTAGTGGCACAGGGTTTATGCACACCAATGAGCTGAGAAACTGCAAAGCAACAACGCTGATGAAAACAGAAAAGCAAGGCTTACAACAACTATTAAAAATCGCGACCCCGTTCCTTCTTTTTACAACGGTTTATACCGTTTTTGTACTTGGACTGGAAGAATATTTTGGCGACCATATTTACAAAATATCCGGACAAATAGGTTCAGTGTTTGGACTTGCCGTTGCTTTCTTCTTGGGTTTCAGAATGAACTCTGCGTATGACAGATGGTGGGAAGCAAGAAAAATATTTGGCGAATTGACCAACAATACCAGAAGTTTTGTCGTAAAAATATATGCTTATTATGGAAATGCAGAAAATTTTAAGGCCACAGCGCGAGTGGATTTCAACATCAAAGCCCAAAAATTAATCGGCTTAAGCATTTTATACATCCGACAATTAAAAAATGAAATGCACAATAATTTCAAGCCAACATTTGACCAACCAGCAATCGAACTACTCAATGAGTTCAGCATTAACGTAGACAATAAAATTTCAAACGAACTATTGGCTGCACTTACAAAAAGTATTGAAGATGATTTTTCTTCACAAGCCAACATTGAAAAAGGAGATTTAATGCAACACATCAATCGCTTTTACGACATTCAAGGTAAAGCAGAAAGAATAAAAAACACTCCTTTTTTGATGATTTATAGTGCTTTTACAAAGATAATTGTGAGCTTCTATGTCATTCTTATTCCCTTATTTGTAGGCGACATAGACCTTGGAGGCGAAGACAGTGGATTTGAGTTTTTAGCTGTTCCCATTATGGTGATCATCAGTACCGCTTTTTTGACCATCAACAAGTTGGCAAACTTGTATGGCGAGCCATTTTCGGAAAATAAAACTTCGGTAACCATTGACGACATTTGTAAGACCATAGAACAAAATTGCAATGAAATAAAAGCAAAACTGGAAATGAAAACCACATAAATAGGGTGCTTTATCTTCTTTCAAACCATGCCAAGATTAATTTGTACATTTTTCTATCTGCTTCCATTCACGATTTCAGCTCAAGAAATAAGTGATACCTTATTGTTCCGCGACCCGGCAAACTATACCATTGCGGTAGAACATTATTTACAAAAAATCAAAACAGGCAATCCCGCATTCAACAATTTTTACCAGGCTGCGTGCTACTACGCTTTGCTTAAAAAGCAGGACATGGCTTTCAGCTATTTAAAAGAAGCCATCAAAAGAGGGGCCAAGGGGGAAGATGTGCTGACGGACACTGACTTGGCTATTTTGAAACAAGATTTGAACAGCTGGAGAGAGATAGATGCCTTGTTAAAAAACAATATTTGGAACGCAATCCGGGCATTTCAAAATTAGATCTCGGTTACGAACTTTGGTTAATGTGGATCGAAGACCAAAGGTACCGAACCCTGGAAAGAACTACAAGTTGGCAGCTCAAGCACCAAATGACCTAGAAAAACACAATCAGCATTTGTTGAGATTAAGCGAGATCATTAAAGCCTCCGGCTGGCCAAAATACAGCGAAGTTGGAAAAGAGGCAGGTGATGCTGCGTTTTTTATCTTTCAGCATGACCATGCCAAGAACATGAGCAACGTGTTGCCCTTGTTTATCGCTGCTGCAAAAGCAGGTGAAGCGGATTTAACCAAGGCAGCCATGATGATTGACCGGTACTTAGCCTATACTGAAGGGGTACAAATTTATGGAACCCAAGCCTTTCGAAAAATTGAGCCTGGGCAAAATAGAAACGACATTCCTTTAACATTGTATCCAATAGCGGATGAAGAAAACTTGCTTAAAAGGCGCAATGCCATTGGCATGAGCGATTTTTTGGAAAACTGTAAAAGATTGGGCGTAGAATACTTACCCATTCAAATGCGCAGCAATTATGAACCCGTTCCCATCAAAAATAAGTGGATTAAGGCGGGTTATTTGCTCTGATGTGCTCCGCACAGAATGGAAGGTTCGGCCAATCATAAAACAAGCACAAAATGAAATAAGTACCAGGTCAAAATAAATTGTGTGTAAATCAAGTATGATTGCTTATTTTGGTTGGGCGTATCCAGAATTGGATTGTCAAAATTGGGAAGATGAAAACGAAACCAACCCGCTGACCAAACGCTAAAAATCTATTTTCTAACCTCCAACATCAACCAACCATGTTACAACTAACCGTCCTTTATCCGCAACCAGGCGATGTGGCACAATTTGAAGCCGACTATGCCGAGCATTTGGCCCTGTTGCATGAAAAAGCAGGCATTCCAACTACCGTAAAACCTTATACGGTGACCAAGTTTATGTCTACTCCCGACGGAGATCCCGCCTTTTATCAAATGTTTACGCTACCTTTTGAATCACCAGAAATACTGCAAGCCACGATGGCATCGGCAGCGATGCAGGAAGTTGGGGCCGATGCGTATCGGATTTCAACGGGTGGTGCACCCATTTTTTTGGTTGGCAATACTGAGTAAGGTTCCAGCACTTAACTCCTCCCCCGTAAGTACCGGATCACAATTAATGATCCGGTACTTATTTTGCTATTCAACAAAAAACGAAAGAGGCAAAGCCAATCGGGCCTTGCAAATCAATAAAATCAATCTACCATGAAATACACCTTCATACTGCTCCTCTTCATCGCCGCATGTACCAACCCCGCACCGAGCAGCCAAGGCAAACTGAGCATCCTCGAAAAAGACCACAAATGGGTGGTCATCGACGAACAAAAAACGGTGCTCTACGACGTATTCATTTACGACAATGGCCCCGATGCACCTGCTGATGGCCTGTACCGCATCGTCAAGGATGGCAAAATTGGGTACGCCGATGCAGGCACCAATGCCATCGTCATCGAGCCTCAATACGACTGTGCCTATCCCTTCGAAAATGGCAAAGCCAAAGTAAGTACCGATTGCAAAACTGTTAAAGACGGAGAATACGACGTTTGGGAGAGTGAAGCCTGGCAGTTTATTGATAAAAAAGGGGGGCAATAGGCGCTGCCCAAGGCCTATTTGCTGAGGTGATTCCTTCAGTGCCTTAGGTTGCTAAGGTGGTGAAAAAACTTCTTTTAACCAAAAATCATTCCTACGCTATGAAACACCTAAGTCTCCTCTCTGCATTCGTCCTTATCCTGTGGTCTATAGCGCCCATTCAGGCCCAAATCGCCTCCAAGGACATTGACGCCCTGGTCACCGATGCCCTGGCGAAATTCAAAGTAGCGGGTGTCGCCGTCGCCGTGGTAAAAGACGGTAAAGTGATTCACCAAAAAGGCTACGGCGTAACGGACATCAATACCAAGAAGCCCGTCAACGAATTCACCAATTTTGCCATCGCCTCCAACAGCAAAGCGTTTACAACTGCTGCCCTTTCCATCCTGGAAGAAGAAGGCAAATTGAAATGGACGGATAAGGTGAAAGACCACATCCCCGAATTCAAGATGTACAACGACTATGTGACCGAAAATTTCAACATCCAGGACTTACTCACCCACCGCAGTGGCATGGGCCTGGGTGTGGGTGATTTGATGTTTTTCCCGGATGGTTCGGATTTTAAAATCAAGGATGTTCTTGCTGCTTTTCAATATTTCAAACCCGTTTCCGCTTTCCGCACCAAGTTCGATTACGACAACTTGCTGTACATCGTGGCCGGAGAAGTCATTGCCCGGGCAAGCGGCATGAGCTACGAGGATTTTGTGCAAAAGCGCATCATCACGCCCCTGCAAATGAACCATACTTTTGCATCCCCGGATTTGATGAAAGACAAGAGCAATCTAGCCGCCCCACATTCCTCCGAATCGGGTACCATCAAAGCCATCGCCCCCTTTGGCGAGCAGATCAACTCGGCAGCCGGAGGTATTTTGTCGAATGTGGCGGATATGTCTACCTGGATGATCATGCACCTGAATAAAGGCAAGTACGGTGAAGGTTTGAAGTCTACGCTTTTCTCAGTGCGTAACCAAAACGAAATGTGGCGCTTGCACACCGTTTTGCCCACCAATCCTGATCCCCGCTACAAGTCCCATTTCAATGGCTACGGCCTGGGCTGGGGCTTGAGCGACATCAGAGGGAATATGCGGGTGACCCACACGGGTGGTTTGCCTGGCATGCTCACGTCGGTTACGATGTACCCCGATTTGAACCTGGGCATTGTGGTATTGACCAATACCGAGAATGGTGGCGGCGGCCTTTTTTCTGCCGTATCCAATACCATTGCGGACAGTTATCTGGGCCTGGACAATTTTGGCTGGACCGATAAAATCAACGATAGAATGACCCAGCAACGAAGTGCCGGTGATGAGGTCAGCAAAAAGGTTTGGGAGAAAGTGGAGTCTGCCAAAAACGTCAAAGTAAAAAACGAAGACTATATCGGGATTTATCAGGACAAGTGGTTTGGCAAAGTGGAAGTGTTTGAAAAGGGGCAGCAACTGTGGTTCAAATGCCAGCGCTCCCCCAAATTAAATGGCCCCATGGCTTTTTACAATGCCAACACTTTTGCCATCAAATGGGAATACCAGGACATGAATTGTGATGCACTCGCCATGTTTGCCCTGGATGAAAATGGAAAAGCCCAATCCATTAAAATGAAGGGCATTTCCCCCAACATTGATTTTAGTTTTGATTTCCAGGATTTGGACCTGCAAAGGGTGAATAAATAAGGAATGACTGGCTGGTTTTGGGCTGATAAAACTTAAATGAGCCGATTAGAGTACCTATTCGGCTCATTTTTTAGCTTTTGAGCCGATTAAGCATCTGCAAGGGGATATTTGTCCAAAAAACAGAGAATGGTACCCACTACCAAGTTAACTTAGCCTGATCATCCTTTAAACCTCAAAATCATGAAACATCTTTTTACCATTTTCATTATTGTTTTGTGTGCACTGCTAGTAGTCCTATGCACGATTCCCAGCTTCGCCCAAAAAGCCCTGCCGGCTGACGTGATCAAAAGCATCGAAATGCGAATCGCCAACGGCTACAGCCCCAGCATTGCCATCGGCATCATCGACAAGGATGGCCCGCAGTACTACCTCTTCGGCACCAAAACTGCCGACGGCCAGCCCGTCAACGAACATACCATTTATGAAATCGGCTCCATCTCCAAAACCTTTACGGGTATCCTGCTGGCTCAAGCAGTACTTGAGGGGAAAGTAAAAGCCGATGACCCCGCTCAAAAACACCTGCCTACCGCGGTAAAACTGCCAACCAAAGACGGCAAGCAGATCACCCTGGGCCACTTGTCCGATCACACCTCGGCACTGGCCCGCATGCCCAGCAATTTTAACCCCAAAGACCCCGCCAATCCTTATGCAGATTATACGGTGGAGCAAATGTATACCTTCATCAATGGCTATACCTTGCCACGCGACATTGGTTCACAATACGAGTATTCCAACCTGGCGCAGGGCCTATTGGGCCATATCCTTTCCCTCAAAGCAGGCACATCCTACGAGGCATTGATGCTTAGCAAAATTGCCACTCCACTGGGCATGAAGGAAACCAAAATCACCTTTGATGACAAGATGAAGCAGAACCTCGCCATGGGTTACAGCCAGGGCGTACAGGTATCCAACTGGGATATTCCCACGCTGGCTGGTGCCGGAGCCATTCGTAGTTCTGTACATGATATGTTGATTTATCTCCAGGCCAATATGGGTTTGAAAAAAAGCAAGTTGTACCCCGCTATGCAACTGGCCCACCAGGCTCGGCACGACAAACCAGGTGGTGGCACGCGGGTAGGTTTGGGCTGGCACATCTCCAAGGGCACCGAAGGCGACGTGATCTGGCACAATGGTGGCACAGGCGGCTACCGCACTTTTACGGGATTTGTACAGGAAACGGGCAAAGGTGTGGTTGTGTTGACCAATTCCGATAAGGGTGCCGATGATTTGGGCTTTCATTTGCTCAATTCAGCCGCCAAGTTGATGGAAGTCAAAAAATCAGCCTTGGTCGAGATCAGAAAAACCCTAGACGCCCAAGGTGCCGATGCCGCCTGGAAGGCCTATGAAAATGTAAAAAAGGATTTGTCCTACACTTTCGAAGAGGACGAATTTAACAACCTCGGCTATACTTATCTGCAAGGAGGCAATACCAAAGCAGCACTGGTTTTATTCAAAATCAATGTAACCGAATATCCAAAATCTGCCAACGCTTACGACAGTTATGGCGAAGCGTTGATGAATGATGGCCAAAAGGAAGCAGCCATCGAAAACTACAAAAAATCCCTGGAGCTCAATCCTGGCAATACCAATGCCACCGACATGTTGGCCAAAATGGGGGTGGGTGAAGCCAGCAAGGTTTTTGTGGTAGAGGAATCCGTTTTGGAGTCTTACGTGGGCGTATATGAACTCGCGCCCAATTTCACCATCACGATTACACGTACAGGCAGTCAGCTTTTTGGACAGGCTACTGGCCAGGGACAGTTTGAGTTGTTTGCCAAATCAGCGACTGAATTTTTCCTGAAGGTGGTGGAAGCGAAAGTCACTTTTTCGGTCAAAGATGGCAAAGTAGAAAGTATGACTTTGTTTCAGGGTGGGCAAGTGATGCCAGGGAAGAAAATCAAATAAGGTCTTGTTTTAAATATGAATCATCCCGAATTTTTAGAGAATCACCAAAGCGACATTTTTGGAGCACAAAGAACACAAAGAGGGCAAAAGGGACACAAAGACAGGATGTTGACAGGCCCTCTGCCCAAAGTGTGGACAAAGAGAAATCAAACCTTGGGGCATCGGTTGTCAAACATCTACCTTTGGTGTCCTTTGTGCCCCTTTGTGTCCTTTGTGCTAAAAAATATGTCGATTTATGTTTCTCAGCGAAATTCTCAGCGAAGAACCGCACAAAACTCAATACCATGAAACCCTTCCTCACACTCCTGCTGTTGCTCAGCCTCATTTCATCCAATGCCCAGGACAAATGGCCTACCCAGGCCTGGACCAAAACCAGCCCTGAAAAACTAAACCTGAACGCCGACTCCCTCGTTGCCCTCGACCGCGATTTTGCCGCCGGAAAATACGGCAATGTAGACGGCATGCTGATCATCCGGCATGGTCAAATCGCCTACGAAGCGTCGTACAGCCACAATTACGCCGAATTGTACAAGCAGGAAGCCATTGAAAAAAGTGGTTTGAACGCGACTGATCCCACCGGGCCTTACAACTACTTTTCGGCCTGGTGGCACCCTTTTTACCATGGCAGCAAACTCCACACCTTACAGTCCGTTTCCAAAACCATCACTTCGATGATCATCGGGGTGGCAGTGACGCGCAAGGATTTCCCGGACCTGGATACTCCCGTTTTGAGTTTTTTTGATACCACTGCCGTCAAAAACATTGATGCCCGCAAAAGGAGAATGACCATCCGGCATTTGTTGACCATGACCGCCGGATTTGATTGGCATGAAGACCTCCCCTACTCCGATCCCAACAACAGCTGCAGCAACATGGAAGCCAGTTTTGATTGGGTCAAATTCACCATCGATTTCCCCATGTCGGATGAACCAGGGAAAGAGTTCAATTACAACAGTGGGGCGACTGAATTACTAGCCTATATTTTCCGGGTGGCAACGGGCAGCGACATTGAAGAATACGCCGTAAAACACTTGTTTGAGCCTTTGGGCATCAACAATCATTTTTGGAAACGTGCTCCCTACGGCCTGGTGGACAGTGAAGGTGGGGTTTACCTGGAAAAAAGCGACCTGGCCAAATTGTTCTACTTGTTCCTAAAAAATGGAAAATGGGAAGGCCAGCAAATCATCAGTACAGATTGGGTTCAAACAGTCGGTTTCTCCTTACATCAAATTTGGCCCCAACCGTGGCTACGGCTACAAGTGGTGGCTGAGCTCCTATGGCAACAAACCCGCCGAAGTTACCTGGGGCGGCAATGGTTTCGGGGGCCAATTCCCGATCGTAATCCCTGAATACGACATGGTAGTTGTATTCAATGCCTGGAATGTCTTACCAAGTGCTGAATCCGGGAATTTCAACCCGAATTTTTTGACCCAAAAAGTATTGAACGCTGTGGTGGAGTACCAGCAAAAGAAGAAATGAACCTAGTACTTTTATTAGATTCGTTTTTGCCAGGTGTCAAATCATATTTTGAAGCGACATAGCTCAGAATTGGATGGAGTTTTGTGGTACAATCATTTTTTCATCCATTTTAATCCATCCATTTATGAAAAAGATCATCATCACCCTGATCTGTGGTTTTAGTGCATTTTTTATGGTTTCCTGTGGCATATTTGACTCTTTGACTTCCACCACTACCATTGGCCCACAGAATAGTTTTGTGTTGGGCAACAACCAACATGGGGCATTTAGCGTCGATTTGAAAAACATCTCGTCCAATCCCCTGAAGATTCACCTGGCGCCCATTGATGGCGGAACGCATTCGCCAGTGGTGGTGCAGCCAAATCAAAAAGCGAGTCTGAAAGTGGATAGAAACACCGCAGTCGTCATCGCCAATCCCTCCAATGAGAATGCCGACGTGGAACTGAAAGTACATGGGGATACTGGCCTATCGATGGGGTACAAAAATTAGGTTGTTTCCAAACCTTTATTGCCACTTCGGGTTTTGTCTACTAAAGATAAAACCCGAAGCGCCGCAATGCCATGAATTTCCAATTGAACTTATACGCCTTTGTACTGCTCTTTGCCTTTCTGCAAGGGCTCTTTTATGTGTACCAATTCAGCATAAGGGGCATCTCTGAAGAGCGTGCCTCCGATTTTTGGCTGGCAGGGCTGATTCTGGCTTTGTGCATCACCAATGTTCCTTCCATGCTCGGGTTCATGGGCATTTACATTTTAGGGCAAGATTGGTGGTTTTTTCCCCAGGATACGGGTTTGGTCATCGGGCCACTGGTTTATTTTTACTTAAAGACCCAAACCAATGCCCAGTTTAAATTCAAGGCCGTGGATTACTGGCATTTCCTGCCGTATGTTGTTTATTTTTTCTACCACCTGCTGGTTTTTCTTAGTGGCAAAGAGGGGGTAGATTGGTGGGCTCAACGGATCCACCATCCTTTTCATCTAGGCAACTTGCATAGTGTTACCGAAATTGTATCACTGCTGGTGTACACGATTTTGTCTTTGCGTCTGTACCATAGGTACCGCCGCTGGTTGCCCACCGAGCGCTCAGATACGGAGGCCATGCTCCTGAATTGGTATAAAAATTTTCTGGCTTTGATCGTGCTGGGAGTGGTATCAGCACAAGTGCTTTATGTTTTGGGATTTTTCGTTTCCATCTCTTATTGGGATGACTGGATTTTGCGGGCTATCGTGGCATTCAACATCTGTTACATCAGTTTCAATGGCTACTTGCAACCCCAACCACACCAGATGGTTTTCAATACCAATATCCCAATCGAATCCAATTTTGGGTCAGCTAACCAAAAAATTGCCATAAAAAAAACAGAAAAGCCGGACCCAGCTGAATTAGAAATATGGTGCAAAAAGGTGGAAGTCGCGGTGCAAACAGAAAAATTGTACCTCAATCTGGAGCTCACCTTGAGTGATCTATCCGCAAGATTACACTCCCACAACTCTTGGATTTCTTACGTGATCAACACTGGATTTCAAAAAAATTTCAACGATTTTGTCAACGCCTACCGGGTAGCAGATTTTCAGAAAAAGTCAATGATCCCAAATTGAGTCACTACACCCTTTTGGCGCTCGCCTATGAATGTGGCTTCAATTCAAAATCTACCTTCAATCGTGCGGTTAAAAAAGCCACCGGGAAAATGCCTTCCGATTTTATAAAAGGCTAACTCAAGAAAACGAACTTTGGGTAAAAAAAAACAGGTTATCTTTACCTAGCTGCGAACCAAAAAAATCAATCCCAATCCCAATCAAACTATTGATGCACCAAGCTCCCATACGATGAGACAACTATTCAACACCCTTTTATTCCTGGCCATTGCCCAGCTTTGCAAGGCCCAAATCACCGTAACCTCCTCTACTTTTCCTGTTGCAGGCGATACCTTGCGTTACGCCTTTGATGATCGGCCTGCCCTTGATGTACAAAGTCTTTTTAGCCCGCCAGGCGGCAACCAAAACTGGGACTTGAGCAAATTAGTGGCCCGGTCTGTGTCCCTACAAGTATTTGGGCCTGCCAGCGCAGGAAAAAATGCCAATTCATACCCTGGTGCTGAACTGGTGGTGGCCGACGCAATCAGGGAAACCTACTACAACCTCAGCAATACGCGTCTGGAGAACATGGGCTTTGCGGGTGTGGATCCCTTTGGATTGAGTTTGAATGCCCGGTTCAAGTTGCTTCCCGCCTACGTAGAACGCCGTTCACCGATGAATTTTTTCGACATCAATGTGGCCAATTCTTCCGTATTTCAGGGATTTTCCTTAAATGAATTACCCGATGTTGTCAAAAAAAACCTTCCCACCAGTGCAACTTTAATCGACTCCATCCGGGTTCGAATTGCTTTTACCCGCAACGATGTGGTAGATGCCTTTGGTACCCTGAAGTTGCCCTTTGCCCAATACAACGTTTTACGGGAAAAACGCACCGAATACATCTCTACCCGCCTGGATGTTAAAACTTTTTTGGGCTGGCTGGATGCAACTGATTTGATCGTGAATCAGAACACCGCTTTTGCTGCCGTGTTCGGTGTGGATACGCTGGTCAGCCATCATTTTTACAACAATACGACCAAAGAAGTCATTGCTCAGCTCAATTTCAACACCGCGCAAAACCAAATCCTCAGCGTGCGTTTCAAAGCGCCACCCAGAGCGACCGTGCCGGTGCGCGAAGTACAGCCCCCGACGGCTCAGTTGCAGGTAATCCCCAATCCAGTCGATGAGGAGATCCAACTTAGTTTTGTTCCGCTCATTTCTGGAAAGCTCCGCATCGAATTACACGATGCATTGGGGCGTACACTCAAAACCAGCCAGGTAGAGGTAGCCCAGCAGCAAAAAATGAGCTGGCAAATGCCTGGTCATGATTTGCCTAATGGCAGGTATACCCTGGTGCTGTGTACGGCAGATCGGCTGGAAACAGTACCTTTGGTTGTACAACATTGATTAGAATTCACCAAAGAACCCTATGCGACAGCATTCTCTGCGTTCCATCATCACCACGGCTACAGTAGGTACTGTGATTGAGTGGTACGATTTTTTTATTTTTGGGGGACTGGCCAGCATCATTTCCAGCCAGTTTTTTCCCAAAGAAAACCCCACTGCCGCTTTTTTAGCCACCCTGGCTACTTTTGCGGCGGGTTTGGTGGTGCGGCCCTTTGGCGCCCTGTTTTTCGGGCGTTTGGGTGACCTGATCGGGCGAAAATACACCTTCATGGCCACCCTGGTGCTGATGGGCGGCTCCACCTTTTTGACGGGCTTGGTGCCCAGTTATGAGCGCATTGGTTTTTTTGCGCCCCTGATTGTGCTCATTTTAAGGCTCTTGCAAGGTCTGGCCATCGGAGGCGAGACGGGTGGTGCAACCACCTTTGTGCCGAGCATGCCCCTGTGCGTGAACGTGGTTTTTGGACTTCCTGGATTCAGATCGCCGGGCCGTGTGGCTTATTGCTCTCCTTTGGTGTGATATTGCTCTGCAAAAACGCGATGGAACCAGCGGACTGGGAAGCCTGGGGCTGGCGGATTCCGTTTTTGGTCTCGATCCTGTTGGTGGGTATCTCTTTGTACGTTCGCAAAAACATGGCTGAGTCACCTTTGTTTGCTCAGGCGAAGGAAAAAGGAGAAACCTCTCGTAACCCTTTGAAGGAGGCTTTGGGTAAAAGGAAAACCTGAAAGTGGTGCTCTTGGCCTTGTTTGGACTGACCCTGGGCATCGGAGTGGCGAGTTATGCCTCAATTGTGTATGTGCAAAATTTTCTGATCAAGTTCAGGTTTTTGGACTACAACCAAACGACGTACATCGTCATTGGAGGATTGTTGTTGGGCAATCCGTTTTATGTATTTTTCGGCTGGTTGTCGGATCGGGTAGGGCGGAAGCCCTTATTGATGCTGGGGCTGTTGTTGGCTATTTTTTGTTTTCGCCCGATCTATGCGCAGATGTTTCAAACCACGGATTTGCAGCACAAAACTGAAAATAAATCAGCGGGTTCCCGCGTAGTACAAAGGCAACTTTTGCCGGACGGCGATTCTTTGCTGACCT
Organism: Haliscomenobacter sp.; assembly: GCF_016718685.1. Taxonomy (GTDB): domain Bacteria; phylum Bacteroidota; class Bacteroidia; order Chitinophagales; family Saprospiraceae; genus Haliscomenobacter. The sequence goes on along the minus strand of NZ_JADKCX010000024.1, from coordinate 87,269 downwards.
CCACCACCCAACGTGTATATACGGATGGCACGCTTTACCAGGAAATCAAAAAACAAACGTTCAATAATGGCACATCGGGCAAAACTGAAACCACCCAAAGCATCCAACTCAATGCAGCGGATTTGTGGATGCTGATTTTTTTGACCACCCTGTTGGTCATCATTTGTGGCATGTCGGCCAGTCCTTCTACGGCTTTTTTGGTGGAACTGTTCCCTTTAAAAATCCGCTACACCTCTTTTTCTTTGCCTTACCACATCAGTTACGGCATCTTTGGGGGCATGGCGCCCGTGATTGCAACGTATTCTATCGACAAAGCCAAGGTGGCTCAGGCTACCCAATATTACCTGGCTGGATTGACCTATCCCATCGTTTTGATGAGCATCAGTTTCCTCATTGGACTCTTGTACCTCAGAGAAATCAAGCCTGTTGACCCTCAATCGGTAGGTTCCTCTGGCTTGCTGAACCAGGTGAAAAAACTGCTCGGCGGGGCATGGATGTTGCTTGGCATCGCAGCGGCCTATTTTGGTATAGTTGAATTGGGAATACCCAAACTTACTTCCGGCCACCCCGACGACTTGATTTTTGGGGTCATCGCCATGCTGATCATCACTCCCGTGGCAGCCATTGGGTTGTTCCTTTTTGGACGATACGCCTGGATGGGGGGATATGAAGATTAGCGGATTATACATTTATTGGAAAACGCCGTAAATTGGCAAGTGAAATACTTTTGTAGTAAGCATTTTGAAATAACAAGGTCATGTTGAAAACTCTCCTCATCGAAGACAATGCCGACGCCGCAGAAAAGCTCCAATTTCTGTTGACCAAATACTGCGCCGAAACGGTTGAGCTGCTGGCTTGTGTCAATTCGGGCAAAGCGGGCATCAGTGCCATCGCTGAGCATCGACCCGATCTGGTTTTTCTGGACATTGAATTAGGCGACATGACCGCATTTGAGATGCTTGAACGTATCGATTTGATTGACTTTCAGGTAGTTTTTACCACTGCCCACGAGAATTACGCCATCAAAGCCATTCGTTACAGCGCCGTAGACTACCTCCAAAAACCCATTAGCCGCGAAGAACTCCTGGCCGCAATTACCCGCGCACAAAACAACCCGGCCAGGATGCTGCGGGAGCAGGTCAGCCAATTGGCTCAAAACGGGAAAATCAAAGCGGCACTGCCCGAAAAAATCGCCCTCACTACCGCGGAGGGCCTGGTGTTCAAAAAAATCCATGACATTGTACGCTGTGAAAGCGACCGCATGTATACCATAGTCACGATGCTGGGTGGTGAAAAACTCATGGTGTCCAAACCTATGGGACAATTGGAGGAGATTCTGGAAGGCCAAAATTTTTACCGGGTCCACAATTCTCACCTCATCAACATGAACCATATTCGCCAGTTTGTACGCTCTGAAGGAGGTTATGTGGTGATGGACGATGGCGCTACCGTAAGTGTGGCGCGCAACCGTAAGGATGACTTTTTGGAATTGTTTTCGAAATTTTAAACCAGGGTGTATGTGGGTAGGTTATTCCTTTTTTATACTGTTGATTGCTGCCATTTTGTACCGCAACAGTCGGCAAAAATCGAGGTCTGTGAATGTATTCAAGCAGGCCTTGATCAAGCTCGAAGCCACCCAAAGCCAACTCATCGCCCAAAAGAGCGCGCTGAACAAAGCGAAAAATTCAAAGAGCGTTTTTTGGCGCACATGAGCCACGAAATTCGTACCCCTTTACATGGCATCGCCGGGTTTACAGACTTATTGCTGGAAACATCCTTGAGTGAGAAGCAGCGCCGCTGGTTGTCCTCGATTTATCATTCCACCGAGCGATTAGATGAAGTGGTCAATGCCGTATTGGAATTAAGTAAGCTGGAAGCAGGCGAACTGAAGCTACGCAAAATTCCGTTTTCGCCCACCAAAATTGCTGCTGATGTGCAGGAATCTTTATCCTTAAGGGCACAGAACAAGGGCATCCATCTATTGCTGGATGTGCATAAAAATGTTCCCGGAGCGTTACGGGGCGACCCCACCCGCTTGTATCAGATTATCATGAACCTGACGGGCAACGCAGTCAAATTCACCGAAAAAGGATCGGTTACGATCAAAATGGACTGCACTGAATCCGCAAGAAGCCCGGATGATCCCGATACTGATCGAGTGCTCCTGTCCTTACGCATCATCGATACTGGAATCGGCATACCTGCTGAAAAAATCACGGCTGTATTTGACAGTTTTGAACAGGCCGGAGAGGACATGGTTGCCCGGTACGGAGGTACTGGCCTGGGCCTAACCGTAACCCAGGAACTGGTGCAACTGCATGGTGGGGATATTCAGGTAGAGAGTGAACTTGGAGTGGGCACCACGTTTACGGTGAAGCTTCCTTTTGCATTGGCTACAATCTCCGAATTGAAACTCGAAAACACGGAAAGCACTTCATTGTATTTTGCTCAGCCCTTGAACATTCTATTGGTAGACGACAATGCCCTGAATCGGGAAATTGCCCATGAAGCCATCCATCGGCATTTTGAAAATGCCAGCATCACCGAGGCGGTTAACGGGAAAGAGGCCATTGAAACCCTTGAAAATCAAGACTTCGACCTGGTCTTGATGGACATGCAAATGCCGGAAATGTCGGGAACGGAGGCCGCACGCAGAATTCGTGAATTTGACGACAGCCTGAAGCGCGATCTGCCCATCATTGCGTTGACCGCCTCGGCTACGCCCGAAGAAATTGAAAAGGCGCTGGAATCGGGCATGGATCGACACTTGGGTAAACCCTTTAAACCCCATCAACTGGCACAGGTAATGGCAGAAACCCTGGGGTTAAAAGCAGACGCCACGCTGGAAAAGAAAGCAATTGATCTGATTATAATGCCCCAGAATGCTGGGCTGGATTTGAGTTTCCTGCGTGATTTCACTGCTGGCGACGTGGAACAGATGCACTATTTCATTCAGAAATTCCTGCATCAATGCCCTTTGGAAATTCAAAAACTGGAACAAGCGCTATTGGAACAAGACCAGCAGGCCTTGTACCATACCGCTCACAGTTTTAAGCCACAACTGGAATTTGTGGGCTTGAAAAAAGCGGCAGCTTTGGCACAGCAATTGGAACAGACTGCGCTGAAAGAGGCTCCCTTTACCGAACTTTCTAGGCTTTTGACCCAACTCAAGGAGACTTTGAGCGAACTGCCCGCTGCTGAGGAGTGGCTTATTTCTTGAGCATTTTCTTCTATTACTTATTGCATAACATCTAAACCTATGTAACATGAAACCATTGCTTTACGTTTTGCTTTTTTTGGGTGCACTCTGCCCCGCTTTGGGGCAATCTCTCCTCAATGCAAATTTTGAGGAGACGGATACGGCAACGAGTACCGGTTTGAAATATTGGCGATCCAAGGCAGTACTCAAAACCTCCGGTGATGAAAAAATCCGACATGCCGGCATGTCCTGTATTCGACTTCAGACCCCAATAGGCGAGCAATTTGTTTCTTTTTCTCAAGTGGTTGCGCTACCCCAGCACGAGCTTGCGCAAATACAGGGTGACCGGCTTTCTAAAAAGGGACGCTGTAGAGCAATTTGCAGGGATTTGGGTAAATGTTTTTGCTGGTGACAAAAGTCTGTTTTTCAACAACATGGGCGATCGGGCCTTGAATGGAACTGCTGACTGGATTGAAATAAGCAATGATTTTTTTGTAGATGTTGCGGCTACCAGGGTGCAAATTGGTGGACTAACGGTAGGCAAGGGTACGGCCTGGTTTGATGACTTTTCCCTGATTGAACTTCCATTGAGCAAAGAGAGCCTTCCGGATAGCTTACATTCGTATTTAAACGAAGCAATCGGCATTATCCAAAAAAATGCACTTCTTCGTGATTCAGTAAACTGGCCAGAGGTAACTGATCGGGCATTTTTAATGGCCTCTGGTGCCAGCAATTATGCTGCATGTTATCCAGCCATCAGTTATGTTTTGAAGGCCTTGGGAGACCACCACAGCTTTCTCATGCCAGCTTCTATGAACAAATCCTGGTCTGCATCAGAACCCGATGCTGCCCAAAATTTGCCACTTACCACTGGCAAAACGCTAGATGGCAAATATGGCTACTTGCAAATGCCCGGTGTTGCAGTGGGTGACGAAACCCGAACTACCTATTTTGCGGATCAATTGCAAAACCTTTTGGAAAACCTGGATCGTTCTAAGCCCATAGGCTGGATTTTGGATTTGCGTCAAAACCAGGGCGGCAATTGCTGGCCGATGTTGGCAGGTATTGGCCCTTTGTTGGGGGAAGGAGCTTGTGGTTTTTTCATGGTTCCTGATCAAAAGAGGAAGGCCTACGCCTTGGATGTATAAAAGAGGAAAATCAGGGGAAGGAAAAAGTGTGGCTACAAAAATCAGCCGTAAACCGTATAAATTTCAACAAAAATTTCCACCAGTAGCTGTTTTGACCGGGCCCCAAACTGCAAGTTCTGGAGAAGTGGTAACGGTGGCTTTTCGCAAACGTCCCAACACCCGAAGTTTTGGTGAACCCACTGCTGGGCTTTCCACTGCCAATCAAGATTACGCTTTGCGGGACAGCGCGATGATTTTGTTGACTGTATCCATTTATGCCGATCGGGAAAAAACCTTTGGCACCCAAATCACCCCGGATGAGCAAATTGTTGGAGTCGATGATGCTGAACTTAAAGATCCGGTTATTGAAGCTGCCAAACGTTGGTTGGATCAGGTCAACAAAAAAAATCAGGCAAACGGTTTTGGTTCATCGCGGGTTCCTTTGGGCGGCAAAATTTACCAAGCGGAAAGTCTAATCTACCAATCGGACAATGGTGCTAGGCAAAGCGTCATTTCCCCTGCACATTTGTATCAGGTGATCAAACAAACCCATTACGATTCACCACAAATGTTCAACGCCATGAAAACCCAACATCAATCATCGACATCCATTTTAGTACTGCTGGCACTTTTTTTGTCCATCCAAGGTTGCGGTTTGCAACAACGTGTAGCTTTAGATAATTACCACGACCATGTTGGCGCACACTACGTTAACACCGGCATCAACCATCGCGATGGCTGCCCGGTGATCGACCAATCCCGTTCCACTTTTTGAAGAAACCTGTTTGAACCCAACCTTACTTTTTGCCAGTATTGCAAACAGGCTAAAATCGTGAATATGGCTTAGTGGAGAAGGTCCGTTTATACAGCGACGGTGATGGTTACAAAGAGAGATGAAGCACTCTAGAAAGTGCCTTCCATAAGGACATTTTTTACCATCCGGACATTGAAACCTACCAATGGGAAAGTACTCCTTGCTCCACTGCCTCGACAAGTCCATCTTTGTTACATTCACAAACAAAATTAACGCATTATGAAAAGCACCATTCAATTCTATTTATTATTTGCAGCCTTTATGTTAATGGCCTCTACTGCGAAGCTGCAAGCCCAAGCTCAACCACGCTACAAAGACATGGTTGTCGAAAATCCCACTGCTGAAGCCGATATGCAAGTAGTGGGCGACTACATCAATGCCATTGTATCTGGTGACTTGGCCAAGGCAAAAAGCTTATTGGGCGATAAATTCATGCTCTATGGCCCTAGTGCGGCAGACTCTAGTAACGCTCAAAAAGAATTGACCAGCTGGGCAGAAAATTATAAAACGCACATGAACCGTAAGGTGGAATTCATCACCCAAACTTTCAAGGTGCTGTCAGGTAATTTGCAAGGCAACTGGGTATCAATGTGGGGGACTTATTCTTGTACAATTGATGGGAAAAATATTGCCATCCCATTTCAATCTACTTCCAGGGTTGAAAATGTAAAAATTACCAGAATTTCTATGTATTTCGACAACTTGAGCGTCTTGACTAAGTTGGGGTACACTTTGACACCGCCGAAGAAGTAAAATTTTGATCAGGTTCTAAGTATTATCCAGTTGATCAAAAAGGAGTTATGTGGATTGTTCGAAAATCGATACAAACCGCATAACTCCTTTTAATAACACACTTTGCTAATTTTTTCAGATGTGTGTCCATTAGAATTGATCCGATTGCGGGTATAGGCAATCTGAATACTTATGCTTAGTTTTAACATAAAAAACATGCGCACCCATCATTTTGCCCTCCAACCAATGCCTTTTTTGATTTTTTTGCTCCTGCTTGTCGCGTTTTCCGCATGCCAACAGGCGCCTCCTCCGCCCGCCGATCATGTGCATTTGGAAGACTATTTTTCCAGCACCGAACCCAGTCCCAAATCGGGCGGGGTACGCCTCATTCCCATCAAAACCCCCAAAGGGGAGTTCAAAGTCTGGACCAAACGTTTTGGCAACAACCCGAAGATCAAAGTGTTGCTTCTGCACGGCGGCCCGGGCGGAACCCATGAATACTTTGAGTCCTTTGAAAGTTTTTTGCCAAGAGAAGGCATCGAATTCATTTATTTGGACCAGTTGGGATCGGCTTATTCCGATAACCCCGCCGATACCAGCTTGTGGAACCTGCCTCGTTTTGTGGAGGAACTGGAGCAAATCCGCGTAGCGCTGGATTTGAACAAGGACAACTTTTACCTGCTCGGCCATTCCTGGGGTGGCATCCTGGCCATGCAATACGCCCTGAAATATCAGGATAACCTCAAAGGATTAATCGTCAGCAACATGATGGCCAGTTGTCCCAAATATGGCGAGTACGCCGAAAATGTGCTGTCCAAATTGATGGACCCTAAAGTACTCCAGGAAATCCGCGACATTGAAGCCCGTAAGGATTTCAGCAATCCCCGTTACATGGAATTGCTGATGCCTCATTTTTACGAAAAACACATCCTGCGCATGCCTGCGGCGGAATGGCCCGATGCAGCGAACCGTTCTTTGCCAAAATGAACCAACAAATTTACGTATCCATGCAAGGCCCCAGCGAATTTGGCATTTCTGGTAAGCTGGAAAAATGGGATGTCAGTGCGGAGCTGCCTAAAATTAAAACCCCCACTCTCGTCATTGCCGCCAGCCATGATACGATGGACCCCGAATACATGGAGTGGATGTCGACGCAGTTTCCGAACGGCCAGTTTGTATTGTGTCCCAATGGCGGGCACATGTGCATGTGGGACGATCAGGAGCATTATTTCCCGGGATTGATTGGGTTTTTGAAGCAGTAGTATTTAATACATTCTTACAGTATTTTGTCCCTAATGTTAACTTAAAACCACCGACATATGGCGGCTATTCCGAAAAATAGAATAGAATCCATTGATGTGCTTCGAGGCATCGTGATGATCATCATGGCGCTGGATCACACGCGCGAGTTTTTTCACATTGGTGCGTATACCGCTGACCCACTGGATCTGGCGACCACTACGCCAATTCTGTATTTTACGCGCTGGATCACCCACTTTTGTGCACCCATTTTTGTGTTTCTTTCGGGTACCTCGGTTTATTTGCAAAGTTTGCGCAAGACGCCGCAGGAGTTGCGTACATTTTTGCTCAAGCGGGGTTTGTGGCTAATTTTTATTGAATTGGTGGTGATGTCTTTTTGTTTCACCCTCAATCCTTTTTTCAATGTGTTGATTTTGCAGGTCATCTGGTGCATCGGCATTACCATGGTGGTCATGAGTGTATTGCTCCGCATCCCCTTCAAGTTTATTTTGGCATTGGGTTTAGTCATCGTTTTGGGGCATAATCTCCTGGATATTCCTGAGGCTGCGGAAGGCTTTAAGGCCAATTTTTGGTGGATGTTGCTCCACCGGACTGGCGCTTACCCTTTTGATGAAGGCCGCATTCTCTACATTTTGTATCCCTTTCTGCCCTGGATGGGCCTAATGCTTTTGGGATATTGCAGTGGGGTGTTTTTTTCACCAAACTATTCAAGAGAACAACGTGGTCGTGTCTTGGTCCGCCTTGGATTGGGTGCAGTACTGCTTTTTGTAGTCCTCCGGTTCGTGAATATTTATGGGAATCCGGCTCCCTGGAGTGCTCAAAAAAATACCGTCCTAACCGTCCTTTCCTTTTTGAATGTCAATAAATATCCACCTTCCCTGCTCTTCATGTGTATGACGATTGGCCCGGCTTTCTTGATGCTGGCCTGGCTGGAACGCGTGAATAACGGTGTCACCAAGGTTTTACGTACTTATGGCCGGACAGCTTTTTTTTATTACCTCATCCATTTTTACCTCATTCACATCAGTTCGGCGATTTGTTTTCTCGCCAGAGGGCATTCGGTGGGTGAGGCATTCGATTTTGCTGCCAAAAACCAGTTTCCTTTCTTATTCATTATACCCGGAGAGGGATATAGTTTGACGGTGACCTATGTGATCTGGGTCGTTATTGTGGTTAGTTTGTATCCACTGTGTAAGTGGTATGATCGCTACAAAACGGGTCACCCGGAGAAGTGGTGGTTGAGTTATTTGTAGTGTGAGTTTTGAGTATTTTACTACACCTAAAACCTGCTCTTATGAAGGCCCTCTTTTTTTTCTTCTTAATCCTGTTCAGTCTCCAGGTTCAAGCCCAAAAGCCCCGCGCCCGCGACATCGGCATCCCTTTTGAAGGCACTCCCGGCCCTTACAACGCCATCACCGATGTAAAAGGAGTGGAAGTCGGCTACAGCACCATCATCTCCGGACAGGGCCAAAACATCCGGGGCAAAGGCCCGGTGCGCACGGGTGTAACCGCCATCCTGCCCCGTGGCCGCGTCAACAACCCCGTGTACGCCAACTGGTACACCCTCAACGGCAACGGCGAAATGACGGGCACCACCTGGATCACCGAATCCGGTTTTTTGGAAACACCCCTCATGATCACCAATACCAACAGCGTGGGGGTGGTGCGCGATGCAGTACTGAAATGGTTTGTGGATCACCACTGGTACCAGGAAGATTTTTGGTATACCTATCCCGTCGTGGCCGAAACCTACGACGGCTTCCTCAATGACATTTACGGCTTCCACGTCAAGGAAAGTCACGCGTATGCTGCCTTGGACAGCGCCAAAACCGGGTCCATCAAAGAGGGCAATGTGGGCGGCGGTACGGGTATGATGTGCCTGGGTTTTAAAGGTGGAACGGGTACGGCCTCACGGGTATTCAAAATTGCCGATTCCACCTACACCATCGGCGTATTGGTGCAGGCCAATTTTGGCGCAAAAAGAAACCTGACCATCGCCGGAGTGCCCATCGGCAAAGAACTGAAAGATACCCTGAACAACGAGTTCAAGTTGCCACCCCAGCATTACCGCAAACCCGGCGATGGTTCGATCATCGTGGTGGTAGCGACCGATGCGCCCTTGTTGCCCCACCAACTGAAACGTATTGCTGCCCGGGTGCCGCTGGGCATTGGCATCGTGGGTGGGCGGGGCGAAAATGGTTCGGGGGATATTTTCCTCGCTTTCTCCACGGCCAATCCCGGTGCTTTTCAGCGTGAAAAATTCACAAAAGTGGTCGAGTTGCCCAATGATGAAATCAATCCGCTATTTGACGCTACCGTGCAGGCTGTGGAGGAAGCCATCATCAATGCGATGGTGGCAGCCGAAACGATGGAGGGCATCAATGGCAACAAGGCTTATGCTTTGCCGCACAAGAAAGTGATGGAGTTGTTGCGAAAGTATGGGCGGGTGAAGTAACTTTAATGAACAGAAAATAAACAAACAACGACATTATGTCCACCAAAGCAAAAATTCTCATCATCACCGGAGATGCCGGCGAAAGTTACGAATGCCTTTATGCCAAGCACCGCTTTGAAGAAGCTGGCTACCAGTCCGTTATTGCCGCCCCCAGCAAAAAGCGCATGAACCTGGTCATCCATGATTTTGAACCCGGCTGGGACACATACATCGAAAAGCCCGGCTACCTGGTGGAATCGGATATCGCCTTTTCCGAGGTCAACACCCAGGATTACCTGGCCGTATTGCTCCTGGGGGGCCGGGCACCCGAGTTTTTGCGCCACGATGCCAAAGTGCTGGACATCGTGCGGGAATTCGACCGCGACGAAAAATTCATCTTTTCCATCTGCCACGGCATCCAGATTTTGACCGCAGCGGGCCTGGTCAAAGGCAAAACCCTGACCTGCTATGAGAACGTCCGCTTTGAAGTGGAATCCTGCGGCGGCACCTTTGTGGGCAAATCCGAAGCTGTACAAGATGGGCGGTATGTGACTGGGCAAACCTGGCAGTCGCATCCTGATTTTTATCGGTTGGTGTTTGACTGTTTGAAGGGCTAAATTCCTCCCGCCGGGCAGGGCCAAAATCTGGAGATTGGCCCTGCCCGGCATTTCATTCGGAAGCCAATTCTTGCCAAGCGGAAAGTCACACCGTCCATTCGGATATTTGTCAAAGCATTGAAGTGATCCTTGCTGTATTTTTAACCCATCATCATTTTTTGATCACTTTAATCGCTATACCATGAAAACGCAAATTCAAACCGCTCGCAATTACTGGTTCATCCTTGTTTTGATCGCCGTCATCCAAAGCTGTGGAGCTTACAAAACCCCAGTCCTGAAACAATGGGATGAGCTTGGCCACGATCACAATGGTATCCTACATTTGAAGAGTTGCCCGTGGTGTGCCAGGAACGTACCGTATTTTTGAGGAGCATGTGTATGTTGCGGAGGCGACTATTTGTGGGTATTGTGGTCAGAAGCAGGTGGTGCAGATGGCGGCGCTGAAGTAAATGGATAAGCCTTCTCAAACTTCCCTCACCCTGCCCTAAACACCTAAACCGATGCAGAAATTTACTTTAATCCTCTTATTGACCCTCGTTTGGCGCGTCGGTTTTGCCCAAGCTGGGCCAATTCTTAAAATTGGGCTAATTGATAGTTTAAAGGAACAGTTGGTACTGGCCAGGCTCAAAGTGAACCAGCCATTGCGGTTGAATTGACTACCCGAGGCCATTTTCGGCGTTTGAATCAAAGTTGTACGTACCCGCCATTGTTGATTCATTTTTCTCCAGCGGGTGCCCCAGAACATTCGATTTTTCGGGAGCAAAAAAACTAAAACTCGTGATGCCCTGTGATGGGGATGAATACATCATCCGGGAATGGTTGGTATATGAACTCTATAACCTTCTTACCCCCCAAAGCTTCCGGGCCCGACTGGTACAAACAACCCTCATCGATGACAAAACCCAAAAACAACGCGGACCATTTTTACGGGATTTTGCTGGAAGAAGAAAAACAAATGGCCAAAAGAAACGGGATGCAACCCTTGGAGCGGAAATTAAAACCCACCCTAATCCAAAAGGACGCTTTTTTAAGGATGGCCGTATTTGAATATTTAATCGGCAATACGGACTGGTCGGTACAATACCTACAAAACATCAAACTGCTGATTGCCGACTCCACAGCGAGTCCCATTGCGGTGCCTTATGACTTTGATCATTCGGGAATGGTGGATGCTCCGTACGCCAAACCAGCCTCCGCGTTGGAAATGCGCTCGGTGCGTCAACGCCGCTACCGGGGCTACTGTGTGTCCAACTTGAAAACATTTGAACCCGTCATTGCGCAATTCCAGCAGCTAAAAAGCGACATTTACCGGATGTTTACCAACTGTCCCTTCCTGGATGCGAAGTACATCAAATCCATGGTCGATTACCTCGACGAATTTTATGCAACCATTGATGACCCGAAAGTCTGGCAAAAAGCTTTTGCTTATCCCTGCGACCCCAACGGAACCGGGCACGTGGTGATTAAAGGATTAAAGGAGAATTGAAGGCATAAAAACCAATTTATGCAGTGAATGAAAAAGCCAAACAAGGAATGGAAGATTATCACCCCACCGTTCGTCGCGGGTATAAAATAAGCAGCGCAGCTGCGTCAAAAAGTGGTGTGTGACGATGTGCTTGCACAGTATGCTTTTTTTTACCAATTTTGAAAAACCGAATCAATCTTGTAAAGATCCTGTTTAAATACTTAAAACCCTATACATGAAACTCAACACCTATTCTATTCCAGTGTTGGCTGCCTTACTCGTAGTAGTCTGTACCGCGCTGCAAGCCCAAAACACCTACGCCCTCATCATCGGCATTTCTTCCTACAAAGAAATCGCCCCCCTGCAATACGCCGACCGCGATGCCCTCGCCTTCGCCGAGTGCTTAAAAAACCAGCAAATCCCCGAGCAAAACATCAAACTCTTTCTCAACGAAGAAGCTGTGCGCATCAATATCGTAGATGAATTGTTTACGCTCAGCCAGGTCATGAAGCCCAAAGACCGCTTTTTCTTCTACTTTGGCGGACACGGTGACCTGGAAGCGAAGATTTCCCATGAAAACTCCCTGCTGCTGTTGTACAACTCTTTCAAAACGGGCTACTTCCAGGGCAATGAGTTTTTGCAGTTGTCAGAGCTCAAAACCTGGTTTGATGCCCTGGCCAAAAAGCAAGTGGAAGTAGTCTTTATTGCCGATGCCTGCCACTCCGGGGGCTTGATTGGTGGCAAAGAAGGCGTATCCAAAACCCAAAAAGCCTTGCAGGAAAGTTGGGGCCGGGTGACCAAAATCCTCTCTTGCCAGGCCAATGAATACGCGCTCGAAGGCAAACAGTGGGGTGGGGGACGAGGGCTGTTTTCGTACCATTTGGTCAATGGTTTGACCGGAAGGGCAGATGTGAATAAGGATAAAAAAATCGCGCTCGCGGAATTAAACATTTATCTAAAAACCAACGTGTTGCGCGAAGCCAATCCGAATGTGCAAACGCCCGTCGTTTTGGGCAATGAGGCACAGTTTTTGTCCAAGGTGAGCAACGCAGGTTTGGCCCGTTTGGACGATTACGAAAAGCGGAACTTCCCGATTATTACAGAGGTCAACCTCAAGGGTAGAGATGACAAAATCATCACCGAATTGGAGGCTAAACTGGATACTTCCATTGTGGATACGTATAAAAAATTCAGCAAGGCCTTGAAGGAAAAACGCTTGGCACCACATGACGATTCGGTAGATTGCGCGTTGATCCATTTTAAAAAACTGGTGGCTCAGAAAATTCCCGAGAACTTGCTGCAACTGATGAAGCGTAATTTGACAACTGCTTTATTGGAGCGGGAGTTAAACCTGCTCAAAGATGTACGTGAACGAGGTGCCGGATATTTGAGTAGAAACGACATGGCCAATCCAAGTACCCTCTCCAAGGCCATCCAAAACCTAAGAGAAGCCCAAAATCTTTTAGGTACAGCGCACTATTTACGCCCATACTTCAATCCCGAATTTGGGTTTTGGATTCCCAATTGCCCATTCAACCCTCGCCTGCTGCTTTATCCGCAAATAGAACTCCTGAGCAAATAAACGAGTATGGCCGCATGGCTTATGAAGCCCGCAAGCGCAAGGAGCGGAGCCTCTTGCGCCAGGCCCTGGAAATTGAGCCCAACATGATCTCTACTTATTCCTTGCTTTCTTCTTCTTATCGGGCGATGGCCGAAATGGCCATTATTTCTCCGGATGACATGGGCCGGAAACTGGATTCTGCCTTTATTACCAGGAAAGGGTGACTGAGCTACTCCCCAATCAAGCCCAAGCCCATTACAATTTGGCCAGCAGTTACGCTCCAATTCCCTACACCAATTCAGATGGTAAGTCAGTTCCACACCCCAAAGCCGTCGCGCATTTCGAACGCGCCATCCAAGTGGACTCTTTTTTCCGACCTGCTTATCCCGCTTTGGGTGACCTCTATATGGGTTTGCAGATACAATCTAACGGATTTCCGGACATGGCTACTGATACCGCCTATCGGGATTATCCCAAAGCCATCGCTTGCTTTGAAAAAGCATTGAGCATGTATGAATATGAAGAACAAAGATTAATCCAGCAAAATCAACTTAACCTTCCCAAAGGAAATGGGGCTGGGCCTGTTTTTAGCAACCTTATTGGTTTGGCTAACATCTGGAACAAACTGTACTTTTTGTATAAAGCCAGCGGCGATTCTCTAAGCATGAAAAAGTATCTCCAAAAGGCCTTTCAGCGTGCCGAGCGAGAGTATAATCCATTGGGTGCTTTGTTCATCGCCTGGAATATGTTTAAGGTTTTCCACTGGAGTGAAGACCCTGGTGAGTTCAAGATTTCCCTCCAATTGAACCAAATAGCCTTGCACAAAAGAGAAATAGAACTACAGGGAACTACAGAACAAGATAAACCTTTGCTTGCGCTAAAATACCGAGAGCAGCTCAAAAATATGGGGGCTTTGCACGCTGCGCTAAAAAATTATGCCGAAGCAGAACATTACTACCGTGCAGCTATTGACTATCCTATTCCTCACACACCAATCACACAACGTTTAAGATTAAAGGTATAATGGCCTATTGGGAATGAATTTTTTATTTTTGGACCCCTGTACCCATTGTATTCAAGGCTCCGCCGAAAGGGGTTATGGATACAGTATAGATGCCTATGAAGGTATGTTTCACCTCAAATACCAACAAAAAAGAGTGGATGAAGCTTTTGAATGGCTGGAAAAAGCATTTCAACAGGCAGCGAAGGAAGATGGCAATGAAACCTCAAGCGAATTTTTTGACCAAGCCATTTTTCGGTGCCTACCCCAGTCTCGACCAATCCCGCTTCAAAGCCCTCAAAGCCAAATACTTCCTGAAACCGAAAAGAAATGACCACAACCTACTACATTCGTTCGATCACTTATTGCCTTGCTGGATTGATTTTCCTGGCATGTGGATCCATGCTCATTGCCCAAAAGCCCGATACCGCCCGCCTTAAAATCAACAACAATCCGCTGCTGTTTCCGGAAGACTCGGTCAATTTTGAGGACAAATTTATCCTGTCTGAGCTGGAAAAAGTACAGTATGCCCGCTATTCGGAACAACTCAAAGAGATCACCCTGCAAAAACTGCTCGAAAACCAGAAACTGCAAAATGCCAGTCTGCAACAAAAGTTATTAACCGAACAATTAAAAGTAGAAACGGAACGCAAACAAGCGGAGGCCAAGCGCCAACAGGAAGCCCAAAGGCAAAAAATCAAACAACTGGAAATCACCGAACTGAATCAGCGCCTAACGCTTGAAAACCGTACGCGTAACTTTTTATTCGTAGGCGTTTTCCTGCTGACACTGCTGGGTATTTCCCTCTTTTGGTCCAACCAACAACTCAAAAAACGCAACCGATCCATCCAGAAATTATCGGCTGAAAATTTGCTCAAAGAGCAAGAGAAACAAACCATTCTTGCTTCACAAAATGAAACCCTGGAGCAACAGGTCAGTGAACGCACCACCGAACTCAATCATTCCCTGACCGAGCTCAAAGCTACGCAGGCTCAACTCATTCAATCCGAAAAACTCGCCTCGCTGGGTGAACTCACGGCGGGCATTGCCCATGAAATTCAAAACCCGCTGAATTTTGTCAACAACTTCTCGGAAGTGAGTACTGAATTGCTGGACGAACTGACCGAAGAAATTGAAAAAGGAGATACGGAGGAAGTAAAAGCCATCGCCGCCGACCTCAAACAAAACCTCCAGAGAATCAACCACCACGGCCAACGCGCTTCCTCCATCGTCAAAGGCATGCTTGAGCACTCCCGGGCCAGCACTGGGACTAAAGAACCTACCGACCTCACCGCCCTCGCCGATGAGTACTTGCGCCTGGCTTATCATGGCCTGCGGGCAAAAGATAATAGTTTCAATGCAACGATGCAAACTGATTTTGATCAAACCTTACCCCGCGTTGAAGTTATCCCGCAAGACATAGGCCGGGTGCTCCTCAACCTGATCAACAATGGATTTTATGCGGTTCAGCAACGCCAGCAGCAAGCTCCCGAAAATTACACGCCAACGGTCACGCTCACGACAAAGCGCTTGGAAAACGCTATAGAGATCAAGGTACAAGACAATGGCAACGGCATCCCCAAAGCCATCAAAGACAAAATCTTCCAGCCCTTTTTTACGACGAAGCCGACGGGGCAAGGGACGGGCCTGGGGCTGAGCTTGGCTTATGACATTGTGACCAAAGGGCATGGGGGGAATTTAGAAGTAATTTCTAATGAGGGAATCGGCTCGGAGTTTATCCTCACATTAAGTGTATGATTTTTTGGCATCCCTGAATTTACCTCAAAGTAAAAGTGCAAGAAAATTTGAAAATAGTGATGGATTTGTAGACTTTTAAGGTTGTACACCCCCTTCGGTGTATATCTTTCATCAAATCGCAATCAAACGTTAAACAATGAAAAACGCATTTTTAGGGCGTAGTTTTTTCGCCATAAGCCTTCTGGCTCTGCTTGGTTATACCGTCAATCCTGCCATGAATTGGCTGCAGAGCAAACCCAATTCAAAATTTGGCGGCGTACAAATCGGAGCCATTACCTATTCTTTCCGCAGCATGCCGCACGATGTAGATAAGTTGATCCAATTTTGCGTAGAAAGCAACATCAGCGCCATTGAACTAATGGGTGACCCCACTGAGGAATTCGCAGGAAAGCCAAAAAACCCGAATCCGATCCGCATGGGGCCTCCTCCTGCGGGGGGACAACGCCCACAACTGACCGATGAGCAGCGGGCGCAAATTGCAGCCTACAACAAACAAGTAGCCGAATGGCGCGCTACAGTTTCAATGGATAAATTCAAAGAAATCCGCAAGAAGTTCAACGCAGCTGGGGTGAAGATTTACGCCTATAAACCCAACGCTTTTGGCCCCAACAACTCAGATGCCGAGGTAGAATACGGCTTGCGGGCAGCCAAGGCTCTTGGCGCCACTTCGGTTACCCTGGAAATGCCAACGGATGGCGCGCAAACCAAAAGGCTAGGTGATCTGGGGGCCAAACACAAGGTGTACATTGGCTACCACGCCCACACCCAGGCTACCGATGTGCTTTGGGATGAGGCGCTGGCGCAATCCCCTTACAATTCACTCAACTTGGATTGTGGCCACTACATTGCGGCAGGGGGCAAAAACACCACAGCGTCTTTGCTGGCGCTGATCGAAGCCAAACATGACCGCATCACCAGCATGCACATGAAAGACCGCACTACCCCCGCCAATGGCGCGGGCAACCTGGAATGGGGCAAAGGAGATACGCCTATCAAGGAAATTTTGACCTTGATGAAATCCAAAAAATACAAATTCCCGGTTTCCGTTGAATTGGAATACGCCGTTCCCGCAGGTTCTGATGCGGTGAAGGAAGTGACGAAATGTGTGGAATTCGCGAAGAAGCTTTTGATGTAAGTATAGGAAAAGTCATAGACCCTATGCAGCGTTTCCGGCGGAAATTTGCATAGGGTCTACGGATAGCTGTCGAACACGCAAGCACATTACTAGCTGCCAGCCCCTTGATACAATAACTTTTTCTGGCTATTTTCCAGTGAATACATTCCCCTCCATTGCTTTAGGGTATATTTTTTGTTTTTCCAGGTACCCGCATCCTCCTTTCCAACCCGTGGCAAAAGCATGGATTTTTTTTCGCCGGGTAAAAAAAGCTCCGCCTTGGCATCCTCGTCCATAGATTTGAAAACGACAAAGGCTGAAGTGGTTTGGTTCAATTCCTTGGCTTGTGGATCCAGGCGAATACCTGCTTCAAAAAGCCGGATGCATTCGCCGCGCAATTCTGACCATTGATAACCAGCGGAACCAATGCAGCCGTGCTTGTCTCTATCTCCTCCAACCGTTGGAGTTCCATCGGGTTTTTGACCATTACAAGCGCTCAATAAGAAGAACATAAATAGGGAAAAAAGTGCAAATCTGCTTGACATCAGGATTGAATTTTTGGTTAATCAGTCGTTGTTAATTCAGTGCTTGTTCAAAAAAGAGCGGGAAAGCTAAGCGAATTTTGACGAAGTACAAAGGGCTCAGTTTTTCCGCCAACTCAGCTTCAGCCCCCCGTAATAGGTGGCCTGCGCTGCTCCAGGTTCAAAAAACCGATTGCCTACCGCGTTGAGGAGAATGTTGTTGGTATATTCAATTCCAAAAATATTATTGATGCCCGCGAAAGGCTCTATTTTCCAGAATTTACCCAATTGAAAAGCATGTCCGGCGCGTATCGAACAGAGCGTATTGCCTGGATTGGTAACCGAATTGGCATCATTGACAAATACACTGCTGATGTTCCGCACTTGTCCCGCCACAAAAAACCTGAGCGGTGTGCCCATTGCAGAATGCTAAAGAGATGGTGTCGGGGCACTGCGGGCTGGGCATTGCCCGTGAAAACGACCCCATTGGCTTCATATTCCTGATAGATAAAATCAGAAAAGGTGTAATTCAGCGTCAAGAATAAGCCTTCTTCCAGGCGTACATTCAGCGCCGCTTCCACTCCACGGCGTTTGGATTTGCCTGCGTTGCGGAAAAAAGTGCGCCCCGGTGCATTAGCCAATTGGTAAGGCACCAGTTCGTCTTGCAGATTGATTTGAAACAAAGCCAGGTCAAAACCCACGCGGTCATTGACCAGTAGTTTGGTGCCCAATTCATAATTCAAGGAGCGTTGTGGCTGCAAATCGGGGTTGAATCCGCCCAGGTTGTTGGGATTAGCGGAGAGTTCGGTGAGGGTAGGGGTTTCAAAATTGCTGGCCAGATTGGCGTATACATTGGCCCACTTGCTGGCTACAAATACGGCGCCTAAGCTGGGGTTGAAGCGATTGAAATTGTTTTCTCCACTTTGGTCGCCATCACTCAAAAACTGATCCGTAGCGCTCAATTGGAGGGCATCAAAGCGGGTAGCGGCCGTGAGGGTCAATTTTTTGCCCAGCGTCAATTCGTTCAACCAAAATGCACCGACACTGCGGAAACGTTCGATTTGGTCAAAAGTAAGCGCCCCTCTTTGGCCACTTTCATTGTTGTAACGCTGGCGATTGTCGCGTTGGTCGTTCCACTCCAGGCCCAACTGCGAGCGGTACTGGCCACTGGTGTAGAGGTAATTTATCCCTAGTCCGCCAAAATTGCGCTGAAACTCGACCCAACCACCACCCAAAAAAGCCAGGCGGTTGGCGAAGTCCCGGCTGGTCACAAAACCTCGCGCCGTGAGCCGGTGTTTGACCGAAAACTGTTTTTCAAACACCAATCCAACTCGCCCTTGGCTTACTTCTTCACCACCGTTAAATTGTACGTTGGCAGTTCGGGCTTGCCGACGATCGCTGACAACTTGCTCGGCGGTTAATCCACCAGGGTCTTGAGCATAAGGGCTGTTGCCGTAGTTGAACAACAGCGATAGCTTGGCATCTTCGCTGAGTTGGTAGCGCAATTTGAGGTTCAAAGTGGTTTGCTTCATAGCGCTTTGGGCGCGGAATCCATCCTGCTGGTTTTGCGAAGCACTGGCAAAAACGCCTAATTTCCCCGACATAAACCCGGATTTGACCTGGAAACGTTGAAACCCAAAACTGCCCGCCAAAGCCTGGGTTTCGACAAAACTTTGTTTGCTGGGTTCTTCGGTACTCAAATTGAGCACCCCGCCAGAAGCATTGCCGTACAAGCCCGCCGATGCACCGCGTAGTAACTCCAGCCGCTGCAGTGCGCCGGCATCCACGTTGTCTACGTCCGCCTGACCGTCGGGAGTTGATTCTGGAAGTCCATCTACAAATAACCGGATGCCCCTAATACCAAAAGCAGCACGGGCGCCAAAACCCCGGATGGAAATCCGCAAGTCTTGCGAAAAGTTGTCGGGATTGAGGGTGAAAACCCCAGGGAGTGCCACCAGTGATTCGTTGAGCGAGAGCTGCGCCTGCGCCCTTTGAATCTGGTTTTTATTCAAAATGCTGATGGCAAAAGGCAGCCGATTGTTTTTGGCCTCAAAGCGGGATGCACTGACGGTTACAGGGGCAATGTCGAGGGTGCGGAGGGTGTCCTCAGTTGGTTTATCCTGCGCAAAAAGGCTGAACTGTAGGGTTACAAAAAGAAGCAAAAGGGAGCAACGCATGGTCGTATCGATTGAAGTTGATGTAGGCTAAACAAAGATAGGAGACTTTGTTTACAACTTTGTACCCTTAATCAATACGACAGATTGAATGGATTGCTCCTTAAGGTGCAAAAATCGCTTGCGTTCTTCATCCTGCATGAAGTTTTGGAAATCCAGATCAGACGCAAATTCAACCAGATGAATTTCATAGGGTTGTTCGATCTGATTTTCGATAAAATCTGCGGCGCTACCTGGCCGAAGCCGAAATAGCATGCGGCCATTGTAACGTGCAATGCCGGGGATGGCCACCGCCTCAAATTCGTCAAAAATGGCTTCTTGGCCTGCTTTAAGATAAATCAGTTGGGTGATGTAGAGCATGGTAGAAATTTAAGTGAAAAGTGAAAAGTGAAAAGCAAACGAATCGTGCCTTGACAAATCTTTTGCGGTTTCGTTTTTACTGTTTTATTGTATTTTTTTCAAAATGGGCAGTATTTTATCCAAAGGCAATGCCTCAATTTTATGCCCATCTTTACCTTCCGTAGTGGTGGCTTGAAACAGCGAATTGATGATCGCCTCTTCAGTGGCTTCAATGACGGCCATGAATAAGCCAGACATGGCGTCGTTGCGGAGCACTGTCACGGTTTGCGTCAAGTCTTTGGTTTCGTGTTTGACCCGCAGACCCGTTGCGGTGCTGAATGCAATGACATAATCGCCGCTACCATTGGAGGCGATGCCCCCAGTTTTGCCCAAACCGAGCATGGCTCGTTTGGCCAGGCGTTCCAGGTTGCGGCTGTCCAGGGGCGCGTCTGTTGCTACCACGATCATGCAGGAGCCATCGGCTTTATCTTTGAAATATTCGCTGAGGTAGTATTGTTTCAATTCCTGGCCTACTGGTGCGCCATTGATTTCCAGCACGCCGCCAAAATTGCTTTGTACGAGTACGCCCACCGTATACCCGCCCAGTTCAGCGGGGAATTTACGCGAAGCCGTACCGATACCCCCTTTAAAACCGAAGCACACCGTTCCCGTTCCAGCACCCACACAACCTTCTTCCACCGGGCCAGATTTGGCATTTTTGATGGCTTGTAGTACGTGTGCTTTGCTGACATGTCGCCCGCGAATGTCGTTGAGGTAGCCATCGTTGGTTTCTCCCACCAGGGCATTGACCGATTGGGCTTTTTCATTGCCGGGCTGGTTCAGGGTGTATTCAATCAGCGCGTCCATGGCGGTCGACACGTTGAGGGTGTTGGTCAGGGCAATGGGCGTTTCGAGATTGCCCAACTCTTGCACCTGGGTGCTGCCCGCCAATTTGCCAAACCCATTGCCGACGTAGATGGCAGCCGGAATTTTATGTTGAAAAAGATTACCCGTATCCGGCACAATCACGGTGACTCCGGTGCGAATCTGTTGCCCTTCGCGCAAGGTAACCTGGCCGACTTGTACGTTGCCTACGTCGGTGATGGCGTTGTGTTTACCCGTGGGGATTACGCCGATGTGGATGCCGTGATTGCGTGCACGGGATTGGGAATGGGACATGGTGGAGAGGGTTAGAAGGAGGAATGTTAGAAGGTAACGCATGTTGAACTATTTTCGTAATATAGGAGGATGTTTCCCTGCTGCAACGAGAATGGCTCTTAAGTTTATCAGTCCTTCCCTATTTAGTTTCAAACGATTGATGGTTGCTCTACCGATTGCAGTAAGCCCAATAATTATTGTACTATCTTCATTCCATTTAAAATGCTCGTCCCAACTATTTTCACGAGGGTTAAAAAGACTCACAAACTCTTCTGAAACAAGGTCTATGGCAGTAGTTGCAGTAAATTTATGAAAATTGCACCCTAAGCAGGACCACGCTAGGTTTGACAATTCATCTTTTCCTCCCTTTGCCGAGGGAATAATGTGTTCAGCCGAAAAAGGATCATGAGAAATGATCTCTTGGGCAAGACAGTATTCACAACAATGCTGTGCTCTAACGCGTACCTCCATTCTGAGAGATTCGGTCATGCCACTTTACGTTTAATTCCTAATTCATAGACCATGTCCTCAAGCGATTTATTACGTAACTTTGCTAATTCAATCACATATTTAATTCTATTGGCATGGGCAATTTCAATAATATCATTTAGGTAGATCAGTTTTCATGATCCTCTAGTGGATGTTACCTTTTTAAATATTTCTGCTAATCGGTAGTATTCTTCTAAATCCTGTGGATGAACATTCAACTGAACGAGTTGTAGCAGTTCAGCTTCGGAAAGATTTTCCTGAGACTCTATAGAATTTTCAACATCCATTTCAGTCAGTAACCTTGAAATATAGCGTTCTAGAGAAACACCTTGTTTCTCTGCATTTTTTCGAAGTGAATGCTCGACAGTTACAGGTAATTCGATAGTTAAAGACATTGTTCCTTGTTTTGGAGGTAAAAAGCAAGAATAAATTTAGGGCATTTTTTGTGGAAATGCAAGGAGGAATGTATGCAACTTGAAAAACCAATGACTTATTGATGTCCAGTCCAGAAGTGTTCAACCTTGTATAGTCCACCTGGCTCAAAAATGTCTTTTATGTTTGCAATGACTTCTTGATAATCCTTCTTGTCAAAGTTAGACCATCCTTTTTCTGCATATCTCTTCCAAATGCCCTGTCTGTTGCCAATTCTATCTGTAGCAAGTGCTTTCAGTAAAAGCCGGTCAATCGGAGGATGAATCCTTTTAACCTTATCATGTTCATGATGACCGCCACAAACAAAGATGCATTTGAGGTAAATATTGATGAGTTTTGCCGCTACTCCATATGAGAGTGTTGGACGAGATACTTTAATCAAGGCGTCGCACCACTCCTCATGTGCGGAATCAAAATGCTCAGGAAGAGCACTTGGTTGGTCAATGTACTTATGTAGGTTTATGGAATCGATTAACACTCTTGCTGTTTTAACAGAAAATCGATGGTACTTAACGCTTGCAGCTCTACCCGCTGCCCAGACGGCAAACTTATGCTTGTGTTCTTTGATGTCAAATTCTGATTGATTCATTGCTATGATGGTTTATTTCGAAAAAAAGTAAAAATTTCGTTACACGTAACGTATACGTTTTTTTCTTAAAATGGTTACCATGTGGTTGGACTTTTACTGACTCTCTCCCCTCAATTTGACCAGTATATTGCATTTTTCTACCAATACGCCTCCAAAACGATCCGATACCAATCTTTCACTTACTTTCTGCGCTGCAACATGTATATTTGCCGGACTCGATTATTTGAGCTTGTTTGATTTTGGCCTGAAAGCAAAACGAGGCCATTAAACTGAAATGAGGCACAGCGGAGTGTAGCAGAGCTACATGAGCATTTTGGACGAAATTTCAGTTTAAATGGTCGTTTGTAGCTCAGGTGAAAAACAGAAGCATCGCACAAAACAAAATCACCTATGCAGCGTCGGAGCATTTATTTCTTACTGTTAGTTTTGATCCTTCCTTTTACGACAGTTCGTGCTCAAGCACCCAAACGTTATACTTCCGGGGAAATTTACGAAGCCATCAAGAAGCTGAATTTTTTAGGTTCAGCCTTGTACATTGCGGCGCACCCCGATGATGAAAATACCCTGTTTATCTCTTACCTCGCCAATGAGCGCAAGGCCAATGTGGCCTACCTTTCGCTGACGCGCGGCGATGGCGGACAAAACCTGATTGGGCCCGAAATTCGGGAGCTTTTGGGTTTGTTGCGCACGCAGGAACTGTTGGCCGCCCGGCGTATTGACGGCGGCAAACAAATGTTCACCCGTGCCAACGATTTTGGGTTTTTCCAAAAACCCTGCTGAAACCTTCCAAACCTGGGATCGCAACGATGTCTTGGGCGACGTTGTATGGGCCATCCGGCAATGGCAACCCGACGTGATCATCAATCGTTTTGATCACCGCACGGCAGGTACTACCCACGGCCACCACACGGCTTCAGCGGTTCTTTCGGTGGAGGCTTTTGATCTGGCCAATAACCCCCAGGCTTATCCCGAGCAATTGGCTTACGTCAAGCCCTGGCAACCACGCCGTACCTTCTTCAACATCTCCTGGTTTTTCTTTGGCAGCCGCGCCGCTTTTGACAAAGCCGACAAATCCAAACTGTTTAGTGTAGAAGCTGGAGGTTATTTCCCGAATCTGGGCAAATCCAATACCGAAATTGCTGCCGAAAGCCGCAGTTCGCACCGTTGCCAGGGCTTTGGCTCCATGGGTACCCGGGGTACCAGTCAGGAGTACTTCGAATTCATCAAAGGCGACGAACCCAAAAGTAAAACCGACCTCTTTGAAGGCATCAATACCACCTGGACCCGCGTACCTGGTGGTGCACCGATTGGGGTCATTCTGGCGGCGGTAAAAGCCAAATTCCGTTTTGACAACCCGGTGGCCAGTGTCCCAGAATTGGTCAAGGCCTACCAATTGATCGAAAAACTGCCCGACGGCTATTGGAAGAGGGTGAAATTGGTGGAAATCAAAGACGTGATCAAAGCCTGTTTGGGCCTCTACCACGAAACGGCTGCTGCCGATTTTTCTGCCGCACCTGGTGATGAAATGACCATCCGTACCGAGGTCATCAACCGCAGCCCGGCCATCGTGGTGTTGGACAAAGTGAGCATTGACCCAATTGGGCTGGATACGGTATTCAACAAGCCGCTGGCCAACAACCAGGGACTGATCTGGCCGCGCAAAGTGCGCCTGAACAAAGATATGGCTTATACCAGTGCCTACTGGCTCACTGACCCCGGCACAACGGGCATGTACGCCGTGAAGGATCAACAAATGCGGGGCAAACCCGAAACGCAACGCGCCTTCAAAGCCCGTTACCACTATAAAATTGCGGGAGTTCCGATCGTTTACGAAACGGACATCGTATACAGAGATGCAGACCCTGCGAAAGGTGAAATTTACCGGCCTTTCGAAATCATTCCGCCCGTATTTACCAAGGTGTCCGAAAAAGTATTGGTATTTGCCGACAACGATGCCAAACCGGTTAGCGTACAAGTGAAAGCCGGGAAAGGAAACATCAGCGGAACCCTCAAATTGGGCGTACCGACTGGCTGGAAAGTGGAACCCGCCGAGGCCAGTTTCAGCATTGCCAAAAAAGGGGATGAAAAGAGCATCAAATTTATGGTCACGCCTCCATCAGGGGCCAGCGAAGGCGTAATTCAACCCGTAGCAACGATAGATGGGCAGAAGTACAGCAAGGAAATGCTTGAAATCAAGTACGACCATATCCCGGCTCAAACCGTATTGCTCAATGCTGAAGCCAAAGTGGTGCACATCGAGTTGAAGAAAGCAGGGCAACTCTTGGGTTACGTTGCGGGAGCGGGAGACGACATTCCGGCCAGCTTGCAACAGATCGGCTATAAAGTAGACATGCTCAGCGAAAAAGACCTCACCCCGGAAAACCTGGCCAAATACGATGCGGTCATTATGGGAATTCGCGCCTACAATACCATTGACGCTTTAGCCTATCGGCAGACCAATTTGATGGAGTACACCCGCAAAGGAGGAACTTTGATCGTGCAGTACAACACCAACTTTGAATACAAAGTCGAAGCCAAAGAGCTTGCCCCTTATTCCCTCAATGTATCTCGTGATCGGGTAACGGATGAAAACGCCGAGGTACGTTTCCTGAAACCCGAACACAAATTGCTGAATCAACCCAATAAAATTACGGCGCAGGATTTCAGCGGTTGGGTGCAGGAACGCGGCTTGTATTTCCCCAACGATTGGGACAAAACCAATTTCGAAGCCATCCTGTCGGCCAATGACCCTGGCGAGCCCGCTCGCGATGGAGGTCTGCTGGTGGCCAAATACGGCTCGGGTTACTACATTTATACAGGCTATTCCTGGTTCCGGCAATTGCCTGCGGGTGTGCCGGGCGCTTACCGGATTTTTGCGAACATGATTTCAATTGGAAAATAAACTTAGGGTTCGGGGGTTCGAAGTTCGAGGGTTCAAGGGTTGATGCCCCGAACCCTCGAACCCTCGAACCCTTGAACCCTCGAACCCTCGAACCATGACCGACCGTCCACCCTTTTTCAAATCCTGGAACCAAGTCTACCATTTGGTATTCTGGTTCAACGCGATATTGATTGTGCTTTTTTATCTCTTTACTCGATTATTTGCCTGACAGACTATGAATTGGATCGACTGGCTGGTGATGCTGGCCACCCTCATCGGGATCGCAGCTTTTGGAATATGGAGAACCCGCCACATCCGTTCTTCGGAAACGCACATGCGGGGCAACGATGACCTGAATTGGACGGTCATCGGCTTCAATATTATGGCTACTCAGGCCAGTGCCATCACTTTCCTTTCCCTGCCGGGGCAAGCTTACGAAGATGGGATGCGCTTTGTGCAGTTTTATTTTGGCTTGCCATTGGCCATGATTTTTTTGAGCATATTTGTCATTCCCTACTTTTACAAACTAAAAATCTACACGGCTTATGAATACCTCGAGACCCGGTTTGGGCTCAATACGCGGGTATTTACGGCCTCCTTGTTTTTGATCCAGCGTGGTTTTTCCACTGGACTTTCCTTTTTTGCCCCTTCGATTGTCATGTCGGAATTGCTGGGCTGGTCTTTAAATTTTACGATTTTATTCATTGGCGGTTTGATTTTGGTGTATACCTACATCGGCGGCTTCAAAGCGGTGAGTTATACCCAAACCCTGCAATTTGCGGTGATTTGGTTGGGTCTGTTTTTAGCCGCAGGCTTGGTGTTTTACCAATTGCCACCCGATGTGCATTTTGTAGATGCGGTCAATATTGCGGGCAAAATGGGTAAGATCAACCTGGTAGACTTCAAATTTGATTTATCCAGTCGATACAACATCTGGTCGGGCATCATTGGAGGCGCGTTTTTGGCCATTTCCTATTTTGGTACCGATCAGTCGCAGGTGGCGCGTTATTTGGGCGGGAAGTCTTTGGCCGAAGGTCGAATGGGCTTGATGCTCAATGGTTTGATCAAAGTGCCCATGCAGTTCATCATTCTGGGAGTAGGGGTGCTCGTGTTCGTTTTTTACCTCTTCAATCAAGCGCCGCTGCATTTCAATTCCAACAATGTAAGCCGCCTGAGTGGCAGTGCTGCGGAACAATACAAAATATTGGAAACCCAGCAGGAAAAAGTTTTTGAACAACGCCGTTTGGCTGTTGATGGTATGATGAAAGCCATGCGCAAAGGGGACGATGAACAAGCCAAGGCCGCCCAAATTGAAGTGCAAACCCTGCATGCCACGGAGCTACAATTGCGTGAAGACGCCAGAAGTTTGATCAAAGACCACGTGCCTGATGCGGCTACCAAAGATACTGATTACGTGTTCATCACTTACGTGTTACAATATATGCCCATCGGGGTGATCGGTTTATTGCTGGCCATGATTATAGCGGCGGCCTGTTCTTCCGGGGCCTCGGCCATCAATGCCCTGGCTACCACTACGGTGATTGACCTTTACCAACGTTTGTACAAACCAGCCGCCAGCGACCAGCATTATTTGCGGATGTCGAAGTTTTTTGTGGCGGTATGGTGTTTGATTTCTCTGGCTTTTGCTTTTTCTGCTCAGTTGTTCGACAACCTGATTCAGGCCGTGAACATCATCGGTTCCATCTTCTACGGGGTGATTCTGGGCGTGTTCCTCGCGGCCTTTTTTCAACCCAAAGTCAAGGGCAGAGCGGCGTTCCTGGCGGCCATTTTAACCCAAATTATTGTGATCGTTGTGTACGTAATGAGCGAGTACAAAATGAGCCTTAATCTGTTCGGTTGGGTGATTCCGGTGCGGGTAGCATACTTGTGGTTGAACTTGATTGGGTGCTTGTTGGTGATGGGGATTGCGGCGGTATTACAGGGCGTGATGCCGGAGAAGGAGAAAGAAGAGGTGGTTGGGTAAATTTATGGGGTTAGGACGGGCTTTTGTGGCTTTTTTTCGAATTAAAAAAGCTTTAGCACATTCATTAAATTCCTCACGCACAAATCGCTTCCCGAATCGCTTCCATCTTCAAGGGCTTACCCAAAAAAGCATTTGCCCCGGCCGCTATGGCCTCGCTATGCAAGTCCATGGCGCTGATGACCACAATTCGCATGAATGGGTTGATGGACTTAAACCGCTGAATGAAATCGATGCCCTGGCCATCCGGCAGGTTGTTGTCGAGTAAGAGGATATCCGGGTGAATGCGCTCGGCCAGGCTCAGCGCGTCATTCAGCAAATATGCAGCTTCCACTGTTTTGAATTCTCCCCGGAAACTGCGCCTCAAGAGCGTACATACGTCTACTTCATCATCAATAATGAGTAAAGTTTTATTGGTTTTCATTTGTATTTGTTTGCAATGGTGCTAATTAAGCGCAGTGAAAAAATAATGCATTAACCTCATATTATAAGCAAAAGTTGTTCCAGGCTGGTTTTCCTGAAAACATCAAAAAAACCAGGAACCCGGAAAAAATTGCGCCCTAATCCTTCCCATTCTGGGGTGCTTGAGGATTGTTTTCTACACTTTTCCACAAAAGAACAAAATATCGCCACACTTTTTGGCTGGCACATCTTTCTTAGCTGATGGAGCGTAAGCACGGCGAATCAATTGCTCCTCTTAAAAACGAGCAGTACCGCATTTGCGTATTTGTTAACTTAAAATCACCACACCATGTCTACTAAAAATCTCTTGGCTTTATTTGTTGCTGGTGCTGCGACTGGCGCCGCGTTGGGTATCCTTTTTGCACCAACTTCTGGTGAAGAAACCCGCAAAAAAATCTTGAAAGCAAAGAACCAATCTGTCGATTACATGGATGAGCTCATCAAAGAAGGCAAACAGAGCTGGTTCAAAACCAAAAACAAACTTGAATCTGACGCTGGAATTGCCGCCAATGAAGTGGATGATTTTATCAGCCACATTCTGAAAAGAGGTGCAGCCTGGTGGTCTAATACCAAAAATAAAGCCTCAGCCCTGGCCAACGAAGCAGAAAACACCCTGGAAGAAGTGAGTGAAGACGGCAAAAAAATAGGCAAACAAGCAGTAAAAGAAGGCCGCTCTGCCGTCAATGATTTGCAAAACCATTTCTCATAAGCGAGTTTTTATAATCGGGATTTCATTATCATTTTGAGTGCGTTTGTTGCCTGGGAATGGAAGCGGAATTACTTTGCTTCCGTTCTTTAAGGCTTTTTTATCCACCACTATAAACACCGGGTCAGTATGGAAGACGTTACGGATGAAAAAAAATCACATCTCGAATTATTGTCCCATCATGTCTTGGAGTATTTGGACACCCGCAGGGACTTGTTTTTACTCTCCCTCACCGAAAAAGGTTTGTCCCTATCTTCGAGCATCATTTCGGTGCTGGTTTGGGCGTTTTTTGGTGCAATCACCCTTTTGTTTATAGGCATTGGGGCCGCCATTTGGATAGGATCACAGCTCAATGCTCCCGCTTTGGGGTATTTCGTTGTGGCTGGTATCTTTTTGTTGTTATCGGGTTTGACCATTGCCATCACCCGCAATTTTGTGCGGAAAATTTTGACGAAAACCATCTTTAAATTAATCCAGGAAAACAACACCAGCGATGAAGCAGATTCCTGAAATCCAGGCCGAACGTAACCGCTTGCTGGCGCGCCTGGATGACCAAACCCGTGGAATTAAACGGGAGATGGCCGCCATAAAGTCTTCCTTGCAGCCCCTTCAACTGCTGAAGTCGGTTATTGAACAAGCCACCGAGTCGATCCAAGACCGTGGATTGGCCACCCAAGTAACTAAATTGGCCCTCACGGCATTGCCCAACAA
The DNA here is from genome assembly GCF_016718685.1 of Haliscomenobacter sp. Lineage (GTDB taxonomy): Bacteria > Bacteroidota > Bacteroidia > Chitinophagales > Saprospiraceae > Haliscomenobacter. The sequence continues at coordinate 57,745 of NZ_JADKCX010000024.1, read as the reverse complement.
ATTGACTCGCCATCCAATTATCGCGCTCATCCTGCGTATGGCGATGCCTTGGATATTACAGAAAGCTGAAAATCTTGGTCGAATAATCTGCAGTAAAAGGGGTGATTTCCTGGGTTGGAGTCAGGGAAACCATCCGTGATACGATAGCAGGAGTACGTAGGGCATTTAAACAAACGTAACCACATCAATCCAATATTTTCCCAGAATTTTGGTCACTTCCACCAAATTACTAAAGGAAGAAGGTTTAGAAATAAAAGAGCTCGCTCCGAGATGATAAGACTTTCTTACATGTTCGGGCGATTTGGAAGTCGTGAGAATGATCACTGGGATGTGGCGAAAAAGTGGAGACTGTTTGAGCTCATTTAATACTTGCCAACCATTCTTTTTGGGCATATTCAAATCCAACAAAATCAAATCTGGAAGTTGCTCGGCGTTGGAGTCGGGCTGTAGGTGTTTGTCCAGGTAATCAAATATTTCATCTCCGTCTTCCACATAATCCAGTTGACAAGGCGTTGCACTTTCTTCAAACGCGGTTTGAAGCAGGTAACGGTCATCCGGATCATCGTCTACCAATAGAATGCGGAAGGTTTTTTTGGGCATTAGCGTACTGTTTTTTTGGTTTAAAGGGGAAAAAATAGCATAAAGGTAGTTCCCTGATTTGGCTCGCTTCTCACGGCAATATAGCCATCGTGGTTTAAGATTATTTTTTTACAAATGGTCAATCCGACACCTGTTCCGGGGATTTGTTTGTCTTTATTCAAACGTTGAAACAACTCAAAGATTACATGCATGTATTTTTTGTCAATACCAATGCCATTGTCGGAAAAGTTGATTTGCTGAAAACTGCGGTCATGGTCTCGTTCCAGGACGCCAGGAATTGCGCGGCCTGAAGCAGAAGAGGAGGTAATGCGAATCTGTAGTGGTACATCTGGCTTGGAAAATTTTAGACTATTGGTCAACAAGTGGGTAAAAAGCAAACGCAACTGCTCCGGGTTGCCGATGATGGAAGGCAGCGGATGCTGAACGTCAAGGTAAGCATTTTTTTGTACAATTTCTTCGGCATACTCTTCTGCTACCGCTTCAACAATACTTTCCAACTCCAACTCAACATGCTCTTGCGGATCACTTTGTTTCCCCAACGCAGTGTAGGTCGTCAAATCCTGGATCAATTCGCGCATTTCCACGGCAGAGCCATTGAGTTTTTGAACCAAAAACTGCACATCAGCCGGGAGTTCATCGTGGTATTTCTGCTGGAGGCGGTCACAAAAAATATTGAGTTTGCGCAAGGGTTCTTGCAGGTGATGAACCGTGACGTAATTAAAAGCGTCGAGGTGCTGATTGCTTTGCTCCAGGGCCGTAAGATTCCGTTCCAGTTGTCTTTCTGTTTTTATCCGCCGAAACAATTCTTGCACCATTTTGTAAAAAGTGCCGATAAACAAAGCCAAACTAAGGCCAAAAGAAAGCACCAAAGCAATGGTTGATTGTAGTGCAAATCTCACCTTGTGCAGACTCAGGGAAGGGCGTTTGGCCAGTTCGGTATGCTTCAACTCGTGGACATGCAAACGCATCGAATCCATGGTTTCTTTGCCTTTCCGCATGTAGATTACTTTGAGGTGGGGATCCACCTGAGGATCTGCGAGGGCAGCATTCACTGCTTTTCTGGCATAATAAATCCGCTTTTGCACCAACAGCCGCAACTTATTCATGCGGTTTTGCTGCGTTTTGGTATCTGCCATCAAGGCATCCAAATGATCCAATTGTTTGGGCAATTCGATTCTTGCATTCTGGAATGGTTCAAAAAAAGACCAGTCTCTGGTGATGATGTATCCTCGCTCCCCCGCTTCAATGTCTTTTAACAAAGAGAGGACATCTTCAGTTTGCTGGAGGATTTCAAAATTATGCTCCAATACCTGATTGGCTTTTTTCCAGTTTAGAAAAGTACTGTACCAATAGATGCCTACCCCAATCAGGAGCAGAATCGATACAAAAAATCCCACAAAAAGATAAACTATTGAGGATCGCATCCAATCAAATAAGCATAGGTGAGGGAAAAGGATTGTTGCCGTTTAGGAAGTTTAGTCGCGGATAATTGAAAATACAACGTCATTAAAAAGACATAAGTTGTAACTAAAATATCATTCCCCAAACTGTAGATATTTTTCTACAATATTCCTCAAATTGAGGAGTTTGAATGACTGGTATGTTTCTTTTATGCTTGTGGTAATGATACGCCAAAATCAGCAAATCGGTCAAAAGCAGTTGTTGAAACTGTCTCCTCAGCAAATCCAATTGCTGAACTTCATCCAATGCAATCCCTTGGAATTGGAGCAAAAAATTCGTGATGAGCTGGAAGACAACCCGATTCTTGAGGCCAGTGCTTCCGCTGCAGACTTAAAACCCCGACTGAAAGCAGCCCAGAAAACGATACCCGCATCGAAGACGAGCGGGGCGGTTTTTTGGAAGGATACCAACAAGACGATCATACCCCGGATTATCATACCGCAGCTGAACGAAAATCTGCTGAGGAGTCCCCTTTTTTGACAAATCTGGTTGCGCAAAATGATTTCCGCGAACAATTGCGTGAACAACTGACGGCTCAGGTACTTTCCGAGCGTGAACTTTTAGTGGCCAACTACATCGTAGATAGCCTGGACGACGATGGTTACTTGCGCATTCCATTGGAGGATCTTGCCGATAATTTGTCGTTTTTACACCAAATATTGGTGTCAGACGACGAGTTGCAAGCCCAATTGGAAACGGTACAATCCCTTGAACCTACGGGTGTAGGCGCGCGCGATCTGCGGGAATGTTTGATGCTGCAAATCGAAGCCAAATCCAACCGTACCCCACACATTCACAACGCCTGGCGCATTGTCAACGCACACCTCAACGACGTGGCTACACGGAATTATCCGAACATGGTGGCCGCACTGGGCATTACCTCCGCGGAGGTGAAGGATGCCATCGAACTCATCACCAAACTCAACCCCAAACCCATCGACTCGGATGAGCGCCAGCTTTACAAAAATCAAAACATCATTCCAGAGTTGATTGTGGAAAAAATAGAGGATGACACGTTTAAAGTTGCCCTCCTGAACAGCAATATGGAGTTGCGACTCAGCCCAGGAATGATGGCAAAACTGGACCAGCTGCGCGCTTCAAAACCCGCCGGACCCCAACAAGGCACTGTCCAGTACATGAAATCCAAGCTCAATTCGGCAGTTTGGTTTTTCGACATGATTCGCCTGCGTGAAAACTCCATGCTCTTGACCATGCAAGCCATCGTAAACCTACAACCCGAGTATTTTGAATCTGGAGACCCCAAGCGCATGCGACCCATGGGATTGAAAGATGTTGCGGAACAAACCGGGTTCGACGTTTCAACCATTTCACGCGTGACCAGCTCCAAATATGCCCAAACGGATTTTGGCGTTGTTCATTTAAAATCGCTGTTTAATCAGGGCATGGCCAAAGCAGATGGCAACCTGGTTACCAACAAAGAAATTATGGATTGTATTGAGACGATTATTGCCAAGGAAGACAAACAGCACCCTATCTCAGACCAGGAAATTGTGGAAAAACTGGCGGAACAAGGTTACCTACTGGCGCGCCGAACCATTGCCAAATACCGAGAAATTTTACACATCCCTTCAGCTAAAATGCGAAAACTAGTATGAGCCAAGCAAAAATCCTTGTAATAGACGATGATCTGGACCTGTGTACGCTGCTCCAGCGGTTCTTAAGCCGCAAAGGGTATGAGGTTGTGACGGCACACAGTGGGGCTGCGGGTATCGCTGCTGCTGAAGCCCAGGAACATGATTTGGCGATCACTGATTACAGGCTCGGGGATATGGAAGGCACTCAACTATTGGCACACTTTCGTGAACACCACCCCGCGCTTCCGGTGTTGGTCATGACTGGATATTCTGATATCCGCACTGCGGTCAATGTGATGAAACAAGGTGCGCTGGACTACATTACCAAACCCATCGTTCCTGACGAAATCCTGCTGAGCATTCAGCGAGCACTAGCGGCCCCCCAAAACGACGCTGTATACGCAGCTGTCAATTCGAGCAGCGAAGAGATAGAAAAAACCAAACCCGTTAAACCCAGACGGTCGAATGTACCCGTCGACAATGGGTACATCATTGGGCAGAGCCCGCTTGCACAGGCTTTGTACAAACAAATTGACCTGGTGGCACCCACCAATTACAGCGTGATCATTTACGGTGAAAGTGGCGCGGGCAAAGAATCTGTTGCCCGCATGATCCACGATCGCAGTTCCCGTAAAAATCAGCACTTCGTGGCCATGGATTGTGGGGCCATCTCTAAAGACTTGGCCAACAGCGAGCTTTTTGGCCATGAAAAAGGGTCATTTACTGGGGCCTTACAGACCAAAATTGGTCATTTCGAATTGGCCAACGGCGGTACAATTTTCCTTGATGAGGTAGCCAATTTGCCCTACGATGTGCAAGTATCGCTGTTGAGAGTGGTGCAGGAGCGTCGGGTAAAACGCATTGGCGGAACCAAAGAAATTGCCCTGGATGTGCGCATCATCATCGCCAGCAACGAACGCCTGATCGATGCCTGTCGGAAAGGAAAATTCCGGGAAGACCTCTACCATCGCTTCAATGAATTCAGCATTGAGATGCCTGCCTTGCGCGAGCGACGCGAAGACATTGTCCTTTTTGCCCTGCAATTCTTGCGTCAAACGGCGTTAGAACTCAACCGAGAAATCAAAGGATTTACGGCCGAAGTGGAGCAGATTTTTATGGATTACCCTTGGTACGGTAACATCCGTGAACTCAAAAATGTCATCAAACGTGCCGCCCTGCTCACCGATGGCCCCTGGGTGGAGTCCAAATCGCTGCCTTTTGAAATAGCCTATTTCAACCGCTTGGGCATAGAGGAGGGCAAAGACCTGGAACCAGTAGAAAAAGTAGAGTCGTTGATGCTGCCTCCAATTCCGGAAATCAGACCTGCTGCTAACCAATTGCCAACGCCTGTACCGGATACCCCTGCTATTCCGGCACACACCGACCTGAAGTCAATTTCGCAAGGTGCAGAATACCAAATGATCATGCAAGTGTTGTATCAAACGCGGTTCAACAAGAGTAAAGCAGCTCAATTGTTGGGGATCGATCGAAAGACCTTGTACAACAAGCTGCGCATTTACAACATCAAATAGGGTTAATATGACGGATGAATATCTACACATTTTTCGCGAATCACCGATTGGACTGCTCTTGTTTGAATCTGTGTATACCTCCACCGAAAATGTTAACTGGATTTGCCGGGATGCCAACCCCTCGGCGCGTCAAATGTTGAATATCGCCGCGCCAGGAGGACTTTCCATTGATGCAGTTTTTCCTTCCGAAGTTGTGGAAGCGCTTTTAGCCAAGGATACCATTACTACCGATTTTTTTCTGCCCGACTCTGTGAAATGGCTGACGCTCAACCGGGTGCAGCACGAAGGTAAAATGATCCTGACCGTAGCGGATGTGACCGCGCAAAAAGAGGTAGTCAACACCAATGAGCGGACGCTCAAGCTCTACCAGGCGCTGTCCAATTCCCTGTCTGACAATGAGATTTTTATTTTTGACAAAGATTACAATATTATACTAACCGAAGGAAGCCCCCGGTACATTCGCTTCAGCGACGAAGAAAATTTTGTGGGCAAAAACCTGAACGAACTCATCGATAGTGGGAAATTCTCCTTCTTGAAGAGCCACATCAATGAAATATTTAACCAGGACAAGCGCAATGATTTTGAACACGAAATCGAAGGCACTTTTTATACCACTTCCCTTTATTCTACTGGAAACCGCGAAACAGAAGCCAACAATTTGACCGGGGTTTTACTGATCAAAGACGTGACGGCCTTGAACCGCAAACAAAGGGAACTGGAATTGCTGAACAAACGCATCGACCGCTCGAATCAGGACCTCGAAAACTTTGCTTATGTAGCCTCCCACGACCTACATGCCCCCTTGCGCAAAATTCAATCCTTTGGAAAATTGCTGGCCGATCGTTACGCCGAAGCACTGACTGGCCAGGGTAAAACCTATCTCGAACGTATTTTGGTATCTGCTCAGCGGATGGAACGCTTACTCGACGATTTGTTGTCGTACTCCCGCGCAACCCGCAACACGGAAGAGTTGATACCCACAGATTTGGGACAAATTTTACAGGAAGTATTGTCCGACCACAATTTAACGGATCACCCCAATATTACGCTGGACATTCCCAGCAACCTTCCGGTCATCCCGGCCATACCGTCTCAGATGCGTCAACTTTTTCAAAATCTGCTGGACAATGCTTGCAAATTTATCCGGGTAGATGTCCCGCCGGTTATACAGCTGCGGTACTACAAAATACAAGCCCCGGCAATGCCTGAACTGGAGTTGTCAGCAGATATTGATTATTGTGTGTTGGAATTTGAAGACAATGGGATCGGGTTTGACCAGGAAAACGCCGAACGGATTTTCAACATCTTTCAGCGCTTGCACGGCCTCTCAGAATACAAAGGCTCCGGAATCGGGTTGGCCATCTGTAAAAAAGTGGTAGACAACCACCGAGGGAATATCAAAGCCCGTGGGGAAAAAGGAGTAGGTGCAATATTTACCGTTGTTTTGCCTTTTGCATAAAAAGATAATTATGGCCCGGGTACTTTCTATTTTAATTGTTGATGATGACGAAGACGATTTTTTCCTGACTTCCGAGTATTTACACGGAATCACGGGGCAATCCTTTGAAATTTCTTGGGCTCCTTCCTACGACCAGGCCTTGAATTTACTCTCCGCAAAAAACTTTGACCTTTGTTTTTTCGATTATTTGCTCGGGTTTCGTACCGGACTTGATTTGTTGCGGGTGGCCAAGGAATTGGGCCTGCGGGTACCGATCATTTTGCTCACGGGTAAAGGGGATACGGAAGTAGATGTACAAGCCATTCGCTCGGGCGTAGCGGACTACCTGGAAAAACACGAACTCGATTCCCCCAAACTGGAGCGCAGCATTCGGTATGCTCTGGAGCGTGCCGCAGTCCATCAAGCCCTGCAAGAAAGTGAAGAAAAGTACCGCAGTATTTTTGAACGTTCACTGGATGCCATTTGTCTTTTGGATGCTCAGGGCAAATTCACAGATGTCAATGAAGCTGCCATTAAAATGTTGGGCTTTTCCCGCAGTGAATTTTTGACCAAAACCCTGCCCGATTTGTTTCGCAGCGAACTCACCCGCGAGGTGTTTTGGGCGAAAATTGAGCAGGGGGAAGGTATTCCAGATTTGGAGGTAGAACTGGTAGCGGCCAGTGGGAAGCACCGCATTTGTGTTATCGTATGTACTTGCCTTCGTATGCCCGGCAATGAAGATACCTTCACCCTACAATGCATCATTCACGACCTTACCCGACGCAAAAAAACCGAACAAGAACTATTGAGGGCAGAAAAACTTGCCGCTACCGGGCGATTCATGCGTACTCTGGGGCATGAAATTCGCAATCCACTGACCAACATCGACCTCGCGACCAATCAATTGCTGCTGGAAAACCAGGACACCGAATTGGAAGACTACCTCGAAATCATTGGGCGCAACAGCAAACGTATTGGCCACCTGGTCACAGCATTGCTACAAACCAGTAACCCTGGACAGCTGACCTTGCGCCCTGTCTCATTGCACGAACTGCTGGATCAAACCATAGAAATGGCCACCGATCGGATTGCTTTGAAAAACATCCAGCTGACCAAACACTTTGACCCAAAGGTCAATGTAGCAAACGTTGATGCAGAGAAACTAAAAATTGCGCTACTCAACATCATCATCAACGGTATTGAAATCATGGAAGCCGGGCGGGGAGAACTGACCATCAGCACCAGCAAAGTGCACAACCAGATCGGCATCTCCATCCTCGACAATGGCCCGGGTATTTCTCGGGAGGTACAAAACCGCATGTTTGAACCTTATTTTTCCAACAAACCCAATGGCGTGGGGCTTGGCCTGGCTGGTGCCCTCAGCATCATCCAATTGCATGGCGGCAATATAGAAGTACAATCAGAAGAGGGGAAAGGCGCCAAGTTTACGGTTTGGATAAAATCATAAGATCATTTGAGTTAGAAGTCTACGTTTTTCTACACTATTCCCCAATTTGTCTCTTCTTTTCAGCACACCAGAACGGGCATGACATTTTTGATGGATAAGAACGAATGCGGATTCAATTTTCCTGTTGTTCATCCAATTCTATTCACCTTAATTTTATTCCAATGAAAAATAAAAATGTCATCCTGATTCTCCTGCTCATACTGGGCAGTTTGTGGTCATTCAGCGCTTGTCAACCGAACAACAAAGAGGCTGAATCTGCCCAAAAAGAACTCGATCAAGCGGGTGAAAACCTCAAAGATGCAGCTCAGGATACCAAAGAAGCACTACGCATCGAGCGTGATGCCCTGGCCACTGAACTGCGCCGACAAGGCGAGGAAATCGATCAGGCGATCGCTGAACTCGATAAAAAATGGAAAAAGCCACCGCCAAAGAAAAAATTCGTTGGGAAGAGCGCCGTCGTGCACTTGAACGCGACCGTCTGGCCATTCAAGAAGACCTCAACCAGGTGGGCGAAAACATCGAAGAAGGTTGGGCTGAATTCAAAAATGACGTTGCATACCGCATGGAGCGTATCGCCAACGACCTCAAGACAAACAAGAACTAGTGGCAAGGGCATCAAATAATGCACACCTCTTGATGGCTATTTTTTTAGCTATGCGTCGTTGCTCATCGGTCACGTAGCTTTGGCTATGCTCCTTCTTCGCGTCTAGCCTAGCTAAAAAATAGCTCCCCAATAGTATTCATTTTGAATGCCCTTGCCACTACATGCACCACACAGTGGCTTTTAAGGCCACCTGCTGACGGTGGCTTAAACTTGTGCCGATTCGCTAACCATCAACTGCATTCATATGCCTTTTACGTCCGCCGATCCTCCTCCATTTTATATCCGGGCAGCTTATTTCCTGTTGTTTATAACTTTGCTGCTCTGCGGGCTTTATTGGGCCCAGTCACTGCTCATTCCGCTGATTGCCGCCATGTTATTTGCATTCCTGATGTTGCCCCTTGTGGTTCGGTTGGAGCGCTGGCATGTACCTACCGGGGTGTCCGCTTTTGTGGGTGTTTTGGTGGTGCTGATGGGGGCATTTGCGTTGTGTAGTTTTTTGTCTTGGCAGATCATGTCTTTTGCCGATGATCTACCGATGATGCAAGTTGCTTTAGAGGAAAAAGGAGCGAACATCTCCACTTACATTGAACAACATTACCAGATTAGCCGGGAAGCACAATCCACTTGGCTCAGGGAAAAAACCGATAAACTCATTGACCAAGGCGCAAGTAGTGCCATGAACATATTCTCAGCAACGGGTGCAGCGGTAGCTGGACTAGCGCTCATCCCGTTCTTTATGTTTTTTTTGCTGTTGTACCGGGAAAAATTCAAGAAGTCGATTGAATTTGTGGCGCCGAGGAATCCTGAAAATGTGTTGACAATCATCCGTAAAATTTCAGGCGTTTCTCAACAATACCTGCAAGGAATGGTCATCGTCATCCTGATCCTGACCGTATTGAATTCCATCGGCTTTTTGTTTTTGGGTTTAAAATACGCCGTATTGTTGGCCTTCATTGCCGGGGTACTGAATATCATCCCTTATGTGGGTGTGATGATCGGCAGCCTGATACCGGTTGCCATTGCCCTGGTGACCAAAGATTCTGTAATGTATGCAGTTGGTGCATTTGGGGTGTGCATTTTCGTCCAGTTTTTGGAAAACAATTTCATCACGCCCAAAATTGTCGGCTCCAGCGTGAACCTGAACCCGCTCAGCTCATTGATAGCCCTGTTGCTCAGTGGCATGCTTTGGGGGCTGCCCGGTATGGTATTTGCGATTCCACTGGCCGGTATCTTCAAGGTTATCTGCGACAATGTGGAGCAATTGCGCCTCTACGGCTTTTTGCTGGGTGAAGAAGCCCCCACCCACATTTGGAAACTGAGGTATCCCAAAAACGCTAATTTGCCAAAAAATATTAAGGTGTAACCAAATTTCTTTATTCCCACAAAACCAAATGGACTTGAGGCGAGGGCAACCCTCGCTGCAAGTTTCATCGCCTAACTTCGAATCCAGTAGAGTTTTTAAAAAATCCGCAGCCAGACCTATTCGTTCAGCTGCGGATTTTTCATTCCTTAAAAACGAAACCTCAGAGATTATCATTCACCACAATCTCCGCCGTCTTAATCCCCTTCTTCTTCGGAGTCGTTCCAAACACGTAATCCCACAGCGGAGAAGAAACGCCAAACATGGCATCCTCCGGGCTATAGTGGTGAATGGAGTGGTTGATCCACAAAGCTTTCATGAAATTGTTGGGCATGCGGAAAATGTGCACCGAGTAGTGCACCAGCAAATACATGGCATAACCTACCAGAAATCCCGCCAGGAACGAGAAGGAATATTTGTCCAGGATCAATTCAAAGATCAGGAGCAAAATGGTGGCAATGGTGATGCTCAAAAAAGGTGGCATCGCCAGACGCTGTTTGTCCTTAGGATAATCGTGGTGTACGCCATGCATTTTGTATTGCACCTCTTTCTTGGTAGGCGTATCTCCCTCCATGTGGTACACGTAGCGGTGTACGAGGTATTCTACGTAGGTGAACAACAACAAGCCTCCAAAAAACAGCCCGGTTACCACCGGCCAGGTCAATTCGGTTTTTGCCGCAGTATAATACAGCAAGCAAGCGGAATACACAAAGAAAATCGACACCGGAATCGCAATGTGCGTACGGGTAAAACGATCTACCCACTTGTTTTTGAACAAGGGTACAGAAACATCTTCGTTCGACAAATACGCTTTGGTTTTTTCTGTCTTCATATGTTTGGTCGGATATTTTTTATTCCAGCGCAAAAATAAGCGGTGGGAATGGTTTTGTCAAGGTAATAAAAATCATCGGAGGGTTCGAGGGTTCGAAGTTCGGGGGTTCGGGAGTGGTGCTGAACCCTCGAACTTCGAACCCACGAACCCCCGAACCTCTAAAGCCCTAACGTCTGCCGCGTCAGCCGAATGTATTTTTTATACTTCAGCCGATACGTGCGGTAGTATTTGATGTACCGATCGCGCATGGCTTCATAGCTGTAGAAATAAGCCGCTGATCCGGTTGCTTCGGCAGGGGCATAATGCTCGAAGTGCTTCACTGGCGGTGTACTGCCCATTCCGGCTGCTGCCTCGGCGGGTTCACATTCCAGCCAGCCTTGTTCAACCATCCACTCATCGTTGAAAATTTTACCCAGATAACGTGAACCGTGGTCTGAAAACAGCACCACCACCACGTCATCTTTGGTCAATTCATCCGCGATTTCAAATACGGCCTGCATGGCCGATCCGCTAGAATAGCCGACCATCAAGCCTTCGTATTTGGCCAAATCACGGGTTTGAAAGGCGCTGTCTTTGTCAGTGACTTTAACAAAATCATCCACCAGTTCAAAATTCATGTTGTGGGGGATGATGTTTTTTCCCAAGCCTTCTACCTTGTAGGGTTTGATTTCGTTGGGGTCATATTCGTGGGTTTCCCAAAACTTTTTCAACACCGAGCCATAGGCATCTACGCCGATGATTTTGATGTCTGGATTTTTTTCTTTGAGGTAACGTGCTGTACCCGAAAGGGTTCCACCTGTGCCTGCACAGCAGATGAAATGGGTAATTTTACCCCTGGTTTGTTTCCAAATCTCTGGCCCGGTGCTGCGGTAATGCGCTTCAGCATTGTCCAGATTAAAATTCTGGGCCAAATAGAAAGAATTGGGCGTTTCGTGGGCGATGCGTTCAGCTGCCGAATAATAAGAACGAGGATCTGCGGGTTCTACATCAACCGGACAAATCACCACTTGGGCACCCATGGATTTGAGCAGCGATATTTTTTCTGGTGAAGCCTTGCTGGTCAGGGTGAGGATGCAACGGTAACCCTTGATGGAACTGACCATAGCAATGCTGAAACCCGTATTTCCGGAAGTTGCTTCTACAATGGTGCCACCTGGTTTGAGTTTGCCAGCACGCTCTGCCTCTTCAATCATGAATAGGGCAATGCGATCTTTGGCACTTTGACCGGGGTTGTAGGATTCTACTTTCGCGAATACTTTGGCCGGGATTTCCTGCGCAATACGATTCATCCGAATCAAAGGTGTATTGCCTATGGTCGCCAGAACGTTTTCGTAATGCATAAGCGCTCTTTTGGTTAAATAGTTAAGGTTAATGGCACATTTCAGGCAAGTTCACGGGAAATCAACCACAAAAATAATAAAAAATACTTAGCTGAGTGTCATCGTAAAGTTTTAATGATCCGATTCCCCAAGTGTTGCTATATTTGGCCTTCTATACCCCGCGTGGGGTATGTAGCCTTTAAATTTGTAACGACGGAGCTACGATCATCCTATAAACCCGGTAAACCAATGATTTCGGGCAACATCAATGTCAAAGCGCGTTTGATCCTTTACCACAAAGGGCAAATCTTGCTGTTAAAACAAACAAAGCCCAATGGGGGCAACTATACGCTGGTAGGTGGTAATGTTGAATTGCGTGAATCGGCACGACAATCCGTAATCAGGGAAAGTTTTGAAGAAGCCGGAATTGTCCTCAAACCCGAAGACCTGCACCTGGTCCACGTTTTGCACAAAATCAAAAATCAACAACAGCGCATCGTCATGTACTTCAAAGCCTACCACTGGGACGGAGAATTGCAAGCGCGTGAAACCCACAAGTTTAAGGAAGCAGAATGGTTCTACCTCGATAATTTACCCAAAAACCTCACCCCAACGGTTCGCCACGTGCTGTATGAATACCGGGAAGGGAATTTTTATTCGGAGATTCTTTCCAAATAAATAAAAGATTCTTGCAAAGGGTTTGCTATTTTTGATCAAGTGAAGGGACGGTATTCATTTTTACCGTCCCTTCACTTATGTCTACATAACCTGACCAAAATCATGCAAAACCTTTACAAGCTCTTACTGATTGGGCTATTGCTGCTCAGCAACAACCTTTGGGGACAAAAAAAGAATGCCCCGGCACCAGCTACACCGCCGCCCAGCACCAATACCTTTGATGCCAAAAACTATGCTGGACTGCGTTGGCGCAACATCGGCCCTTTTCGCGGCGGGCGTTCCAATGCTGTTTCAGGCGTCATCCAAAATGAAAACCTGTACTATTGCGGGTATACGGGAGGTGGTCTGTGGAAAACCGAAGACGCTGGCCTCAACTGGCGCAACATCTCCGATGGCCAATTCAAATCCAGTTCGATAGGCGATATTGCGGTAGCCGATTCGGATCCCAATGTCATTTATGTGGGCATGGGCGAGCACGCCGTTCGTGGCGTGATGACCACCTATGGCGATGGCGTATACAAATCCGTTGATGCGGGCAAAACCTGGAAAAACATGGGTTTGGAAAAAACCCGCCACATCTCCGACGTGGTGGTGCATCCCCACAATCCCGATCTTGTCTATGTTGCGGCACAAGGCCCCCTGCATGGGCCTGGCGCCGATCGGGGAATTTACAAGTCTTCCGATGGGGGCACAACCTGGAAAAAAGTATTGTACGTCGACGAAAACTCCGGCGCTTCCAGCCTGAGTATGGATCGAACCAATCCGCGCATCTTGTATGCCGCTACCTGGCAACACCGCCGCACCCCCTGGAAGGTAGAAAGCGGTGGCCCCGGCTCCATGATTTGGAAATCAACCGACGGTGGAGAAACCTGGAAAAAAATTGACGAAGGTTTGCCCAAAGAAATGGGTAAAATCGGAGTCTCCGTTTCTCCCGTTAACCCCAGCCGCGTTTTTGCCATTGTGGAGGCCGAAAAATCCAAAGCGGGTTTGTACCGCTCCGACAACGGCGGGGAATCCTGGACCTTATTGAGCTCCGATCAAAACATCAACTCGCGTTCCTGGTACTATATGGAGGTGTTTGCCGATCCCCGTAATGCCGATATTGTCTACGTCCTCAATGCGCCCATGACGCGCTCGATTGATGGCGGACGCACGTTCAGCACCATCCGGGTCGGTCATGGCGATACCCACGACTTGTGGATCAACCCCAACAACAACCAGAACATGATTTTGGGCGACGATGGGGGAGGGGAGGTTTCCTTCAATGCTGGCCGCAGTTGGTCAAGTCAGGGCAATCAACCTACCGCACAGTTTTATCGGGTCAATACCGACAACCTGTTTCCATATCGGGTATATGGAGGCCAACAAGACAACACTTCGGTGGTCATTGCCAGTCGCAACAATGGCGGTGGCATTACCCAAACCGATTGGTTTGAAGGGCCAGGATGCGAAAGTGCCTTTATCGCCTTTGACCCCAATAATCCCGAAGTCATGTTGGGGGGCTGTTACCAGGGCCTGATTGAAGCCTTGGATACCCGCACCAATGAGCGCAAGGACGTGATGGCTTATTCTTCCTTGAACCTGGCCAATCCACCCAAACAGATGAAGTACCGCTTCAACTGGAATGCACCCATCGTCAGTTCGCCGCATGACCCCAAAGTGATCTATCACACGGGCAACGTTGTTTTCCGCACCCGCGATGCTGGATTGAGTTGGGAAAAAATCAGCCCCGACCTCACGCGCAACGATACGACCAAGCAAGACATTGGTGGTGGCCCGCTGACCAATGAAGGTGCCGGGGGTGAAAACTACAACACCATCTATTACCTGATTGAATCCAGTTTGGAAAAAGGGGTGATCTATACCGGCTCGGATTGTGGACTGGTGTACCTGACCCGTGATGATGGCCGTACCTGGAGCAACGTCACGCCAAAGGACCTGCCCGAAAGTATGATCCAATCGATTGAGGTATCACCCCACGACCCTGGAACTGCTTATATTTCGGCAACCCGCTACAAGTTCAACGATTTCGTTTCATATACCTACAAAACCACCGATTACGGCAAAACCTGGAGCAAAATTGCTACTGGAGTTGACTCCGACGATTTCATCAAAGTCATTCGGGAAGACAAACAGACCAAAGGTTTGTTGTACGGCGGAGCCGAGCGGGGTTTTTACATTTCTTACGATGGTGGTCAGCAATGGAACCGACTACAACTCAATTTGCCGGTAGTACCCGTCACCGATTTGCAAATCCGCAACAACGACTTGGTGGCTTCTACTGCGGGTCGGGCTTTCTGGATTTTGGATGACCTAGGGGCTTTGCAACAAGCCAAAGGGGTGATTGGTACGGCTACAGCATTGTTGTTCAAACCCCAGGCCAGTCGCCGTTTTAGTGGGGGCTCGGCTTATTTGTCGGGTGAAGGTGCGCCAGGTATTGGCATGAACCCAGCCGAGGGCGTCATTTTTGACTACTACCTCAAAGAAAAAGCTGATACTAATTTATTGCGCATTGAAGTGTTGGATGCAACAGGAAAGGTCATCCGCAAACTCAGCAATAAAAAAGATGAAAACTTCAAACCTTATCCGGGTGGGCCGGCTCCTGAACCCGTACTTCCGTCAGCGGCAGGCATCAATCGGTTTGCCTGGGATTTTAGAACCGACGGTTTGTTAGACGTGCCCGGTGTATTCATCTATGGCGACTACCGTGGGCACCGCGTCGCCCCGGGTCAATACAAACTTCGACTGAGCCATCGAGGCCAGGTTTCGGAGCAAATGGTAACGGTTTTGCCCGATCCTCGTTTGACCAACAGTGCCACCGATTGGCAAGCCCAGCAGGCCATGCTACAAACCTTAGGAACGCACATCAATGACATTCACAAGGCAGTTGCTCAACTCAGGAAGGTTAGAAAACAGGTAGAAGCCTACAATGAAGTGCTCAAAGACAACAACACCGCTGCCGATGTTTTGAAAAAAGGCCAGGATCTGGTCAAAAAAATCAATGCATTGGAAAGTAATTTGATTGAGCCCCGCACCAAAAATGGTCAGGATGTAATCAACTGGCCGAGCAAACTCAGTGTCGAGCTGTTTGATGTACGCGGCAAAGTGGATGCACACGATCCGCGCATTACCCAGGGTACCCGTGACCGTTTGGCTGATTTGAGTGCCGAATGGATGAAACACCAACAATCCTTGCAAGCCCTCAAGCAGGAAATTCAGGGGTACAACGCGGCGTTTAAGGGCTTGAATTTGCCAGCGGTGATGGAATAGGGGTTCGGGGGTTCGAGGGTTCGGCGTTCGAGGGTTCGAGGGTTACACTCAATTGTGTGCCAACCCCCGAACCCTCGAACGACGAACCCCTGAGCCCCTTAATTCTTATAAAACGCAATCACCACATCCCGCACATCATTTTTAACCTGTTTGCCTTTAACGGTAGTGAGCATTTTGGGTTCATCGGCTTTGTATTTGGCCAGAAAGCCCAGGTTAGCTTCGCTGCCTGCAGCAACAAAGGATGAAATCACTATTTTGTAGAGTTGTTTGTCGTCGATGGCTTTGCCGCGAATCTGCCAGTTGCCATTGACTTTGCTGATGTGTCCTACTTGTAAATAGCCTCCTTCTCCCCGATTTTTCTCCAAACCTACGTCGAGCAGGTTTTTCAATTCCGATCCAGGAAGTTCTTGGCGGGCAAAACCACCGCCGAAAGGAAAAGACCGCACCACATCATAAACGGTGATGGATCCGGACAAGTCGTCGTCCATACGCATGGAACCGGAGTTGATCAGGTATGCGTCGGCACCAGGCCAGGCATTTTCCATGGCTTGAACCGTCATGTCCCCAAAGTTGGTTTGTCTACTGCGTATATCGCTTTCCTTACATTCCAAGGTTTCTTTGAGGTCGGCCAGCTTGAGTTCCGGCTGATATCCGTTGCTGCGCAGGGTTTGGTCTACTTTGGACACCCATTTGTCCACCACAGCCTGGGTCGTCGGGTCAGAAGGAATGGCGGCGTTGATGTATTTTAGAGAAGACTGGATGCGCAAGAGTTTGGATTGGGGGTCAAACCGACAGCGGTGAATGTACACCGTTTTGGCATTGGCGTCTGCTTTGGTGATGATGGTATTTTCTACGTAGTGATCCTGGTGGTTGTGGTCATGGCCTCCCATGAACAAAGGTACGCCAGGCACGGCTGCAGCCAGGGCCCGGTCATCGGCTGCGGAGAGGTGGGTGAGTGCTACCAAGACATCACTTTGGGTTTTGGCTTGAGTAATAACCCGGCGGAAATTTTCTTCTATCGGCAAATAGTGCACATAGGGACGTTTGGTAAAAGGCAACAAAAGACCAGTAAGGGCCAATCTCATGGAATCACCCAGGCTGTTTTTAAAAGTGTGGGTAATGAAATCGGGCACTAGCTCTGATTTTCCCTTGACCATTTGTTTGAAAGGCGCAATCGCTCCGCCCGTATAGACCCGGCGCACATTGGCTGTCACATAACGGAAGTTGCATTGGTTGATCCTTTTTTGTAATAACGCAGAATCCCGCAAATCAAACTCGTGATTGCCAAAAGTTGCGTAATCCAGGCCCATGGCATTGAGGGTCTCAATCATTTGCAGTCCAGCAATTTTTTCGCCAGTTTCAAGACTCAAATTGGCGATAAGACTGGGTGAAAGAAAATCACCGGCGATGACGGTAACCACGTTGGGAGTCTCTTTGAGCAAATCTTTGCGCAGGCTGGCTACCCTGGCGAGTCCACCGGCATTGCCACCTTCCAGTGGTGCTATTTCGTATACATCATTGAGTTGAAGCAGGATAAAGTCGATGGGTTGAGGGGTAAGTTGAGGTGCTTTGACTGCACAGCCCCATAGCAATGGCAAGAGCAGAAGTAGCCCAATGGGCATCAATTTTTCATACAAGGTTTTGGAATACAAGGTAGGCCAAAATATACAAATAAAAAAGACCGGAAGGTCATTGAGACCCCGGCCCTAAGTAAAACTAAACCCCAGTTAATGCTCTTTATCGAGATTCTCGAAATCAATAACGGAGAATTCGTTGGTGATTTCGCCCAGTTTGGGTTGATCTATTGACAATAGAGTAACTCAAGGCAAATGTAATACTATTTTATGAATGATGCAAATAAAAAATTGCGCCGCAAAGTTAAAAATTTATTTATTATAAGTTAAAAATAAATCAATTTTTTTTCGCTGGGCGTAAATTTTCACAGCGTCCGTAAAGCAAATGTAAATGTTTTTTATAAACTAGGGAAGCTTTAATCAGATTTTTTTTAATCAGATAAATATTTTTCTGTAACATTCTTCTAATACAATAATAACTAGCGGAGTTATAATATTTTAATGAACTCGATAAGTCCCGCGGTGGTTTCCAGTAGCTTATCTGGATGGTGAGGTAGGAGAAGCTCAGCAGGATGAGTTCCATTGCTTACCGCAAGATTGTAAGCAGTCCTAGCGTTTTTCCCGGATTGGATGTCCGAAGGGGTATCTCCAATATTGATTACTTTTTCAGCTGTTGAAATGTTCAACATCGCCATGGCTTTAAAGATCATATCCGGAGCCGGTCTTCCGTTGCTTACCTGGTCGCTGGAAATTGAACAGTCAATAACCGAATTTCCAGTGTTGAGGTAATGTTCATCCAGGCCTTGCAACCACCCTAGGCGCTCAAGGATAATGTCGGTTACTTTGCGGTAAAAGCCCGTAGTCAATGCAATTTTTATGCCTTGTTCGCGCAAAAAAGCAAAGACATCTAACGTGCCAATGGTGGGCACAACTGGCTGGCTGAGGTAGTGATTTTCCAGGATTTCTGTAAACGTATGGAACGAATGGTCAACGTGCTGCAACCAGATTTCATCACGGGCGCCCAATTGCCGCTCCCAGAAGGTTTCGAACACAAACCGTTTGGCCCAGCCCTGTACCGCCAAGGTTTCTTCATCCGTCATTTCAAGGCCGGTTTTTACCGCTGCAGCTCGAAAACAGGCTTCAACTTCGTGCTCGTCGCGAACGGTGGTGCCCGCCATATCAAAAACCACCAATTCAATTGGATTCTTCATCATGCGAATGTTTGTGTAATGTTGTGTCCGGCTAAACCCAGCCCGGAGGTCATTCCTTTGCCTCCAATTCCGGTTAAAATCTGAATGTTTTCATCCACCTGAAGGTGAAACATATCTGCTCCTTTTACCTGGGAATAAAAGCCATTCCAGTATTTTTGCATGCGCCAATCGGGTAATTGTAGGATGCGTTGTGCTTCATTCAGCATCAGCTCGTTGATCTCCGTATGCACATCAAAACCCAACTGATCCACTGCTGATGCCGGTGCATACTCATGGGAATCTCCTATGATGATGGAACCATCCAGCGCTTGTTTGAAAAGAATATGGATGCCATAATCCAGCAGCTTTGGGTCATATACCGCATCATCTTTTTTAGCCCAGCTGGGGCATTGTTGAAAACTCTCGTACCGTCGGATGGATAAACCAGTCAGGATGTTTCCTGGCAGGTGTACTCCCGGCAGCGGGTAAGTTTGCATCATTTGCAATTTCGAAACAACGAGGTTGCTGTTTCGGAAAATTTCGGGGTAAAGCAGGCGAAATTCGCTGCCCGAACAAATGATGATTTTACTTGCCTTCAGCTTTTCTCCTTTGGCGGTTTCGGCCATAGCGCCTCCGTTTACAGGGGTACAAGCACAGATGGATGTATTGGGCAGGTATTGAAAGGTATCGGGATATTTTTTTTGTAGGTAGATCAACAAACGGTGAATCATCGTGCGGGGTTCGATGCTCAGCTCCAGCGGAAAATAGAGCGCTGCGAGGCAATATTCGGGGCGCAAAGTAGCAAAACGTTGCAAACATTCGGCTTTATTCAACAACTGACAACGGTAATTGTCTTGAACATTGATGGCATACAATTCCTCAATGAGCTGCAACTCATCGGCATTGGAGGCAATGTAATAGGAGCCATTGTTGCGGATACCCAGATCAAATTCGGCTTGAATCTCTTGATAGAGCGCCAAACTGTCCAACCCGTATTGTTTCCATTTGCCTCTGGACAAACCCGAAATGACCGCTTGCCCGAAGTTACGCACGGTCGCTTCCTGTGGAGCGTTGTCTTTTTCGCTCAGGATCACAGAATAGCCGCTGCGCAGTGCTTGCAAAGCGTGCCCTGTTCCTAAAATTCCGGCACCCACCACCAATAAATCTGCTTGCTTAAGCATGGAAGTAAATGATTGTAAATGTTTTTTGACTAATGGTAAATTTTCCGCAAAAATAGACCACATCATCAAAACTGGTATTCTTTTGGTTTTAAATGTAAGCAAATTGTAAGTTAAGTTTTACACAAGTACGACATTTCCCTCCTGTTTTTCCTGCTACTTGCAACCCAATTTGTAATGCAAATTTGACTTTATGACAATTTTTTCGTCAAAAAGGAGTTAATTCAGTTTTAGTTGATCAATTGAGTATGAAACCACTGTTAGAAAAAATTGATCCAGTATTCGGAAGTTCCTTTTCCATCCGAGAATATACTGACCTGGATCCGGTTTACAAGCCCTTTTGGCACTTTCACCCAGAATACGAAATTGTGTACATCTCGAAAGGCAAAGGCAAACGCCACATTGGCAATCATATTTCCTATTACGAAGACGGCGACCTGATTTTTTTGGGACCTAATTTGCCCCACCTGGGTTTTACCGAAGGGCATTTTAAGGACCAGGTTGAAATCGTGGTGCAAATGAAAGAGGACTTTTTGGGGAAAGAGTTTTTAAAGGCTCCTGAACTTCGTGAAGTTCACCACCTGTTTGAACGCTCGCGTAAAGGCATCATCTTCCACGGGCAAACGCGTGAATGGGCTGGAGCACAATTGCGCGCTATGGTGCACATGGAGCCTTTTGACCGCCTGATGGAACTCATTAAGATTTTGCGCGTACTGGGTCAAACCGTTGATTACCAATCGTTGAACGCAGATGGTTTCGCTTTTGAAGTACAGGCTCAACACCTGGAAAGAATCCAGGAAGTATATGAATACGTCGAAGCCAATTTTCAACAAGAAGTGACTTTGGACGAAGTCTCCCGTCGAGTAAATATGACTGTTCCGGCTTTTTGCCGCTATTTTAAGCGGCTAACCGGCAAAACTTTTACCCATTTTGTGAACGAGGTCCGGGTGGCTCAAGCTTGCCAGCTTCTCTCGGACGAACACCTTAGCATCGCCGCCGTAAGTTACGACAGTGGATTCAACAACCTGTCGCACTTCAACAAACAGTTCCGCCTGGTGGTGGGGACGAGCCCGCGGGCTTTTCGCCAAAACTTGCGGAAAATTGTAGAATAGTAGACTTTATGAAAAGTAGCTCAAAAAGACCCCCGTATGGCCAAGTGAGCTTCTGTTTATAAAGTCTAATACCCAGTTGGGCCACGTAATCCCCGTGTCTCCGCTGAGCCGTAATCCCATTTTATCGCATCCAAAAAAACGATTATGTCCCGAAATCTCAGTACCCTTTTACTACTCCCCCTGCTGCTCTGTTCTTGTATCAAAGAACAAAAAGTCAAAAAAGAACTGATCGGTAGCTGGCGCTATGATTTGGTTTCCATGAAAAAGGAGAACTTCAAAGACCAAACAGACCCCGCCCAGCGCAGCTACATGGAAACGATGATGCAGGCTTTAAGCCTGGCTCAACTCGACCTGTTTGACGATGGTTCTGCCGTGTTTCAACTCGATGATACCTTACAAAAAGGCAATTGGCACGTACAAAACAATGGAAAAGAACTGGTGATGGACCTCGTTGAAGGGCCACAAGTGTCTCGAATACAAAGGATTGCGCAAGATACCATTTATCTTCATTCCGTATCAGATCCAGGGCCGCAATTCACCCGCATCCTGGTTCCGGCGAATTGACAGTAGTATGACGCAACAAATTACTTAGGGCTGTTT
Source organism: Haliscomenobacter sp. (assembly GCF_016718685.1). Classification (GTDB taxonomy): domain Bacteria; phylum Bacteroidota; class Bacteroidia; order Chitinophagales; family Saprospiraceae; genus Haliscomenobacter. Next base: position 35,934 of record NZ_JADKCX010000024.1, on the reverse strand, counting down.
CGGAATTTGCATATAAGTAAAATCTGAAGCAGCCATTGTTTTTTTATGCAATTTTAATCATTTAATAATCAGCTGTTCACATTCAGTTAATATAAGGTTCGCACTTTTGTCCTATTCAAAATCCAATGGACGACCACGATAGGCAAGATGAAAAGGGAACTCGATATTGTAATACTGTCTGATGCACATCTCGGAACTTACGGTTGCCACGCTGTAGAGCTACTCAACTACTTGAAAAACATCAAAGTAGGTGCATTGATCCTCAATGGAGATTTCATTGACATGTGGCAATTCCGCAAAAGTTACTTTCCAAAAGAACACCTTGACATCATCCAGCGCATCCTGCGCATGGCGGCCAAAGGCACTCAAGTCTACTACATCACCGGGAACCACGATGACGCCTTGCGGCGCTATTCCAATTTTTCTTCGGGTAACATCCACTTGCGCGACACGCTGGAATTACAAATCAAAGGAAAATCCTATTGGATTTTTCACGGCGACATTTTTGACTTGTTCATCAAATATTCTCCTTTCATCTCCAAGTTGGGAGCTAAGGGATATGATTATTTGATAGTATTCAACCGCTGGATCAATAAATTAAGGGCATTCTTTGGGCTTCCCCGTTTGTCTTTTTCCCAAAAGATCAAATACAGTGTAAAAGAAGCCATCAAGTTTGTCGACGATTTTGAAGAAAAAGCCATCGAATTGGCCGCTGAAAAGGGGTACGATTACGTCGTTTGTGGCCATATTCACCGTGCCCAAATCAAATCCCTGGAGCGCAATGGCAAACCGATCACTTACCTCAACTCCGGAGACTGGATCGAAAGCCTCACGGCCCTGGAGTACAAATGGGGCCAATGGTCGATTTACGAATACAATGAATTGGATTTTGTATCCACCAATCCGAAACTAAGGGTGCATACCGCTGCGGTGAATGAAGATGATGACGATGAGGCCACAACCGGGGAAGCAATCAGCACAGCGGCCATGTTTGAACAAATTGTCAACCAGGCTGCCCCAAAAAAACGAGCGGCACACTAAATGAGCCCTCCAAAGCACTTACTTTAACCATTCAATAGCTGTTAGAGGTGCAGTACCCTTAAAGTGCTGTACCTTCTTTTCAAGAATATTCCTACCTTTGCCCCGAAATTCGGAAGCATCGATTTCCAGATTTTTTAGAACTTTGCGATCCAAATACCCCGAAACTTGTTTCGTGTAGGTACGTATATAGAGGGAATATGAAGAACATTCGAAATTTTTGTGTAATTGCCCATATCGACCACGGTAAAAGTACCTTGTCTGACCGTTTGTTGGAATTCACGAAAACCATTGACAAGCGCAACATGGTTGCCCAGACCCTAGACAACATGGATCTGGAGCGCGAGCGTGGCATTACCATCAAAAGCCACGCCATCCAAATGCGTTATTTGCATACCGATGGCGAAGTATATACTTTCAACATGATCGATACCCCAGGTCACGTTGACTTTTCTTATGAAGTATCCCGTTCGATTGCTGCTTGTGAGGGCGCACTCTTGCTCGTTGATGCTTCTCAAGGCATTCAGGCACAAACCATTTCCAATCTTTACCTCGCTATTGAGCACGACCTGGAAATCATTCCGGTGTTGAATAAAATTGACATGGAAAGCGCCATGATCGATGAGGTCTCCGATCAGATCATCGACCTGATTGGGTGCAGCAAAGAAGATATTTTGTTGGCCTCCGGTAAAACGGGTATCGGCATTCAAGAAATTATGACTGCAGTGGTGGACCGCATCCCCGCACCGAAGGGTGACCCCGAAGCCCCCCTGCAAGCGCTTATTTTCGACTCCGTATTTAACTCTTTCCGAGGGGTAATTGCCTATTTCCGCATCCTCAACGGGCGCATGCGCAAAGGTGAAAAAGTTCGGTTTTTCCACACCAGTAAAGAATACGAGGTCGACGAACTCGGCATCCTGCAAATGAACTTGATTCCTCAACCACAACTCGAAGCGGGTAATGTGGGATACATCATCACGGGCATCAAGGAATCGCGCGAGATCAAAGTAGGGGATACCATCACCAACGCGATCAATCCGTGTACCGAAGCCATCCACGGGTTTGAAGACGTCAAACCCATGGTATTTGCCGGCCTTTTCCCCATTGACAACGATGATTTTGAAGACCTGCGCGATAGCCTTGAAAAACTCCAGCTCAATGATGCTTCACTCGTATTTGAACCCGAGACGTCGGTAGCCTTGGGCTTTGGGTTCCGTTGTGGTTTCTTGGGCATGTTGCACCTGGAGATCATTCAGGAACGCCTTTCGCGGGAGTTCAATATGGAAGTAATCACGACTGTACCCAACGTATCGTATTTTGCAACCAATACCAAAGGAGAAGCTTTTCCGGTACGCACTCCGGCTGATCTTCCAGATCCCAACTACTTGCAAGAAGTACAAGAGCCTTATATCCGCGCCCAAATCATTACCAAACCGGAATACATCGGGACGATCATGACCCTGTGTATGGAAAAACGGGGGATTCTGACGCGACAAACCTATCTTACGACATACCGGGTTGAGTTGACTTTCGAGTTGCCATTGGCCGAAATTGTATTCGATTTTTACGATCGCCTCAAATCAATTTCACGCGGTTATGCTTCTTTCGACTATTCCATGATCGATTATCGGGCTTCCGATCTGGTCAAACTAGAGATCAAGTTGAATGGCGAAAATGTGGATGCGCTTTCAGCGCTCGTTCACCGCTCTAAAGCAGAGTCGTTTGGCCGCAAGATTTGTACGCGCCTCAAAGAACTGTTGCCCCGCCAGCAATTCCTGATTGCCATCCAGGCTGCAGTGGGCGCCAAGATCATTGCCCGTGAAACCATCTCCGCCCTGCGCAAAGACGTAACAGCCAAGTGTTATGGTGGGGACATCTCGCGTAAGCGCAAACTGCTCGAAAAGCAGAAAGAAGGCAAGAAAAAGATGCGTCAAATTGGTAGTGTTGAAGTGCCGCAGAAGGCATTTTTGGACGTGTTGAAATTGACGGATTAAAAAGTTGAGAAGGTTGAGAAGTTGAGAAAGTTGAGGCTACCGCAAGCGACAAACCAAAGCGACACCACAATTTATTTCTTTTAAATAAGCAATAAATCGCAGATGTCCTCCCTGTCGCTGGCGGCAGCCTCAACTTTCTCAACCTCCCCTACTCACCGCTCCAAAACGATTCCTTCATAATCGCTTAGGCGAGCAATTTTAAAGCTGACGTAGCCGCTCTGGTATACAAAAGGTAAGGTCTTTTCCGTACTGAGGCTCCACACTTTGCGGGGGCGATAATCCAGTTGAATTTTCACTTCGGTATCGAGTATGGGCAGGGGCTCGAAATAAGTATTTCCACTAAAGCCAGTCAGATTGATTAGGTGCAAGATATGTCCCGCCGAACGGAACGGAGTGGCGATGTTTATCGCAGCGGTGTTCGGCATGTATTCATTCAGGATCATCTCTACCCGCGGATGAGCCTTGCTGATGAGCTGTTGATCGACAGCGGGGTAGAGGTGTTTTAGTAGATCCAGAAATAAAAATTTGTGTTGTTCGTAGCCCGTTTGGTAATAGATGCGGCCAATATTTAGGGGCATCAGGGCATTGCTGCTATTGCCAGTCTGATGAATTCCTGCGGCATAAAAGTTGATGGGACCATGACCTCCGATCAACTCCGGCGGGCCTGGACGACCTTTATCCAGGATCGGGAGTAAAACCTGGACGTTTTTTTCAAAATGATACAAACCCAGATTGTACTTGAAGTGAACCATACTTTGCCCGGCAAAATGGGTGAAAATCTGTTGGTTGTCTGGGCGCAGGTAATTGCCATCGCCGTCGTTTACGTCTTTTTCAATGCGGGCTCCAAACAGGCTTTTCAACTCATTTGGGGCATCAAACAGGCTGCGGTTGGTGGCCATCAACTGAACGCCCGCCTTGGAGAGTTCTTGCAGCGCCTGCAAATCTTTAGCCGACAGGTATTGGATGTCCGGCAGGATCAACACCTTGTATTTTTTGAGTTTTTCCTGAAGCCTGGCGAGGTGATTGTCCTGAATGATGTCAAAAGGAATGTGTGCCTCTTTCAACATCAGCTGGATGCCCCGGTACTCTTCCATGGGCAGCCCACTCGGCCAATAACCCGGAGCGATGACCGCAATTTTGGCCACTGATTCGTACTTGCCAAAATAAGGCGCCCATTTTTTCTGGAAACCGTAGATTTTTTTCATCACGGTAAAATTCCGCTCATCTTCATAACCCCGTAGATCGCCCATCAGGCTCACGTCGGTTCCCGAGCCGTTGGCCAGGTTTTCCCACAAACGGATAGCTACTTCTTCTGGTTCCGCCGCATTGTAGCGACTGCGGAAAGAGATCTGCTGAATGCTGGCGTTGCTGACAATCTTGTCGGGAAAAGTTTGTTCAATATGGTTGCTATTGTCGCTGCCCGTATAAGGCCAGTAGGGGAGGCCGTGGGTCTGGCTTTCGTGGCGGATGATGTCCACGTAGTCTTCGAGGTAGGTACAAATGGCCACTTTCTTTTTGCGCCCCTTCACGGTTTCGTGTAGCTTTTTTGACCATAGGCTGATGCTTTCTTTTTTAAAATCTTCGTATTTCCGGAAAATGGGGTCGTTTTTGTCCTCTTTCAGTGGCAGTTCCAACCCTCCACTCCATTTTTTGAAGGCGGCTTTATCATAAGGGTTTTGGTCGATGCCCTCGTAGGTGTTTTCATAGGAATTGCGGGTTTGATAGCCGGGCATATTGAGGAAAATGCCGTCTACGTCATATTTGTCGAGGACCTCGGCTACAATTTCAAATGCCTTCTCCTGTACATACGGTGCATTACTGCTGACCACATATTTATCCGTATTGACGATTCTTTTGCCAGCAGGGGAGAGGTAAAACCAGTCGGGATGTTTTTGGAAAATGCTTTCATCTGCCCGGCTAAAGTCGAACCTTACGATCACCCGGATGCCCTGCTCGTGGCAACGGCTTACAATTTTGCCCAATTCTCCGGGCTTCATGTAAGGGTTGAGGTAATGAAAATCCAGCTTGCTTTCATAAAAAGCCATGATGCCGCCCGCATTGATGATCAGGGTGTTGGCCGAAAAATCAAGCAAATCTTTGACAATGGTATCGGCATCAATCGTGGCCGCCTCGTAGTCGGGGAGGTTCATTTGAATGAGCCGCAGGTTGTTGCGTTTCCACCATTCGGATTGATCACTGGGGAGGATGGGTTTTTGCGCCCGTAGCGCGGAGAAACACAGAAGGGAAAAAACAATCAGGGTTAACTTGTTCATGTAACATGTATTGAATAGCATAAAATTGATCATTTTTTCACAATGAACTCGATGCTTTACTCTGCACCATTCACAAACTCAAAACATCAGGCTTAAACCCCAAATCATCAACTGCGCCGCTATTCCCATCAACGCCGTCACTGGCGTATACAACTTGAACATTACATCCGAGCGCACGTTTGAAAAAGTTGAAATCACCCAGAAATACGCGTCATTGGCGTGTGAAACCACCATCGAACCTGCGCCCAGGGACAACACTGCCAAAACCCGTTCCCATTCGTTATCCAAACCCAAACTCGACAGCGCCGGAGCGACAATCGTCGCGGCGGTTATCACCGCAACCGTTGAAGAACCTTGCGCCGTTTTGAGCACCAGCGCCAACAAGAAGGGAAAAAACAAACCCAGTTGCCAGGAGGAAATGCTTTCGGCCAGCGCGCCACTCAGGTCTGCCGCTTTGAGCATGGCCCCAAAAGTGCCACCTCCGGCAATGATGGCCAAGATGGGGCCAGCCTTCTCTACGCCTTCGCCAAACCATTTTTGGATGGACTTGTGGTTCTCGCGCGTAGACAATAAAATGACTGCCAATCCAATGGCACAAAGTAAGGCGATCACCGGATCACCCACCAAACTCAGCATTTTCAACCCCGCACTCTTCTCGGCTTCGGGCGCTACTTCCAGAAGCGCGACCGACTTTAGTCCGATTAAAAAAATGGGCAACAACACCGGAAAAAAGGAGCGCCAGCTGGAGGGTAAGGGGCCCGGATCGACTGGATTTTCTTCCTCTCTTGGAACGGAGTCATCTGCTGCTTTGGGGCCAAATCGTAGTGCCCAGAAGTAACCCAAGGCCGTCAATGGAATAGAAATCGCGATGCCCAACAGCATGACCATCCCCAAATCTGCCCCCAACGTAGCCCCCGCTGCAGCAATGCCTGGATGAGGGGGCACCAGGCAATGCACCCCGTACAAAGAGGTTGCCAAACACAAAGTCATCAAGGGCATGCCAAAGGTAGTGCGCCGCACCAGGGATTGTTTGAGCCCATTGAGGATGATGAATCCCGAATCACAAAAGATCGGTAGCCCCACCAAAAAACCCGTGATGGACAGGGCTGCGGGGGCTCGTTTTTCCCCCACCAGGCCGAGTATAAAATTGGCCATCCGCAAAGTCGCACCACTGCGCTCCAGCATCACCCCCAGCACTGTGCCGAGAATGATGACCAAGCCAATTTTTTTCATGGTTTCGCCAAATCCATCCTTCAGCGTATCTACAATTTTGTCCAAAGGCATCCCCGAAATGAGGCCCAACAACAAAGCGGTAAGAAACAACACCAAAAAGGGATTCATGCGCCAACGCGCCGTACACCACACGATAAATCCGACACTGCCAAACAATAAACTGAACAACCAGAGGGTAGACATAGGCGATATTTTGCTTAAAAGCGCAAGGTGTTCAAAAAAAATTCGATTTTCGACCAGTGAAATCAAAATTTTTTCTCCATGATCACACTCCTTTCACAGGATTGTATATTTTTACTCCAATAATACAACCCACATTGGAAAACACCAATTCAAATCATTACCAACCAGACGAAATTGACCAGATCATTTTGCAATCCTTGCAAGCAGATGGTCGAAAATCTTTTTCTGACCTGGCCAAAGAAATGGGGATGGCGGTAAGCACCATCAGCAAGCGCTACATGAACCTCGTTGATTGTGGCATCCTCACCATTGTTGGCCGGGTAGAACCGGAAAGGGTAGGACTCAACGCCTACGCCGCCATTCAAGTGCAAGTGGATACCGTGGCCAATGTGGAAAGGGTGGCACAGGAACTGCTGGAGCTGCCCGAGGTCAGCTTTCTCGCGCTCCGTACCGGTGATTTTCAATTGGAAATCAACGTCATGTGCCGTGACAATACCCACTTGATGGAAATTTTGCGCAACCAAATGGACAAAATCAGCCACGTGCGCAAATACGAAATCAACATGTACCTGAAAGTCTATAAATGGGGTAGATCGGGGAGATCGGATGTGGGTGTGAGTGTGAGTTAGGGTGTGGGGCGCCAGCTTGCAAAATTGTACAAACAGAATGAATACATAAATTTTAAACAAACCTCGCCAACCCACGACTTCAGTCGTGGGAGGCCACACATAACCTAACCCATGACTTTAGTCGTGGGAGTGGGAAAAGGTAAACAACATCATGCCAAAATTCTTCAAGTCTCTCAACCCCTACACCCAGGAAATCGTCGGTGAATACATGGAAGCCAGCGCAGTCCAACTCGAAGTCAAACTGGAATGGGCCGAAATCGCCCAACGCGAATGGGCCGCTCGAAGTTTTGCGGAAAGAGCAAGCTGTTTTGAGCAGCTGGCGCAGTACCTGCGCGAGCACAAAGCCGAACTCGCCCTGCTGATGACTGAGGAAATGGGCAAAATACTGCCCGAATCACTCGGCGAAATTGAAAAATGCGCCGGTCAATGCACTTACTACGCCCAACACGCCGAAGCCCTCTTGCAGGATGAAGCCATTCCCACCGATGCCACTTATTACAGCGGAGTCAGCTACGAACCCATCGGCATCATCCTGGCCATCATGCCTTGGAATTTCCCCTTTTGGCAAGTTTTTCGCTACGGAGTGCCGGCACTGATGGCGGGTAATGTCACGCTGCTCAAGCACGCCCCCAATGTTTTTGGTTGCGCCTTGGCCATCGAAACCGCATTCCGTGCTGCCGGTTTCCCCGAAGGCGTATTCCAGGCGCTCATTGCCGATGTGGATGCCGTGCAAGGCCTGGTAGCCGATGACCGGGTGGGCATGGTCACCCTTACGGGCAGTGAACGGGCGGGTGCTTCGGTGGCAGCACTGGCAGGAAGTCACCTCAAAAAATCGGTATTGGAACTTGGCGGTAGCGATGCGCTGATTGTGCTGCCCGATGCTGATTTGGATAAAGCCGCTGCTGCTGCCGTACAGTCGCGCATGATGAACGCCGGACAGGTCTGCATTGCCGCCAAACGTTTTTGGTGCATCAGGACGTAAAAGCCGCTTTCACCGATAAAGTATTGCACTTGATTCAAGCCCTCAAACAAGGTGATCCGCTTGATCCAGCAACCAAATTGGGACCTCTGGCTCGGCTGGATTTAGCCGAGGGTTTGGAACGCCAATTGCAAAAGGCCTTGGCTCAAGGCGCGACGCTGCTCTGCGGTGGTGTGCGCGAGGGCTGCAATTTTGCACCCACCCTGCTCGATAATGTCAGTCCCGATTCGGTAGCTTTTCGGGAAGAGACCTTTGGCCCTTTGGCGACCATCACTTCGTTTAGCTCAGAACAAGAAGCCATCCATTTGGCCAATCTTTCCCGCTACGGGCTTAGTGCAGCCATTTGGACACAAGACCTGGACAAAGCCAAAACGCTCGCTTGCCAATTGGAAGTAGGTAGTGTTTTTGTCAATGCCGTGGTACGTTCTGATTCCCGTTTGCCGATTGGGGGGGTGAAAAAAATCGGGTTATGGTCGGGAACTTGCGGAAGCAGGCATCAAGGAATTCTGTACGGTGAAAACCCATTATGTCAATTAACAGAAAGGAAATATACACTGCTGAATATTTTTAGTTCACACAGAGTTCACGCAGATGAAATCACGGATTTTACACAGAAAAAATCTGTGTAAAATCTGCGAAAAACCTGTTTAATCTGTAAATTTAAAAGTACGATCGTGTTGGAAAAGTTCAAAGCATGACATCCAAAGAATTGATGGAGCGCCGCAACCGCGTGCTGCCAAAGGCCATGTACACCACTTCCACGCTCAACGCCGCTTCCGCCAAAGGAGCCGTATTTTACGATGCCGAGGGAGTGGAGTACATCGATTTTAGCGGCGGCATCGGCGTGCTCAATGCTGGGCATTGCCCCACACCCGTCAGCCGGGCCATCGCTAAACAGGCGCAGACCCTGATGCATACTTTTTTTAACGTGCTCACCCACGAGCCTTATGTACTGTTGGCAGAAAAGCTGGTCGAAATTTTGCCCCATGGCGAAGCAACCAAAGTAATGTTTGTCAGCACGGGTGCCGAAGCGGTGGAAAACGCCGTAAAAATTGCCCGCCAGGCCACAGGTCGTCAGGGCATCATCTGCTATACCGGAGGTTTTCACGGGCGTACACTCATGGGCATGAGTTTAACTTCCAAGGTGAGTTACAAAACGGGATGCGGCCCTTTTGCTCCCGAAATATACCGCTTGCCCTTCCCCGATTATTACCACAATGGACATGGTCAGGCATTCGATGCTTTTGTGGAGCAGGAACTGGAGAATTTCAAAAAATACCTGAGCACCGTGGTTGCGCCTGACAATGTAGCCGCAGTCATCCTCGAACCCGTACAAGGTGAGGGAGGCTTTTATATCGTGCCTCCGCGGTACCTGCAAGGCTTGCACGAAATCTGCAAACAACATGGCATCCTCCTGATTTTGGACGAGGTACAATCCGGCTTTGGCCGTACTGGAAAATGGGCTGCTTACGAGCACTATGGCGTCATCCCCGATATTTCCACCTGGGCCAAGTCAATGGGTTCGGGTATCCCGATCGCCGCCGTAATGGGCAAAGCCGAGGTGATGGACAAAGCCCTGCCCGGCACACTTGGCGGCACCTATGCCGGGAACCCAGTAGCCTGCGCTGGAGCACTAGCTTCGATCGAATACATGCAACAAATCGACATCAACCGCAAGGGCGAACAAGTGGGCAAAACCCTTCTGAATTTTTTCAACAAACTGAAAAAAGAATGCCCTGCCATCGGCGAGGTTCGTGGACTCGGGGCAATGGTCGCCATCGAATTGGTCAAAAACCAAAACCCCAATTTACCCGACCCGGAATTGACCAAAAACCTGGTAACGGCTTGTGCGGCGCGTGGCCTGTTTTTGATCAGTGCGGGGGTGTACGGCAACGTGATTCGAGTACTTTGTCCTTTGGTGATCAGCCAGCCGATGTTGAAAAAGGGGTTGGAGATCATGCGGGAAGAGCTGCTGAAATTGTTGAAAAGTTTAAAGTTGGGGTGTTGAGGTTTGGTAATGCAGTATTTGAGGTTTAATTCTTGGTTATTTAGAACCCCCAAAGAAGCAATGTAGTTTTGGTCTTTCCAACCCAACAACTTTCAACTTCTCTTCAACTTTTCAACCCTAAACTTTTCAACTTATGAATAAAAACCACATCAACGGCACCTGGCTCGACGCCCTCTCTGGCGACACCTGGCCCGTCGTCAACCCCGCTACGGAAGCCGTCATAACCAGTGTGCCTTTTGGTGGCACTGCCGATGCCCAGCTAGCAGTTGATGTCGCCCAGGCCGCTTTTCCTGTTTGGAAAAATACCAACGCGTGGCAACGCGCCGACATCCTGAAAAAAGTGGCAGACCTGATGCGCACACGCAGCAAAGAACTGGCGCAGATCACGGTGTCCGAAGCGGGAAAACCCATGGCCGAGGCCGTCGGCGAATGGGTGGTCGCTGCTCAGTTTTTTGAGTGGTACGCCGAAGAAGCCAAACGCAATTATGGGCGGGTCATTCCCGCTAGTCGCAACAACAAACGGATGTCGGTCATTGCCCAACCCATTGGGGTGGTGGGCATCATCACTGCCTGGAATTTTCCGGTTTGGAACCTCTGTCGGGTATGGGCGGCTGCCCTGGCCGCTGGCTGTACCATTGTGGCCAAACCCAGCGAATACACCCCCCTCACGGCCATGGCCTTGATGGAATTGCTGGTAGCGGCGGGCATCCCGGCTGGTGTAGCAAATCTGTTACTGGGCAATGCCACCGAAATAGGCGAAACGATGTTGGCGCGTCCTGAAGTGCGCAAAATCCACTTTGTAGGCAGTACCCGGGTAGGCAAACTTCTGCTGGAAGGCGCCTCCCGCACCAATACCAAACTCTCTTTGGAATTGGGTGGCAATGCACCCTGTTTGATTTTTCCCGATGTAAATCTTGAAGCGGTGGCCAAAAGCGCGGCTCTGGCCAAATCCCGCAATTGTGGCCAAGTTTGTGTGTCGCCGCAGCGCTTTTTGGTACACCAGGATATTTACGCTGATTTTGTCGAACGTGTCAGCGCGCATATGGCGCAATTGAAACTGGGCGATGGTCAGGATGCGAATACCCAAATTGGCCCCCTGATCAATGCCCGTCAACGCGAACAAGTGGAGCAAGTTGTACAAAACAGCATCGCCCAGGGAGCTAAACTGAGCACTGGCGGAAATCGTCCCACGCAGTTTGATAAAGGCTTTTTTTATAGCCCTACGGTACTCTCGGATGTCACACCGGAGCAGGACATTTTCCGCAAAGAAGTATTTGGTCCGGTGATGGGCATCACCCCATTTGCCAGCACGGAAGAGGCCATTTCCCTGGCCAACGACACCGAATACGGCTTGGCCAGCTACCTTTGGACCAACGACTTACGTACTTCCATCAAAGTGTCAGAAGCCCTCGAATTTGGCATTGTCGGCATCAACGAATGGGCCGCGCACGCCACCGAAGCCCCCTTTGGCGGCTGGAAACAAAGTGGCCTGGGTTACGAATGTGGCGAAGAAGGTTTACACGAGTATCTGGAAAAAAAATTGATCAGTATCGGTGACCTTTAAAGCTAGAAAGGTGTATAAAAAAATATTGGATCAGGGCTTGATCATCCAGCAAACCGAAGCGCAGCACGCCGTGGCTTTGGATGCCTTGCAACGCATCGTTTTTCCAAGCCTCGCCGAAGCAGAGCGCATGGCTGAACGCCATTATCTGCACCACCTGGAGGTTTTTCCAGCCGGGCAATTGGTGGTATTGGATGGCGAAAAAGTGATCGGCATGACCAGTTCGATCCGCTACCACTTCAGCTTGGAAGACCATACTTTTTTGGAGGTGTCGGATAACTTGTGGCTGAATACCCACGAGCCAGAGGGCGATTGGCTCTATGGCATGGACATGGGGGTTCATCCCGATTATCGGGGTCGGGGCTTGGCGCGGCAGCTGTACCGCGCCCGCCAGGAGATTTGCCGACAGCTTGGACTCAAAGGGCAGATCATCGTAGGAATGCCCAATGGCTATGCCAATTACGCTCCTGAAATGAGCCTGGATGCGTATTACCAACAATTGCTGGCGGGAAAAATATATGACCCCACCGTGGGTACTCAAATGCGCATGGGTGCTGAACCCCAACGCTTGATTCACCATTATCTCGATGACCCCCAATGTGGCAATGGGGGGGTGTTGATGATTTTGGCGGTAGAAAAAGAAGTGTGATTTGCCTGGGGGTTAGTTTAATTTCACCAAGATTCGCAAGATTTTCACGACAGCTGTATAAAATCGTGTTTATTGGAATCTGTGGTGTAAATCCGTGAATCTCGTGGTGAATTGCCATTTGTGTTGATCAAATCAAATTTAGAAGATATGGAAACCAAAACCAAAAATAGCATCCAGCTGTTGACCGCCATTCCCGGCCCCAAAAGCCAGGAAGTACTCGCCCGCAGAGTAGCAGCCCTGCCCGCTGGGGCAGCCCGATCAACCGATGTAGTGGTCGACTCAGCACGAGGTGCCGTGATCAAAGATGTGGATGGAAACACCCTGCTCGACTTTGCCGGAGGCATCGGCATGATCAATGTGGGCCACTCACCCAGCAATGTGGTCAATGCAGTGAAGCGGCAATTGGACAAGTTCATCCACACCTGCCAAATTGTTACCACGATGGAGGCACCGATCCAGTTGGCGGAGTTGCTCAACCGCATCGCGCCAGGGGATTTTGCAAAAAAAACCTTGCTCTGTAATTCAGGTTCCGAAGCGGTGGAAAATGCCATCAACATTGCCAAGTACTACACCCAGCGGCCAGCGGTCATTGTGTTTGAAGGCGCGTACCACGGGCGCACCCACCTCACCCTGAGTTTGACCAGTAAATACAACCTGTTCAAAAAAGGTTTTGGCTCTATGGTCAGCGACATTTACCGCTTGCCTGCGCCCAATATGTACCGCGTTCCCGAAGGCATGAGCGCCCAGAAATACCTTGATTATTGCATCGCACGCATTGACGAAGCCCTGATCTCGCAAGTGGATCCCAGCGCGGTAGCCGCCATTCTCATCGAACCCGTCTTGGGCGAAGGGGGCTTTATTCCGGTTCCAGCGCCTTTTTTGCAAAAACTACGGGACGTAGCCGACCAGCATGGCATCGTGTTGATTTTGATGAAATCCAATGTGGCATGGGGCGTGCGGGAAACTTTGGGCCTGTGAGCACGCCGGAGTCACCCCGGATATGATCACTACGGCTAAAAGTATGGGCGCGGGCATGCCCATTGCTGCCCTGATTGGCAAAGCGGAAATCATGGATTCACCCCACCCCGGCGGCATAGGGGAACCTACGGCGGCAGCCCGTTGCTTGTGTAGCGGCCATTGAGGCGGTCAAAACCATCATCAGCAGTGGGTTTCAGCAAAAAACGGAGAGGGTAGGGGAGCAGATGCGCCGAACCCTGGAGTCCTGGAAAAAGAAATATCCGCTCGTGGGCGATGTGCGGGGGTTGGGAGCGATGCGTTTGGTGGAGTTTGTCAAAGACCGTCACAGCAAAACTCCCGACCCTGAGTTGACCCTGGAAATCATCAAAGACGCAACTGCCCATGGTATCCTGCTCATTCGTGCTGGTTTGTATTCCAACTGCATCCGTTTGTTGCCACCGCTGGTCATCACCCGCAATCAATTGGCCGAGGCTTGTTGGTGCTGGAGGACGCGATTCGGCGGGCGCATGAAAAACGGGGACTTTTAGGATAATCTAGCGATTCTTAACATGAACAGCTGTTCTCGCGCTGAATTCCTGTCGGATATCAATTAATTACTGCTGCCAATGAACTACATTTTCTACAATGGTAATATCCACCCAACTGCCACCGAAAGCACGGTTGAGGCACTTTGGATCAAAGCAGGGAAAGTAGCGGGGACCGGGTTTTTGGAAACATTGCTGACCCAAGCAGGCCCAGGTGTAACACATTATGACCTGCAAGGCAAAAGCCTTTTCCCAGGGTTTCAAGACCCGCACATCCACATCTGGAAAGTAGGCGATTTGTTGACGTACCTGCTCGATCTACGCGGGGTGCGCAGCATTGCGGAAATGCAGGATCGCCTTAGGGATTTTGCTGCGCAAAACCCTCAGAGACCCTGGATTTTAGCTCGTGGATTCAACGAAGCCCTGATGGCGGAAGGCCGCATGCCCGATCGATATGATCTGGATCAGGCTGTACCAGATCGGCCTTGTTACGTCATCCGTACTTGTGCGCATATCGGGGTGGTCAACTCAGTGGCCTTAGATTTGTTGCCTAACCTCAGCCCGCCACCGGGTGGTGAAGTCAGGCTAGATGCCATGGGAAATCCATCTGGTGTATTGACGGAAACGGCGCTGGGCATGGTCACCCGACTGATTCCTCCGCCCAACCCTGCTGCTTACCGTGAGATGATTTTGGCGGCACAGGATGCCCTCTTGCACAAAGGCATCACTTCGGCAACGGATCCGGCGGTGATGCCCGATTTGTTGGCTGTGTACAAAGCCCTGGATACCGCAGGCGAGTTGAAAATCCGCATCAACGCCATTCCGATTTTGGTGCCGGATGGAGGCAATACCGCCTTACCACTCCCGGAACCCTATCATTCCGATTTTTTGAACGTCGATACCGTCAAACTTTTTGCCGATGGGGGGCTTAGCGGAAAAACCGCAGCGCTGTTTGCGCCTTACCGGGGAGGCAAGGAACGGGGAATGTTGCGCCTGGCCGATGATTTTTTCCTTGATTTGGCGCGTAGCGCACAAGCTGCCGGATTGCGCATGGCTACGCATGCCATTGGTGATGCAGCGATTGAACAGGTCTTGAGGATTTATGCCCAACTTGATCGACATAAAGCGCAAGCTCTATCACACCGCATTGAGCACCTCGGTTTGCCTTCCAAGGATCATTTGCAGCTGATGCGGGACTTGAATGTAAGTTGTGTTTCACAACCCATCTTTTTGTATGAATTGGGGCCTAATTTCCGCAAATACCTTCCCGACGTTTACCTTCAGCGCGTTTACCCCTACCGGAGTGTATTGGACGCGGGCGTACGTTTGGCCTTTTCATCTGATGCTCCGGTGGTCAGTGATTTCAACCCCTTGATGGGTATACGCAATGCCATCGAAAGGGTGGATGTGCAAGGGGAACTCATTGCGGGTGAAGAGCGAATTGACCTTGCGGAAGCACTTCATGCTTACACCCTCGGTGCAGCACAAGTGACTGGTTCCGAAGAAACCAACGGAGATTTAAGTCCGGGGAAATGGGCAGATTTTATTGTTTTGGATCAAAATCCTTTCCAGGTAAAAGCAGCTGCCTTGACTGACCTTAAAGTTATCGAGACCTGGGTAGGAGGGATAAAAATATCAGCTTAAAGAATAGAATAATTTTACATGAAGCAACCCGCCTTGCCTAAGTGCTGTATGGGGATAACATGGTTTAATATCTTTTGAACCGAAACCTTCATATCCCATTACACGGTATAAACAAGCTACATTTTATGAAAAACATGTACACCCGTATTTTATTCCTGGTGGTGGTAGGATTGTTGGGCAAGAACAATATTCATGCTCAATCCACAACCCTTACCCTTGCGGCAAGTAAGGACAACACCATTTTCAGCGAAGGTAGTAAGAGCAACGGCGCGGGCAGCTACCTTTTTGTTGGTAAAACCGAGGCTACGGTCAACGGCATCCGCCGGGCGCTCGTACAATTTGAACTTGAATCCATTCCAGACAATGCGATCATAACCGATGTAAAACTACAACTTACCGGATCCAAAGCATCAGGTACGAACATCGCCGCCCATCGGGTTACCACCACCTGGGGTGAAGGCAATTCTGACGCAAGTGGAGAAGAAGGTGGAGGCGCCAGCCCAGGCACCAATGATGCAACCTGGGCTTTTAGCACCTTCAATACCAAATCGTGGACCACTCCGGGAGGAGATTTTGTCGCTTCATCCAGTGCTGCGGCCAATGTAAATGCGGGTAGCGTTTCCACCTGGACGGGCTCCAATATGGTCAAGGATGTACAAGACTGGATTGCGGGGAAAGCCAGCAATTTTGGCTGGATCCTCATTGGTGACGAAAGTGCCGCTGGCTCAGCAGTGCGTTTAAATTCGCGCACCAGTGGCAGTGGTACTCCGGCGCTCGTGATTACCTATACCGCACCCGTGGTCGTGGTGGACACCGTTGTTTTTCAAGCTACTTTAACTGGCCGCGGAGAAACCAACCCAATTCCAACCCTGGCCAACGGACAGGTTACCGCAAGGTTGATCGGTGATTCACTCGTGGTCAGTGGGGCTTTTTCTGGATTGACAGATAGTTTAGCTGTTAATGTATCTGGTGGAGCGCACCTGCACCTGGGGTACGCCGGGCAAAATGGAGGCATCCAAATAGGCTTGGTAACCACTCAGGGTGTTAACCCTTTTTCCGGGAGTTTTGATCCGGCAAAAAATAGATTCAAACTGACTACTGCGCAGTTGACGGCATTAAACAATCGTCAGTTGTACGTTAACGTTCACTCGCGTAAATATCCCTCTGGCGAAATTCGCGGACAATTGTTGCGCAATGCCGAGGCCTATTATGCTGCCAACCTGATGGGCAGTTATGAGAACCCGGTGGTCATGACGCAAGCAAGTGGCGCCGTAGCCATTGAACTGCGGGGCAATGACATCGTGTTGAGTGGCTCGTTCGCCAGACTGGAAGGCGATTTTGCGGCGGATGTATCCGGTGGAGCACACCTTCATCTGGGCTACGCTGGCCAAAATGGGGGCATTCAAATCCCCTTGAAGGCTACTGCTAATGCCGATTTGAAAGGAGGGATTTTTGAAGCCCAAAACAACACCTTCACCCTTACTGCGGATCAATTAACGGCCCTAAAAGCCGTCGTTTGTACGCCAATGTCCATTCTCAAAAATCCAGATCTGGCGAAATTCGGGGACAAGTGGTCAGCAATAGTACCCGAGCAGTTTTCCGGGGGCACCTTTCGGGGAGCAACGAAAACCCTTCCGTCACCACCTTGGCAAGTGGCCTGGTCATTGTTGAAATCGTGGATACGGCCAACATCATCGTATCCGGGGCGTTCAACAACCTGGAAGGGGATGTAGCGGTCAACGTTGGAGGCGGCGCACACATTCACCGTGGCCTTGCGGGCGAAAACGGAGGCATCATCAGAGGGGTAACGTTTACCCCCACGGCCAATAATCGTTCGGGGACGCTTGACGCAGCGGCTAATGCATTGAACATTGGCGGTGTTGAGGTGCAAAGAATGTTGAGCCGGGGGACTTATTTTAACGTCCATTCCTTGCTTTATCCCAGTGGAGAATTGCGCGGCCAACTTTTACCCGAAAAGCATGTCAATTTTTCGGCTTACCTCTCCGGCATTTTTGAAGTTCCAGAGGCCATTTCGCGGGGTTCCGGTGCCGTCAAGGCTGAACTGATCGGTACCGAATTGGTGGTTTCCGGCTCATTCAGAAACCTGAGCAGCGCCCTGGCCACCGATGTTGCTGGTGGTGCACACATTCATTTGGGATACGCTGGTGCTTCGGGTGGGATTCAATTTCCGTTGACAACCACCATTGACGCCAATTCATTGGGTGGAAAATTCGAAGCCAAAAACAATACCTTCACCCTTACTGCTGATCAGGTCGCGCAACTCAGAGGGCGTCAATTGTACGTCAATGTACATTCTGCCAACCAGCGTTCGGGAGAATTGCGCAGCCAATTGCTGCACGAAGCCACAACTTATTTTGTCGCGCCACTCTCTGGTGCCAGCGAAGGGCCAGCCGTAAATACCAGCGCTGCGGGCATGACCGTCCTTGAAGTCAATGGTGGTACCGGGATTGTCACGGGTGCTTTTGCCGTACTGAGTGCCGATTTTGCGGCGGACGTAGCGGGCGGATCACACATCCACCGGGGGATTGCGGGTTCGAATGGCTCAATCGTAAAGGAGTTAAAAGCAAGCATTTTGGCCAACAACCGTTCCGGGGTCTTTACGGCTGCAGACAATAGTTTCACCATGACCGCTGGGTACATCGATTCGTTGCGCAATCGTTTGCATTATGCCAACGTCCATACCAGCGCTTTCAGAGGAGGTGAGATTCGGGGTCAATTTTTGCCTTTGGCTACCGCTTATTTTACTGCTACTTTATTGGGTGAAAATGAAGTACAACCAGTTACCTCTACGGGTAGTGGAGCGCTTAAGCTGGAGTTATCGGGCAGTCAGTTGACGGTGACCGGGCGTTTTGCCGGCTTGCGCGGAACCTACGCCGCGGAAGTAGGCTCGCACATCCACAGCAATACTGTTGGCAAAAATGGTCCTGTCATCATTCCGCTCAAACCAACCCTTGATGAAAACCAATTGGGAGGAACCTACGCGGCAGCCGACAACAAATACGACTTGACTGCTGATCAGCTTACCGCGCTGTATGCAGGTGGCTTGTATGCCAATGTACACAGCACGTTTTCGCGCAGCGGAGAAGTACGCGGCCAAATTTTGCCAGAAATCAATCGTTTCCCCATCGCGGGCAACATCAGTTTCCCCGCCAGTGGGGCAACCCTTACGCTGGAAGGCAAATCGTCGACCTTGTTGGAACCAAAATGGGATGCAGGAACCGACAAAAATCAATTGGCTTACATTTGGGAACTTGCCGCAGATCCTGCTTTTGCTTTGGTGGCTTTCCGCCGCAACGTAGCCGATGCCTTGTCAATTTCCTTGACTTATGGCGCCATCGATACGCTGTTGGCCAGTGTAGGTATTCCATCGGGAGGCTCCATCACCCTGTACCATCGGGTAAAAGCATCCGACGGCAGCTTGATCAATGCCAGCCCTACGGCTTCGGTTACCCTGACCAGGGGTGTTGTAACGGGTACGTCCGACCTGACGCCAGGCGTGAGCGAGATGGTCGTTTTCCCTACCCTGGTGGAAGATCAGGTGAATGTGCGCATTCGTGCCGAGGAAGCCATCGATGGCCTCATTTGGATCAGTGATGCTTTTGGCAGAAGAGTGGTGCAGCGCCGGATTGTATTGCCCGCACAAAGCCTCAATCTGGAATCCATTGAGTTGGGGAATTTGCCCGCAGGGAATTATTTCCTGAGCATGATGAACAATGGAAGAATCGCTACACGGCGATTTATGCGGAAATAATGTGCCAAGCGTTAGTGAATGTAATCATCCTCACTTGAAAACGCAGATATGTCCAACCCAGTTCAACAGCCGACTTAAAAAGGGACAATACCGTGCATTCAAGAAATTTCGATCTTAAAAGACAATATTCATTTGGGACTCCTATCCCAAATTTTATGGAAATATTTTAGCCGATCTTCCCGGACAACTCTGTCCGAATGGGATGCAACCATTCAATTGAAACAAGACCATAAGACGCTGATGGACTTTAAAATGGGTTGGAGGGGAATTATATTGAGCCAACCGGAAACAGGGAAGAATTTTGTGAAAGCCTGAGCAGTAAATATGTTTTGTGGATGCAAATGGAAAAGAACTTTAGGTGAATTAGAGCTTAAATGGAATCAATCCATTTTGACACCTTTGATACATTTTAGACTCCCAGCCCCCCGCCGCAAGGCCCGCGGGACCCCCCCGCCGCCCGGGGGCCCGCCGCCCGGGCCGCGGGGCGGGCCGCCGCCCCCCAATGGAGTGGGGGTGTCTCGGCCACCCGGGGGGGGGGCGGCGGGGCTTTTGGGAAACACAAGCAATCTCCTTCTACTCAAAAAACTCGCCATGAAAACCATACACTACCGGCTCTGGTAGCACCGCCCTGGCGATTTCCTGCATCGTAATAGCATCCAGCATCAACAGAATGAATGTTGTTTCTCCGCATCCAATACAATTGAAATCAATATCCCATCTTCATCATTTTTGCTTTGTGGTGAAGGTTGAAAGAAAGGTTCGCCAGGGTAACAACCTTCTTCATGCCAGTAAAACGAATCACCAGTTTTACTGTTGATCTTTACAATGCTGTTGTAAAACCTTTGGGTTGGGAGGGATGAATACTTACACCATAAGTAAAATTGTAAGCACCATTGGTGTTGTAGCGGCTGTAATCAATACGGGGCAATTCAATACAGGCATGGCTTACGATTTCGGCATTGTATTTTTTGGTGCGCAGATTAAAACGATACCGCCTTAAGGTGCCTTTGGGGAATACTGCGTCTGGTTTTTCTAATTCTTTGAGGTAGTACTGATTGATGATGGACGCATCATCGTACGCATTGATGTCCATGATGAGTTCCTCACCTTCTTCCCATGCATTTACATGATGAAAACTGAAGAAGGCTTCGGTAGTAAATTTTGCTTTGAGTTTGCCGCTCGCTTTTTCAATAATGTAAATAGCAGCACCCTCTTTTGCATTCCAATGATGATTTTCAATATAGGGTCGTTTCCAGAACAGTAATTGAATCGGCACAACGGTTAAAGGTCCTGCGGCAACGATGAAGTAATTTTTACTCATGCCAAAACCATGCAAGTAAGCTGGTTTTTGAACGGGCACGCTTGCAATAGCGCTACTTCCCGGCTTGCTCACATCATACAACTTGTAATAACTCTGCATGCCAAATTTCACGACCAGATTATATGCATGTTCATCTTCCAGATGTGGATGTGCAGTTGTTTTGTAGGCAAAACCTCCGGGCACAGGCTCACTCACCCCAATCGTTTTCAAGGTATGCGGGTCAAATTCTACCTGCATTGGTGTTTCACCCAGTGCCATAAACTTACCTGCGATTTTTGCCACATTCACTTTGGGATTATCCGTCATGTTGGGCAAAGTGGGAAAAACGTATGATTGCACTTTTTTGAAAATAGATTTACACGGGTCAGTGGCAAATTCTGAAAATTGAATATCCCCTGTTTCAGTTACTTTTTTGTACGACTCACATTCAATCATCACATTCTGATAAGCTACTTTGCCATTGGCAATATCAAACTTGTGCAAAGCCCCCATCGCATCAAACCAATGATTTAATCTTTTGTTTTGTAGTTGAAACATACCGGGACCATTGCGAATGTATGAGCCTTGAAGCCAATCAGGGATGGTTCCTGTAACAGGCACATCACTCAAGCTGTACGTCTTTTGATTCTGTGCTACACCGAAAGGAAAAAATGAAGCCATGTTAGTTGTTTATTGTTCAATAGCTGCTGCTGCGATTTTACCGGATGCCAGTACTGCAGGTACGCCTGCGCCTGGATGAACACCTGCACCTACAAAGTATAAATTGTCAAACCATGATGATTTAACCTGCGGACGAAAATAACCGCTCTGCATCATAGATGGTTTGATGGAAAAGGCGGCACCTTTATAACTGTTTAAATTATTTTGGAAATGCAAAGGGGTCACTGCATGTTTGGCAATAATGTTGTCGCGCAATTCGGGCAGATAATTTTCCTCCAAAAAGCCGAGTACTTTATCGACATACTCATCCATCAAATCATTCCAGTTAATTTTTCCATCAAGATTAGGCACAAGTGACAATACATAGAAACAATCGCATCCTTCAGGTGCGATGGTATCATCAGTTTGGGAAGGCATGTGCAGGTACAAACCTAATTCTCTGGGCAAAATTTTTCGCTGGAAAATATCACGCATCAGTTTGTTGTAATCATTGCCCAATATCAAATTATGATGCGATAGTTTGCTGTCGTTGTATTTCTTTTTTGTACCGAAATAAATCACGACCAATGAATTGCTGTATTGTACATTGCTAAGCCAAAGATTCATTGGTTTTGGCAACAACCTTTTCGGTATATAATTTTTGTAAGCAAAAGCTACATCACCATTACAAACTACTTCATCAGCTTCATGCACAGAACCATCCTTTAATTCAATACCTTTAGCCTTTTTGTTCTCGATGAGGATTTGCTTTACTTCTGCATTTAACTTTATCGTTCCGCCGCATTCTTCAAACAGTTTGCACAAGGCTTTTATAATGGCTCCTGTACCACCCACACAATAATGAACGCCCCATTGCTTTTCAAACTGAATAATGAGTCCGTAGATAGAAGGGGTATCAAAAGGGTTACCGCCAATTAACAAGGGGGTGAAAGGAGGCTACTTTTCTAAGGAAATCATGTTTGATGTATTGGGCAGCAAATCCATACATACTCCTCCATGTGCCCGTTTTAAGCACATGCGGAAAGATGCGCAGGAAACTCCAAAGTGTAGTAAAGCTTTTTTCCGTAAACGGATGAAACCAATTGAAAATGTCAGTTACACCTTTTATAAATTTTCGGTAACCAGCAACCTCATCTGGACTGTACTTTTTTATTTCCTCTTCTGTTTGTAGTTGGTTGCGCCAGTAATCAAAATGATCTCCATTGCCATTAAAGATCCTGTAAAATGGATCAAGCGGAACCAAGGTCAAATAATCTTCACGCTTCTTTCCCGCCAGCTCAAAGAGTTCATCGTATTGATGCGGTGCAGTGATAACAGTGGGGCCTCCATCAAATTTGAATCCGTTGATTTCATATTGATAGGCCCGGCCTCCAGGCTTGTCAGATTTTTCAAAAATGGTTACTTCATGGCCTTTAGCTGCAAGACGAATTGCAGCAGATAAACCACCGAAGCCACTTCCGATAACCACAATTCTTTTAGATTGCTGCTGCATGGTTTTAATAGCGTATAATGATGGTGAGTGATGTTTCGGTAGTATGTTGAAAAACAGACTGTTTGTAGCTTGGCCCGCTGAAAAGATTTTTTACGTTCTTGCTCACACCATATCCTTCTTTGGGAATACCCAGCCTGTTGGTATTCAATACACCGTCATTGTTGGTATCATGAAATAAGGCGATGGCGTAAGTGCCTCGTGGTACATCGCTGAATTCCAACATGGCAGTACCATTCGCCGCAGAAGCACGGGCTACCTTATAGGCAGCAGAGGCATCGTTGGGAAAACCTTGGCTTGATGCAAATAGCGCAGCGAGTACTTCTCCCTTTTCAGCAGAAACGCCAGTTACCTTTACCTTCACTGATGCATCCGCGTGCAGCTGTAAAGTTTCATGGCCATGATTGGCAAGCAAAAAACCGATCGAGATAAGAATGAAATTTGTCATGGGCCTACAACAATTAAATCGGGTTATTGTTTATAGCTTGCTTAATTCTACTGGACACGTTCAGAAAAGGTGGAAGAAGCCCGATTTTCATGTTTTATCATGGCATCATCATCAAGCCATGTCTCGAACAATTTTTTTCCTAAAAATTATCCATTTTAAAAATGTCCAGGGGTATGAGTGCACAGATGAAGTTTTTGTTGGGAATTGTTATGCTATTTTTTACTCCGTTTAGCATTTTTGCACAAACAACCAGTACCATCAATGGGTTTGTGCGAGATGCAAGAACACTTTCGCCATTAGAAGGTGCTACTGTCAAAATTGTTAACGGTGAATTCATTGCGATTGCAGACTCAAATGGTTTTTATCGCATCAGCAATATCCCTACCAAGTCATGGAATGTAGAGGTAAGCTTCGTCGGTTACAGAAGCGAAACAAAATTTGATGTTCCAGTCACAACAGGTAACACTGTAGAATTAAACTTTGATTTGGAACCGCAGTACAACGAACTTGCGGAAGTAGTGATCCGAAGCAACTATATCAAACCGGCAGGTGTGGTAAACTCTGTACAAACACTTGGTATTACAGAGATTGCCAAATATCCCGGTGCTAATTTTGACGTTTCAAAAGTAGTGCAGTCGCTGCCGGGTGTTTCCGGTTCCGTGGGTTTCAGAAATGATATCATTATTCGAGGAGGTGCGCCTAATGAGAATACATATTTCTTGGATGGGATTGAAATTCCTACCATCAATCACTTTGCAACACAAGGCGCTGCGGGGGGGCCTGTCGGCTTGCTCAACGTTTCATTCATTCAGGATGTAACCTTGCATACCTCTGCATTTCCCGCCAGGTATGACAATCCCCTGTCGGGTGTATTGCAATTCAAACAGCGGAAAGGGAATCCTGAGAAATTCCAGGGCAATTTTCGATTGAGTGCCAGTGAAGCAGCATTAACTACAGAAGGCCCACTGGGTAAAAAAAATGGCAAGACTACCTTTCTTGCATCTGTTCGTCGCTCTTATCTCCAGTTTATATTTCAGTTGATTGATTTGCCATTTCTTCCTGATTATTGGGACTATCAATACAAGGTATCCCATAAGATCAACAACAAAAACGAACTCAACTTTATCGGTATCGGCTCTATAGATAACTTCACATTCAAACGTCCTGATGACCCCACGCTTGAGCAATTGGCCATTCTTGAGCAAATACCCTTAAATACACAACGTACCAATACCCTTGGTGTTTCATGGCGTCACACCATCAACAATGGTTTTACCTTGTTGTCTGTAAGCAATAATCGGTTGACAGGTACAGCTGATCAATTTCAAAACAATGAAAAGCCTGCTGAAAATGAACGCATCCTCGGTTACAAATCAACCGAAGATGAAACTCGTTTGCGTTATGAAGTAAATTATTCCAACAATGGCTGGCAACTGAATACAGGCTTAGTTGGAATTTATGCCCGCTATGACAATTCGACTTTTCAACGCAGACCAGGTTATGTAGCTAATTTTTCTACGGATATTAATTTTTTGCGTTACGGATTGTTTGTAAACGGAAGTAAGCGTTTTTTTGAAAGCAGATTCCTGCTTTCTGCTGGATTGAGAGTAGATGGAAATACGTTCACTACCAGTGGAAATGAGATTGGCCGTACTTTATCACCACGTATTTCAGCAAGTTACAGCGTGTCACCGAAATTTAGCATCAACTCATCAGCGGGTAGGTATTATAAAATTGCACCTTACACCATTCTTGGTTTTCGATTCAACGATGTTTTGGCAAACGAAAATGTAGAATACATCAAGAGTGACCATTTGGTAACGGGTTTTGAATTCAACCCTAAATCTTCTACCCGTATTACACTCGAAGGTTTTTACAAATGGTACGATAATTACCCCGTTTCCATTGACAAAGGAATATCACTTGCCAATCTTGGCGGTGATTTTGGCGTGCTGGGTAATGAGCGGGTGAGTAGTATTGGACAGGGTAAAACCTATGGCTTTGAATTTATGTATCAGGAACGATTGTCCAAAAATTTCTATGGAATTCTTGCCTACACGTTTTACTATAGCTTGTTTACAGGCCTGGATAAAAACAAGTTTATCCCATCAACATGGGATAACCGCCATCTTGTCTCCTTTACAGGTGGGTATAAATTTAAGCACAACTGGGAGTTGGGGATTCGTTACCGCTACCAGGGAGGTACGCCATATACCCCTTTTCAAATTTTTAACAGCTTGGAGAACTATCCTTTTACCAATTCAGGCGTGCTTGATTATTCAAGAATCAACTCCCAAAGGTTAAGCGGTTTCAGCGCTATGGATGTACGTTTGGATAAGAAATGGAACTTCAAAAAATGGACATTAGATTTATTCCTGGATATTCAGAATTTCTTCAATGCAAAAAATCCAACTCCGCCCGGTTTCACCTTGCAACGCAATGGGGATGGAGGGATTGCTACTTCTAATAACACAGCTTACAATCCGGGGATATTTGGAAACCCTGCAGCGCCTAATAATCGTCAATTAGCAATTCCTGCCATTTTGCCCAATACCAGCGGGGCCAGATTACCGAGTATGGGATTTGTAGTAGAGTTTTAAACCCTCAGGTCTTTTCCTCTATTTACGATTCTGGCAGGTTCGGGCCCTGGTATTTTTTTAAAATGCTAAACAGATGCTCTGGCTTAAACGGCTTGGTCAAAGATTCATTAAAGCCAGAGCTCAAATATTTTTGATGGGATTCAGGTGTTGCCTCGGCAGTAAAAGCAATGATGGGGATATTGCGTTTTCGATTATCGGTGAATTGCCTGATCGTGTGAGCTGCTTCCAACCCATCTACATTGGGCATTTGAATATCCATGATAATCGCGTCAAAATCATTCGTTCTTGCGAAGTCGACCGCTTCTTGGCCATCTTTGGCAACCACGTATTCCGCGCCCCATTTCCTTAACATGGTGGTTAGGACAAGTATATTTATGTTGTTATCCTCGGCGATTAAAAGGTGCATCCCTTGGAGATTCATCTGGGCGGGCGGCGCAATTTCTGCGAGGCCTGCCGGGGGAAGACTTTCGTGTTTATCATACCTCAAATCTACAGAGAAAACAGATCCTTGGCCTACACTACTTTTTACAGCAATCGTTCCGCCTTGTTGTTCAACAAGGTTTTTACTAATGCTAAGCCCCAAGCCTGTTCCGCCGTACTTTCGAGTAGTGCTAATATCAGCCTGCGAAAAATTTTCAAATATTTGCTTAAGTTGTTGGGCTGAAATCCCAATGCCAGTATCTTTTATGGTGAAATTTACCTGGATACTATTTTGCGTTTCCTCCCTCAACGTGTAGGCAAGTTCTACGGAGCCTTTTTCTGTGAATTTAATCGCATTGGATAACAGATTGGATAGGATTTGGCTTAGTCTCACATAATCGCCGGATAAGAGATAGTCGATACGCGGATCTGGAACAAAGGCCAATACTATAGATTTCTCTTTTGTGGTGGTTTCAAAAAGTCTAAACACATTCGAAGTCACCTTATGCAAATCGAAGGGAATGCTTTCAAAAACAAGCTTACCTGATTCGATTTTTGAAAAGTCGAGAATGTCTGAAACGATACTGGATAAATGTTGTGCCGAAAACTTTAAAGTCTCCACATATTCACGTTGCGTGGGACTGAGTTGCTCCTCTATTAGCAGGTTTGCAATGCCGATTACGCCATTGATTGGGGTTCTGATCTCGTGGCTCATACTCGCCATGAACTCCGATTTAGCAATTTCAGCTTGCTTTTGTGGGGTGATATCTTGATCGGTACCTTTTAACCCAATTACTTGCCCTTCAGCATTTTTGACCACTTCACCAATGCAGGCGATGTATTTTATCACGGCGTCGTGGAACACAGCACGATGCTCAATATGAAAGGGCTCTCCTGTTTTAATGGTATTTTGTATTGCATTTTCAAGTAGGATAAAATCTTCAGGGTGACATTTCTGCCGCCAAGCTTCATACAATCCATCTGTGGAATGATGTTCTAACTCAAAAATTCGATACGTTTCTTTGGACCAATGTAATTCCGAGTTTAACAAATTGAATTCCCAACTGCCTACGCGGGCAATGGCCTGAGCTTCTTCAAACAATACCTGACTTTGAAGGATTTGAGCTTCAGCCTTTTTTCGTTCCACAATTTCTCTACGCAGCCTAATATTGCTCTTCCGGCTAGAGTTGAATAAAAATACGCCAACAAGGAATAGGCTGGATACCAATATTAATATGATGACAATCATGATATAATAGTTGCGCTGACTGTCTATTTTGGCGCGTTGCAATGCCAATACTTGTTCCTGATGTTTACTTTTTAACTCTATGTTTTCCAGGTCAAAGAGCGCCCGTATTTCAGCTGTTTTTTCTATATCCGCAATTTTGACGAGGCTATCATTTATTGCAGAAGCGAGCCGCAAATGCTGATTTGCAGCTTTGAAGGCCCCTTTTTTTTCATGTAATTCAGCAAAAAGCAACTCAATGTCCCGCTCTAATTCTGGCGAAGTTGCCTGTTTTGCCAGTGCCAATGCTTTCGTTAAAAGGGCTTCTGCAGGGCCGTATTTTTTTTGTAAGATATGTAGTGAAGCATTTTTTGGCAACTCATCCCTAAATTAAAGAGGTCTCCTATTGACTCATCCATTTCCATACATTTTTCGGCATAAAATATAGCATTATCCAATTGCCCCAAATCCTCATATAAAGTGCTCAGGTTGTAATAGGTATCAGAAATATTTTTGCGAGCGTTAAGCCGTTTAATGATGGTTAAGGCCTGTTTATGTTCTTGGATCGCTGCTGTATATTTTTGCTGGGAGGAAAGAAGGGTGCCCAGTGTAGAATGTGCCCTGGCGATGCCTTCTTCATGCTTAATTTCCTTAGCTATTTCCATGGCCATATTAGCGAAACGGGCAATTTCCTCTGTGTTAGATTGTTTAAAATATAGCCAGGCGATATCAAGGTAAACATTCACCAAATCCTTTTTCAATTTCAGTCGATCATATACTTTGACCGCCTCAAGGTATGATTTCAAAGCAAGGTCTAATTCCCCCTGAGCTACATATATATTTCCAGACAATGCGGTCATATCCGCCTTTATATCTTCATATTGCGCTATTTCTTTAATCGAAAGTACTGACTTAAGTTGGGTAATGGCGGCAATGTAATCGCCCTTGTTGTACACAATATGCGCAAGGTGGTAGAAGAAATTAAATTTCAC
Organism: Haliscomenobacter sp.; assembly: GCF_016718685.1. Classification (GTDB taxonomy): domain Bacteria; phylum Bacteroidota; class Bacteroidia; order Chitinophagales; family Saprospiraceae; genus Haliscomenobacter. The sequence goes on along the minus strand of NZ_JADKCX010000024.1, from coordinate 7,314 downwards.
ATAGCTATAGGAGATTTTTGGTAATAACGGCTTGGCCTTCATCAAATAGGCATCAGCCTTTTTATATTCATCTTTTTTATTCTCTATGGCCGCAAGTTGTGTAAGCAACGCTACTTGATTTGATACAGCATGGTTTTTTACAGCATCTATGTATAAGCCTTCCAGAATCTTTTAGCTTCGTCTAGTTGAAGCTGATCAAATAAATAACTTGAATAAGAGTAATAGCTGTAATACTTAATTTTGTAGTGACTTTCTTTTTCAAGGAGTTTAAACGCTGTTTGGAAGCAAACCCGGGCAGAATCACTTTGGGACTCCTCTAAATAAATATTCGCCCGAATGACATAATTATATGCGGTATAAAGATTCCCGCCTTCTTTGAGGCTGATTTTATCTGCTTTTCGTAAAAATTCATGGGCTTTAGGAGAATTACGGATTTTATGATGGTATTCTCCAATCAAGGTGAGGGCATGTTTTTCTCCAGGCCGATTTTTAATTTTTCTAGCTTCTGCAAGCGCCTTCAAGGCATAAAGGTGTGCATTCTCGGCGCTGAATTCGAAAAACTGAAAGGAAAGACTCAGTAAAGTATTGAGCCGCTTGGTAGCAGCTTGACTGGGCAATAACTGCTTCATGCTGTCGATCTCTGTAGACTGGCTACTAGAAAGAATGGGTGCCAGTAAGTAAATTAAAAGAATGAAATGACCGCGCATCTAAACTCAAAACTTGATTAGTGAATTTCCGAGATTTTGTCGCATGAATCCTCGGCGGAGCTGGGCTTAGTCCCAGGATGAAAATTGAGCCGACAAGTGTATTTAGAAAAACGGAGTTGCAAACGTTCATTTGCAACCCCATTTTTTTTAATCCAAATCCACCGTATTCCGGTTGTCTTCTGGTATCCGATCGATCAGTTTATTGTAAGGATCAATACCCGCCTTTTCGGGTTTTCCTTTGACCACCACTTTAATTTCATGCTCACCAGTTTTCAGGCGGTGCTTTTGAAAATAAAGGGGTTGGGTCAGCTTTTGCCATCTTTGGCCACTTTGTCTTCAGCAAACACCCCAATGTCAATGTAGTCGTTCATGTTTTTGGCCTCAGCCTCATTGCCTTTTTCATCGGCGTACATCTTTCGCGATTTCACCTTGAGTGTCACCTCGTAACGATCCCCATCCAGTTTTTTGGCTTTGGCACTGATGATGCGGTTTTCGTACAGCGCAATTTTGAGCCAGGAATCTTCCAGGTAGTATTGCAGCGAGTCGGGCACCACTTTTTTGATGAAATTGTAGAGGTCGTAACTCCCCGCAAAAGGTGGGGTTTCGCGCAGCGCAAAACTATCCCGGAAAGCCCGAATGGCGCCATTGAGTTTTTCTTCACCGACGTAATCCTGCAATGCGTACAGGATCAAACTTCCTTTTTGGTACCACTGGTAGGGGCGATTGCAATTGATGAATACGTTTTCCTTTTTGGATTCTGAAGCCCGGCCGCGGAGGTATCGATCCAGATCGTATTTCAGAAAACGTTGCAGGTTTTCACGGCCATACTGCTTTTGGGCAATCATCAAGGCAGAGTATTCGGCGAGCGATTCCGAAATGAGGTTGGAGCCGCGGGTGTAATTGGGCGATACCTGGTGCCCCCACCATTGGTGCGCCAACTCGTGTGCGGTCACGTAATAAAAATAGTCATACTTATTCGGATCGCTAAAATCGGCGTACCAGCCAAAATCCTCGGAATACGGGATGGTATTGGGGAAAGATTGCGCGAATTCAGCATAACGCGGAAACTCCAAAATTCGCACTTGCCGGAACTGGTAAGGGCCAAAATTTTCCTCAAAATAACTCAAGCCATTTTTAAGCGAAGCCACCATCCGATCCAGATTATAGGCATGTTCGTGGTGGTGGAAAATTTCAATGTTGACCGTTTTGCCCTCCGGGCTTACCCATTTATCGCGCAACACCGTATACCGCGCCGACACCAAATTGAAGAAATAATCAATTTTGCTGTCTTGTACATAATGAAAATACCGCCGTCCATTTTGCTGCCATTCTTTTTGCAAATACCCTGGTGCAATCGCAATTTGGTCGGGTACGGTGCTGATGGTGCATTCAAACGTAATGAAGTCGGCATCGTCATTGAACAACAAGGTTTTTTCCCCGTAAGGATCGCGGTGGGGTGGCAGGTCTTCCTCTTTTTTGGGCAATTTGTGTTTTTTACGGTCTTCATCGCTCGACAATTCCAATTGCGAATTGTAGCCAATGGAAGGCAATCCGCCATCGGTAAAGGTGCCATTTTGAATAATCTCGCGTCGATAACCATCGTTGACAAAGCCAGGGTTACTGAGCACTGTACGGATGACCAAAGTGGCAGAATCGCCGGGGGCGAGCCGTTTGGGTAGTACAAAAATGCGGTAGCCGCCCGTATCGGGTTTGGCGTAAAAGAGGCTCATCATGGGGCGAGGCCTGACCTCGAATTTGGCCGGTTTCAGGTTTTTGCCATTAAAGCTGAGCTGGTATTGTTGTCCATCGTTCGAAAGCAGGTGCAAGGAATCGATGGCTTGTCCGCTTTTGTTTTGAAGCTTCAACACTGCCCGTACGGCAATGCTGCGGTTTTGGGGATACACATCCGCAAATACTTTGATGCCCGTCACTTTGGGCTGAGGAATCCGCTCGTACTTTTTGTAGCGCTTTTCGTAGTGGGCGACCAGGTTTTGCCTTCTTTGGAGGTTCGATAATGGTTCACTCCACTTACATTGTGGTATACAAATGCAGCGCTACCGAGCCAAACGAGTAAGAGCACCACAAAACCGGAGCTCGTACGCCAATTCCAAGCCTGGCGAAAGTCCGCCAAACGCCTCCGCAGGGTGTTTTCACTACCGCGCGGCCACAGCAGGGCTGCAAACAGCAAGAGGATCAGTCCAAAAGAAGTCCAGTACAAATTGAACCAAAAAAGCGGCTGGGCAAAATGCCCAAAATCATTCATGTCCGAAATGAGGTAACCTGGCTTGTAGCTGTAAAAGAACAGGTTGTAATCAAAATTCAAAAAATTGCGCAATACGAACATGATGATCCAAATCGCCATGCCGACAAAATGCCCGACAAACTTGTTGTTCACCAGGGCATGTACAAAATAAGCCAGCAGCGCCATTTGGAAATAATCCCAAAAAGTGATCAGGTACAAGTCAACCAAATAAAAATGGAGCTTGAAATGATAAAATCCGCGCAGCACCTGTACCAAAAGCCCAATCAGCATCGGGACGGTGGCCAGCAAAAAACAAACACCGGTAATGGCCATAAATTTGGAGCCCAACTGCACCCAATTCGGAACGGGTAGTGCATCGCCAATGCTGGCAAATTTGGTCGACTGGTCGCGGTGAGCGGTTTCCCCGGCGTAAAAAATCAGGATAATGAATACGAAGGTGTTGTAATTGTATGATTTGAACAATAACATGTTCATCGTCAGCGGGCGATCAGGAACGCCGTATTGCAAAAAGCCAATCCAGTCATCCAAAAACAGGAACACGGTACCACCCAGAATAATGGATAAAAAATAGGGATCGCGGAGGATGTTGAAAAATTCAAGCTTGCCCAGATTCCAGGCATTGGCCCAATTGAGGCTTTGATTGAATACAGGATTGGTTTGGGGCAATTTCACCCGACCGGGAGCTGGGAGTACTTCTTCTTTTTTAGACCTCCTCATCACCCTCATGCGATCGGCTATAAACCCTTGAATGCTGAAACGGAAATAGGTAAGCAATAAAAGCAGGAATCCGATGCTGGGCCACAAAATCCGGTTGAGCAATAGATTGCCTTGAATGCTTACCAACTGGCTGTTTTGCTCAGCAGGCGTCAGGTATTTGATGGCATTGGTATAGGTATTGATGCCGAAGGGGTCAAGCAAATCTACCAAATCCCGCTTTCGATATCGCGCACCAAAAATCCGACAAAAGGTACAGGATGAACAACATGATCGATACGGTGTACAGGATGCGGTTGTTGCGAAACCAGGACACCAGGCCAAAAAACAAACAACTGCTAAAAAAAAGGCTAGGCAGCAAGAGCGTGACAAATGGCCAGAGGTAGTAAACCAGGTGATTGGGGCCGTATCGTTCTGGTTTGGCCCAATCAAATAAAGGACCTATCCAGGAACCAATCATAAATCCGGGGATAGCTCCCAGACAGATGAAAACCAAAATAGCAAAAGATCCCCAAAAACGCCCCCAAAAATAAGCAGATTTGCGGATGGGGCTAGACAACAGGTACTCCTTGGTATTGTGCTCCAAATCCCGATAAAGGGGAACGCCCATTACCGCCGAACAGATCAATATGGACAATATGCCCATTGTTGAAAAAAATGAGCCAATCATGGCCGGGGAATTGTGGTGTACTTTTTCACTGGCGGGTGAACCACCATTGGCGATAATTAAAGTAACCAACAGGAGTATGGTAAAAAAATAAATATAGGTAGCCGGCCGACGCAGGCGATAGTTTAACTCGAAGCTAAAGACTGTCCAAAACATGAGCGTAGGGTTTAGAGGGTAACCAAATCAACTTTGGCGGAAATGGCATTGAAATACACGTCTTCCAAGGTGGGTTCCGAGGCTGTAAAACCTTCCCCAGGATTGTCATCGCTGACGACCCGGATAAACAGTTTCCCTTCACTCAACTGGGTGGCAATCACCTTGTATTTTTCGCGGTAGTCTTCAATTTCATGTTTGTCAATGGCTTTGGACCAGATTTTTCCATCCAGGGTTTTGACCGCATCGTGTGGCGTACCCACGTACATCACCTCGCCGCTACAAATGATGGCAAACTGCTTGCACAGCGTTTTTACATCTTCAACAATGTGGGTACTGAGGATCACGATGGTGCTTTCTCCAATTTCGCTGAGTAGGTTGTAAAAGCGGTTGCGCTCAGCAGGATCGAGGCCAGCGGTGGGTTCGTCAACGATCAAAATTTTAGGGTTACCAATCAGGGCCTGGGCAATCCCGAAGCGCTGTTTCATGCCCCCGGAATAGGTTCCCAGGTTGCGTTTGCGCTCTTTGTACAAATTCACTTTTTGCAGGAGAGCACTCACCGTTTCATTGCGTTCTTTGCGGTTGGAAAGCCCTTTCAGGCGGGCAATGTGATCGAGCATCATTTCGGCGCTTACCCGGGGGTATACGCCAAACTCTTGCGGCAAATAGCCCAACACCTTGCGCATTTCTTCCTGTTGCTCCAGGATGTTCAATTCGCCCCAGGTAATGGAGCCACTATCGGCTTTTTGCAAGGTGGCAATGGTGCGCATCAGTGTGGATTTGCCCGCGCCATTGGGGCCCAAAAGCCCAAACATCCCCTGGGGAATGTTTAGCGATACATTATTGAGGGCTTGCACCCCGTTGGAATACTGTTTGGAAAGGGTTTCAATGAGGAGCTCCATTGCTGTGGTTTTAGGTGAACGACTATGGTTTAGATTTCTAAAATCTGTTGCTATGATAAATCTAATATGATTTTTGAATTTTTTCTAAAATAAATTACGCCATCTTGTATCCATTCAAAAAATCCTTCACCAACATCCGTTTGCGTCCCTGCAACTGGAGTTCAAGGACTTGTACAAATCCATCGCGGGTACTGAATTTGAGGTATGAACGGCCATCGGAAAATAATTTCCCTGGGGGATGATCGTGCGTCAGCACTTCTTTGGCGCTGCGGAGTACTTTCAGTTCTTGTCCATCCAGCGTTGTCCAGGCGGCCGGAAAAGGGCTGAGCCCGCGCACAAAATTGTGGACTTGTGCAGTGCTTTGATCAAAGTTGATTTGGCAGGTTTCGTGAAAAATTTTAGGGGCATGGCTGGCCTGTGCATCGTCCTGCGGAACGCTTGGTGCTGTCCCTGCTTCAATGGCTTGCACGGTTTTGAGCACGGTGCTTGCTCCCAATTGCATCATGCGGTCGTGTACATCACCCGCGGTTTCATCTTCGCCGATGGGCATTTTGTCTTGAAAAATAATGCTGCCCGTATCAATTTCGTGTTGGAGAAAAAAAGTGGTCACGCCCGTTTCGGTATCGCCGTTGATCACAGCCCAATTGATGGGCGCTGCTCCCCGATAACGTGGCAACAAGGAACCGTGTAGGTTGAAAGTGCCCAAACTGGGCATCGCCCATACCACCTCTGGCAACATGCGAAAAGCCACTACAATTTGCAAATTGGCCCCTAATTCGCGCAATTGAGTCAAAAATTCAGGATTGCGCAATTTTTCGGGTTGCAGTACTGGAATGCCATGCGCCAGAGCGTATTTTTTTACCGGAGATTCCAGCACTTGTTTCATGCCCCGGCCTCCCATTTTATCGGCAACGCTTACTACGCCAACGATCTCGTATCCATGCTGCACCAGAATATCCAAAGCGGGAACGGCAAAATCAGGCGTTCCCATAAATACGATTTTTAATTTCATGCTTAATTGCTAATTTGGCGTGAAGATAGCAGGGTTAGTTGAAGAGTTGAAGTGTTTATTGTTGAAGAGTTGACCCTTAAACTCTCGAACCCCCGAACCCATTAAACCTTTATCCATGCCAGCTCCTCGCACCCTCTACCTAAATACCACCGACAACATCAATTTGCGTTGCCTGGTTTGGGATCATGTTGAACCTCGCGCCGTGATCGCAATTGTACACGGAATTGGTGAACATTGTGGGCGCTACAATCATGTTGCCGAATATTTTAATCAGCAAGGCTATGCCGTAATGGCCTACGACCACCGTGGGCATGGTGAGTCGGGTGGGCCGAGGGGGCATGCGCCAAACCTGGAGTCTTTACTGGATGATTTGGCCTTATTTTTGCGTGCAAAGTGGAGAAAGAATACCGGATCCAAAACCCATTATTTTGTACGGACAGGCTGGAGTGTAATGGTTCAATTATGTGCTCCGAAAAACAAGCATTTCGTGGCTTGATACTGTCTTCGCCCTTCATCGATCTGGCATTTACACCCGCCAGCCTCCGGAAAGTGGTAGCGGCAGGTGTTAGTAGCATCTGGGCTGCCTAAATTGTCGTTGGCCAACGAAATTGATTCTACCTTGATCTCCCGCGACCCCGAAGTGGTTACTGCATATCAAAAAGACCCATTGGTACACAATCGTATAACCCCCGGTTTGTTGCATGGGGTACTACAAGGTGCGAGTTGGCTCCGTGCTTATAGTGGGGAAATGCCAGTGCCTACTTTACTCTTTCACGGCACTGCCGACGGGCTCACTTCTCACCCTGCCAGCAAAGCTTTTGCCCAACAGGTAGAGGGACCTTTGACTTTTGTGGAATACCCAGGTCTTTACCACGAAGCCCATAATGAGCCGGAAA
>NZ_JADKCX010000023.1 GCF_016718685.1 Haliscomenobacter sp. | reverse complement strand
CATAGGACAGGTAAAATTCGAGGGAAAGTGGCTCAACATCCGCTGGTGTCAGGTGTTGTTGGGCTAAAAAATGCTCAATGGTATGTTCTCCGCTGACATCCAAATGCCAATCGCAGGCCGAACGCAGGTACATTCCTTTGGGCATGTTTTGCTCCCAAAATTCCATCGGCTTCCCGACCATCAGGTAATCCAGCCCCAGTTGTTGCACGTGGGCGGCAAGGCAAATGCCAAACGGGCCCGCACCAATAATCAACACATCGGTTTCTTTAGCCATTGCAGGTGTGGTGGGTTGCATGTTCAGGTGTTTTTATTGCGCAACGTATTATTTTGGCTCAAAATAATTAAAAAAATTGTAGCTGATTAACACCGCCTACGGCGGATAAGATTCTGTTTTTCGCCCGCAGATCGCACAGATTTCCGCAGATTTTTGCAAGAGAGATATCTGCTGGAAATCTGCGCGATCTGCGGGCAAAAAAACAAAACATTACCCCGACAAAGTCGGGGTGCTAAAAAGTAATCGTTAAACCCGCGCATAAGGCAAACGAACGATTGGCTCTGTGCGGTGATACGTATCCAAACCGCTGAGTGCCACGGTGCCCGCACGTTGCAAGTCCAGGTTGCCCTGCTCGTCGAGACAATCATCTGGCAGGATCAACTCCAGCACCTTACCAATGATCAAAATGGTGTTGTTGGCCTTGATGAAATACTCCTCCACGTATTCCAGCCCCATTTTGATAGTGGCTTCTGCCACATAAGGTGCTGCAATACCCTCGTTCCATTGCGGGGTCAGGCCTACAGCGCTGAACTCTGAAACGCCGTCCGGATAACTGGCCGAAGTTTGGTGCGCGGCAGTGACGATACTTTCATGGACGTGATTGAGTGTAAAAAACCGGGAATGCTGGATGTTTTGATAGGTATGCCGGGTGGTTTTTAAATCCCCATCCACCGGACGTGTGACGATGCCCAGCAAAGGTGGCGCCGAGCCAATGTGAATGGCCGAAGAAAAAATGGCCAGATTGGGCACCCCATCTGCGCCAACACTGCCCACCAAATTGCCACTTTTGAAACCAGTAATGGCATTGATCAGGGTCAGGCGCGGGATACGGGCAAGGTTTTGGAGGTCTTGAAGTGAAAAGGTCATGGTTCGTTGTGGGTATGGTTTGATTGGTAGCAGTGGTTTGTGGTGATCAAAATCTACGTAGGAACAACGCAAAGTAGCGATTGTTCAGATAATCCAGTGACAAAAAGCAGCTCATTTTTGTGCATTTGCCACCAAATCAACCCATACGGCGTGTTTATCTTCAGCCCTATGAAAAATCTAATCCTACTCGTACTTTTGGTCGCTCAGGTGCTTCCAAGCAGGGCGCAGAGCGCTGGAAGTTCAGCATTGAATGTTGGTATTGAACTAGACGTGCTACCCTACCTTACCGGCGGCTACTTTGTCGCAGGCTGGATAGGTAAAGACCAACTCCGGCTGCGGGCATTGACCGCTAACGTGAACAAACCCGACTGGAGCACTGCTGAGGGTTTTACTAAGCACCATGTTCAGGCCTACGCCCTGGTAGCCGACTATTTCCTGAAGCCAAATTGGCGTGGCTGGTGGATTGGCGCTGGCCCGGTGTATTGGAAAAGCAGCATTCAATCTGACCTCCGGCGGAAACTGCGCGGTTCGAGAACCTGCTCCTCAACGGCAGTCTGGGCTACAATTGGAAGTTGATGAATCACCTTTACCTCTCCCCCTGGGCTGGACTGAGCATCCGGGTAGCGGGTGATACCGATGTCCCCGTGGACAATAAGCGTTTCACGCTGCCTTTGTTTAATCCTGAAGCCTCGTTAAAAGTGGGTTTGTATTTTTAGTGTCTGTAAAATAATTACCTTTGCCGGGTGAAAAAAATCTGGGGAATCGCCGCTTTATTTACCCTGTTTATCCTGTATAACTTTGTCGTAAGTTCATACAGCAGTAGCGGCTTTGATGCAACTCCAGTTGCTGAAACGCAGCAGCATTGTTCCCCCGCGGAAAACGATCACGCCAGCATTTCGCAAAGTTTACTAGGCCAAACCGCACCCATTGAAAGCCTGGTCAGTGTGGTCAACCCGGTTCCAACTTCTTCGCCCAAAAATCCTTTCCATGATTTTGCCGCTTTTATCCAAACAAGTGAGCAGATCATTGCAACCAGGTTTCAGCAATATCATTTTTTTTCAAAAAACATTCTGATCCGGTTTTTCCAAACCGACATCATTTACCCTTTCCATTGCTTCTGGTGAGTCCATTTTAATCTATATTCTACATTGTTGTAAATCAATACTGTGCAGTGACTACTAAGCCTGCGCGGTCACATTCTTTCAACCATTCAATTTAAGGTTAAAATGGATTTAGGTGTAACGCTCACCGGAGTCATCATTGTACTCTTGTGTATCATCCCTTTTGTCGTGATGAGCCAGAACAGCAAAAGGAAAAAGCAACAAAAATTGCAAAACCTCTTTGACTTTGCCGCAAAGAACGAGGGCAACATTACTCAACACGACCTTTGGCACAAATCTTCCATTGGGCTTGATGAGACCAACAATACCATTTTCTTTATTCGAACTTTACAGGATAAAGAAATTACTCAGGTAGTGAAGCTCGGAGACATGCAAAAATGTCAGCTCATCAATACCGGAAGAACACTCAATGAGCAGGAGAGTCCGATAAAAGTGATCGACAAGCTGGAACTGGCCTTTACGCCACGGGATAAGCAGCAGGCCTCGATAGTGCTTGAATTTTTCAAAGTTGATTCCGACAGTTTAACTTTGACAGGGGAACTTCAATTGGCTGAAAAGTGGACCAATCTGGCGAATGTCCACATCAATGCTCTCGTGCATAATTAGCAACAATAGCGTTGAAGCCTTTGCCATTACCGGGATAACCATTGGTCAGGAATCAGCTCTACCTCTAGTACGTAGCGCCTGATTCCTGGCCTTATGGTTATTTCGAAAAAAACCGCAAATACTTGCGAAACTGAATGGTTGCGCGTAGTTTTGCAACTAAATGGCTGCCAGTATGCTGGACACCTTAAAACACCATCAATAATGGCACATCCAACCAAAGTCATCGCCGAAGCTGGCAAGCAGGAACTATTTGTCATCAGGGAGTTTGACGCACCACGGGAATTGGTTTTCCAGGCGTTTAGCGATCCGGCTATTCTGGTGCAGTTTTTTGCCCCCAATCGGGCCATCATGACCTTTGACTACGCTGATTACCGAACTGGAGGTGCATATCGCTACACTCATACTGAACCACAAGGCAGGGTTTTGTGCACCTTCAAAGGGATCATTCATGAACTGGCCGCACCGGAAAGAATCATTCAAACAGCGGAGTTGGAAGGTTTACCCGAACCCGGGCACGTCATCCTTGAAGCCATGCTTTTTGAAACCCTCCCCGAAAACCGTAGTAAATTAATCATCCACGATGTATGCCTGTCGGTAGAAGACCGCGATGCCATGATCAGGAGTGGAATGGAAGGTGGTTTGGCCAAGATTTTTAACCAACTTGATGATTTATTGCGAAAGGGATTCTAAACAGATCCTGCCAAAAACACCAGCACATGATCAGCAATAAACCCAACAATATCGACGAATACATCGCCGGGTTTCCTCTCGAAATCCAGGAGATTTTGGCAGAAATTCGCAGAACCATACAGCAAACAGTTCCCGACTCCGCAGAAACCATCAAGTACGCCATGCCAACTTTTACCCTCCGCGGCCGCAATCTGGTGTATTTTGCGGCGTTCAAAAACCACATCGGATTTTATCCTGCGCCTACTGGAAACGAGGCATTTGTACAAGACCTGGAGGGGTACAAACAAGGCCGTGGCTCCGTCCAGTTTCCGCTGAACCAACCCATGCCTTTGGCGCTAATCGCCAAAATCACTGCGTTTTATGTGCAAAGAATAAATTCACTCAAATAACGCTTACCCAGTTTAGAAAAACCTCACCACAGATTTACATGAATTTACACAGATTATGAGAAAAATCTGTGTGAATCCGTGTGAATCTGTGGTGAAATATTTTCACTTCATCTCCCGAATCGCCGCCTGCGTAGCCGCCAACCTCGCGATCGGCACCCGGAATGGCGAGCAACTCACGTAATCGAGCCCCGTGCGGTGGAAAAATTCCACCGAAGCGGGATCGCCACCGTGCTCACCACATATACCCAATTCAATGTCCTTGCGCACAGCGCGGCCTTTTTGTACGGCCATTTGAACCAGCAACCCTACCCCTTGCTGATCGATCGATTGGAAGGGATCGCGTTCGTAAATGCCCCTTTTCAGGTAATAAGGCAGGAATTTGCCCGCATCGTCACGCGAGAAGCCGAGTGTCAACTGCGTCAGGTCGTTGGTACCAAAAGAGAAAAATTCGGCTTGTTTTCCAACACTATCCGCAATCAACGCGGCACGAGGTGTTTCGATCATTGTACCAATCAGGAATTGAATCCGTTCACCACGTTCGGCAAAAACCGATTCGGCGGTACGGCTGATCACCTCAGCCTGGGCATTAAACTCGCGTACGGTTCCGACCAAAGGAACCATGATTTCAGCCCGAACATCAATACCTTTGGTTTTCATGTTGAGCGCAGCTTCGATAATGGCCCGGGTTTGCATTTCCGTGATTTCTGGATAGGTGATTCCCAAACGACACCCGCGGTGTCCCATCATTGGGTTGAATTCGTGTAGTTCTTCTACCCGCATTTTGATTTTACCCAGGGATACTTTCATTTCCCGAGCCATCGCTTGTTGGTTGTCTTCATCTTGAGGAACAAATTCGTGTAGCGGTGGATCGAGCAGGCGAATGGTGACGGGCAGCCCGTTCATCTCGCGGAACAATCCTTCAAAGTCGCCCCGCTGTATCGGGAGTAGTTTTGCCAAGGCTTTGCGTCGACCAGTTTCATCATCAGCCAGGATCATTTCGCGCACGGCAATGATGCGTTCACCTTCAAAAAACATGTGTTCGGTCCGACAGAGCCCGATACCTGTTGCACCGAATTTGCGGGCTATCGCTGCTTCTTCAGGCGTGTCGGCATTGGCACGCACCTCCATGCGGCGGTATTTATCGGCCAATTGCATCAGCTCGCCAAAATCACCGCTGAGTGCTGCCTCCATGGTGGTAATTTGGCCTTCATATACTTCACCGGTAGAGCCATTGAGCGAAATCCAGTCCCCTTCTTGCCAGGTTTGGCCTTCAATGGTCATCGTGTGGTTTTTGTAATCAACGTGAATGGCTCCGGCACCGGACACACAACATTTGCCCATTCCCCGTGCGACCACAGCCGCGTGCGAGGTCATCCCCCCACGCGCAGTGAGGATACCTTTAGCCACACTCATACCGCGCAGGTCTTCGGGAGAAGTTTCGAGGCGCACCAAAATGACCGAATGGCCTTTATTGGCCCATTCTTCAGCCTCGTCAGCAAAAAATACGATCTGGCCGGTAGCAGCGCCGGGGGAGGCCGGTAAACCGCGGGCCAGCACCCGGGCATGTTTCAGGGCTTCGGTGTCAAAAATGGGATGCAGCAATTCGTCCAAACGATCGGGACCTACCCGCATGAGGGCGGTTTTTTCGTCTATCATGCCCTGACGCAGCATTTCCATGGCGATGCGCACCATGGCTGCACCCGTTCGTTTGCCATTGCGGGTTTGGAGCATCCAGAGTTTACCTTCCTGGATGGTGAACTCCACGTCCTGCATGTCTTTGTAATGGTTTTCCAGGGTAGTTTCGGCATGCACGAGTTGTTGGTACACCTCCGGCATGATTTCTTCCAGCGATGGATATTGGCTGCGGCGCTCTTCTTCACTGATGCAGGCCAACTGGGCCCAGCGGCGCGAACCCTCCAGCGTGATTTGTTGGGGGGTACGGATACCAGCTACCACGTCTTCACCCTGGGCGTTCACCAGAAATTCACCGTTGAACAGGTCTTCCCCGGTACCGGCATCGCGGGTGAAAGCCACACCAGTTGCGCTGGAATTGCCCAGGTTGCCAAATACCATCGCCTGTACGTTCACCGCAGTACCCCAGGATTCCGGAATGTCATTCAATTCACGGTACACCCGGGCACGGTCGTTGTTCCAGCTTTCAAAAACGGCCATCACCGAACCCCACAATTGCTCCCAGGGATCGGTGGGGAAGTCGCGACCCAAACGCGCGCGAATCAAGGCTTTGAAGCGCTGAACCAATTCCCGCAGGTCGTCGGCATCCAATTCAGTGTCGAGTTTAACTCGTTTTTCCGCTTTCAACATGTCGATGATGACCTCGAAGGGGTCGTGGTCTTCTTTGGAAATTGGCTTGAGTCCCATTACGACATCGCCGTACATCTGTACAAAGCGGCGGTAAGAGTCCCAGGCAAAACGCTCGTTTCCCGTTTTGCGGGCCAGTCCTTCCACAGCCTCGTCGTTGATGCCAAGATTGAGAATGGTATCCATCATGCCAGGCATTGATGCCCGTGCACCAGAACGTACCGATAGCAATAAGGGGTCGGCATTGTCGCCAAACTTTTTGCCCATTTCTGATTCGATCAGGGCGACGCTTTGCTGTACTTCTGCTTTGATTAAGTTCAGCACATGTTTTTTGCCTTTTTGCGTGTATTCGGTACAGGCTTCGGTGGTAATGGTGAATCCAGGCGGTACAACAATACCCAATCGGCACATTTCAGCCAGGTTGGCACCTTTACCGCCAAGCAGGTTTTTCATTGCAGCTTCACCCTCCGTTTTGGAGGAACTGAAGACATACACATACTTGGTTTGCGTAGACATAGGTGGTGGAATTACTAAATACACAATATGGTATTTCGGTATACAACCTAGGCAATGTAAAGGGGAGAAAAAAAGAAGGATATCATCGCTCAGCATGAATATTGTCACTCTAAACGCACATTTATTTGAAACAATTTGATTGCAGATTTTAAACAAGTACTTGATTTTGTATTTCACTATACCTAACTTGCTCTGATTTTTGAGTTAAAGCAGGATTTAATTTATAATCATATCATAAATTCACCATTTTTAAAATCAACACCTATGAAACCATTCTTCCGTTTATTCTCTGCCATTTTGTTGTTATTACCTTTTGGCTTGATGGCTCAAAGCCCGGTTGGCAACTGGAAAATGTCTGTTCCAGATGGCAACGGCAACATGGTACCCTTAAAAGTAACAATCTCTGATCAGGGCACCTACGCCGTAGATTTTGGCGCCGACGGTACCATCGAAACCAAAGGAAAATACACGCTTGATGGGGCAAAAATGACCGTTCAGGATACAGAAGGCAGCGATTGTACCGGGCAAGGGGTATATACATTTAAGGTTGAAGGTGACACCTTCACGATGACCCGCGTTAGCGACCCTTGTGAAAACCGTGGTGGCCCGGAGGGCGTGATGACCATGAAAAAGGCTTAGCGTATTTTTGAATTTTTATTTCTTTCTTTCAAATTTAGCCAGCTGGCTCTAAATCTGAACCAGCTGTGTTGAAATCATCCTATCCCACCAGTCTAGTTTGCCGTTCGGCCACCCGCCGCGCTCTACGGATGCGCACCGCCACCACTTTGAATTCGGGACAATTGGCTTCGCTATCATGCACATCTGAGGTAATGAGGTTGACCAGGAGTTCGGGGAAGTGAAACGTCGCTCAGCACACCCGGTTTTACTTCATCGCTTAGGTGAGCCCTGATGTCTACTTTGCCCCGCGCCGATTCGATGCATACCCAGTCTGCTTCTGCGATGTTATGCCGTCCAGCGTCTTCCGGGTGAATGAGGAGCAAATCTTCATGCACGATGTCCACATTGGGTGTCCGGCGGGTCATGGTGCCGGCGTTGTAATGCTCCAAAACTCGATTGGTCGTCAGGATGTAGGGGTATCCTGCTGGAAGCTCAGAATTTCCGGGCTTTCGATGTATTCACGGAAGAAAAACTGGGCTTTGCCACGTTTAAAGGCATCGACATGCAGGATTTTTGTATCCGCACCGTCGGGTGCCACCGGCCATTGTTTGCCCTGCGTGCCCAATTCCTCCCATTTCACTCCGGCAAAGAAAGGCACGATTTGGGTGATTTCCTCCAATACTCCTTTTGCCGTATATGGTGCTTGTGCATACCCCATGCGGTTCATCATCTCTGCCAGGATCTGCCCATCGGCTTTGGCCTCGCCAACCGGCTCCACGACTTTGTTGACCCGCTGGATGCGGCGTTCGCCGTTGGTAAAAGTCCCTTCTTTTTCCAAAAAAGAGGCTGCGGGCAAGATGACGTCGGCATAACGCGCCGTTTCGGTCATAAATATTTCCTGGACGATGAGCAGATCCAGTGACTCTAATGCTTTGATGACTTTGCTGGTATTCGGATCTGACTGTACGAGGTCTTCGCCCATGATCCAAAGGGCCTTTAGTTTACCGTCCAGGGCTGCATTGTACATCTGCGGGATGGTCAATCCGATCTCGATCGGGATGTTTACACCATAAAACTCCTCGTACATACGGTTATAGTCTGGATGGGTCACATCGAAATACCCGGCGCCTTGATACGGCTGCACCCCCATATCGGCCATGCCTTGCACATTGTTTTGCCCACGCAATGGGTTCACACCACAGCCTCGTCTGCCAACGTTGCCCGTGATCATGGCCAGGTTGGCAATCTGCATCACGGTAAACGTTCCCTGGTAGTGCTCCGTTACGCCAAGGCCATGAAAGGACATGGCCGCATTGGCGGAGGCATAGGCGATGGCGGCAGCGCGCACCTGCTCTCGGGGAACCCCAGATACTGCCTCCAAGTCATCGAGATTGATGTTCAGAATACTGTTTTCGAATGCTGCAAAACCTTCGGTACGCGCTTCAATAAAATCTTTATTGGTCAAACCCTCTTTGATGATGTAATACAGCATCATATCGAGCACCGCGATGTTGGTGCCAGGACGCAGTTGCAAATGATGGGTGGCGTACTTGGCCAACTCGGTCCGGCGTGGGTCAATCACGATGGTGGTCTTGCCCTTCATGGCGAATTGCTTCAATTTGGCCCCAGTAACCGGGTGCCCCTCAGTTGGGTTGGCGCCAATGACCATGATGCAATCGGCAAATTTAATGTCCTCGATGGAATTGGTAGCCGCGCCGGTACCGAACGCACGTTGCATCCCGATGGCCGTAGGCGAGTGGCATACTCGTGCACAACCATCGATGTTATTGGTCCCGATGACGGCCCGGATGAACTTTTGCATCAGGTAATTTTCTTCGTTGGTACAACGCGAAGAAGAAATGCCAGCAATGGCGTTGGGCCCGTATTCCGTGCGGATAGTGCTCAATTTTGCTGCGATAAAATCGTATACCTCGTTCCAGGATACGCGCTCCAATTGGCCATTTCGCCGGATCATGGGGTATTGCAAACGCTCGGGGTGCTTGTAAAACGAAAACGCGTAGCGCCCCTTCAGGCAAGTATGTCCCTGGTTCACCTCGGCGTCCCAGGGAGCCTGAATGCTGAGGATGCTGCCGTTTTTAACACTCACTTCGAGGTTGCAGCCTACCCCACAGTAGGTACACACGGTGCGAATTTTATCCTGTCCCACCAGGGCTTTGGATTGATACACATCAGAAATAGCCGAAGTTGGACAAGCCTGGGCGCAAGCACCACAGGAGACACAATCAGACTCGAAAAAAGTTTGGTCAAAACCTTTGACGATCTTGCTGTCAAAACCCCGACCAGCCACACTCAGCACCAATTGGCCCTGTACCTCGTCGCAAGCGCGTACGCAGCGAAAACACAGAATGCACTTTGAGAGATCCGAAGTCAGGTAGGGATGGCTCAGGTCTTTCTCGCGATCGAGGTGGTTTTCGCCAGCTGGATAACGCACCTTTCCGAATGCCCACTCTGGCAGCAACGTCCTGCAATTCGCAGTTGCCATTCACTTCGCAGGTCAGGCAATCAAGCGGGTGATCGGTAAGGACCAGTTCAATGATGTTTTTTCGCAACTTTTGAATGGCCGCTGATTCGGTGTAAATGAACATCCCCGGTTCTACCAGGGTATGACAAGAGGCTTTGGTGCGGCGTGGGCCGTCTTTTTCCAGCGCTACTTCTACACTGCACACGCGGCAAGAGCCGAATGCTTCGAGGTTGGGGGCATCGCACAAGGTCGGGATGCTGTCCTTGCCCCAATGCCGGCGGGTGAATTGCAAGATGGTTTCACCCACTTCAAAAGCGCAGGGCTTGTCGTTGATAAACGCGATGGTGGTAGTGAGGTTGGGCAGCGACATGGTGCTGGATTTTGCTATTTAAAATATGCGCCCAGTTCCGCTGGGAAATATTGCATGGCATTTTTAACCGGTAGGGGAAGCCCGCCGCCGAGGGCGCAAAGCGAGCCTTTTTCAAGGGTATCGATCAAATCATCCCACAGTTCGCGGTCAATTTGGTAATTGCCTGCCCTGGCTTTTTGGAGCAGTTCTTTGCCCCGCACGGAACCGATGCGACAAGGGAAACACTTTCCACAACTTTCGTGGGCAGTGAAAGCAAACAAATGCTCCAGGTATTCCAGCAAAGGAAAACGGGTGGGAATACTCAAAATCGAAGCATGTCCGAGCAGAAAGCCCTGGCTTGCAAATGATTCAAAATCAATGGTCAGGTCGGCTATTTTGTGAAATGGAACCAGACCGCCAAGAGGCCCCCCGATGTGAAAGGCTTTGATGGGTTCTTTCAATCCTCCCCCCAATTCCTTGATGACTACCAACAAGGGAGTGCCCATGTCCACTTCGTACAAACCCGGGTTATTGAAATGGCTGTCCAGAGAAAGCAACTTGGTACCCGATGATTTGGCGGTTCCGATGGCTTTAAATGCAGTACCTCCATCGCTGAGGATGGCGTATACATTGGCCAGGGTTTCCACGTTGTTGACCGCGGTTGGTTTTCCGAATAGGCCATATTGGCTGGGGAAAGGTGGGCGGGTACGCACCTCCGGACGCAAGCCCTCCAGGGAGGACAACAGGGCGGTCTCTTCCCCACAAATGTAGGCGCCTTGCGCTTTTACCACGTGGAGTTTAAAATTGACTATATCGCCGTTTCTTTTTTGATGGGGGAAAATTTGATTAAATGGTTCGATGGCTTTTTGCAAAATGCTGATGGCTTCGGGGTACTCGGCCCGAATGTACAGCACTCCGTCCTGCGCACCGCTGATGTAGCCGCAGATGGCCATGCCAAATAGGACCAAGTGAGCCTTTTGTTCCAGAAGATACCGATCCGAAAATGCCCCGGGGTCTCCTTCATCGGCATTACAAACGATGTATTTCTCGTCTGCATTTTCTTTTTGACCCCCGCCAGTTTGATGGCCAGTGGGAATCCCGCCCCGCCCCGTCCACGCAATCCGGAAATGGAAATTTCCTCCAGTAGTTGTTCGGGGTCACTTTCGAGCAGCTGAATCAGGGTGTTCAGGGTCTGCTCAAAGCTGGGATGTAAGGCGGTGAGTAACCCTTTTCCCAGCGAGCCGACGGTGTATTGATCGGCAATCGTTGTGATGGAGCCAGCTTTCAGTTCGGTGATTTGCGCGGCCGCTTGCCCCGAGTAATTGAGGCCATGGTAATGGAAAGCATGGTTTTCGTAACAACGCCCCAAACAATAGACTTCACCAATTGTGGAAGGGTCGAAATGTTGTTCAAGCGTATGATGCAGGGCTTGTTGGGTACCGGCAAGCATACAAGCGCTTCCCGTGCAGACGAACACTTTTTTATTGCTTTGCTCAGGGTTCAAAAAATCGTAGAAAGTAGCGGCGCCGTAGACGTTGGCATTGCCGATGAGGTACTCGTCGGATAATTGATGCATGACTTCCTGATCCAGCCCTTTTTCTTCCGAGCGTGCCTCGGCCAAGCGATCGAACAGTCTGTTGTCCAATCCATGGCGAGCTGATAGATTCCTGACGTTTTTCGACATACCTTGTGGTATTAGGCCAGGTGATCAAGGGAAGTTGCAAGCATTAAATTTAACACTATTTTTGATGCCTTGCAAAATATATCTTTGAGCTTGTTCATTCCAAAACCACATCCTATATGGCCACTGCATACAAAAACATCCTCTGCTTCGCTCTACTCTTGTTGAGTTTTTCGCTTTTGGCACAAGAGAAAAAAGACAGCACCAAAGCCGTTCCTCCCGCCAAATCTTTCATCAGCAATCATCAGGGCTCTTTTGGGGGTAAAACCATTCGGTACAAAGCCAGCGCAAAGGAAACCCACTTGAAAAATGACCACGACGAAGCGGTCGCTTCCATCTGGTCTGTTGCTTACACCCAGGAGGGTTTGACGGATTTATCCAAAA
This sequence comes from Haliscomenobacter sp., assembly GCF_016718685.1. Taxonomy (GTDB): domain Bacteria; phylum Bacteroidota; class Bacteroidia; order Chitinophagales; family Saprospiraceae; genus Haliscomenobacter. Next base: position 65,658 of record NZ_JADKCX010000023.1, on the reverse strand, counting down.
GACCGGTGACTTTTGTATTCAATGGTGGCCCCGGTTCCGCGTCGATCTGGTTGCACATGGGCATGTTTGGGCCGCAAATTGTAAAACTGGACTCCGATGCCAAAAAAGACGACGGCGCGGCGCCTTATACGTTGAGTGAGAACAAGTACGCTTTGCTGGACTTGACCGACCTCGTCTTCATCGACCCCGTAGGCACTGGCTACAGCCGGGTAGTAGGCAAAGGCAAAGTGGAAGATTTTTGGGGATTGAATGAAGATGCCGCATCGATCGCCAAGTTTATGCGCATGTGGATCACCGAAAACAAACGTTGGCTTTCCCCCAAATACATTGCCGGAGAAAGTTTTGGCACCACCCGGGCAGTTGCGGTAGCCAATGCGCTGGAAGGGGGAGGTCAAAATATGGCCCTGAATGGTTTGATCCTGATTTCGCAAGCGCTGGACTACGATGGGTCTACCTCTATTCACGACAACATCACCTCTTACCTGACCTACTTGCCCAGTATGGCCGCCACCGCCTGGTACCATAAAAAAGCGGGGCAAGGCAAGACCCTGGAAGCCTTCGTGGAGGAATGTCGCCAGTTCACTTACGATACTTATGCCCCCGCGCTCTATCGGGGCTCTTTGTTGAACAGCACTGCACAAAATGCCATCGCCGAAAAACTGGCTTACTTTATTGGACTGGACAAAGACTACATCCTCAAGTCTAACCTCACGGTGCTGGTTCCCCGTTTTCAAAAGCAATTGTTGGCCGATAAAGGACTGGCCATTGGCCGTTTGGATGGACGGTTTATGGGTGATGAAGCGGATGATGTGGCCGCCGAACCCCACCTGGGCGACCCTTCAGATTACCAATTGAGTTCGGCCTATACCGCGGCACTCAATCACTTTTATGCCTCCGTCTTAAAGGTAGATATGGATCGGCCCTACCTGACCTCCAATGATGAAGTGGGGGAAAAGTGGCGCTGGCGCACCGTACCCGATGGCAAATATTGGGAACCTACTCCCGTGAATGTTGCCCGGCAATTGGGCGAAACCATGCGGCGCAATACCGCCATGAAAGTATTGGTGGCCAGTGGTTATTACGATTTGATCTGTCCGTTTTTTGATACCGAATATACTTTTGCCCGCAACGGGATTGTACCTGAACGGGTCACCAAAACCTACTACGAAGGTGGCCACATGATGTACACCCACGAGCCGGATTTGATCAAATTGGCGGGGGATATTCGCAAGTTTTTGGGCGAGTGAGTAGTCAAAACCACGCCATGAAAAAGAACTTAACCAGTGCTATATTCATTGCCATCGGCTTTATTGCCTTACTTTGGTTGGAAAAACCGCTGAGAACATGGTTCATCAGCCATGGAACGGAGGCCTTGGCCGCCAAATTTTCGGCGGGAGCCATGGTAAGGTTATTGCTTTGTAGCCTTGCGCTTGGCCTGATTTACCGGCTAAAGCTGCAAAGATTTGCGGGTTTTAGCCCTAAAATGAACGTTTACAACCTCCAGGCTACTACAATCGCATTTGCGTTCATTGTGATGGGGATAATCGGCAACTTTGGGACATATACCAACACAGCACCACGCTTATTGTTGTTGTTCTTCCTATCGGTCATGTGCGTAGGCCTGGTGGAAGAATTTGTTTTCCGGGGACTGGTACTTCCACTATTGATAAAGTCCTTTCAAACCCATAAAAATGCGTTATACCTGAGTGTTTTATATTCCAGCTTACTGTTTGGCGTTGTTCATTTTCTGAATCTTTTCCAGCAACCCGACAATGTTTTAGGCATTACCTCCCAAGTGTTTTTTGCTGTTTCTATTGGTGTGTTTTTTGGCGGATTGATGTTGCGCACGCAAAATATCCTGGTCCCCGCCATCCTTCATGGTCTCGTGAATTTTGCTTTTGGGGCTGCGGAACTGAAAGCGACTACCCTACCCGAGAGCACCGCAAAACTTGCCCATGATGCCAATTGGAACTCCATTGTTCCAACCGCGATCTTTTTCCTGTTTATCCTTTGCGGGGGGCTATTTATGGTAAAAAAAACAGATTCAAATTTGATTCTCAACAAGTTGAATTAGGCATATGCGGAGCATCTAAGGTTTTTTCTCCGCAATTTTGCGGAGAAAATTGACTTAATCCCCGCAAAACTCTAATTTTACGTAAAAGTTTAGCACCCGCCTGCGGCGGAAATTGATAGAGATGATTTCACCACAGATGGCCACAGATTCACACAGATTTCAGGTCATATCTACAAAATCTGTGTGAATCTGTGGCCATCTGTGGAAAAGATCCGCCGCAGGCGGGTACTAAACTTTTACAATTTTACTTAAAATCAGGGATGCAACGTTATATACACCAACATCGTGACTGGCCAAATTTAGTTTGGGATACAGTAGCATTGCTTCCAACGCTGAGTGAAGTCCGTCATCAGCAAGGCATATTGGCAGGTAAAATGGAGATGCTGGGTTTTGACCTCAAACAAGAAGCCCTCCTCGAAACACTCACTTTAGATGTAATCAAATCAACAGAAATAGAAGGTGAATTTTTAAATCCTGAACTTGTCCGCTCCTCTATCGCCCGGCATTTGGGCATGGACATTGCAGGACTACTCCCATCTGATCGCAACATTGATGGGGTGGTTCAAATGATGCTGGATGCAACCCAGAATGCTCAAGAACCGCTCAGCTCAGCCCGACTGTTCGATTGGCACGCCGGCCTTTTCCCTACCGGACGCAGTGGAATGTATAGAATCAATGTCGGGCAATGGCGGAAAGATGAAACGGGGCCAATGCAGGTGGTTTCCGGTGCCTTAGGAAAAGAAACAATCCATTTTCAGGCCCCAGAAGCTATTCGATTGGAACATGAAATGCAGCAATTCATGGAGTGGTTCAACACAAATCAAAACCTCGATCCGGTGCTCAAAGCTGGAGTTGCACACTTGTGGTTTGTCACCATTCACCCACTTGACGATGGAAATGGGCGCATTGCCCGTGCCATAGCCGACATGCAATTGTCGAAGTCAGAGGGGATTTTTTCCAGGTTTTACAGCATGTCAGCTCAAATCAGACTGCAACGCAAGGGTTATTATGACATTCTTGAAAAAACGCAAAAGGGATCATTGGACATCACCTCTTGGTTGCTCTGGTTTTTGAATTGTCTATCCGCAGCGTTGCGACATACCGAACATACGTTGGAAAAGGTACTATACAAAGCGCGTTTTTGGGAAAAACACGCCACTATCGTACTGAATGAGCGACAAGTTTTGCTGATCAACAAACTTTTGGGGCCTTTCGAAGGCAAGCTCAGCTCTTCAAAATGGGCCAAAATAGCCAAATGTTCCGCAGATACCGCCCTACGCGATATTCAAGATTTACGCAATAAGGGAATATTGCAGAAAGCAGAAGCGGGAGGAAGAAGTACGAGTTATGAATTGAAAGTCGTTTAGTGCCTGTCTAAATTTTTCGCCACTTCAACCAAGCAAACACTGGCATCCCCAACACCAACAGCACCATTCCACTCCCAATCGTGTTCCAGCCCGTGCCCACAATCGCCGCCGTGGCGAACGCAAAAGTCAGCACTGAGCGGAGTGCCAAACTCCAGTGCAGTCTCCATTCAAAGCGCCCTTGCCGCCACAACCAGATCCATTCTGCCAGGGCACTAAACACGTAGGGGATCAGGTTGGCCAGGGTGGCCAGCAGGATCATTTTTTTGAACTGCTCTTGCAAGGAGTCGGTATAATTCAATAAAACCATACCCGTCATCAACACACTGGAGAGGATCAAGGCATTCGCGGGTGCTCCGCGTGGGTTTTCTTTGCCAAAAAATGGAGGAAACAAGCCGTCTTTGGCTACCGTGCAGGGAATTTGGCCTTGCAACAAAATCCAGCCATTCAAGGCGCCCAAACAAGCAATCGCCGCCGCTGCCGCAATGACGTAATAGCCGGTTTGCCCCCAGATCAGCTGCGCTGCATCGGCAAAAGGTGCGGCAGATTGCTGCAATTGACCCCGCGATAAAATACCCATCACCGCCGAACAGGAGGCCACGAAAACCAGGGCGGAAAAAACCGTGCCCCACCAGGTAGCCCGACTGATGTTGCGCTCCGGGTCGCGGATGGCCGCTGCTGGGATGGTCGCCGATTCGATGCCCAGGAAAGACCAAAACGTCAGGGCTGCCGTTTGTAATGCCACGTCGGTTAGCGAAAACTCCCGGGGATCGACCGCCCAGTTTTCCCATTTAAAATAGTGAAAGCCCAGGGTGGCCAGCAAAAGAATGGGTAACAAGCGCAAGGCCGTAGTGATCAGTTGAAACTGTGCCGCCTCGCGCACGCCACGCAAATTGATGGCCGTTGTTACCCAAATGGCCACCAAGCAAGCCAGTAGCGACAAGCGGGAATCCGTTTTTAGGTTGGAAAAAAAGGCGTGAGGTTGGCCACAAAAGCGATGGCAATCGCAGCATTACCCGTCCAGAGCGAGATCCAGTAGCCCCAGGCCACCACAAAGCCACTAAAGTCCCCAAAAGCGGCGCGGGTGTAGGCATAAGGGCCGCCGTTGGTGGTAATCAGGCGGCTCAAGCGGGCAAAAGTGTATGCCAAAAGCAATGCTCCCGTGCCAGAGACCAGCCAGCCCAATAAACTGAGTTGCCCAAAAACCGCCAGGGTAGCCGGAAGCAAAAAAATGCCCGAGCCAATCATATTGCCCGCTACCAGCGCAGCCGCTGGCCAAAATCCAATTTGTGCTTGTTTCAAACGATTCCAGTTTGCAGAAAGATCGGAAAACGCACGGAAAGTACTGCATCTTCAGGCCAATGCTTTTGCAATTGGGGGTAAAGTGCGGCCACGGGATCTTCTCCGTGTTGCTGGATGTACTTTTTTACACTGGACCAGGTGCTCAAATAGCCGCACAATTGCGCCAGGTTCCAGTGCTTTTCGATGCTGAAGGTCCGTTTTTCAATGGCAGCAAAAGGGAAGGGAATCTTGGCATACGCTTCATCGACGTGGTGTCGCTCAGCGTCCCAGTATTGGTCAATCGCCCCAGCTGTAAAAATGTTGCACCACCCGATCAATTTCTGTATTGATGGTCAACAAACCATAGCCCCACACAGCAATCAACGCGCCGGGTTTTGCGACCCGCTTTACTTCCTGATTGAAGGCCGCAAAATCGAACCAGTGCAGCGCTTGGGCTACAGTGATGAGGTCGAATTGTTGGGCGGAAAAGGGGCTGGCTTCGGCTCGACATACCCCGTAATGTACCCTTGGATGGGGCGTGGCATTGGCGATCTGGTTGGCACTCAAATCAGTCGCCTGGACGGAAGCAAACCGTTCTGCCAGTGCTAACGCTACTTGTCCGTTGCCGGTGCCACAGTCCCAGGCCTGTTGAAAATCAACCACCCGCGTGTACAAATATTCGAACAGCTCAGCAGGGTAATCGGGTCGAAACTGCGCGTACTGCGCTGAAGCCGTGGAAAAATTATCGATGGATGCTTTCATAAAGCCCGCCTTAATTTTTGTGAAAGTTTAGCACCCCGACCTTGTCGGGGCTATATTTGTATTTTTCGCCCGCAGATCACGCAGATTTACGCAGATTTTTTCAAAAAACAGACATTATCTGCGTAAATCTGCGTGATCTGCGGGCAAATTCATTTTTTATTAAACTCCGCCGTAGGCGGGATGCTAAGTTTTTACATTTCCTTGTGAAAAACTGAAAAAATTATGCCCGGAGGAACCATCTAGCCTAAAAACTTGTATTGCGAGCGTTTCACCCTAAATCTCTCCTGTCATGAATAAACTGTACACAGAATATGCCCAATTGTACCATTTGATGTACCAAACTTTCATCGACTACAACGCTGAATATGAATTCTACCAGGAAATCCTGGCAGAATTTCACTGCAAATCGATCCTGGAAGTGGCTTGTGGTACCGGGCAATTGGGGCGCCGCTTAGTTGATGCCGGCTACGTCCATCAGGGTTTGGACATGAGTGCAGAAATGCTCCAGGTGGCTCGTGAAATTCTGCCCGGAGGAACATTTCACCAGCAAGACATGCGCCACATCCAGCTCGCTGATGCATTTGACGCGGCACTGATTACAGCGCGTAGTGTTTCACACTTGCTCAGCAATCCGGATGTAATCCAAACTTTTGCAGGCATCAAAAACGTGCTCCATCCCGGCGGCATTGTGGCTTTTGACTTTATTGACGCGGTTACTTACATTCCGCACATTCAAGCCAATCCAGCAGTAACCCATGTGGTAGACACCCCTGAGGGAAGCTTCAAACGCGAGAGTCAATACCTGTTCAATGTTGCCAAAGGTTGGCAATGTACCTGGAAGTCACGCTATTTTCAACAAGTCAATGGAACCGATGTACTCATCGGAACGGATGAAGATGAACTGCGGGCCTTCACCGAGGATGAAATGGAATTGCTACTGCGATTGGCGGGCTTAAAGGTCATCAAATTCCTGAAGCGGCCCTCTTATGCGTATGATACGAAGGTGGTGGTTGCGCAACGTTGAAGCCACTAATCTAATTTAACCAAAGCGACAATTTTTTAGCCACAAATGACACAAATTTTCACAAATCAAGCACAAACTCCATTTGTGAAAATTTGTGTCATTTGTGGCTAAAAAATTTGGTTTAAAAAAAGGAGCGAAGCTTCTTTTTCTAAACTCAACTGATGTGGCTTCAGGCATTTGCCTTGATGATCCGTAACGCCTCCCGAGCTGTTAGCGCGGGTAGTTTATGTCCTTCCACAAAATTTTGCACCGCCAATGGATTGACCTTTGCGTACTCCCGCAAGGCCCAGCCCGCTCCTTTTTGCACAAAAAACTCCTTGCTGTCGGCTCTGCGCAACACATTGGCAAAAAGACGTTCGGCGTCTGTTTTTTCTTTGTATCCCAATTGAAAAATGATGGCGGCCCGCTGGTACCAAAAGTTATCACTTTCAATCCAACGATCGGTGTACAACGGGATTTGCTCCGGAAAACGCAAAAACAGACCCCCAGCCAGCTTCGGGGCCAAAAAATCCACCGAATCCCACCAGGAATTTACGCCGATTAATTCCTCAAAAACATCCAGGAAGGATACCTCCAAGGTCTTGATCTTTTTGCGCAGCGCATCTCCCACAAAATAATGGATGTCGCGGTACTCGGCATCAAAACAGGCCCGACACAGCGCCTTGAGGTCTTCGCCTGCGGGTAAGCCATGCGCTGCTACAAAAGCTGCTGCCAATTCCCGGCGCAGGGGCGTTTTTACCCCAAAATAAGGAAAACGATACTTCATGTACCGGGATGCTCCTTCTGCAAAAACCGGGTTGCCATGCTCGCGGTACAAATTTTCCAAGTTGCGGATGTATGGTTCTACTAAAAACATTGTCAGCGAATTACAAGATTATCATCACCCTTAAAATCCAGGGCAATGCTTATTTTTAGCCCAAATTATACACTTTTTTTCAAACAAGCCTTGACAAGTTGAATAATCAATCGTAATATTGCGATAAATTAAATAATCGTAAAATAGCGATCAATGCGTAGCGAACAAGAACTCAAGGAATTGGTGCACAGCAAATACAGCGCCATTGCCCAATCGACCAACAAAGCCAGTGGCTGTTGCGACACCAGCTGTTGTGGCCCCAGCGATGAAGTGTATACCCTCATGGCCGATGAATACAGTGGCCTGGAAGGCTACAATCAGGACGCTGACCTGGGCCTGGGTTGTGGTTTGCCCACTCAATTTGCCCAAATCAAACCGGGCAATACCGTCCTGGATTTAGGCTCTGGTGCAGGCAATGACTGCTTCGTAGCCCGCCACGAAACTGGCGAAAAAGGACAAGTCATCGGGGTAGATTTTTCGGAAGCTATGATTGCTCGTGCCCGTACCAATGTGGCCAAACTGGGCTTCAACAATGTAGAATTCCGCCACGGTGACATCGAAAACCTGCCCGTTGCCAGCAATTCGGTCGATGTGGTGGTCAGCAACTGCGTACTCAACCTCGTGCCCAACAAGGCCAATGTTTTTGCAGAAATCTACCGCGTACTCAAACCCGGCGCCCACTTCAGCATTTCTGACATCGTCATCGAAGGAGACCTGCCACCCGCACTACAAGAAGCGGCGGAGTTGTACGCTGGCTGTGTTTCGGGTGCCATCCAAAAGACGGACTATCTGCAATTGATCAAAGACGCCGGCTTTACCGAAGTGACCCTGCAAAAGGAAAAACCCATCGTTTTGCCCGAGGAAGTTCTACAGCAATACCTTTCACCAGCGGATGTTGAAGTTGCCAAACAGAAATTAGGCGACATTAGCAGCATCACGGTGTTTGGGAAAAAAGGATAAGCGAATAGCGAAAAGCGAAAAGCGAAAAGCGAAAAAAAATACTACACTGAGAAAACCAATTATGTGCTTGCTTTTCGCTTTTCGCTTTTCGCTTTTCGCTTTTAGCTCTCCTCCCAGCCCATCGTCCGCTCCACCGCTTTTTGCCAACCTTTGTACAGTTTCGCCCGCTCTTCCGCCGACATATTGGGGTGGAAAGCGCGGTCGAGGTGCCACTTGGATTGCAGATCGGCCATGGTCCAAAAACCACAGGCCAGTCCCGCCAGGTAAGCTGCGCCGAGGGCCGTGGTTTCAATGATTTTGGGGCGTTCCACACTCACGCCCAGAATATCCGCCTGGAATTGCATCAGCAGGTTGTTGGCGCAAGCACCGCCGTCGACGCGCAAAACGGCGAGTGGCGTCCCGGCATCCTTTTCCATCGCGCCCAGCACGTCTTTGGTTTGATAGGCCAATGATTCGAGCGTGGCCCGGATCAAGTGTGATTTAGAAGTGCCACGGGTGAGTCCAAAAATGGCACCACGCGCGTACATGTCCCAATATGGCGCACCCAAACCAGCAAAGGCAGGCACGACGTAAACCCCTTCGGTACTCGGTGCTTTCATGGCAAAAAACTCCGAATCCGGCGATTCGTCAATGATTTTGAGGCCGTCGCGCAACCATTGGATCGCAGCTCCGGCGATGAACACACTGCCTTCCAGGGCATAGTGTACTTCACCATTCAAGCCCCAGGCGATGGTGGTGAGCAAACCGGCATTGGACGTGATCCGCTCCTTACCCGTATTCATCAGCATAAAACAGCCCGTGCCGTAGGTGTTTTTGGCCGCACCTGGCTGGAAGCAACCCTGCCCAAAAAGGGCAGCTTGCTGGTCGCCCGCAATACCCCCGATGGGAATTTCCGCACCAAACAATTCCGCGCTGGTCTGGCCGTAAATCTGGCTGGAAGGGCTCACCTGCGGCAACATGCTCGCTGGAACGCCCAGTACATCCAGCAAATGTTGATCCCATTCCAGTTGTTGGATGTTGTACATCAGCGTGCGCGAGGCGTTGGAATAATCGGTGATGTGCACCTTGCCTCCCGTCAATTTCCAGACCAGCCAGCTGTCGATGGTGCCAAACAACAGCTCGCCTCGGTTGGCTTTTTCACGCGCACCTTCCACATTGTCCAGAATCCATTTTACCTTGGTGCCCGAAAAGTAGGCATCCACCACCAAACCCGTTTGGGCCTTGATGTATGCTTCTTCGCCCTGCGCTTTCAGTTCGTCACAAATGGCGGCGGTGCGGCGGTCTTGCCACACGATGGCATTGAATACGGGTTGTCCGGTATTTTTGTCCCAAACCACCGTGGTTTCGCGTTGGTTGGTGATGCCGATACCCGCAATTTGACTCGGTTTGATGCCATTGGCCTGCAGCACTTCCCGCGCTACTGCTAGTTGGGTGTTCCAGATTTCGAGCGGATTGTGCTCCACCCAGCCCGGCTGGGGATAAAATTGGGTGAACTCTTGTTGGCGTACTGCGGCCACTTTGCCATCGTGGTCAAACAAGATGGCGCGTGAACTGGTGGTGCCTTGATCGAGGGCAAGAATGTATTGCTGCATGGCTGAAAAAGGAGAATTTAATGGGTGGTTTAAACTAATTCGGGGTTCGTTTTATTTAGAAAGGTTGAAGCAGTTGAAAAGTTGAAGAGTTGAAAAGTGGGGTAGCATAATATTTGAGCTTTAAGATGAATGTTCCAATATTGAGCTACCCCACTTTTCAACTCTTCAACTTTTCAACTCTTCAACTTTAAACTTTTCAACTACCTTTCAACAAATATAAAATTTTATTCGTCCAAAATGCTTTTACACCAAAAAAACGCCACACTAACCGCATCACCTGACATGGACGTTACCATCCTCCCTTATCCGACTGTGCCACAATTGGCCCCCAAAGACGTAGCTTATGCCACCCAAAATCCGGCAATGCGTCCATTTTATCAATACAATCCTTCGCTGGATGATTTCCAACAAGTGATTACCGATAAAGCCAAACAAGTCATCAACCGCGAAGTGCTCGTCGCCGCACTCCGCCAGCAATACAGCGGGCTCGACACCCCGAGAAGCGTTGCGCTCAACATCGAATTGTTGGCCGAAAACAACACCTTTGTGGTGGTGACGGCCCACCAGCCCAGTCTGTTCACCGGACCGCTGTTTTATTGGTACAAAGTGTTCACCACGATCAAGCTGGCCGAAGAATTGCGCATGACCTATCCGGCGTACAGTTTTGTACCGTTGCTGGTCAATGGTGCGGAAGACCACGATTTTGACGAAATCAACCACGCCAACCTTTTTGGCAAAACCCTGCGCTGGGAACACGATGCCGTAGGTGGCTCTTGTGGCGACATGTCGACCGCAACGCTAGGGCCCGTGCTCGCGCAGTTGAAAGAACTCTTGGGCGAAAGTGAAAACGGCGCGTACATCTACCAGCAGATTGAAGCGGCTTACACCAGCCACGCCTTGTACGCCGATGCTACGATCGATTTGGTCAATCGCCTGTTTGGCAAATACGGCCTGGTCGCGCTGAACATGAACGTCCCGGCTTTCAAACGCCTGTTCATTCCGATCATGCGCGAAGAGCTGTTTCAACAAAGCTCTCAAGCCCTGATTTCTGCGTCGCAAGAGGCCTTGACGGCGGCAGGATTCTCCGGCCAGGCGCACGCCCGCGACATCAACCTGTTTTACCTGCAAGCCAATCGCCGCGACCGCATCGTGCGTGAAGGTGATTTTTTCAGCGTCCTGAATACCGAGCTGCGCTTTACGCCCGCCGAAATGGAAGCCGAACTGGAGGCGCACCCCGAACGGTTTAGCCCGAATGTGGTGCTGCGGCCCTTGTTCCAGGAACTCATCCTGCCCAATCTGGCCTACGTGGGCGGCGGCGGCGAGATTGCCTACTGGCTGGAGCGCAAAAGCCAGTTTGCCCATTTTGGCCTCAACTACCCCATGCTGGTGCGCCGCAATTCCCTGCTCTGGATCGACAAAGCGACTTCCAGCCGCATGGACAAACTGGGCTTGCGGGTGCAAGACCTCTTTGTAGATACCGAATTCCTGATCAAACAATACGTGGCGCTCAACTCGGAAGGGGAACTGAGCCTCAAAGCAGAAATGACCCAACTCCAGGCCCTCTTTGAACAGGTGCGCCAAAAAGCCCTGAGTGTAGACCCCACCCTCGAAAAAGCGGTGCTGGCCGAAGCCGTCAAACAGGAAAAAGTACTGGAACAACTGGAAGGCCGCCTCGTGCGCGCCGAAAAACAAAAACACGAAACGGGAATCAACCAGATTCGGAGCTTGAAGGAGAAGTTGTTTCCAGGCAATGGCTTGCAGGAACGGGTGGATAATTTTTTGAATTTTTACATGAAATACGGGGAAGGTTTTGGGGAAGTGCTGAAGGAGGTGGTCGATCCGTTTGTGGAGGGGTTTGTGGTGGTGCGGGATGAGGGGTGAATGCCAAAAGTGCAACCGAATTTTCTATTGAAGATAACAATGGTTATTTACTGACTTTTGCTGAAGATGAAGAATAAGACAAACATTAAGTTGCCACTCACTGACGTTGAGAAAGCAAACCTGAAAAAGAATAAAGTCAAAATAACAGACATTCTTAACTATGCGTCTGACGAATTGGAAGTGCTACTAAACTCAACACCTGAAAGAGCAAAGGAAATACACGCTTTGGCAGCATTTCAAACTGTTCCGTCAATCGGGATTAAATTTGCCGAAGATTTGGTGTTTTTGGGTTACTACTCATTTGACGAACTAAAAATAAAGACGGAGCAAATTTGACGGACGAATACGAACAGAAAAAGGGATATTGGATAGACCCTTGCGTTGAAGACCAGTTCAGGTTGGTGGTAAATTTTGCCAAAACAAATGATACGAATAAAACGTGGTGGAACTTTACCGAAGAGCGGAAAAAGTTTCGTATTGAAAATGGTTATCCAACAAGCCGGCCTGAGAAAGCGTGGTACGAAACAATAGAACATAAACGGAAAGACAAGTAAGACAGGAAGTGATTCAAAACCACACCAAGAACCCCTTTGAGTGAAAGCCCCTTTGGGAGATGCTTTGTGGATTGGGAAAAAGGGAAGATGACAACTTCCCTTCCCATAGTCAAAACCTTAAAAAACTTCCCCTGCTTCTCCATTCCCCCATAATAAAAAAACACCTCACCCGGCAAGCCATACTTGCGGTTCAAGGCCAGCATGCCTTTGAGCAGTTCTGGGGTAGCCAGGTAGCCCCCGGCCAGGCTACTGAGTACACCCGCGTACACCCGGTCTTTTTTGGTCCCCGCGTGCTGCAGGGTTTCTTGGAGGATTTGTTCGTATTCATCCAGTTTGTAGCGGTAAAGCTGTACGATTACGTAATCCACATACCCTTCGCGGAGCCAGCTTGGCCAATCTTGTAAGTATTCTTGCAATGACCAGGGGTATATGCTGGGCGCCATACTCACCAGTAAGTTGGGTTTGAGCGCTTTGGCCGACTGGTACAAATCCTTGCCAAAGGCATTCAAACGTTTGGCTCGCCACTGGATCCAGGAACTGTCCAAATGGTTGGAAGGTGGACCCAATCCCTCGTGCTCTTTTTTGTAGGCGTTCACGGTATACAAATCGTACCCCGCCGTGGAAGGAAGTGCGGGCATCCGATCATCGCCCTGGATGCCGTCAATATCGTATTTTTGAACCACTTCCAAGACCAGGCTCTTCATGAAATTTTGCACCAGCGGGTGAAAGGCATTCATCCATTTGAAGCCGTTTTTTTCCACGACCTTCCCAGCGGAGTCAATGGCGGCGTAATAGGGATATTTTTTCAAGATGTACGCACCCGTATCCCGGTAAGCTGCGGCAAAACCGAACTCGAACCAGGCGTGTACTTTGATTTTTGCAGCGTGCGCTTCCTCGATCAGTTCTTTGAGGGGGTCGCGTTTGCCGTATTTGGGGTCGAGGGCAATCCCAAAGCGCTCCATCATGATGGCACTGGGATAGAGGGTGTAGCCCCGATTCCATGTGGCGACATAAATGTTGTTGATGCCTGCTTTCTTACAATTGGCGACGGCTTTTTGGATGTTTTCGCGTGAGTTGAGTGCATCCGTGCCTTGGGCGGTAAGCCAGATGCCACGAATCTCGCCAAAAGGGGCTTGAGCAAATCCAGATTGAAAACCAAATAGAAAAACCCAAAAATTAAGCTGCATAACCAACGATTGCTTGAATAATTTTAATGTAAATCAGTGGCAAAGGTAATGCCTTTGTGGAAGGTGGTCACTTCATTTTGATTCGATTTTTTTACATTTGGAAATCATCCAAATTATCCAAATTATGTGGCGAAGCCTATTGTTGTTTTTTCTTCTGCTCCACGCTAATGGTTTAGGGCTTTTTGCTCAATCTACCAAAGCGCTCAAAACCGAAATCCTCATTGCCGGAGGAGGAGCCTCCGGTACTGCCGCCGCCCTGCAAGCGGCTCGGATGGGGCGGAAAGTCATCCTGGTAGAGCACACAACCTGGCTGGGCGGTATGCTCACTGCTGCAGGAGTAAGCGCCATCGATGGCAACCACAAGATGCCCTCGGGGATTTGGGGGGAGTTCAGAACCCAATTGGAGCAGCATTACGGCGGCCCTGAAGCCCTGGCCACCGGCTGGGTGAGCAATACCCAATACGAACCCGCCGTAGGCAATCAAATCCTCAATCGGATGTTGGATTCCTATCCTCAGCTCAACAGAATACATGGCTATTTTCCGGTTGTGGTGTTGAAATCGGGGAATGTGGTACAAGGTGTGGTATTCGAAAATGCGCTTGGAGAAAAGCTGGAAGTGCAGGCCAAAATCACCATTGACGCGACCGAATTGGGCGATGTGCTGGCATTGGCGGGTTGCGAACACTATATTGGACAAGACCCCCGTAGTTTGACCGGCGAAGAGCTTGCACCAATGGAGCGCCAGGCCGCAAATATCCAGGATCTTACTTACGTGGCAATTCTGAAGGATTATGGCACTGGGAAAGCGCCTTTAGTTGGTAAACCAGTTGGCTACGATCTGACTGATTTTGAATGCACCTGCAAGGAAGTTTGTCCCGATCCTGCCAATGCTCGTCACGCCTGTGCGGCCTTGATCACGTATGGAAAGTTGCCCAACAACAAGTACATGATCAACTGGCCGCTGAAAGGCAATGATTCCTACCTGAATGTGATTGAGATGACACAGCAGGAACGCCAAAAAGCCCTGCAAAAAGCCAAAACCACCACCTTGGCATACGTATGGTTTTTGCAAAACAGGGCAGGTTTCACCCACTTGGGTTTGTACAATGAGTTTGGCAGTACAGATAGCCTACCTTTCATTCCCTACCACCGCGAAGCCCGCCGGGTCAAAGGGCTGCAGTTTTTTACCATGAATGACCTTCTCGATCCGTATGCTCCCGGGGGGAAGGCTTTTTATAAAATCGGCGTTGCCGTGGGCAATTACCCTATCGATCACCACCACGAAGAGAACCCCGCAGTAAGCAATGAAAACAACTATTACCAAATTCCACCTTTCACCGTGCCATATGCGTGCCTGATCCCCGAACGGATGGATGGGTTGATCGTGGCGGAAAAAAGCATCAGTGTGTCCCATATGGTCAATGGGTGTACGCGCCTGCAGCCTGTCGTGCTTGGCATCGGACAAGCGGCTGGCGCAGCAGCGGCCCTGGCAGTAAAAAAAGGCATTCAAGCGCGGCAGGTGGCGGTAGCTGGTTTACAGGAAGTTTTACTCGCTGCTGACGCTTATGTGTTTCCGCTGACGGACGTTCTCCCTCAAGACCCTGCCTTTCGCGCCATCCAAAGGGCCTGTGTACGGGGCTGGCTGAAGGCCGAACCGAAAGCAGTCGATTGGGCCAATGAGATGTTTTTTTACCCCGATAAGCCGGTACAACAGCAAGAACTGCAAGCCCTATTGGATGTGCTCCGGCCTGGTTATTCTGTGGTCGAAAAAGGCATTTTGACCTCAAGTATGATCGCCAAAACCTTTCGGGAATCGGGACTTAAAGTAAAAAAACTGGCCACTAAAAAAGAATCGATTACCCGAAAAGAGCTGGCGCTGTGGTTGGATCGAAGCCTGGAAAAATAGCGCCCGAGTCAATCTCGACTGGCTATTTCTTCCTACTCGCCAAATGTTTAGTGATTTTCAGCGTCAGCCAACGTGGTGAAAAACGTGGCATGTTGGCGATGAACCAATTCATTAAGCCAATGATTTTGGTGCCTTTGCCCGCCAGCATATACCCAATTCCTTTTTTTGCCACAATCTGAGGGTCCATGGGCTTGTTGGCATCATAGGCGTTGGTTTGCAACATTTCTGAGGTGTTGAAAGCCGTATCGACCGGGCCTGGGCACAAGGCGGTTACGGTGATGTTGGTGCCTTCGAGTTCGGTTCGCAAGGTTTCACTAAAGGACAATACAAATGCTTTGCTGGCTGAATACACCGAATAATAGGGAAATGGCAAAAACGAAAGCAGGGAGGCGATATTCATGATCCGGCCATGATTTTGTTGGATCATATCTGGTAAAAACAATTTGGTGAGCGCCACCAGGGAAGAAATATTCACCTGAATCATCGACAGTTCCTCTTCCAAAGAGGTCTCGACAAAGTTGCCATATCCCCCAAAACCGGCATTGTTGATCAGCATGGTGACTTGCAGCTGCAAGTCTTTTACGTCATGGAACAAGGCCATTGCATTGGCTGGATCTGACAGGTCTTTGGCAAATGTGTACACTTTAATCCCGTGCTTATTTTCTAATTCCGCTTTGAGGTCCACTAAAATTTCGCCCCTTCTGGCCACCAAAACGAGGTCTATTTTTTTGGCTGCTAATTCTTTTGCCATTTCTAGCCCAATTCCCGAAGATGCTCCCGTGAGCAGTGCCAATTCTTTCATGCTTTGCAATTTTAATGAACAATGATTTTTTAATGAACATTGTTCATTTTAATCCAAAAAATTTAACCCTGCTCCATCATTTTTAAAAACTCCTCATACGCTTGTGTTAAGATGTGGTCTGGATTTTCCAAATTAACCCTTTGATGCGCTGTCCGATCGCCAGACTACACATGCCATGGACAAGACTCCAAAACATAAAAGCCAGCGGTTCGAGTTGATGATTTTTGAAGTGCCCGGCATCTATACACTCTTTTACGGTTGTTTTTAGCAGGTTAAATGTGGCTTTGCCCTCATTCCATTCTTCGGTATGAATGGCGTTTAAAAATTCGATCGGTGCTTTGAGGTTGAGCATTAAATTGTACATATCGGGGTATTCCACCGCAAACTCCAGGTACACCCGCCCTATCGAACGCAATCGTTCCATTGGGTCTTTGACCTTGAACAAGACCTGAAACCTGCTCCCCAATTCACTGAATCCCTGGCTGTGCAGCGCATGCAGGATGGCATTTTTGTCCTTAAAATACACATA
The DNA here is from genome assembly GCF_016718685.1 of Haliscomenobacter sp. Lineage (GTDB taxonomy): Bacteria > Bacteroidota > Bacteroidia > Chitinophagales > Saprospiraceae > Haliscomenobacter. The sequence continues at coordinate 48,886 of NZ_JADKCX010000023.1, read as the reverse complement.
AATGGTACCCACACTGTAATTGATTTCCTCGGCGATTTTGCGGATGGTGGTTTGTTCAATGCCTTGTTCCACAAAGCGCTTTTTGGCACCTTGCAAGATCAGCGCCCGCAAATTTTCCTTATCCCTGGCTTTTCGCTCTGCGATTCCCATACTCAAATGATTTCGGGTTGAAATTAACGAACCATGTTCATTTTTCGATGAAAATTTTATCGGTTTGGGGAAAAGACTGACAAGTAAGCACATATCCTGCCTCCAGTTCCGCATTGGAAAGAATGGCATTCTTTTTCATGATTACAGTCCCTTCAGTACATTTCATTTTACAGGTTCCACAACGCCCGCTTTTACAAGAATAAGGGAGCGGGATCTGTTGATCAAGGGCACTTTGTAAAATACTTTGTCGGTCATCCGCCTCAAAAACATAAGTTTGATCCAACACTTGGGCAGTGACAGTTACCTGCTTGAATGAACTGGACATGGTGGGTGTACTCGCTGCGGAGGGCTCTACGTTTGGGGTAACAATCTGTTCAAACCGCGCTTCGTAATCCTGGAATTCGGTGCCCATCCACTTGTCCCACCAGGTAAAATAAAGGGCATAATTGCCATGAAACCGTTGATGGTGCATGTTGTGGTGCACCGATGCCGTTTTGTAGCGCAGGAATGGGGTTTTCGTCCAACCTGCCGGGTACAACTCATAGCCCAAATGCCCCATCACATTGTTGAGCATGGAAAAAACTTGCCAAACAATAACTACCCCAAAATGAAGTGGAAAAATGAAGGGAAGGACAACATTCATCGCATTTTCGATAATCGCCTCCGAGGGATGAAAGGCAAAAGCCGTCAATGGTGACGGATCGGTGCTTTCGTGGTGAACTTTGTGGAAAAATTTATACAGCCGAGGATGGTGCATGGCCCGATGCGTCCAGTAAAAAAACGCATCGTCCACAAACAACACCAGAGCCAGACTGATGAAAATCCAGGGCCAGCCGTACTGGTCTACTTTGAAATACAATTGGGTGTATCCCTTGTGTTCCAGGTAAAGCAAGAATACGTCCATGACGGCAAAAACAAAAAAACTACTGAAGGAAAAAGCCAAATCGTGTTTGAAATGGTGCGGGGTAGCCCGTTGTACCACTTGAATGCGTCTGGGTTGCCAATATTTTTTCCAAATGACCCAAAAAACCAGAAAAAAGGGAATGGCAAAAATGACGTAGTACCACACGATTTCAGTAAAAGCCTGAAAAAAATACTGAAAAAACAGGGAAATGCTCATTTGAACTTGCAGTTTTAAGATTGGTTTATCAACACTGCAAAGTTCTGCGCCGACAGGCAAAATCCTTTTGAGGTAGATCAAAAATGGATTTGATCTAGATCAAAATTTCACATCTTGTTGGCTCGAATCCGACTCAAGGTTTCCTGGGTTATGTTGAGATAAGAAGCAATATGCCCCAAACTGACCCGGTTGGTGATGTTGGGAAAGTATTCCAATAACTTTTCATACCGCTCACGAGCGGATAGAAACTGCAGGTCAAAGACTCGCTCTTCAATTTGTACAATATAAAATTGCTCAACCAATTTGATGTACCAGAGCGCAAACGCATGATGTTGTTGCAGTAAATTAGACAAGTCATCGTAATGAATGCCATACAACTCACTTTCTTCCAGTAGTTGAATGCTCTCAAAAGCGGGTTGTTGTTGGACAAAACTTGTCGCATCCGTCACCACATCGTTTTCGAAGGTAAACCACACGTTGTTCTCCTTGCCATTGTCATCGGTGAAAATGTATCGAACCGCCCCTTTTTTCAAAAAATACAAATACGAACAAGGCCTTCCCTGTTTGAGCAGGTAATGGTTTTTGGGGTATTCCCAATGGGTAAAAGCGGCCAAAACTTCTTCCAACACGTTGAGCGGTAAAGGAAAAATAGCATGTAAAAACTGGCTTAATTCTTGGTTCATGATAACGCTTAATCTGCGTGTAAAACTAATAAGACTGGTCTGTAACACCAAATAATGTAACATCTCGAACAAATTACACCCATTGCCCTGACATTCGTCAATTCTTCAATTCCCAATTCATCGGAATTTTGACTAAACATTCCAAAAGATGAAAATAGCTGGCTCACCCCGACACCCCCTAGCCGTTTATTTGTTGTGGTTCCTGCTCATTTTTCTGGGCATTGGGGGCATGTATGGCGGCGCAATGCTGATCGCTGATCCTAGCGGGGTAAAAATTCAGTTTCCACCTGGAACCATAGAGCGATTGCCGTTTCCCAATTATTTCATTCCGGGGGTCATCCTCCTGATTGGTATGGCGGGATTGCCCTTGTTGACGGCATTTGCCCTTTGGAATCGACCCAACTGGAAATGGCCCATGTTCCTCAACATCTATCCCGAGCAACATTGGGCCTGGACTTTTTCCCTGTACACGGGCATTATCCTGGCCATCTGGATCAATGTGCAAATTTACATCGTGGGGGCAATTGGCCAAATTCAGCCTTTTTATGGCTTGTACGCCGTGGCCCTCATTATTTGTACACTGCTGCCCAAAGTCAAACAGTTTTATAGGGTTGCGCCTTCATTTTGAACACTGTATTTCCTTCCTATTCCCTCTAAAAAACAAAACAAATGTTACGTTTACTCCTTCTTTTTATGCTGCTCGTACATAGTTTGATCCATGTACTTGGTTTTGTAAAGGCATTTGGCCTCGGAGCCGTTGCCCAACTGAGCAAAGACATTTCCAAACCCATGGGACTGTTTTGGTTGCTGGCAGCGGCTTTATTTCTGCTGGTTTTTGTCTTCATTCTGCTGAAAAAAGACTGGTGGCCGCTGGGTCTGGTTGCGGTGGTTTTGTCCCAAATTCTCATTTTCAGCAGTTGGCAAGATGCGCGTTTTGGCAGCATCGCCAATGTGGTGATTTTGCTTGCTACTATCCTGGCCTGGGGCGCCTGGCGATTTGAAAAGTCCTATCAAACCGACGTTAAAACAGCGCTCGAACGCAGCAACGCGGGGTCAGATGAGCTACTGACCGAAAGCGACATCCAAGACCTGCCCGCTCCGGTGCAAAGGTATTTGCGCTATGCGGGAGTACTAAACAAACCCAAAGTCAAAAACATGCGCATCGTTTTTACAGGCCAAATGCGCGACAAAGGCAAAGATTGGTTCCCGTTTCGCAGCGAGCAATACAACTGTTTTGACGAACCTACCCGGTTGTTTTTTATGAAAGGAAAAATGTACGGCATGACCGTACCGGGATACCATGCCTACAAGAATGGCGTGGCAACCATGCAGATCAAAGTGTATGGGCTGTTTCCAGTTGTAAACATCAAAGGTGATGTATTGAACAAAGCCGAGACCGTGACCGTCTTCAATGACATGTGCCTGTTGGCCCCAGCCAGTTTGATCGATAAAAGCATCCAATGGGAAGCCATCGACAGCACTTCGGCCAAAGCCGTTTTCAGCAGCAATGGCATCAGCATCAGCGCAATCCTTTACTTCAACCCCGAGGGTCAACTGATCAATTTTACTTCCGATGACCGTTCAGCTTTGGACATGCAACAATACCGTTTTTCAACGCCGGTACATGGCTACAAAGACTTCCACGGCTACAAGCTAATGGAACGGGGAGATGCAGTGTGGCATTATCCGGATGGGGAGTTTGTGTATGGGAAGTTTTTCTTGCAGGAAATTGAGTACAATGTGCCTGCATTAAAAAAGGGGAATTGATTCAATGGCGGCACTTTTCTTCAATGCTTTTCCAGGCAGGCTTTTGACTCTTTGGCCGTAAGTCACTTTAAAATTATAGATCTCACCATTCTCCTCCATCGGAATCCACATCACCATACGGCTGGCAGTGGCAGATTTCAGGATCATGCTTGCTTCGATGGTGCCATCGATGATCGTGAAGGTGCCGTCTTTAGCCAACTTCCAACGGTAGGTTTCGAGCGCACGTTCACCCGCCACACAGCGTTGATTGCGTTCAAAACTCACGGTATGGTCGGGATAAATTTTCATGACATCATCCAGCGCACAGATGGGCGTTTCGTCCATGATGTTGGTGGTTTCGAAACCATCTCCGTCGACATCACAGGGTTTGTCGGCAATGATGGAAAGGATGCGCCAACTGCCTTTCATCAGGTATTCGGTGTCGATGTCCAGGATTTGGGTTGACTCAACAGGGTCGGCTTTGGCCACCGTGATGGAGGCAGGAGTATGTTGTATCGATTTGCCCTCGTTTTCAACTGATGCAGAGGGTTGAATCGTGGATGCCAAAAAAGCGGAAAGCAGGATGAGGATACGCATGGGACAATGTTTATGGGATATGTGTATTTATACGTAGAAACGTCACACTTGTAACACCTAAAAATGCATTCCCATTCCAAAAAAATGTGGTTTTGTGGATTTTTGGTCGAAAATGTGGAAAAGTGGGGCGGGAAATGTCCAGTTTATGGAAAATATTCCCTCTTTTTTCTGTGCGTAAGATTTGGCCTCTGCGATCGTCGGAGCTGCTCGCGCTAGAGCAATTTAGGTCGACGATCGCCAGAGTGGTGGGTAGGGTGTCCAATTAGCGCAAGGTACTAATTTTAGCCGTGATGAACAAGATTTTGCCTTGCTCCGGGTTAATGGGAACGCTGATGACGCGGATTGAGCGGATTTTAATCCCGCCTGCGGCGTGATGAACTGGCCACAAATTGCACAAATTTTCACAAATTGAACACTCACTTCGTTCGTGTTTACACGCGTGCGCAAACAGTTTGTGCCTCAACGTGGAAATTTGTAAAACCGCGTAAATCCGCCCAATCCGCGTCATCCGCGCCCCTCCAATCCAGGCAATTCCTGTCGATTATGCACATTCTACCCGCCACTCCGTGGGCGCTCTTCGATCCTTTTTTGCTCGCTAGCGCGAGCAGGCTCGACTATCGCGGGTTTCAGAGCTTACCTTGCCCTGAGCACTACCCTAAAAACACTCGAGCGCTTGACAACGGGTATCCAAGCGCTCGACCATCTTTCCAAAAAAGGAAACCCATCTCCAGGTTTATCCATTCACCTCCTTCTCCAGTGCCTCAAAGAACTGCTTCGACAACATATTCGCCACCGGTGTAATCACCCGGCCACCCATGGTGTTCAGCATACCCGAGAGTTTTACGTCGCCGTTGAAACTCACTTCGGTTTGGGTTTCAGACAGTGCTTTCAGGTTCATGCTCACTTCCGCAGCGGCGTTGCCAATTTTGCTGTTTTGTTGAATGATCAGTTTAAAGGACTCGGGTTGAACTTTGTCCACCATTTTCAGGTTGCCCGAAAAAGCGCCACCCACCGGGCCAATTTTCACTTCGGCAATGGCTTTGAAGTTTTCATCATCAATTTTCTCAAGTTTGGTGATGGCTGGCGTGATCCGCGCCAATACTTCTGGATCCATCATCATGTCCCAAATCGTTTGGGCGGGTGCATTTACGGTATAAGTGCCACTTAAATTCATGCTGTACGTTGTTTTGAAAGAAGTTGAAAGGTTGAAGAGTTGAAAGGTTGAAGAGAAGTTTAAAGTTTATGAGTTCATAAGAAAGCTTGTCCTTCATCCTTACAAACTGCTCTTCAACCTTTCAACTCTTCAACTAAAAAAGGTATTTTTCTGGCTCGGCATCAAATTTAATCTTGCAGCCATCGCAACAAAAATAAATGGGCTCGCCATTTTGTTCAATGATGTATTTGGCCATCCCCAGTGAAATGGGCATGCCACAAACGGGGTTGGTGATGATTTGAGGTTTTCCGGATTGAACGTCGCTGTGCGACTGTCCAATTGTAGAAACGGGTACCGAGAAGGATTCGAAGGCGACCTCTTTGCTGCGGTATTCCTGAATGATCTCGGCCAGGATGCTGATGGCGACCTCTTGTGGGGTTTTGCCATTGATGTCGATTCCGGCAGGGGCGTGTACTTCATCCAGTTGTTCCTGGCTGAGCCCCAGCTTGAGCAGGTTGGCAAACACCCCATCCCGTTTTTTGCGGCTGGCAATGAAACCCACATAGCGGCATTTCACGCCCAGTGCGGTTTGTAATCCTCTTTCGTCGTTGTCACCCTGGGTAGCCACCACAATGAAGGTGTGTTTGTTGAAGCTGATGCCCTCCAGGTTAAATGCAGTCTGATGGTGGTCCGCCTCGGGGAACACCTCCTGATTGGATTCTTCATTGATCACCGTCAGGCGGAAATCGATGGCTTTGGCCGCCTTCATCAAGGCCCGGCCAATGATCGATTTGCCGATGATGACCAAATGGGGTTTGGGCATCACGGGCTCGATGTACAAGTCCACCTCTCCCCCACTGTAGCAGGTCATTTTGTATTCTTTGACGCCACGGCTGGGTGCACTACTTGGGGTGGGGCTCACCCGCACGAGACGGGGTTTGCCATCTTCCAGGGCTTCGGTGACTTCCTTGAGTACAATGGAGTACACACAGCCGCCGCCGACCCAACCTTTTAATACGCCGGTTTTATTGACGATGGCTTTGTCCCCGGTTTTTCCTGAACTGGGTGCTTCATTGCGCACCACGGTTACGGTGGCAAAGGGTTCACCTTGCAGGATCAGGTCAGTAGCCATTTCATAAATTTCGTTGCTCATTTTCTTTTTTATCACAAGTGGTTGATAAAGTTGAGGGGGTTGAGAAAGGTTGACTGAGGGGCTGGATATTAAGTTTTACCATCACCCCCCATCAACCTTTATCAACGTTCATCAACCAATTAAATACTACACAACAAATCTTCCAATTCCAGTATGCTCTCCAGGTTATGGGCGGAGCGAAAATAGTCCACATGAGGCAATGCCTCACTCATACCTCGGGCGCTGGGTTCGTAATCTTGCATGCCTTTGAGTGGGTTGAGCCAAATCAAGCGCCGCGTTCTGCGGCGGATTTTTTGGATTTCCGTTGCTAAAACTCCTTTTTCGCCCGTATCCAATCCGTCGCTCAGGACGATCACCATTGAGGAGCGGGTCAGGATTTTGGGCGCATAATGTTCGTTAAAATCCCGCAGGCATTCCCCGATTTTGGTCCCACTCGACCAGTTGTCGGCCCGGGGGGTCAATAGTTGTAACGTTTTTTCCAAGCCCTTGGTTTTTAGTACTTCGGTGATGCAGCGCAGGTGCGTACTGAAGACAAAAGATTCAACCTGCTCAAAGTAAGATTGTAAGGCCCAGACAAAACGCAACAAGAAAAAACTGTACTTGTCCATCGAGCCGCTGACATCGAGCAGGATGACCAGGCGCATCTTTTTGGGCTTTTTTCCCCGATAACGCAGTTCAATGGCTTCTCCACCGTGCTGCAAACCGGCGCGGATGGTCCGGCGCAAGTCGATGGTTTCTTTGGTTTGGCGGCGTTTCATGCGGCTTTTCAACCTTTTGCTCATTTCGCGCCAGAGCTTCTCGGCAATGTCTTCCAAAATCCCCGCGTCCATTTCGGCTACTTTGGAAAAATCGGTTTTGCGCAAGCGCACGGTGGCGTTGCCTCCGGTTACCGTTTTACTGTCCTCCTGATTGTGTTGCTGGCCATCGCCAAATCCCCACACCGTAAGTACGCTTTGCTGTTTGGGCAAATGCTGTGGATCGATTATTTTTTGCTGGGATGCTCTGCGGGTATCGTCATTTTTGGTTTCCCAATAAATGCCAAAAATCCGGTCGTAACAGGGGAAGATCATCTTTGTTGCAACAAAAGATCGCTTTGAGGGCGTAGTAAAAAGTTGCTTTGTCTGCAAAAACGCCCAGATCCACGGCACGCAATGCTGCGAACGTTTCCTCCACGCCTACATTCAGGCCTTTACTTCTTGCGAATTGGGCGAAGCCGATGAGGGCACGGGTGAAAGTAGGCTTATCAATTTCCATAAATATCCATAAGCGATAAAAATGGGAACGCGGATGACGCGGATTAAGCGGATTTACGCGGATTTATTTTCGGATAGTTTATCCGCGTAAATCCGCTTAATCCGCGTCCGCGTTCCCATTGCTCTTCGTTAGCCAATTAACAAGGCTTCAATTCCTTCTTCCTGCAACATCCGAATGTCATCCGTCGATTTCAAAATACACCCGTATGTACGGGCCACAGCCCGCTCATCCAGCGTATGATAACCCAAAGTCATCAGGCTCAAAGCCCAATCCAGCGTCTCCGACACACCCGGCGTTTTTTGCAATTTCTTTTGGCGCAGCCCTTGAATGAAATGGACGATTTGTGTCGCCAATTTTTGCTCAATCTCCGGGAAACGTTTGTACACAATGGCCAGTTCTTTTTCCAGCGAAGGATAATCGACCCAATGGTACAAACAGCGGCGTTTGAGGGCATCACTCAATTCGCGGGTGCGGTTGGAGGTGAGGATCACGTAGGGCAGGTGCTGCGCCTTGATGGTTCCCAACTCCGGTATGGTGATTTGAAACTCCGACAACAGCTCCAGCAAAAAGGCTTCGAACTCCTCATCGGTGCGGTCGATCTCGTCGATCAGGAGCACAGGTGCTTTGTCTTTGGCCGTAATGGATTGCAGGAGAGGACGCTTCAGGAGGTAATCTTCGCTGAAGATGTTCTTCTCTTTCTCCGCTTCATTGAGATTGCTGTGTTCCTGGATTTTGATGCCCAATAATTGTTTCTGGTAGTTCCATTCATACACTGCTGAATTGACATCCAACCCCTCGTAACATTGTAGGCGAATCAATTGAGTGTCCAACAAGCGGGCAAGCACGTTGGCCAATTCGGTTTTGCCAATGCCGGGATTGCCTTCTACCAAAATGGGCTTCCGCAATTTGAGCAAAAGGAATACCACTGTAGCCAGCTCTTCTTCAATGACGTAGCCCAGGCGGTCGAAACCGGACATGAGCTCCGTGATGTCTTTAATGGTTGTTTCCATTCTTGTTGTTAACAAATGACGAATAACGAGTGACGAGTGACGAATTGGGCACCTTGCTTTTGAGTATGTTGATCCCCCAAAAGCAAGGCACCCATTCGTCATTCGTCATTCGAAAAATTCGTCACTCCCTTCACACTGCTTCAATCACTCCTTTCTCCACCAAAATATTCCAAACCTTCAGCGGCGTAATCGGAATATCGATGTGGGTAACGCCCAGGTGTGACAATGCGTCGATGATGGCATTCGCAATCGCCGGTGGTGCACCCACAGTAGGCGACTCCCCTACCCCTTTTGCTCCAATCGGGTGGTGCGGGCATGGGGTGATGGTATGTCCCGTTTCCCATTTTGGAGATTCTACCGATGTAGGAACCAGGTAGTCCATAAATGAACCATTGAGCATGTTGCCGTCTTCGTCGTAGATCAACTCTTCGAACATGGCGGGAGCCAGTCCCTGGGTCAAACCACCGTGGATTTGGCCTTGAACAATCATCGGATTGATGATGGTACCACAATCGTCGATGGCCACAAAACGGCGAATTTTGATGCTTCCGGTTTCTTTGTCGATGTCCACTACGCAAATGTAGGAACCGAATGGGAAAGTCAGGTTGGGCGGATCGTAATAATGGGTGGCTTCAAAGCCCGCTTCCATGCCCTGGGGGTGATTGGTATAGGCCGCAAAAACGAGTTCTTGGATCGTTTTTGATTTTTCGGGTGCTCCTTTGACAAAGAACTTGCCCACTTCCCATTCCAGGTCTTCTTCACTTACTTCGAGGAGGTAGGCGGCAATTTTGCGGGCCTTGTCCCGAAGTTTGCGGGCAGCTACTGCGGCAGCTGCACCAGCAGTAGGCGTACTGCGGCTGGCGTATGTACCCAGGCCGTAGGGTGCGGTATCGGTATCCCCTTCTTCGATGTGGATGTGTTCGTCGGGAATGCCCAGCTCCTGGGCGATGATTTGCGCGTAAGTCGTTTCGTGACCCTGTCCTTGAGATTTGGTGCCAAAACGTGCAATGGCTTTGCCCGTGGGGTGTACCCGAATCTCGGCGGAGTCAAACATTTTGATGCCCAGGATATCGAAGTCTTTGGATGGCCCTGCTCCTACCACTTCGGTAAAGCTGCAAATGCCAATGCCCATCAATTCTCCATTTTTGCGTTTTTCCGCTTGTTCTTTCCGCAATTCATCGTAACCAATGATGTCCATGGCCTTTTGCAGGGCCGGTCCATAATCCCCGCTGTCGTATTCCCAACCCAATGGAGAGTGATAAGGGAATTGTTCTTTTTTGATGAAGTTTTCCATGCGCAATTGGGCAGAGTCCTTTCCAATTTCCAAAGCGAGTCGATCCACCATGCGTTCGATGGCGTGTACGGCTTCGGTTACGCGGAACGAGCAACGGTAAGCTACGCCGCCGGGTGGTTTGTTGGTGTACACCGCGTCCATTTCCGTAAAGGCGACGCCATAGTCATACGAGCCCGTACAGATGGAAAACATCCCCGCCGGATATTTGGACGGGTTGGCCGCAGCATCGGTATACCCGTGGTCAGCCAGGGTTTTGATGCGCAAGCCCTGGATTTTGCCGTCTTTGGTGGCGGCCAATTCGCAGGTCATGTCGTAGTCGCGGGCAAAAGAATCAGCCTGGAGATTTTCCATTCGGTCTTCGATCCACTTCACGGGTTTGCCAATGAGCACCGAAGCTGCAATGGCAATTACGTAGCCGGGATACACCGGAACTTTGCCCCCAAAACCACCCCCAATATCGGAGGCAATGACCCGAATTTTTTCTTCAGAAAGGCCCACGTGTCCAGCTACCAGGGCAATCACCGTACGAATCGCGTGCGGCGCCTGGGTGGTCATGTACATGGTGAGGTGGGCTTCAATCGGGTCAAAATCCGGCGACACAACCACAGGTTTCAATCGAGGCCACGTGAATGCGCGGGATGTAGACCTGCTCTTTGACCACGACTTCGGCATTCGCGAAAAGTTTATCGGTGGCTTCGCGGTCACCGGCTTCCCAGTGCCAAATGTGGTTGTCGGTTTTACCCTTATCTGGGCGCAGGATGGGCATCCCCGGATCAAGCGCTTTGTGGGCGTCAACGATGGGCTTCATCGGCTCATATTCCACTTCCACCGCAGCTACTCCATCGGCAGCAATGTAGCGTTCGGTAGCGATGACCGCGCAGACTTCCTGGGCATAGTACATTACCGTGTCTGTGGGGAGCACCATTTGGGTATCCGACATCAAGGTCGGCATCCAGTGAAGGTTGTACTTCTCCAGGTCGCGCCCGGTAATGACTGCCAATACGCCCGGAATTTCCAGGGCTTTGGAGGCATCGATGTTGAGGATTTTGGCGTAGGCATACGGGCTGCGTACAATGTCCATATACAACATGCCGGGCAGTTTGATGTCGTCCACGTAATGGCCTTTGCCCTGGATGAACCGGGCATCCTCCTTACGTTTGAGGCCGTGACCCAAACCACCAATTTCTTTGGATGTATTGCAAAACATGAATTGTCGATTTAAAAGATGAACAAACCTTGGAGCGCAACTTACTTAGGCCACCGTTTCAGCAGCAGGAACTTCTGCTCCCTGCATCTTTTTAGCCGCGTATTCTACGGCTTTCACGATGTTGTTGTAGCCTGTACAGCGGCAGAGATTACCCGAAATGCCCCAACGGATTTCATCTTCCGTAGGATTGGGATTGCGTTCCAGCAAATCGACGCAGCGCATGATCATGCCGGGTGTGCAAAAACCACACTGCAATCCATGTTCTTCTTTAAACCCTTCTTGCAAAGGATGTAGACCGCCCTGGGCCAAGCCTTCAATGGTCATGATTTCTTTGCCATTGGCTTGTACTGCATAAACAGTACAGGATTTGACCGAACGCCCGTCCATGAGCACAGTACAAGCGCCACAACTGGAAGTATCACATCCGATGTGAGTCCCGGTCAAATTCAGGTTTTCACGAATGAGGTGTACCAGCAGCAGACGAGGTTCTACATCCAGCGTTTGTGCTACACCATTGATATGAACAGTAATATTTGCCATTAGAATAAAAGTTATCGATGATGGAATTTATGCCCCTGCCCTTTCGACGGCGCTGTGGATGGCACGGGTAACCAGGGTTTTGACAATGGAGCGCTTATACGCTACAGATCCCCGCAAATCAGCATTGGGGTCGCAATCCTGGGCGGCCATGGTGGCTGCTTTTTGGATCAAGTCATCGCTCAAGGTTTGCCCCCGCAGGGCCTCTTCAGCACGGGTTGAACGCATTGAAGCCGCACTGACGTTGGTCAGGGCAATGCCTATTTGATGGCAACGCCCGCTGGCATCCAGGCTCAATTGCACGGCAACTCCAGCAGTAGCATAATCCCCAACTTTGCGCTCCATTTTCAGGTAAGCCCCCCCACTTCTGGCGGGAGGAATCGGGATGCGGATCTCGGTGAGGATTTCATCTGGTTCTAATGCGGTTGTAAAAAAGCCCAGGAAGAAGTCATCGATGGAAATTTCCCGATCACCATTCGGGCCGGAAGCCAGCACACTTGCACGAAGTGCCAACATCACTGCGGGATGGTCGTTGGCGGCATCACCGTGGGCCAGATTTCCCCCCACCGTTGCCAAATTGCGCACAGAGGGGTCGGCGATCATTTTGGTGGCGTCGGTGATGAGCGGGTACTTGCTGTGGATCAATTTGGATTCTTCCAGTGCAACCTCTTTGGTCAGTGCACCGATTTTGAGGTAGCCACCCTCTTCATGGATGTACTCCATGCCTTTAATGCCACTGATGTCGATCACATGTTCGGGGGTTGCCAGGCGCAGTTTCATCATGGGAATGAGACTGTGCCCCCCGGACATGATCTTGGCATCGGAACCGTATTTTTGCAACAAGGCAATGGCTCCTGCAAGTGTAGTGGGCGCTTCGTAGTTGAAAGCCTGCGGAATCATGTAGGTCTGAATTTAGGTTATGTACTCCAAATGGGGGTTTCGTTTATTGTTCACATTTTAGCGTTTGTTTAATCTCCTGAACCACCTCCCATTGAGCAATACAGCCAACAGTATGAGTGCTGTGCCTGCGAAATACTCCAGTGGATTGCCAGAAAATCTTTGCGCATATATTAGTGGAAGCATACCCAAAATGGCCAACGTTGCGGCAATCAAGGTTGTTCTTCCTTTGTAATTCCAAAAAAGGGAAATCAAAACGGCAACAGCCAAAACGATGGAGAGGTAACCTGTGCTATTGGCTTCATACTGATGGATTTTTGCTCCACTACACATCACCACTACACTGGAATAACCAAAAGCACAGAAAGGACACTTGGGTAGAATCGCCACAATAACCGTTAACAGGAAAGACATGCGCTGCCGTTTGCGCTGCTTTTCCTGCCGCTTACACCCACAAGACTGGACGTTGGTCCTCAGTGGTGGCGTCATGATGCTGATGTTTGGTTAAGGTTGTTCGATACTTGCTAAAGGTAAACTAAAAATTCGGATGAATGTTTTGAAAAAGTAACGATAAGTAAGAATCAAGTCAGTATTAGAACATTTTTATAAAATTTAATATCATTCTTAGCGATTTTGGTAAAATAATCTAAAAATAAAAAAAGGTGGTTTGTTTGCATTAAGTCGATCAAAAACTTATTTTTGTAACAAACAAACCCTATGTTAACCAATTACTTACCTTGTCCAGTACTTCGCCCTGCTGCGAAATTATTATCCGGCACAACAATTCAATACCATTCCAAGGATTCACATGATTCTGTCCTGCAAAGGATTAGATACACTTCACTTTAGTTCAAAATTTAACACCAAGTTTATGAACGCAACATATCTATCCAACCTAACCCCGTTGAGGGGAATCGCAGCTTTGTTGACTGTAATCTACCATGTCGACCTCTTTCTGGGTAACGGAGCTAATGTGCTAATCAGATTGAAAGATTCCATGGCATTGAGTCGAATGTATTTAATGGTTGATTTTTTCTTCATTCTCAGTGGGTTCATTATGTGCCATGTTTACGGAAAATGGTTTGAGGAATCTGTGAATAGCGCTACATTTAAAAAATTCACGATCGCTCGCTTTGCGAGAGTGTATCCCTTGCATCTGGCTACCTTATTGTTTACCATTGTTCTTTTCTACATTTCTGCGCAACTGGGCATACCCAAAAATCCCGTCTTACAAGTCGAAAATACGGGGTATTCGATTGTGACCAACTTGCTCCTGCTTCATTCAATGAATCTTCACCATTGGTTTTCCTGGGTGCATGCTTCTTGGTCAATCAGTACGGAATGGTGGGCTTACATGATTTTTCCTTTCCTGGTGCGTCCCTTGATGAAATTGAATGCCCTGGGAAGAGTAATGGTGGTATTGCTGTGTTTCGCAGGCTATGTCAGCATTATGTTTTTTTTCGTACCGCTGGTAACGCTTCCTCCGGAACTCTCCTTTTTTGTTCCTCCCGCAGGTTACCCTAAAGATTCCCTAAATGTTGCTTTTCAGTTTGGCTTCTTGAGGTGTTTGTTCGGATTCGTGCTGGGGATGATGATGTACCGTGGATTTGAAATGAACTGGGGGAAAAAAGTATTGGGAAACGGATATACCATGTTGATCTTAACACTTGGACTTTTCCTTTCGCTGCACTTTGCAATGGCGGATGTCATCACGGTCAGTTTTTTCCCTTTTCTATTGCTTTCGGGTGCTTACGGAAGTAAGGCAATCGACCGCATTTTTACAAATAAGGCTTTGCAACGCTTGGGCGATTGGTCATTTTCAATTTATCTGGTGCACCAACCCCTGCTCTATCTCATCACCAACATCTTGATTTACACACAAGTCACCAATCTGGAAGCACCTGTAAAACCAGACCCTTTAACTTCTTGGATCATTTGTATTGTATTTATTGCACTCACTTTGCTGGTATCCTTTCTGACGTATCGTTTTTTAGAAGTTCCAGCGAGACAATGGATCAATCGCAAGCCGAAAACACTTAACGATAGCGCGTTGACCAGTTAGTTCAAAAGCTAAGTCGCACAATCAAACGATATGAAAAAAATGCTCAAATTCCTGAAATGGCTTTTCCTTGGTGTATTGGCCATTCTCCTTGTAGGTTTTCTTTATGTTTATTTCTTCGTTTTGGCTAAACCAGGATCAATTTCTTCCCTGGATCAAGCCACTGACCACAAATGGCATTCGATACCATTGGAGGGTGAAACCACCTGTTCTGATGGTTCAGAATACCGAATATTTGCCCGCCAGGGAAAGTCTCAAAATCTGATTATCCATTTCTCCGGAGGCGGGGCTTGTTGGGATGATACCACCTGCTCCTCACCTGGCACTTTGATGAAAGCAATGCTGGAAGGCGTACCCCGGGATCTAAAATCTTTTTATGCTCCCAATATTCCAATCGTATTTCCTGCCTTGTTGTCGGGGATTTTTAATGCCCAAGACAAGGCCAATCCATTCAAAGATTGGACCGTGGTTTTTATTCCTTACACTACCGGTGATTTACACATCGGAAACACCATCAACACCTACCAAAGTAAACAGGGCAAAATTCAGGTATACCACCATGGCCGGAAAAATGTACTGGCTGCACTAAACTGGATTTCCAAGAATATTAAAACACCCCGCAAGGTTTTGGTTTCGGGTGAAAGCGCGGGTGCTTATGCTTCGGCATTTTGGACACCTTCGGTGGCAGCGATTTATACCAAGCAACCAATATATCAATTATCGGATGGTTCCTTATTGGTTTCAAAGCGCTGGGCTGAAGTCATAGATACGGTTTGGAAAGCGGAAAGCCAGTCTTTTTAAAATTTATAATTGGCAATGATGCTTTTGAAAGTGCACTCCTCAATCGCTCAGATTCAATAAACGCCCGCATCAAACATTTGCATTGCAACACCCTTTATGATCTGATTTTGCCAAAATTCAGTGCTGCACTCAATCACCAATCTAGTAAAACGAATGCCTATATTGATGAATGGTCTAAAGACATGTTGGTTTCGATGAAAAAGCTGGACGATTCCGATCTGGATTACCATTATTTCATCTCCGATTGTCAGTATGACGCCAAAAAACACGCTACGCCCCACACCTTGGTACTCGGCGCAGGTTTTACTACCTGTGGAAGCGACCAATTAACGTTTGCTCAATGGCTTAAAAAAGCGGTCATTGAGGATAAACCCGTATCGGTAGGTCGTAGATTCTTTGATACACTAAAGTGAGAAATGTCGTTTTTTACTTGTCACGCCGACCATTTTGCTCAATCAGCACCTGCTACGCCCCGAGCTGATGGCATTGGTGGATCATTAAAAATTGATTTTTTGTCCAAAACTCCTTATTTTCGTAGCCATAACTGATTTGCCAATGAACGCGACCAAAAGTCCTCATAAAACACTACCCCGAATTCCCGCCAAAAAAATCCCTGCTGCCTTGATTTATGAAATCATGGACGGCAAGCCCGTCTATTACAGAGGGTATCGTGAGGTGTTGAAAAATGAAAAAACCATTGAAGAGGTTATGGGAGCTAGCTCATTGCAAGGTATTATGGTCGAGTATATATTGAGAATTCTCTTTCGTCAGTTGGATGAAAAACAATACCACATTTTAACCAATGAACAAGGTTTACATCTTAACCGGAAAAACAACTTATCTGCTGGCATCGCCATTTATGAAAAAACAAAATTTTCAGTAGCTCAGGCAGACAAACATTACGCGACCATTCCTCCAAAAATTCAAATTGAAGTGGATATCAATGCCGATACAGAGGGAGGACTCGTCGAAACGTACATCAATAAAAAAACCGACAAGCTATTTGAGTTTGGCGTAGAAAAAGTTATCTGGGTACTTTCCGAAAGCAAAAAAGTTATCGTAGCGACGCCCAACGCCAATTGGCAGATCATTGATTGGCACAAGGACATTGAAGTCATCGATGGAGTCATTTTTTGTATAGGTAAATATTTAATGGAAGAAGGATCTCCATTTGCCTAGCCTCACATTTAACCCAACCTGATTCACTTGAGCCACCTGTCCATCGTACCGTCACACCCTGCTTTACAACCCTACATCAAAGCATTTTGGTTTTTACATCTCCAAAACCCGGGTACCATAAAGCGGCCGCCTCTATCCGCTTCGCCTATACCTGAGCAATGTCTGTATTTTTATCCAAGAGAAAAGCCTTACTTTATTACTCCACAAGGTGAGATTGTACACGGCAAATCAAGCTCAGTCGTAGGCCAAGTTACCACGAGTAGCAAGCTTTTTCTACCGCAGAATTACCTGATGTTCAAAATACTTTTCCAACCTGGTGGCTTCTATCGGCTTTTTGGTACGCCGATGACCTTGTTTGTGGGCAACTTTGAGGATGGAGTTACGGTCTTGGGTAATGATTTCAAAGAAGTCCAGGAAAGGATCGAAGAGGCGGTTGATTTTAAAACCATGGTAGGGATTGTGGAAAATTATTTGATCAAAAAAGTCAAGCAGGCAAAAATTGGGGCACAGCCCATCGATCAGGTTTTTCAACACAGTCAATGGCATCTTCAAACGCTGGATCAAATGGCTCAAGCGGCTTATCTGAGTTCCCGCCAGTTTGAACGCAATTTCTTACCTCGCATAGG
Source organism: Haliscomenobacter sp. (assembly GCF_016718685.1). GTDB lineage: Bacteria > Bacteroidota > Bacteroidia > Chitinophagales > Saprospiraceae > Haliscomenobacter. The sequence continues at coordinate 31,420 of NZ_JADKCX010000023.1, read as the reverse complement.
AGTATCGCCCAAATTTTACAGTCGCCTAATCCGCTTCAATACTGCCATGAAAATGAAGCAAAACCAGCCTCGTTTAAGTTGGATGCATGTCGCCTACCAAAGTGGCTACTACGACCACATGCACCTATTGCGCGATTTTAAACAATTCACAGCAAGTGTACCCTCCCATTTCGAGATGGAGACGGCCTTGATCTATTAAGAATGTCGTTTTTTTACTAAGTCCATCCTAATCGGTTTGAATAGCTTTGAGGTATCATTCAAACCGGATATTTATGACCACTAACTCAAACACCTCATTACTCCGCAGGGCTGGCATTGCATTTTCTATTACTGGCCTTGGTTATTTGGCTTTTGGTTTCCCCTTTTGGTTTCTGGGCGCACAAGATGAAGTCGTCAAAGGAAAAGTGATGCTCTCATTTTTCTATTTACGCGATGAATTATTTCCGGCTGAACTCAATTTTTGGATTCCCCTCATTGGCATTGCTGCAATGTTCATTGGATTGTTCTCGTTGTGGAAAATTGCAGAGCCTACCGGACTTGAGCGTAGAAGCAGATTTTATTTCCCGATGACTGGAGCAGTGTTTTATTGTTTAGGCTTGTGGATGCCAGTACCATTCGCTCCCATGGGCGCTTTCCTGACAGGTTTGGGAATGATCATTGTGGGATTGGCCAGCATCAAAGCCAAAATGTGGCCGGGCTGGAAACGCTACATCCCTTTAATCGTGGGGTGCTTCCCTTTTGTGTTTATGTTTCCATTGTTGATCATCACTGGTGCTCGCCCTCCTGCAATGATTGGATTGTGGGGTTTTCCCTGGATAGCGATGGGCGTGGCAGCGTGGCAAAGGTCGAAGGAAGGGGACTGAACCTCAAAAGTTTCAGTATAGATAGATTGGTGTTTCCAAACTGAATAAAACAAAAAGTTGATCTTAGCCTTAACTTAAAGGAAGAAATCTGCATTAGTTGAAGGCGTAAGTAGCAAGCCATTTTGCTACTTACGCCTTCATTATTTTCCATCATCTCCTCAATCTTGCTTGACCAAACGCTATCTTGATTTCTTGTCATTTGCCTAATCATTTGATCAAAAAACAAAAAAGTACCCACACTTTTATAAAAAAATAAAAAAGTATTCTACATTTGTTCTATTACTTTGGCAAGAATTATAAATTCATTTCATTCGTTTCTACTTTTTTCACTATGTCGGAGAAGAAAAACCAATACAAACAGGGCATCATCAAGGAGTTTTATTTCGCCCGCTTATTGTCATGCGCGGATCTGTGTGAAAAAATGGACAAAAGTTTGCCTTTGGTCACCAAGCTGATCAATGAATTGATAGAAGAAAACCGGGTAATCGAAAACGGATTGGCTCCATCCACTGGGGGGCGGCGCCCTTTAATGTATTCGATCAGGGCAGATATGCAATATGTGGTGGCGGTATCGATGGACCAACTCATTACCCGAATTGCCCTGATGGACATGCAGAACAATTGCATCGGAGCAGTAGCAAAAGTGAATTTGGTACTCAAAGGCAATGATGAATCGTTGGCCATTTTAACCAAAGCAATTGACACTTTTATCGAAACCAGTACCGTTGACAAAAAAAAGATCGTTGGAATAGGCATCGCCATGCCAGGATTCGTTGATCCCCAAAAGGGCATCAATTATTCATTTTTGAAAGCTGCTCCGGACAGCAGCATCACTGAACATATTTCCAAGGCCATAGGAATTCCTGTTTTGATCGACAATGATTCGAGTTTGATCGCCCTGGCAGAGTGGCGTTTTGGTGCGGCAGCAAAAGAAAAAATGCCATGGTGATCAACATGAACTGGGGTGTCGGACTAGGAATGATCCTGGATGGGGCCCTTTATCGCGGAGAAATCGGTTTTGCCGGAGAATTCAGCCACATCCCACTTTTCAACAACAACAAACTGTGCAGTTGTGGCAAACACGGATGCCTTGAAACCGAAACATCCCTGCTGGTATTGGTTGAAAAAGCTCAAGAAGGTTTGAAGGCAGGACGAGTATCGTCCTTGCAGGGAATCCCTTCCAATAGTCCTGAAGAAGCGTACAACCTGATCATCAAATCGGCTCTGGAAGGTGACCAATTTGCCATCGAATTGCTGTCTGAAATTGGGTTAAAAATCGGTAGAGGTGTATCTATCTTGATCCATCTACTCAATCCCAAATTAATCGTACTGAGCGGTAGAGGTGCCATGGCTGGAAGAATCTGGCAAGCTCCGATCCAACAAGCATTGAACGAATATTGCATCCCGCGACTTGCGCACAATACTACCATCGAAGTATCTGAGTTGAGCTACCAGGCTGAAATGATTGGCGCTGCTGCTTTAGTTATGGAAAATTTCGAACATCTCCACCTTCCAAAAATCGAAACACCACGATACGAAGAAGCTTTGTGAATGTCTACAAGGTGAATTTAGTCGACTTAAACCATTCTATTTACTCAATTTAAACATTACACTCAATGAAAAAAAGCCTACTTATGCTTGTTGTGTTGTTCTGCACGATAAGCTACAGCGCTTTCGCTCAAAAGGTATCTGGTAAGGTGACCGGAGCCAACAAGGAGCCACTACCCGGCGCTTACGTACTTGTAAAAGGCACTTCAACAGGTACAGTAACGGATGAAAAAGGAGAATTTTCATTAACTACTGCATTGACGAATACGCTCGTTCTTTCTTTTACCGGATTTGAGAGTTTGGAAGAACCGATCAATGGACGCAATGTAGTAGATGTGGTCATGTTGGAAGCCGCTGCTCAATTGGAAGGAGTGGTCGTCACCGCATTGGGTATGAGCAAACAACAAAAAGCACTGGGATATGCCAGCAGTACCATCAAGGCTGAAGACCTGACCAATGCTGGCACACCCAACCTGGCTACTGCCCTATATGGAAAAGCACCAGGGGTGCGCATTGCCGCAACCCCGGGGGGAGCCACCAGTGCAGTCAACATCAACATCCGTGGGGTCAACTCCATCACTGGCCGTAGCCAGCCGCTGATTGTATTGGATGGGGTGCCCATCCGCGACGGTGAAGTGCGCAACAACGACTACTGGAGTGACCAGCGCCTGCGTGGCAACGGTTTGTTGGACATCAACCCTGAAGACATCGACAACATCTCGATCCTGAAGGGTGCTTCCGCGGCAGCCCTATATGGCTCGGAAGCGGTGAATGGGGTTGTGCTGATCACGACCAAAAGTGGAAAAGGCAAAAAAGGCATGAACGTGGACTTCAACGCCAGCTATGGGGTGGACAACGTGGCCTACTTGCCTAGATACCAAAACATCCGTGGTGCAGGTGCACCCATCCACGTGAACAATGGCGGCCAGGATGCCGAAGGATTTATTTATTATGACACCAATGGTGATGGCACCAAAGACACCCGTGGAATTTTGAACTATTCCATCAACTTTGGGCCTAAATTTGACGGCAAGCCGATCATGGGCTGGGATGGCATTGTACGCCCGTACGAAGCCCAGGAAGACAACTATGCCGGTTTGTATCAGCAAGGACATACAGCCAATGTGAACGTTGCGGTTTCGCAGGCCAGCGAAAACAGCAACATCCGTTTTTCTTTGACTCGCCAGGACAACCGTGGTTTGAGCCTCAATGCGGGTAACCAGAAAAACATCGCCAACCTCAATAGTACCTTCCGCTTGGGCAGAAAATGGTCAACGGATCTCTTGGTGAACTACATCAACCAAAAAACGGAAAACCGCCCTTACTCCATCGACCGGATGATCAACAACTTTACCGGGATGATTGGTCGTTTTGACAATGCGGATTGGTACCTGAACAAGTATCAAACCAGCCGGGGCTACCGCTTTGTAACGGGTACTGGACAGAGCTTGACGCCTAACGAAAACATCATCTACAATGGATTCAAGGGGGACATCGCCGACTACGTATGGCGGGTCAACAAAAACCTGCTGGATGAATTCAGCAATCGCGTGATCGCCAGCATGACGCACCACTACCAGATTTTGCCTGATCTGAAGTTCCGGGGTAGAATTTCTACGGACTTCACTTCCGAGCGTATCGAAACCAGAAACTACACCGAGAGACCACTGGCATTTGGCAACTCTGGCTACTTTGGCTTGGAAAACAACCTCTATTCCATCCTTTATGGCGACGCCTTGCTGACCTATACCAAACGTTTGTCTCCTAGCTTTGAGCTGAATGTGATGGGTGGTTACATGGCGACTAAAGACGTTGCTACTTTTGTTAGCCGGGGTACCAATGGTGGCTTGAGTACGGAAAACCTATTTGACATTGCCGCAACGATTAACGTAGCCAACAGTGGATCCAGCCGTTCTGCCCTCGTGAAGGACGCCTACATTGGTACGATTAACCTCGACTACAAAGGATACCTGTTTGTAGAAGGTACCATCCGCCGCGACCGGACTTCTACCATGAATCCAGAGAACAACAGCTTCATTTATCCTTCGGTAAATACCAGCTTTATCTTCACCGATGCATTCGATCTACCTGACTTTATCTCCTTTGGTAAACTCAGAGGATCTTATGGCGTCGTGGGTAACTATCCTGACATCTACCGGGCGAACATCGCTTACAATCAAGGCACTCTGGGCATACAGGCAGTGGGCGGCACTCCCGTGTTGTACACCAACATTTCCTCTTCTTTTGGCAATGACCTGATCCGTCCTGAGCAAAAGAAAGAGTTTGAATTTGGTTTAGAAGCTCGCTTCCTTAAAAACCGCATTACGTTCGAAGCATCGTACTACAATGCCCAGATCGTAGATCAAATTTTGCCTTTGACATTGGCTTCAACTTCTGGCGCAACTTCCGTACTGACCAACATTGGTACGCTGCGCAACAAAGGTCTTGAACTGTCGCTGCGTGGTACCGTTGCCAAGACTAACAATCTTTTCTGGGAAATTGGGGTCAACTACTCCAGCAACAAAAACGTAGTTGAAAAACTGGCGAACAATGCCACTGAATTGTTGCACGCCGATTACGATGGCAGTGCAGCACAGTTGCGCTCCGTAGTTGGTCAGCCCATGGGTGACTTCTACGTACCTCCGGTTGCTACAAGTGCCAATGGTCAGCAAATTGTCAATGCCAACGGTCTGTACCAATTGGACTCGCGCAACTGGATCAAAGTAGGTAACGCGATGCCAAAAGCAGTTGGTGGATTTTTCAGCACCCTGACTTTCAAAGGAATTACCCTGGACGCCTTGGCTGATTTCCGTTTCGGTGGTCACGTCATGCCAACGGGTATCAACTGGATGATCAGCCGCGGTTTGTTGGAAGAAAGCACCAAGTTTATGGATAAAGAAAGTGGAGGTTTGAGCTACTACGTTTCGGGTGGGAAAGGTGTTCAAACGACTGGCGACAAAGGTCCAAACGGCGAACAAGTGTTCAACGATGGGATGTTGATACCTGGCGTATTGGCCAATGGCGAACCCAACACCAACGTCATTTCGCAGGCTTTCTACTACTGGAACGTATACAACTGGGGTGGCCCTCAGTACAGCTCTTCTCGTTATGAGTTGTACATCGTGAAAAACTCTTACATCAAAATGAGAGAGTTGACCCTGGGCTACAACTTACCACAAAGTATGATCAGCAAATTGGGCTTCAGCAAGCTGAACCTGTCCGTATTTGGCCGCAACCTCTTCTATTTCTACCGGACCATTAAGGACATCGACGCTGAACAGTTGACCTCGGGTTCTCGCTGGACTCAAACGGTCAACAACGCGGGTACCAACCCCTCTTCTCGCACGATGGGTGTGATGATCAGAGCCAGCTTCTAATCCTTATTTTTCTTGGTAAACTTGAAAATTTGTCAACAATGAAATCAAAAATTTATATAGCGTTTTTCGCATTGGTTGTGCTTTCGGTGGCCTGCCAAAAAGCTGACTTCGAGTCGAGCTATGCTGATCCTTCTAAAATCACGGCCACTACCGTCGAAAAACAATTCACTGGCTTTTTGAATGCCAACAAGTGGTATGTTTTGCCAGACTACTGGAACTACTTTGTCGTGTTGCGCACCTCTCTACAGCGCTGGAACCAGGCAGTGGGTTGGGTGAATTCCGACAACCAGTACATTCCACCATCAGCTGGTTTGGGCGACCGTTGGAACAACTACTATGGGTTCCTGGCTCAGTACCGTGAATTGGAAAAAGTTATTGGACGAGGCGAAGAAGTCGACAAAAAAGATCGCCGCATTTACATGATCGCTGCGACCATTTATTTGTATGATCATACCCAAAGGGTCATCGACTTGCATGGTGACATTCCATTTTCTACCGCTGCTTTGTTGAGTACAAATGGTGGTGACTATGAAAAGTCCTACGCAAAATACGATGGCGCAGAAGCCATTTATGCCAAAATGCTGGATGATTTGAAAGCATTGGCCGATGAGTTGACTACACTTACCGTTTCTCCAGGTATCCTTGTTGGCTTCAAAACCCAGGATTTCCTCAACAAAGGTGATGTTACTGCGTGGAAGCGGTATTGCAACTCCCTGCGTTTGCGCATGTTGACCCGGGTATCCGGTGTAGCTTCCCTGCAAGGCCGTGTCAACACTGAAATCGGAAGCATTCTGGGTGATCCAGCCAGGTATCCTGTGGTGACCAGCAATGCACAAAACATTCAAATCAATGTATACGATTTGAATACCGATATCCATTCCAAGAACTTCCGTTCTGGTTTGGAAGACTGGGATGGCAACGTTGCTGGCCAAAAGATGATTGACCACATGAAAACGAGTGGAGACCCTCGTCTGCGCGTCATGTTTGAGCCGGGGCTCAATGCTGCTGGTGAATACAAGGGTTTGGATCCGCTCTTGGATGCTTCTGCCCAAACTGCACTGGTTGCTGGCGGTACCTTGTCTTTGTACAACCGTTCAACCATGAGCCGCAACCAATTCTTTCCGGGCATCGTGATCACTGCTTCTGAAGTTAGCCTGCTCATGGCCGAATATTACCTCAAGGCCAACAATGATGCACAAGCCAAAGCAGCTTATGAAAATGCCATCAAGCAGTCGGTAGAGTTTTATTACAACGTGAGCAAGTTGAGCAACGATGCCACCACACCAGCACCTACAGCTACCAATGATACCGAGATCAACAGCTACATCACCAGTGCTGCGGTGAACTGGGCGACCAACACCGACAAGTTGAACTTGATTGCTACCCAGAAGTGGATCCACTTCAACGTGGTGCAGCCAGTAGACCTTTGGGCTGAAATCAGACGCTTGGATTTGCCTAAATTCACATTCCGCGACGACCCGGCCAACACTCAAAAACAACCACCAGTGCGTTGGTTTTATCCAACCAGTGAGTCCATTTACAATCCAACCAACTACACAACCGTAAGTGGTAAGGACAATTTGGCTACGCGCATCTTCTGGGATGTTAAATAGCATGCTAATGCCCTAGCCATTTGATGGCGTCATTAGCATACTAGCAGAATTGATTTTAGTGTTTTGTATTATTTTAGGTAGACTGTTGGTGAGGATGACTTGCTAGCAGTCTATTTTTGTTTTAGCGAAAAATTAAACGCATGAAAAAGGGTATACTTTTGGCGACGTTCCTGATCAGTATATGGTGGGTATCAATTGGCCTAATTGATGCCGAAGGCATTCCTCCAGATGGGAAAAAACTTGCCCTAAAGTATTGCCAAAGTTGTCACCTTTTTACCGAACCCGCCCTCTTGGATAAAAAAACCTGGATGAACAGTGTTTTGCCCAATATGGGTATGCGGTTGGGCATAAAAAACACAGCTACTCCGCTGCAGGAGCGTGCCCAAGAAGAAGAAAAAATACTGAAAGCATGGAACATTTCCCTGTAAACGCCTTTGTTTTCAAAACCGAGTGGAAGCAAATCGTTGATTATTTCCAGACAAGGGCCCCGACGAACTTCCTCCCAAAACAGTTTTACCCCTCGTCGATCAATTGCCTCAATTCAAAGCGTACGCCGTTACCTAACTGACCATCAATACCCTCAAACTACGCTGATCAAATTTGATCCCGCTACCTTGCACTTTTTATTGGCGATGCCCACAACGAGTTGTTCATCTGCAACCATCGCTTCAACTCATCAATAAAGCCAAAATCAACAGTCCCGGCAGCGGATATAGATTTTCCGCGCAACAAAGCGCCACGATTGCTCAGCATTGGCAGTGTCGCCCCGTCCGACCAAGCACAAGGTCAACTGCTTTCCCTGGACGGAGACCCCAACGCGTTGAACATTCCACAGCTGGCCCGGCCGATCCAATTTGCGGCAGGTGATCTCAACGAGGATGGAAAAGAGGATATCGTGATTTGCAGCTTTGGCAACAACCGGGGCAAACTGGCTTGGTATGAAAGTGGGGATGTCACCAAAGAGCAGGTTCTGAGTGCCTTACCTGGCTCAAGAAGGGTGGAAATCAAAGATTTTAATGGGGATCAAAAAAACGACCTCATGGTACTCCGATCCCAGGCCTATGAAGCGATCAGTATTTTTTACAATCGCGGGAAAGGCCAGTTTGAAGAAAAAATAGTCTTGCAGTTTCCGCCCGTGTATGGATCTAGTTATTTCGAATTGGCGGATTTTAATCAGGATGGTTTTCAGGATATTCTCCTGACCAATGGCGACAATTGGGATTATTCGGCTATCCTGAAACCCTATCACGGGGCTCGGGTGTATTTGAATGACGGGCGGGACAATTTTAAAGAAGCTTTTTTTTATCCGCTTTACGGCTGCAGCAAAGCGATGGCCCGAGACTTTGACAACGATGGTGATATCGACATTGCCGCCATCTCATTTTATGCCGATCTGGAAAATCCCGCTCAGGGTTTTATTTATTTGTCCAACGAAGGGAATTTACACTTCAAGGCCTTTTCTACCCCCGAAGCCGCGCTGGGCAAATGGTTGACCATGGAAGCAGGAGACTTTGACAAAGACGGTGACGTGGACATCGTTCTGGGTTCTTATTTCCATACCGTCGGCGAAGTCACCAAGTTGATTGTTCAAGGCGTATCGACCTTTCCTCAATTGTTGGTGTTGTACAATCAACAAAGCGTAAAGTGACGTCGCGCTCTAATTCAACCCACTCGAAATCTTCGGTACCTGCTGCACAAACTCAGAAGGGTTCATCCCAAACTGCTTCTTAAAACACTCCCGGAAATACTTCAGATCCTGGAAGCCCACTTTGTAAGTCGTTTCGGCTACGGAGTAGCCTTTTTCCAGCAATTGCGCGGCGCGTTTTACCCGAATGGTGCGGATGAAGTGGTTGGGCGATTCCCCCGTGATGGCCTTGATTTTGCGGTAGAGCTGCATGCGGCTCACCAGGAGTTCATGGCTCATTTGCTCCACGGAATAGTCGGGATCTTCGATGTGTTTTTCCACCAGAGCAATGCATTTTTCCAAAAACTGCTTGTCCAGGTGGTTGATGCTCAATTCGGCGGGCGAAATGTCGACCTCGTGTTTGCGCACAAATTCCTGGTCGAAATGCCGTTGGATGCGTTCCCGGTTGTTGAGCAAATTGCGGATCCGCGCTTGCAGCAAGTCGATGCTAAAGGGTTTGCTGATGTAGTCATCCGCGCCGGTGTCGTAACCTTCTACCTGGTACATTTGGGAGGAACGCGCGGAGAGCAAAATGACCGGAATATGCGCCGTAGCTTCTTCCTGCTTGACGGTGCGGCACAATTCAAAACCGTCCAATTCGGGCATAATGACATCCGAAATGATGATGTCGGGAATCAGTTTGCGGGTTTTTTCCAACCCTTCCTGGCCGTTTTCAGCTTCGATCACCTCATAATCCGGGTACAGGCTACGGCGGATATAGGTGCGAATATCAGCGTTGTCTTCGACCACCAGCACCAGCGGGTTATCCGATTGGATCAGTTCTTCCTGCGGGGTATCAACCAGTTTGGTGTTTTGATCGTAAGGATAATGATCAGAATCCTCGGGATCACGGTAGTACAATTTGAGGACTTCAGGGGGAAAATGGCTACTGCCCAAGGGCAATTTGACCACAAAAACCGAACCCCGGTTGATCATGCTGTACGCTTCAATTGAACCTTTGTGCAGTTCCACAATACTTTTGGTCAGGGCCAGGCCAATGCCCAGTGCCCTGGCGGCGATTGCCATGCTGGCTGGAACGGGCGCGGTAAAACTGCTCAAAATATGGGGCATTTCTTCCGACGGAATACCAATACCATTGTCTTCCAGCGAAAAAACCACTTGTTGCTCATTGCGGTCAGTTTCATCAAAATCTGCCCGTGGTCATCGCTGTATTTGAAGGCGTTGGAGAGCAGGTTAAAGAGCACTTTTTCCAATAGGTCACGGTCTACCCAGGCTTTGAGTTCTTCTACACTGGAAACAAAACTGAACTGGATGTTGCGGTGCCGAGCCAAATCGCGAAACGCAATGGCGATATTTTGGAAAAAACGAACGAGATCCGTTTCCACCACTTCCAGGTGCAGCAAGCCCTCTTCAATTTTCCGAAACTCCAACAACTGGTCGATCATACTTTTCAATCGCTCCACATTGCGGTGCATCAAGGTGTACATCTCGTGGGTGGAAGCGTCGGTGTTCTCTTGTTTGAGCAAATCTTCCAGTGGAGAAACCAACAAGGTCAGCGGCGTGCGCAGTTCGTGGGAGATGTTGGTAAAAAAATGGATTTTCATTTGTCCCAACTCTTCGGTCTTCTCCCGCTTAAAGGTCTCCATTTTGACCTGGTTGCGCAGTTTTTCCCGCAGCAAAATACTCTGGCGGTACATCCAGATGGCTGCAGCAATGATACCCAGATAGATCAGGTAAGCCCACCAGGTCAACCAAAAAGGGGGCAAGACCCGAATCTCCAGACGAGCGGGTTCTTTGGCCCACAAACCATCGTTGTTCGCCGCCTGCACTTCAAAGGTGTATTTACCAGCAGGCAAATTGCTGTAATGGGCCACTCGTTCTTTGGCGTCAGAGGGAATCCAGTTGTCGTTAAAACCCAGCAGGCGAAACTTGTACTGATTCTTATTGGGTTCTAAAAAATGCAGCGCGGCAAATTCGATAGAGAATAAATTGTCGCTGTGGCGCAGCAGCAGCTTGGGGATTTCGCCAATGTTTTGGTTGAGCACCACCCGATTTTGTACTTTTTCTCCAACCTGCAAAGAATGGTTGAACAAACGAAAGTCGACCAGTTCTACCGTTGGTGCCACCGGGTTGTCGCGGATTTGGTGGGGTTGAAAATATAAAAACCCATTGTTGCTGCCAAAAATACGTAGCGATCCTGGGTGTAACAGCTGACGTTGGAGTTAAAAAAATTGGAAGGTAGCCCATCCTGCAAGTCATACACCCGGCAATAATCTTTTTTGCTGCGTTCGGGTGAAAATCGGCTGACTCCTTTGGTAGAAGAAACCCACAAGTTCCCATTTTCATCTTCGGCCAGGGATTGAATGATGTCATCGGGCAGCCCATCGGCTTTAAAAAAGTGCTTGTAGCTGTTGGTTTTTTGGTTCCAGAGGTTCAATCCATCCTCCGTACCAATCCAGGTGCGGCCAAAAACATCCTTCCAATAACAATTGATGAAATTGCTGGAAATGGTTTGATTTTGGGTGGGATTGTTGGTCGATTTGCGCAGGAGTTTTTGCGGAAAGCCCGCCTTGTCCAATTCCAGTTCCAACAAACCGCCTCCTCGGGTGCCTACACAGAGTACCGGTTTCCCGGCTTCATTTTTGTATTCAAAAGTCAACACAATTGGGAATTGCGCCAAATTGCCCCCACCTTTGATGGTTTTGTAAATATTGAAACTACCCGTTTCGGGATCGTGCCGAATCAGTCCTCCCGCCCAGGTTCCCAGCCACATGACGCCACGTTCATCTTCCCCAATGCTCATGATGTAATTGTGGCTCAGTCCATTGGCATCGGTATATTGTTTGCGTTGGGCCGGATTATCGGCTTTAAACACCAGCAGGCCTTCGCCCCGGGTGCCCGCCCAGATGTTGCCTTTTTTATCGGCGTGCAAAGCGTGGATAAAATTAGCCTGCCCATTCAAGGGAATCTTGCGGTAGCTGATTTGGTCTTTGTTGCGGATGATCTCAAAAATGCCCTGCCCAAAACTGCCGGCCCACAGGCGATCATTGGCGTAAGCCATGCTGTTGATGCTCACGTCTTCGGGGAGATGCAGGGCCGAAGGTTGCGCCAAAAATTCATTTACCCACCCCTTTGTTCGTGCCTACCCAAATTTGACCCACCCGGTCTTCACACAAACTGAGCACCGTACTGGCGTGCAAAGAGCCCGCTTGTTTGGGCACATGGAAATAACTTTTAAACACCCCCTGGTCGGGCAGGTAATAGTTCAATCCGTAGTCGGTTCCGATGAAAAACCCACCGTCATTTTGCCCAGAAGGGAATACGATGCTGGTGATCAAATTATTGGACAGACCTCCCGGAGTAGCCTGGATGTGCTGGATCTGATTGCTGGCAAAATCAAAGCGTTTCAACCCGTTGCGGCTGCCAATCCAAAAGATATTGTCCTTGCGAGGGTCTTCTTTGATGTCGTAAATATGGTTGTGCGCAGGGGCGAAATTGCTGGGCGTACCCGCAGGTACGACTTCCATTCGCGTGATGGAAAAGCGACCATTCGGCGTCAGGATGCCCCGAAACACGCCATAGGTGCTGCCAAACCAATACGAGCCATCGCGGCCCCGAATGGTACAGGTAATTTCAATGTTGCTGATCTCCGAGTTTTCCAGCCGCGTAAAACTGTGGTCGGCGTTCAAACTGGCCAAGCCCTTGAGGGTACCCACCCAAATTTTGCCCTGATCGTCTTGAAAAATGCTGGCAACTTTGTTGTCGGGTAGTGATTTTTTGCTCTTGGGGTCGTGCTGGTAGACTTTGAATTGCTCGGTGGTGCGGTCCAGGCGGTAAAGTCCGGTATTTTCAGTGCCCGCCCATAAGTAGCCCTCCCGGTCTTCGTACAGGGCGATGATTTTTTCGCCCTTGATTTCGTCTGGCGAAGTAATGGTGAGTTTGAATTTTTTCAGATTGTAGCCGTCATAACGATACAAACCATTCCAGGTGCCTACCCACAAGAATCCTTTTTTGTCCTGGTACATGGCCGTAGCCGCCACGTTGGATACCACCATATCTTCGGGCAAACGGCTGAAGGAGGGTTCTTGTGCCTGCACGCCACCCCAGAAGACCAAAACCAGCAACAAAATCCAAAATCCCTTGCGTATCATGATCTGAAGTATAGACAGCATGAAAAATACCTAATGTTTACTGCGCCACAAACCGCACGACCGTCGCCCGTTCGCCCTGACTCAAGCGCAGCAAATATCCCCCCGGCGTAAGTCCCGCAGTAGCAATAGACTCCACCTGACCAAAAGCACTGATGAATTTTTGCTGAACCAGTTGCCCGCTGATGTTGAACACATCAATGCGGTATTCTCCAGCGGGTAAATTGCGGGTATCAATTTGCAAAGCCCCACCAATGTTTACCGGATTGGGGTAAATGTTGATGGACAAATCCAGCGCGATCTCCAGCGTTGGAACCGTAGTATCGTCTTTTTCGGCGACAAAAGCCAGATCCCATAAAAAGTCGGGAACACCAAAATTCAAGGTCCCGTTTTGAACATTCAGTCCTTTGAAAGTCGTGATGACATCAGCCGTCGTACAATTGTAAAAACTCACCTTGTACGTGCCATTTTGTAGTTCATTCACGCTTACTGCGCCATTGACTACCGCGGTAGGTTCCCCTTTTTCGCGCACATGTCGCCAATTGTATTTGGTATTATGGATCCAACCCGCGGCCATTCCCCATTTGCTGCCCGTACTGCGTATACCGTATGTGGAGATACTGCCACCCTTCGGTTTGGTGGGCACTGATCCCCATCCAATCGGTGCCGAGGTTGTCCACTGATTCGGTGCGGCCCTGGCGTAACATCGATGCTATAAACCGTGTTGACTGCTGCATTGGGATAGTCTTTGACCAATTTATCATCGAGGTATATCGCCACCGAAGGCGTTTGCCCTTTGCTGCTCCCCGTTTGCACTTTGAACTTGCCCCCATTCGCGAAAAAAACTTCAAAAGTCGGCGGATTGCGCAGTTGGGTATTCCATTGCGAGCCGTACAAAAACTTGCTCAATCGGGCATTGGCAGGCGTCATCGCACCAGTATTGTCTACAATAATCTTGTTGTCGGTGGCCTGCCCCCAATCGGCTACGGGCGAGATAGACAACTCACCTCCCCCACCCCCGAGGGTTCGGGCACTGGCGGGTTTAAAATTGCCTTCCAACAAGGGCACTTTAGCCAGGGTGTTGCTCAGTGGGGTAAACAAAGGGTACAAATTGCGGGGCTCCACGTAAGAATCCCACCACCAGGTCGCCGCGGCGCCCAAGGCCCCCCAAAAAGCCGAAGCCCACATGGTATTGTGGATGTGGATGCCTTGAGGATCGATGGTAGACAATCCTTCTCCGCCAACACTGATGCCAAACTCACCGCCATACGTGGGTTTTCCAAAAGAACTGAGGTTGTCCAGGCCTTTACCTGCGACTGCTTTTTCCACATTTTCAACCTCTGCGTACAAGTGGTTTTGGGTAAAATCCATCGAAGGCAAGCGCCACAACTCCGGGTCTTCATCCCCGCCATAACTGGTCGTTACAAGATGTTTGCGGGGATCCAGTTTTTTGAGGTATTGACCCATTTCGTCGTGCCAGGTACGCACGGCATTGCGTACAGAGGCAGTCGCAAATTGATCGGTAAAACTGACTTCGTTGAACAGCTCCCAAGCCATGACGTTGCTGCTGTATCCCCAGCGGGCTACGATGTAACGCAGGCGGTTTTTGTGCAGGTTTTTGGCAAGATCCAGGTCAAAGAAATTCCAGGTTTGGTCACAAGGGCCTCCATTGGCCGCATTGTAGGGGTTTTCACTCCAGTTGGGGTTCACGTTGGAAGAAACCTGCCCGTGGTGGTTGATGCAGAACATCATGTAAATGCCTTGACTGGCGCATTCTTCCAACATCCAGTCGATGTAGTAGGCATTGTTTTGCCGGTATTTTTTCAAACCTTCAAATCCATTCCCATTCCTCCATTCGAGGCCCAAGCCCCAATGGGCCAGCCATAAACGCATGAAGTTGGCCTTGGCCGCACCCATTTTGCCCAGCCATTTTTTGTAATCGAGATAGGCATTGCCGTTTTGCCAGCATACGTTTTGGCCCACCGGAATGTACGCTTCCCCATTGTCGAAGGCCAGGTAATTGGTGGTGTTTTTGCGGATAAATCCCCGATTGTCAGAATCGACACACTCAAAACTGCCCGAGCGGACGACGCTTTCACCAGCCGCAGTTTTTACTTTGAGGTTGAAAGTCCAGGTTCCGGTTTCGGTGGGCGAAAACCGGATGCGAAAGCCACCACTGCCACTGGCACTGAGGCTACCATTGCTGGTGTTGAGGCTATAATCTTGCATGTAAAAGCCATCCAGGGTATCCTGTTTGCCACTGGGGGCAACGAATACGCCGCTGAGGGCTACCTGGTCATAATCGTAAGGATTGGAAAAAGAAGCACTTAGATCTATCAGGGCTTCAAATTTTTGAAACTTGCCTACACTGTTGCTCAGCGGGTTGATGCTGTTGATGGTAGGTGCTTGTGCGCCAAGAAATGATGACGTCAAAATCATGAAAGCTAATGTAACAATTCCTTTCATAAGCAGCGGAGCTTTTGCGATCATTAATTTGGTCAAAGATAGAGTCTGTCCGCATTATCCCGCAGGGGAAATGGAACAACGATGAGGGGGAAATGGAACAATCAGACGGTTTTGCAAAAAAAGAGGGTATCCACTGGCATCCGTGGAAACTCCAAGGGAAGGTTCTCCGCCGCGACTTCATCAAAGCCATTTTTTTGGTAAAAACGCACCGCTGCTTCTAAACGCGGAATGGTGCCCAGCCAAATACTTTCTATTTGTTTTTCATGGCACCAATCCAGGCTCAAATCCATTAATTTTTGGGCCAAACCGTACGTTTTACCCCGGTAATCTGCTGCTACAAACATCTTGCGCAAGGCCACCCGATTGCCTCCAAAACCAATAAAGGCAATGGTACCTACCACCCGGTTTTCGGCATTGGTGGCCACCCAAAAGTTGCCGTTCCCGTGCTGATACACCTCAGGGATTTGGAGCAAATCGGGCTGATCTTCGAGCGTAATGGGCACCTGGAACTCGATTTGCTGGATGGGCAAAATCAAATCGATGATGCCCTGGCAATATTCGGGGCGGTAGGTTTGAATGCGGATCATGTTGGTGTCGAAAATTTTGGCGAAGATAATGCCTTAATGTGAAAGTTGAGGGGTTGAGAAGTTGAGGAGGTTGAGGCTACCGCGAGCGATTTTGACAAAATAATCACTTGTCGCTTTGGTTTGTCACTCGCGGTAGCCTCAACCTTCTCAACCTCCTCAACTTCTCAACCTTTATTGAGTAGCTCCTGATAAACTTCCAGCCCTTTTGCCGTCAAATGCGGGGCCAAAGTGGAAAAAAACAGCCCTTGATAGTATTTCCGTTTGTATTCCTCATCCCCTTCCAGCATGATTTCTGCACTCGCCATCCAATAATCACCCAGGAGTGAAGCCTGCTGAATCCAGTCCTGAAACTGGCTCGGGTAACGCTCGGTTTGCACCCAACCTCCCGCCTGCAAGGCCTGGATCAGTTGCATAAATTGTACTTGCCGCTGTTGTGCTAGTTGTCGAAAATGTGCTTTTAAGGTCTCGTGTCGCCGCATGATGTCGGCAAAATCGAGCATTAAAAACTTGTAGTGTTGAAAGGTTGCAAAGCTGCGCTCAATGGACTGAAACGTAAAATGTAGATCAATGCCCTGCTTACTGGCCAGTTGCATACTTTCCAAAATCAGGGCGTCCAGATCGGCGACCAAACGGAAATACAGCGCCTCCACGATGGCATCCACATTGGGATAATGGTAGCACAAATTGCCCGGACTCATGCTCAAGGCATCGCCGATGCTGCGGATGGAAACCTGGGCTACGCCCCGTTCGTTCAGCAATTCCAGGGCTTTTTCCAAAATCCGTTCTTTTGTTTTGGACATTTTTTGAAAATATTTTTTAGAACACTTGACCTAATTACACAAAGTTAGTACATTTGTCCTAAATTTACAATCACCTAGAACTGTTATTATGAAAATCAACATCATTGGTGCAGGAATTGGCGGTTTAACCGCAGCCATCGCCCTCCAGCACAAAGGCCACCAGGTAGAAATTTTTGAAGCAGCCGCTGAATTACGTCCCGTTGGCGCGGGCATCATTATGGCTTCCAATGCCATGCAAATTGCCCGCAGATTGGGTTTTGCTGAGGCCATTTCCAGTACAGGCATCGTTTTAGAGCGTTTTGGCATTGGCGACCACCACGGCAATCCCCTGCAACTCATGGACATCCAGGCCGTGCGACAAAAATACGGCGAATCCAGTGTAGCCATTCACCGGGGCGCATTGCAACAGATTTTGCTGCAACATTTGCCCAACACCTCCATCCAACTCAACAAACGCTTGAGCAGTGTGGAGCAACTGCCCAATGGCCGGGTAAAAGCCATTTTTATCGATGGCAGCAGTTCCGAATCAGACCTGTTGATTGGTGCTGACGGCCTGCGTTCGGCCACCCGTAAAGCCATTTTGGGTGAAAAACCACTGCGCTATTCCTCACATACCTGCTGGCGGGGCATCATTCCGTACCACATGGAAACGCCGAGCAAAGGTCTGGAGCTGTGGGCAAAAACCGGGGGCAAAAGAATCGCCATGATCCAGGTTGACTCCGAGCGGGTGTATTTTTATTATACCGAAAAACGCCAATCGGGTTTTAAAGTACCCGTAGCGGAACAGATTGCGTATTTGAGCAAACAATTGCAAGGTTTTCCCCCTCAATACGCCGAACTGGTTGCCCAAGCAAAACCCGAGGAAATTTTCCACGACGACCTCTACGATCTAAAGCCCCTCTCTTCTTGGCATCGTGGTGCCGTGATGCTGCTGGGCGATGCCGCCCACGCCACTACGCCCAACATGGGCCAAGGGGGCTGCCAGGCCATTGAGGACGCCTGGTACCTGGCCGATTACCTGGAGCTTTACCCGGATTATGCGGAAGCTTTTGCCGCGTACGAACAATTTCGACGCCCCAAAGTGAATTACGTGGTCAATACCTCGTTCATGATTGGCAAAATCAGCAACCTGGGCGGGGAGCTTGGTCATCGCCTGCGGAATTGGCTGCTGAGTGCTACGCCGAGTGGGGTGGCGGAAAAGCAGTTGGAGTTGTTGTTTAAACTGAGATAAACCATTCTACTGGACATTTTCAAACCGTGACGGATTTATCGCGGAAAAAAAAAATAAAAAAAACCGATTCTTTCATTCCCTTCTTCTCAAGTAGGGCGTCGGCCGATATCCTTGTGCCCAAGCCCTCGGCTTCAACCTCCCCCCCCCCCAATCCGTTTCTCCCTCGTCGCAGCCTGTTTGGCCAAAACCAGCCCATACAACAAGGCTTTTTGTGCCGATTTGCTCAAGCTCAAAAAAGCCTCTTTTGAGCCCGGCTGGGCTGCAAATCCTTTTTCCAAATCGGGAGGGATGATCAATGCCTCTACTTCGTCTAAAATGCTCCAGGAGCCATTTTTTTGGGCAATTTCAATGCTGGCATACCCTGCGGGCATCATCAGGCCTTCATCAATAAAGCGCTGAACCTTATCCTTGTTGATTTTTGACCAAACACTTTTGGGTTTTCTGCGGGTGATAAACTGCATGTATCTTTCCTCATCCAGGGGTCTGGCCGTACTGTCGATCCAGCCAAAGCACAGGGCTTCATCGACAACTTCGCTCCAGGTGACGGAAGGAATGTTCGTTTTCTTTTTGTAATAAATCAGCCAGATTGACTGTTTGGACTGGTGGTTTTCTTGTAACCATTGCCGCCACTCTTGGCGGTTGCTCGGGCAAAATGTTTCTATTTCCTTTTCGGGCATGGCGGTTGTGTTGTTGTTGGGCAAAGTTAAATGGGGAGAGTGACAACCCTATGTCAGTGGGTGGAAAAAAACGAATAATTGAGGCGCGGCATAGGCGTTAAGTCAATGTGTTGTCCTAAGCCCGCGCAAAACGTGGCATGTGACTTGGGCTCAGCCACCCCGAACCCTAAAGGGCCCTCTGGGTCTGGCTCAAACTTACGTATAATCGTGCGCTGAATGCACCTGTTCAAAGTTAAAGGGCTTAATTCAATGCCCTCGCCGCTCCTCATCACTCCACTTTCATCACCCCATTCATGATCCGCCAATGCCCAGGGAAAGTACAAACGTATGGGTAAAGTCCTGCTTTTGCCGGAGCTGTAAAGCGCAGGCGAATCGTTTGGTCTGGATTGACCAAGAATGATGAAAACAACACATCAGGCACATCTGGAACATAGTTTTTGTCCGCCCCGTCCGGGTCAGTGATCATTTTATCCGCCGCTTTGCCAATTTTTTCCAGCGATTTGGGTTTGCCAATCACCAGGTTGTGCTGCATGGCGTCCGGGTTTTCGAATACAATCTCGACCGTTTTGCCTGCTTTGACGGTGAATGTTTTTAGGTCAAACTGCAGCATTTCCCGAATCGCCTTGATTTTTACCGTCTGAACATTAGGATCATTTTCTTCCTGTTTCTTCAGGATGTCCCACGCTTGCATCAGGCGGGTTAGGCGGTCTTTGTTCACGCCTGTACTTGCCGCCAAAAGTGTATTCAAATAGGTTTTATCGGCGTCGGCAACCGTCACCTTTTTCCGATAATTCCAGCCTTCGCTGATCCCTTTTAAGATGGCATTAAAGCCTTCGGCATCGAGTTTCTGTGCATTTTTTAAATAATCCACCACCGCCGACACTGTAGCCAGCGAAACATTGCTCCGAATGGCTTTTGTCAACACATACTGCGCCATGCTTTGCGACAAAGCGAAGTTGATTTTTGTAGCCAGTATGTTGTTTGCCTCGTTGCCTTCCACTATGGTATTGGCTTTGTCAACCACCACTGTAAAATTGTACTCTCCGGCTTGTTCGCCGCTGACGGAGATGTTGCCGGTCCAGGGACCATTTGACACTTTGGTGATGGTTACGGTTTCCCCGGCTTTGAGCCCCTCCGTATGAACCAGACTAACCATGTCGATCACTTGGCCTTTGCCAGCAAAACGGATATTCAAGGGCAAAACGACACCTTTAGGAACGTCCACCCCACCTTGGTTGCGCACATCAATAGTAATCGCTACCCGCTCGCGAGGGCATGGGATTGGTCGGTTCAATTTTGATGTTGCTGACCATCAGATCAGGTTTGGTCAAGGTGGCAGCGGGCTGGGTTTTTGGCTCGGTTTTGGCCATCATCGCGGCATGGTCATGATGTCCAGCCGGATTCATGGTCTTGGCATTTGAAGCGGCTTTCTCCTGTAGTTTGGCAAATACCTTTTTCAACAATCCTGGATTTTTGGCCACAATTCCCGCATAAGCATCGGGCAACCAGCGGTCATTCAGGTCTTTTGAAGTTTCTAGTGCCTGAAAAATAAGCGATTCTATTTGCTCATTCATCGGCATTTCACTGATGGTCAAAAGGGTATTCAGTACGACCAGGGGTTCCTGGTCCTCCAGGGTTTTGTTGTTCACCAGAACATCAAGACCCTCTTTATTGCGGGGCAAAAGTTGAACCGCCGATTTTCTAACTCCGGGACAAGGGTGTTTTAAAGCCTCCACAACGACGTTCAAGGCTTCACCTTCGATGGCGTTTAATCCCTGCAAAGTCCAAAGCGCATGAATGGCTGGGGCGTTGATGCCGATTTCATCCACCGATTTGTCGCGGATCAAGGCCAATAGTGCGGGTACAACGTCTTTTTGGTTCCTTTCCACCAAAAGTCGTTGGGCATGGCTACGCCAAAACATGTTGGTGTTTTTCAGCGCTGCCAGCAGTTCCTGGGGCTTGTCTTTGGACAACACCAGGGCTTGATACGACGGAGCTGTTTTGTGGCTCACGCGGTAAATTCGCCCATGGGTATAATCCCGCAAATCGGTTTCGTACGCATTCCCTGACCCCATTACGAAGCCATCGGGGCGCGGATTGTGTTGAATGATGAAACTGTACCAATCGGCAACCCACACGGCGCCATCGGGGCCAACTTCGGCAAATACGGGTGAAAACCATTCATCCGCCCCGGCTAAAAGGTTGAATCCCTCCACATCGCTGTAATTGGTGCCACTTTTGGCCAGCACATTCTGGTGCAAAACGTGTCCGGTGGGTTCCGCAACAAAGGCGATGTTGTTCCAGTATTTTTTTGGAAAAGCCCTGGCGGTGTACACATTGTGCCCTGCTGCTGCGGTGAATCCCCCAAATACATCCACCTGACGCACTTTGGGCGTGATGGTTTTCATGTCTTTGTGGGTATCGGTGCTGGTGCTGCCATTATCCACACCATTTGCAGAGGGGTAAAATTGGTTCGGAATGGCCATGTACCAACCGTGGGCGTTGTTGGCGGTAGAACCAAACACGTCGCCGGTTTCATTAAAACCGAGGCCCCAGGTGTTGTTCGAAGTTCTGGTCATAAACTCCAACTTGCTGCCATCGGGTTTGAAGCGGAAAAAACCCTGGCTAAAGCGGATGGTATCGGCGCTGCCACCTACCAGGCCTTTGAAGCCGGAATAGCCCACACTTCCCCACAGCCAATTGTCAAAACCATAATGCAAATTTGAAGGCCCTGCGTGGGTGTCAAAGGTACCAAAGCCCGTAAAGAGCACTTGGCGCACATCGGCTTTATCGTCGCCATCGGTATCTTTTAAAAACAGCATGTCGGGTGCCTGTGATACGACCAGACCACCATTGCTGAACACCATGCCCGTGGGGATGCTCAGGCCTTCGGCAAAACGGGTGAATTTATCGGCTTTGCCGTCTTTGTTGGTGTCTTCACAAATGAGGATGTAGTCGCTGCCCCCGCCCGGTTTCCGTTCATTCGGATAGTCTTTGGTGATCAGTACATACATTCTGCCCCGCTCATCCCAGGAAATAGCGATCGGGTGCATCACATTGGGTTCAGCAGCAAAAAGCTCCAGATTGAATTCGACTGGCACTTGAATGTGCTTCATACTTTCTTCTGGCGACAGCGGGTCTTGGCGGTACTGAATGCCGGGCCGCTTTTCATAGTTGGGCAGTTTTGCCTCGCGATAAACAAAAGGAACAGGCTTCAAAGCCGCGTGTGCTTGTCTGGCTTCCTCATTGACCGCCCAGAGGATTCCACGCAAGATCAAGGCATGAAAACCTTCGTTTTGCCAGGTGTTTTCATCGTGTCCGTAAGCGGTATAAAAAACCCGCCCCTTACCGTAGCTGCGGGTCCAGGTATACGGCTCGGTTTTGGTATCGGGTTTGTCCTTGAATTGGTCTGCTTTGATTTCGCGTACGGCCAAGACGTTGTTGTCTGCTTGTAACTTGCTGTGCAAATAGGTTTCATCAAACGCTCTGAAAGGTTTCAAACCCTGCATGATGAAATGATCGGGTTGAACCGTTTGGGTCTCAATGGTGTCCATCCGGTGTCGCCAAAACTGCCCACCGACCATCTTGACGTATTCACTTGAATTGCGAAAACAATAGGAAGCACAATGGATCGGTAAAATCCCTTTACCCGCCGCGACATAGGCCAATAAATCCTTCTCTGCGGACGGAGGAATGCTGTCCCAATTGGCGTAGATCATCAAGGCATCGTACTTGTTGAGGTTGGCCAAATTGAGGTCGGCCAATTGATCGGTATAGGTGAAATTAACTCCTTTATCGCCCAAAGCGGCCATGATTGAGGGAACACGCTCTATTGGACGGTGGTGTCCATTGTCACCCAGAAAGAGGATCTCCAGACGGCGAGCCTTTTGGGCGGAAGCGCTGAACACGCAGAAAAGTAAAGAAAGAACTATTAGCTTTTTCATTGATGCTCAATTTTTACGCGTTTTTAAAATCAGGCAAGGCCAAAATCTTTCCGCCTTGCATCGCCGATTCATGGGCAAGGATACCCACTGAAGTCCAGTTTGCAGATTCCCAGGCATTGGGGAAGGGGTCGCGGTCTTCAATCAAGGCCATGATGAACTCATGTGCCAAATGTGGATGCGAGCCACCATGGCCTGCGCCCTGGGTGAAACTCAGGTGTGTATTTTCGGCAACATCGTACACTCCTTGGGTCGTAAAGCGTTGAATCTCTTCCGGCAACAAATGGGCAAAATCGGGTACTTTCACCCGTTCCGGAATTTCGTGTTCTTCCTTTTTGGCGGTATGAATGACGGCATCTTCCCCTTCAATAAGCGGCCATTCAAACGATTTTTTGGTGCCGTACACTTCAAAACTTTCGCGGTACTGGCGGGCTAGATCGAATAAAGATCGATATACATAAGCACTCAAGTCACTGTTCTTGAACTTGATGTGGGCTGACTCCACGGCAAAGGGGGAATTGTGAATTTTTGACAATTCCTCGCGAATGGTACCTGAACCAAAACAGGAAACGTATTCCGCTTCCAATTTCAACAAGCCTGCCACGGGGCCCACACAATGCGTGGCATAATGCATGGGCGGCAAACCAGGCCAATAATCGGGCCAACCGTCCATGTCTTGCTGATGTGAGGCTTTGAGGAACTGCACTTTGCCCAACTCACCTTTTTCGTACAATTCTTTGACGAATAAAAACTCATGGCTGTACACCACCGTTTCCATCATCATGTATTTTTTACCCGTGGCTTTGCTCAGTTTCACAATTTCCATACACTCCTCCACCGAGGTGGCCATGGGAACGGTACAGGCCACATGTTTGCCCGCTTTCAGGGCTTTCAGGGTTTGTTCCGCGTGGTTGGGGATGGGCGAGTTGATGTGGACTGCGTCAATGTTAGGGTCTTTGAGCAGTTCATCATAATCGGAATAGCGTTTTTCAATGTTGAATGCGTCGCCAATTTTATGCAAATTGACTTCATTGCGCTGGCAAATCGCATACATATTTACGTGTGGATGGCGCTGATAAATCGGGATAAATTCTGCCCCAAAGCCCAGTCCAACGATTGCAATGTTTATTTTTTTCATGCTGTGCAGGTGTTATAGGATATGATGAAGTAGCGTGTGTTTGGGAAGATTAAAGCAGTTTTTGGAGGTAGCTTATACTGTCTCGCATCAGTTGTGTTTCGGATTCAAACATGGGACGCCAAATATTCGCTGCCGCCAATTTCATGCTGAAGGCTTCAATGCTCAGCATGCCTTGATAATCCATTGATTTTAATGTGGCGATGATTTTTTCAAAATCAACATGGCCTTTGCCGACGGTGCTCCGGTCGTTTTCGGATAGTTGTACGTGAACGAGCCGATCCTCACATTTTTGCAGGGCTGCGGAGATGTCCTTTTCTTCGATATTGGCGTGAAAGGTATCAAACATGATTTTGCAGTGCGGGTGATCAACCTCGTCTACAAAACGCAGCATGTCATCGGTGCAAGTAAAAAGGTAGGTTTCAAAGCGGTTCAAATATTCGATGCCCAAGGTGATGTTTTTGGTCGCTGCGTATTCAGCCAGGGCGCGAATGTGCGCTACGCCGCGTTGCCATTCTTCTTCGGTAGCGGGTTGGCCCGTAAATACCCCCAAAGCGGAGTGAATTGGCCCCATCAGCAATTTTGCGCCGATTACTGCGGCGCAGTCCAGGGCTTTTTTGTTGCTGTCCAGGGCATGGGCGCGCATGGATGCGTCGGAACTAAGCGGGTTGGCATCGGGGCCATTGATGGCCACCGCAAGGCGTTGCAAGCCCAAATCGTCCAGTTTTTGCCGCCAGACCTGCCAATCAGCGGGGTTTAGGTTGAAAATAGGCACTTCTACCCCGGCAAAACCCAGGGATTTGATTTCATCGAGTACGGGAAAGAGCGCCGGGGTGATGTCGGTACCCCAGAGCAAAAGATTCATTCCAATTTGCATGCGATCTGTGTTTGTTACACCACGAATTTGAAATAACCAAAGCGACATTTTTATCACAAAGGACACAAGGGCAGCACAAAGGACACAAAGGTGAGACGTTGATAAAGCGATACGCTCAAGTTTTGGTTAAAAAACCCTGTCAACGTCATATCTTTGTGTCCTTTGTGCTGCCTTGGTGTCCTTTGTGCTCATTTTTTGTTTGTGCTGCTTATTTGAAAATTCGGGATGTTTACTTTTAAACAAATCTAGTTTGAATCGACAATTTAAAATAGGCGTGTTTTTACTATTTTTGACTGTATTTTGATATTTTTTTCTGAACAAGGTAGATTTTTTGTTAATATTCAGTAATTACGCATGAAACCACTGCTCAAAAAGTCGTTGGAAAGCCTCAATCAGTCCTACATCGTGCGGAACCTGAAAGAGGCGCATTTCGACCCCAATTGGCATTTTCACCCCCATTACCAGTTGTTCACAGTCGTGGAGGGCAGTGGAACCCGTTTTATCGGCGACGACATTCGCCAATTTGAAGCCGGGGATACCGTTTTTTTAGGTCCGAACATGCCCCATCTGTGGCGCAGTGACCGCGCCTATTTTGAGCGGGATTCGACCCTGCAAACACAAGGCATTGTGGTGTATTTTACCGAAGATTTTTTGGGCAAAGACTTCTTCGAAAAGCCTGAGATGTATGCCATCAAACAGCTGCTCGCCTCTAGTGAACGCGGCCTGGATCTGACCCATAGCCATAACCTGAAAGCGGTTATCGTGGAAGATTTAATCGAATTGGATGCCACAAGCGGTTTTGAGGGCGTCCTGAAACTCTTGTCGATTTTACAAAAACTATCCACTTGCACGGACTACCAATTCATTGCCAGTGTCAATTACGAAAACACGCATAAAATTTCGGAGACGGAACGCATGCACCTGGTACATGAATACGTGCTGAAACATTATAAAGAAAAAATCAGTTTATCTGCAGTAGCCGCTTTGGCCAACATGACCGAAGCCGCTTTTTGTCGGTATTTTAAAAGCCGTACCAATAGAACTTTTTCTGATTTTGTGCGGGAAATCCGGCTCGGTCACGCCTGCAAACTTTTATTGGCTGGCAAAATGTCCATCGCGCAGGTAGGTTACGAGAGTGGATTCAATACGGTATCCAATTTCAATAGCCAATTCAAAGCGATGAAGGGAAAAAGCCCGAAGCAGTATCAGAAGATATACATCCGGGATTAGAAACATGCCCCTCAATTCCGTTTGAACTGTTCTACCGAACCAGAAAAAAGGAAAATCCTTACTTCTTGCCCGTCTGACTTGGCCGTACCTCAATTTTACTAGGCAAGGTCCTCGGGTTCATCTTCAGCAAATCCACCACCATCTGGCCCAGGTCTTCGGGTTGTATTTTCCAGTCATCGTTGGCACTCGGTTCGTGGTTGTTGAAGTGAGAGGCTACCGAACCCGGCATGATGGTGGAACACTTGACACCGGCATCCCGCAAGTCGAGCATAACCGCCTGGGTGAAGCCTACCAGACCAAACTTACTGGCGTTATAGGCCGATGCTGTAGCGAAAAAATTGGTTCCGGCCAGGCTGGCGATGCTGATGAAATACCCCTTGGCGTCAATCAGTGCGTCCAAGGCTGACTTGAGGCTGTAAAATACCCCACTGAGGTTGGTGTCGATCGTGTCTTGCCATTGTGTGGGAGTCAATTCTGTAATTGGTGCAAAATGGCCAACACCCGCATTGGCGATGAGCACGTCGAGTCGACCAAAAGTCTCCAGGGTTTTGGCCACTACTTTTGCTGCGCATCAAAATCGCGGACATCGGCGGCGATGCCGATCACCTTGCCCGGGCCAATCTTGGAGAGTTCCACGGCCGCGGCGTCCGCATCTTCCTGGCGGCGGCTGGTGAAGGCCACATTGATTCCTTCTTTCAACAGGCTGGCGGCGATCCCGTAGCCAATGCCTTTACTGCCCCCGGTGATGAGGGCGGTCATTCCATCAAGTTTTTTCATAAAGTTAAGAACGCTGATCGCGTAAAATAGTTGAATACGACACCGCAGCCGCCAACCCTTGGGTGACACTGGTAAATGCCAAACTCTTACACATTTTTACTACATTTGAGTATTAGCTATTCTACAGCACGGACCTGGCGCTTATCTAAACATGGGGCAATTTCCGAAAGACCAGATGAATAGGACGAAAACAACAACAATAAAATGATCAACTTCACAACAGCCTGTCAAATCATTGTAGCATTCTCAGTGGCTTATGTTTGGATATTTAGATTTCACAACGTCATCCTGGAATTTAAACAATTCGGACTAAGTGATGTAACCCGCAGCGCCGTTGGTGCCACCAAAATAGCATTGGCGACATTGCTCATTGCTGGTATTTGGTATCCGGCTTTGGTGCTTGTCCCATCGCTGCTGATGGGTTTGATGATGGTAGCCGCACAATTTTTTCACTTCAAAATAAGTAACCCTTTGGTGAAACATTTGCCTTCTTTAATCCTTTTACTGCTGTGCATTTTCATTGCTTTGGTTTCATCAAACATCCTTAAATTGTGAGTCTATTTAAACTGTGCATTTTCATTTCAAGTTTCTTTTTTTTCGCTTACGGCATCACTTATTTTACTTCTGCTCACATGAAAAGCGAATTCAAACGCTTTGGTTTGGAGCGAATAGGGTTGCTTACGATCGTCTTGGAATTACTGGGTGCTGCCGGTCTTCTTTTTGGACTACTCTACAACCCGATTTTGATACTTTCTTCGGGAGGACTAGCCTTATTGATGTTTTTTGGCGTGCTGGTACGGATAAAATCAAAAGACAGCCTATACGTTTCATTGCCGGCCTTGCTATTAATGGGATTGAATTTGTATGTTTTTATTGTATCCATAAAATAATGTGGGAATTCTATTCCAATTGACCATGAAAAACTGCTCATTACTCCTGCTGTTTTTGTACTCCGCGTAAGCTGCATGTTCAGTCAAAACCATTCGGCTGGAACCTGCAGCTTATCCCAGACCTTTATTCTAGGCCATATCGATACGCTTTATTCCGAGGAATTGGGCGAAAACCGCGTCTTGAACATCTATCTTCCCGCAGGTTATTCTCCCGACTCCGCTGCCACGTACCCCGTCATCTACTTGCTGGATGGTGCTGCCGACGAGGACTTCATCCACATCGCAGGATTGGTGCAGTTTTGCAGTTTCCCTTGGGTGGAACGGCTGCCTCCTCCATTTTGGTGAGCATTGCCAATGTCAACCGCAGGCGGGATTTTTACGTTTCCAGCAGCGCCGGATTTTCAATTACCCGATTTTGCGGCTCGATACAAAGATACCTACCGGGTTGCCGGAGGCTCGGCAAAATTCATGGCTTTTATCGAAAAAGAATTGCAGCCTTTTGTAGCGAATACCTACAAAACCAATGGGTCCAACATGTTGATTGGTCAATCTCTGGGAGGATTATTTGCTGCGGAAATTTTGCTAAAAAAGCCCCAATTGTTCAAGGACTACGTCATCATAAGCCCCAGTTTGTGGTGGGACAATGAATCCTTATTGACCCAAACGCCAGTTGCTCCCACCCCCAATTCCAGGGTGTACATCGCGGTAGGGAAAGAAGGAAAAACGATGGTCGGCGATGCCAAAAAACTCAGTCGTTTGAGCAAAAAAAGGCCATGCACCCGAGCAGGTGTTTTTCGAATACCTGCCGAATGAAGATCATGGCACCATTTTACACCCGGCAGTAGGAAATGCATTCAAATTGTGGTTTGGGAAAAAGTAGGCACATACCATAAAAGACTCAAAGTCCAGCGAAGGAAGAAGTTCAAAATTATCAAATGTATCCCTTATTTTTGTCTTCAAGCGCAGCCGCCGCAACAAGTCTAATCAACCAAACGAGCTGATAAACGATAACCTATGAAATTCCTACCTATAGAAAACCTCAGCTACCAGACCAATTTGTCAGTGGACGAAGTAATGAGTAGGCTCTCCAAGTACATCGAACCCAAAAAGGCGTTCAGGTTTGGATTATTCGGGAAAGCTGCAACAAAACCCTACGAGGGGCAAATCATCGGGCACAGCTTTGAGATAAACAGGATCATTAACTATCGAAATTCATTTCTTCCGCAGATCACTGGAGTAATAGAAGGTAACACAACAGGTACAACGATAAAGGTAAAAATGCGCATGCATATTTTCGTAATCGCATTCATCTGCTTTTGGCTGTTTGGTGTTGGGATTGCTGGTTTTGCTTTTTTGTATCAGGGCATCAGCGATTCAAGCTACTCCCTTTTTACCTTCATTCCATTAGGCATGCTTTTATTCTTATACGCACTGACGATGTTTGGATTTAAACTTGAAAGTAGTCGATCAAAAAAAGACCTGCAAAACTTGTTTGAAGTGAGATCGACAAACCCAGACAATGATTTGCTCTGAATCACCTTCTCATCCTAAACAAGTGTTTGTATTCCTTTTTTCAATTCCTTATCTTTCCCCAAACCAAATCAAACCAAATGATTCGCCACCTATACCTCCTGATTATTGCTGTATTTTTTCTAGCTGCTTGTCAATCCGAAAAGAATCAAGTCAAAGGCTCTGCCGACTACCCCGACCTCGTCGCCCTCTTTAAAACCTGGCGCACTTTCGAAAACCCTCCCTTACTCGACGGAGCGCCAGATTACACGGCGGCAAGCTTCCAAAAGCGCCAACCCGAGTTCAAAAAACTACAAGCCCAACTCCTGGCAATGGATACGTCCGACTGGACCGTTGCACAAAGGGTAGACTGGCACATTGTCTGGGCTGAAATGAATGGTTACGACTTCAATGAGCGGGTGCTCCAGCCCTGGGCCCGCGACCCCGCTTTTTACCAATCCCTATATACCGATCGCAGTGATGTTCCTGCTCACGAAGGCCCTACCCACCACGGGGTCACTGATCTCTGGACCTATACTTTCCCCTTGAGTTCATCTGAAAAAAAGCGCTTGTTGACTGGCCTGCGGGTGATCCCGCCCTTGCATGAACAAGCCAAAATCAACCTGACTGGCAATGCCAAAGACCTCTGGATTGCTGGTATCCGCGACATCCGTACACAAAGCGAAAACCTTCAGGCAATGCTGGATTTACCTGGCGTAAAAGGGGACAAGGAGTTGGAATCCACGATCCAGACTGCCATCACTTCCACAGATGATTTGGCAGCTTGGCTGGAAAAAGAAGCGAAAACCAAAACTGGTCCTTCTGGCATCGGCAAAGAAAACTATACCTGGTACCAGCAAAATGTGCACCTGGTACCCCTTGACCTGGGAAGACGAAGTCATGCTCCTGAAACGTGAACTCGCCCGCGCCTGGTCTTCCCTGAAATTGGAAGAACACCGCAACCGGAAATTGCCGGAACTTGTGGCCGTCGACTCGCCAGCAGCATACGATGCGTTGGCCAAACGTTCGGCTCAAAGCCTGATGACTTTTTTGGAGCAAGAAGAAATGATGAGCATCAAGGATTATTTTGCTCCTGCACTCGACGTGCATTTGGGCAAATTCATCCCGGCAGCACAACGCAATTTTTTCTGGATCACCGTGCATTATGATCCACGTCCGTTGTATTCGCATTTTTACCACTGGTTTGAATTGGCGCTGATGGACAAAGAGCCGCACCAGAATGAGATTCGCCGGGCCCCTTTGTTGTACAACATTTTTGATTCTCACAACGAAGGCATTGCTACCGCTGTAGAAGAAATGTTTATGCAGGCGGGCTTGTACGATGACAATCCCCGGGTTCGGGAGATTGTGTACATCATGCTTGCCCAGCGTGCGGCTCGGGGTTTGGGTTCTCTTTATGCGCATGCCAATGAAATGACCATGGACGAAGCAGGAGGCATCCATTCGGAATATACCCCACGCGGCTGGATGAAAACAGAACCAGAATTGCGGATTTTTGAACAGCACCTTTACCTGCGCCAGCCTGGTTATGGAACCAGTTACCTGACCGGAAAATACCTCATCGAAAATGCCATGACGGATTTTTGCAAGAGTAAAGAAGGCAACAAAGCGCCTTTCCAAATCAAAGACTTTTTGGATCAGCTTAATTCAATGGGGAACATTCCGGTTTCGTTGGGGCATTGGGAGATGACGGGAGTGGATATGCAAATCCGGGGCATGGGGAAATGAGGCAGTAAAGCAAGGGATAATGAGAAATAAAGTGTTATAAAATATTTAAACCGTTAAATTATTGTAAATGAACCATGTATTAAAACCCTTGGTCTGGCGCAACTCTTGTTTATCATCCCTGTGTTGTTAGCTGGTCAAAATAAAAAGGAGATTTTTTATTCAATCCCTTTTACGCTGGTTGAAATTGAGCGAAATACGCGTGAAGGCCTGACCGAAGAGACCCAGGCTCGAGCATATTCCGATTATCTGCAGCTTAAGAATAAATTTACCCCCGTAGAGGCTTTTGAGATTGGGGAGCAGATTACGCTTCGAGAATACAAGCGGTTTCTTTCTGCCATTAGAAAAGATTCAGGAGAA
>NZ_JADKCX010000022.1 GCF_016718685.1 Haliscomenobacter sp. | reverse complement strand
GATGTTGACCTCAAAGTGGTGGTTTGTCTTGCTGTTTAGTGCCGAATTTGTGGAAAGTTTGCCCGTTTTTAATACTTTTTTATTGCTGGTGATTTCAAGGGTGGTGTTTTCTTTCCCGATTCTGAATGGATTACAAGACAAACGCATCGCCATTGTGGGTGCCTGTAGCGAAGCCTTGTTCAACGTCGTATTGTGTGTGTTGTTGGTGCCGATCTGGGGACTTTTGGGCATTGCCTTGGCCAATTTTTTTGCTTATGGACTGGAAAAATTCATTTACGGGGTACATTTGTGGCGGCGTTATGGGATTGCCCCGCAGACTTATTTGAATGTCCCGGTTTGGGGAATGTACGCCTTGGTGTTAATTCTCGTTTGGGCCTTGCAAATTGTCTGGGCATAATGAAACCTTTGCACTAGTTTTGCGTCTTAATCTGGCTTGCGTTCAGCAGGCCTTGTATTCATAGTTTAAATACAGCAAAAATGTCCAAAGTACTCATCATTGGCGCGGGTGGGGTAGGCCGGGTTGTGGTCTACAAATGCGCTCAACATCCGGAAGTATTCTCAGAAATCCTGGTGGCCAGCCGCACCAAATCCAAGTGCGACGTGATTGTCAACGATGTAAAACGCGATACGGGTCACCAAAACATCAGCACCGCCGGAGTAGACGCCGAGGACGTGCCTGCACTGGTTGCGCTGATCCGCAGCTTTCAACCCAAACTGGTGATCCACGTGGCCTTGCCTTATCAGGATTTGACCATCATGGAAGCTTGTCTGCAAACGGGTGTAAACTACCTGGATACCGCCAACTATGAGCCCAAGGACGAAGCCAAATTCGAATACTCCTGGCAATGGGCTTTGCAAGACCGATTCAAACAAGCGGGTTTGACTGCTATCCTAGGCTGCGGGTTTGACCCCGGCGTCACGGGCGTATTTACTGCCTATGCCGCCAAGCACTACTTCGATGAGATGCACTACCTCGACATCATCGACGCCAACGCGGGCAGCCACGGCAAAGCTTTTGCCACCAACTTCAACCCCGAGATCAACATCCGCGAAGTAACCCAAAAAGGCCGGTACTGGGAAAATGGTCAATGGATCTATACCGAGCCACACGAGATATGGAAAGACATCAATTATCCCGATGTTGGCCCCAAACGCTCGTACGTGATTTACCACGAAGAATTGGAGTCATTGGTGAAAAATTACCCAACCCTCAAGCGTGCCCGCTTCTGGATGACCTTCGGTGACGAATACCTGACCCACTTGCGGGTGATCCAAAATATCGGCATGGCGGGCATCGAACCCGTCAAGTACAAGGGCATTGACGTGATTCCCCTCGAATTCCTCAAAGCTGTACTGCCTGATCCCGGTGATTTGGGCGAAAACTATACTGGACAAACCTCCATTGGTTGCCGCATCCGGGGCATCAAAGACGGCCAGCCGCGCAATTATTACATCTGGAACAACTGCCAGCACCAGGATGCCTACAAAGAAACAGGTACTCAGGGGGTTTCCTACACGACAGGCGTTCCGGCCATGTTGGGTGCCAAAATGTTTCTGGAAGGCCACTGGGGTGGGGCAGGGGTGTTCAATGTCGAAGAATTCAATCCCGATCCTTTCCTCGCTGAGTTGGGCAAAGTTGGTTTGCCCTGGCATGAAGAGATTGACGGAAAC
The DNA here is from genome assembly GCF_016718685.1 of Haliscomenobacter sp. Lineage (GTDB taxonomy): Bacteria > Bacteroidota > Bacteroidia > Chitinophagales > Saprospiraceae > Haliscomenobacter. The sequence continues at coordinate 112,126 of NZ_JADKCX010000022.1, read as the reverse complement.
CTCGAGTTTGAGTATTGATATTTAGGGTTCGAGGGTTCGAAGTTCGAGGGTTCCAACCCCGTCGCCGAGCGAAGTCGAGGTGCCTGGGTTGGAACCCTCGAACTCCTGAACCCCGAACCCCCGAACCCCCGAACCATGTTAGATTACGCTAAAGTTCCTTCCCCCGCCTACGTCCTTGACGAAGCCCGCCTACGTCGCAACCTGGAACTGATCCAGCGCGTACAGCAGGAGTCGGGGGTCTCAGTCATCCTGGCCCTCAAAGGTTTTTCCATGTGGAGGGTATTTCCCCTGGTGAAACAATACCTCGCGGGAGCAACGGCCAGTTCATTGCACGAAGCCAGACTCATTTTTGAAGAAATGGGTGTGCCTGCACATACCTATTCTCCTGCGTATTTGCCAGCCGAGTTTGAAGAAATCATGGGCTACAGCAGCCACATTACTTTCAATTCGATTGCCCAATACGCGCGTTACAAGGAGCAATTGCAGCATGCCAAACACCGCATCTCTCCAGGACTCCGGGTCAATCCTGAATTTTCGGTAGTGGAAACGGATCTGTACAATCCCTCCGCTCCGGGTTCACGTTTGGGTGAAATGGTGGAAAACCTGGGCGGGAAACTGCCCGCAGGCATTGAAGGCTTGCACATTCATACCCTCTGCGAATCCAGCGCTGAGGATTTGGAAAATTTAATCCAAAGTGTCGAACAGCGCTTTGGTGCTTTTATCCCCCAATTGCAATGGATCAACTTTGGTGGTGGCCACTTGATGACCCGCCAAGCTTATGATGTAGAGCGTTTGATCAAAGTGCTTCTGGCTTTCCGAGCCCGACATCCCCAACTGGAAGTGATCCTCGAACCTGGCAGCGCCATTGCCTGGGAAACGGGGGAACTGGTGACAACCGTTTTGGATGTGATCAACAGCAGGGGGATTAAAACCGCCATCCTGGACGTATCTTTCACGGCACACATGCCCGATACCCTGGAAATGCCTTACCGGCCCAAGGTGCTCGGCGCTACTGATCCGGTAGAAGGAAAACCCACCTATCGCCTGGGCGGCTCCAGTTGCCTGGCGGGAGACTTCATGACCGAATACTCCTTTGAGCAGGAACTGAAACCTGGCGACCGACTGGTGTTGTGGGACATGATCCATTACACCATGGTCAAAACTACGACCTTCAATGGGGTAAAACACCCGGATATTTGTATCTGGCACGAGGATGATACGCTGGAAGTGGTGAAAAAATATGGGTACGAGGATTTTAGGAATCGCTTATCGTGAATTAACCCGACGATTTAATTGGATTCGGCTCGCAAATTGTTTGCGCCACGACGACACGATTTTGCGCCTCGAATGGGCCGACATCGCGTCGGTGCGGCAGCGACGCGGCCGTCCCCCCACACAGAACCTACCACATGACCAGTTTTGACATTTTTATCGCCGCCCTCCAACCCACTTTCGACACCCGCGAAGCCCAAAGCATTGCCCGCATTGTGTTTGAAGACTGCTTTGGCCTTCAACCCCCACAATTTTCCCGTGCCCAGCTGACAACGGCGCAAAATGAACAATTGCAGTCCATTCTGACTGCGCTGCTCGCCGGGCAACCCCTGCAATACATCCTCGGGCAAGCCGATTTTTATGGCCTGAAATTCAAAGTTGACCCCCGTGTGCTGATTCCCCGACCGGAAACCGAAGAACTGGTGGAATGGGTGCTGGAAACGATCCGAACCCATGACCCGCAGCAAAACCTGAGCGTGCTCGACATTGGTACGGGCTCAGGGTGTATTCCGATCACCATTGCGAAAAAATCACCCCGAACAATTGTTTGGGGTCTTGATGTCAGCGCAGATGCCCTGGCTTTGGCCGATGAAAATGCCAACTTGAATCAGGTTGAAATACGTTGGCAGGAACAGGACATCCTGAACCAGGAAGCTTGGACATCCCTGCCAATTTTTGATCTCATCATCAGCAATCCCCCTTACATTCCCCTGCGAGAACAAGTCCTGATGCCTGCACAGGTCAGCAAGCACGAACCCCATTTGGCCTTGTTTGTACCAGATGAAGACCCCTTGTTGTTTTACCGGGCCATTGCCGCGTTTGCCCAAATCCACTTGAACCCCAATGGGTTTTTATTCTTTGAGTGCAATGAATACAATGCCCTGGAACTTAAACTCCTATTGGAATCCATGGCCTGGAGCGATGTTGTACTGAAAGAAGATTTGAGTGGGAAATTGCGCATGATTCGGGCCACGCGCTAGACTCTCCATCAATTTTTATATATTAGCTCCCCAGAAAACGACTACATGAAAATCATCCACACTTCCGATTGGCACCTGGGGCAGCGGCTACTCTTCAACGAGCGCGGAGAAGAGCATCAAATGGCCCTTGATTGGCTGAGGGAAGTGATCATTACCGAAAAAGCCGATGCGCTGATTGTTGCCGGAGACATTTTTGACAATGGCAACCCGCCGCATCCGGCCCGCAAATTGTACTACAATTTTTTGACCAGTCTCTTACATACGGCTTGCCGGCACATCGTAGTGGTGTCGGGCAACCACGATTCTCCAGGCATGCTCGATGCGCCGCGTGAGTTGCTGGAATACCTCAACATCCGGGTGGTGGGTGCCGCTGCGGAGGATTTGCAACAAGATTGTCTCGAACTCAAGTCCGCCAAAGGAAAACTCGAAGCCGTAGTCGCAGCCATTCCTTTCCTGCGTGACCGCGACCTGATGCCCAGCGTCAGTGGTGAAACTACTCTCGACCGTATCCAACGCATCCAGACAGGAATTCGCCAGCGCTACCAGGACATGGGTGCTTTGCTTGAACCCTATCTGGCGCAAAATGTGCCGATTATTGCCACCGGGCATCTCTATGCACAAGGAGCACAAGCTTCTGACAAACAAGACAACATTTACATTGGCAATACCGAAAACCTGGATGTAGATACCTTGCCCAGTGTTTTTTCTTACGTGGCACTGGGGCACATTCACCGTCCACAATCGATTGGTGGCCAAGAGCGGGTGCGCTATTCTGGCTCTTTGATTCCCTTGAGTTTTAGTGAAACCAAAGATGAAAAAGGGGTGTATTGTCTCAAATTTGAGGGGCACGATTTGGGCGAAATTCGTTTCCTCCCAGCACCCAGTTTTCGTCGACTTAAAACCATTCAAGGCACCTTGTCGGAGGTAGAGGATAAACTCGAAACTTTTGCTGCCAAAGACCGCGAAGGTTTACCCGCTTGGGTGGAAGTCATTGTTGAATCGCCTACGTTTATCCCACAACTCGATAGTCATTTGCGTACTTTTGTCAAAGACATGCACCTCGAAATTCTGAAGATTCGCCTGGAACGCCAGTACCGAGCCCTGGACGAACAAGTCGAAATGCTCGATTCTCTGGAATCCCTGGATGTGTTGGAAGTTTTCCGCAAACGGGCTGAGAAAGACCAACGCACGGAGGAAGAATGGGTGGAATTGGAGGGAACATTTAAAGAACTGTGTAACTTAGTTGAGGAGTTGAAAAGTTCATAGTTGAAAGGTTGCTGCGAGCGATAAACCAAAGCGAATCTTTTCTTTTGGTCTTTATGAATGCCTAGCTTAATTGCCTGCCACACTGCACAACCTAACTCTTCAACCCTAAACCTTTCAACTTTTCAACTTAAAAATGAAGATCCGCAAACTCACCATAAAAAACCTCCACTCTCTACGCCTCGACGCGGAGATTGACTTCGTGTCGGCACCCTTGGGTACCAGTGGTTTGTTTGCCATCACGGGCGATACGGGAGCGGGTAAAAGCACCATTTTGGATGCCATTACCCTGGCTTTATACGGCGAGTTGCCCCGTGAGAGTGCCTACGAGGAGATTATTTCTTATGGTGCAGCGGCAAGTTTGGCCGAGTTGGAATTTGAGCACAATGGCCTTTTGTTGCGTGCCAAATGGAGCGTACACCGTGCTGGGGGCAAGGCGGACGGGAAAATACAGGCCCCCAAACGCGAGTTGGCCCAGTGGGATGAAGCACGGCAGGATTTTGTCATTATTGCTGAAAAAGCCAAAGAATTAGACCAGCAAGTTGAAAAACTCACCGGACTTGACTACGAGCGTTTTCGGCGTTCCGTATTGCTGGCTCAAGGCGATTTTGCCGCTTTTTTACACGCCAAAGAAGGCGAGCGCAGCGAATTACTGGAAAAAATCACTGGTTCAGAGATTTATACCGAACTATCGAAAGCCGCTTTTGCGAAACACAAACAGGAAGACCTGCGGTTGAAAGAACTACAAGCCGAAAAAAGCCGACTGGAAATCCTCCCTGCTGAAGAAGCCGAACAGTTGACACAACAAGTCAAGGCCCTGGAGCAGGAAAGTGAAACTTTACAGCAGCGCATCAGTACCATGCGTCAATTGCAACAAAAACTCCAGCGCAAAGTGGAACTGGAATTGGACGCTCAGCGTCTTGATCAGGAGCACAGCCAATGGGAAATAGCCAAGGCCAGCGCCGCACCCGATTTTTTGCGCTTGAACCGTTTTCAAGACCTGCGCCGTTTTCAACCTTTACTGCACAGGCATACCGATCTGCTCCTTTTGCAAGAGCAATTGAGCACCCAGATCGCCCAATTGCAAGCCCAAAACGAGACTGAGCAGCAAGCCCTTGCCGAACAAGAAACCCAACTTGCCCTGGCGTTGCAAGCGCTAGAACACGTTCAGCTTCAGCAAAAACAACAAGAGCCAATTCTGGCAGAAGCCATGCGGCTGGATGTAGAAATCAATACCCGCCTTCAACCTTTGCAGGTCCAAAAAGCCAATCTGGCGCAACGGCAAGTTGAAAAAACGGCTCTGCAAACCCAGGCCGAGGCACTGGAACAAGAAAAAAATACCAGCACAGAACGTTTACAAAAAGTTCAGGAGTGGTTAAGCGAACACCCCAACTGGCACCAACTCGGTGAAATGTTACCCTTGCTGCAGAGTGCCATCAAAGACCTGGACGAAGCGAGAAGCCAGCACCAAATTTGGTCACAGGAAAATGCGGATACCCAACGCAAGAAACTGGACTTACAAACCCAATTGGACCAAATTCAAGCCGATCAGCAGCAACTTCGCAGCAAGCAAGAAGCCCTGAATAAGGCTTACCAGGCAGCCTTGCCCAGCGATGTACCACAGCCCGATCATGAATTATTGAACTGGTTGTTCCAGGATGTTGAGCGCCTGAGTGCCCGACAACGCCATCTGGAACAATTGCAAGAACTCAACGATGCCTATCGCGTATTGCTTCAAGAAATCAATGCGCTGGAGCAACAGTTGGAATCCTTGCGATTTCGCGAACAACAATTACAAAAAGATTTGCTGAACGTTTTTGATGAAGAGCAATTGCTGGATGAAATGTTACAATTTAAGCAGGAGGTATACGCACAACAGCGCCTGATTGCCAATTATGAGCAAGATCGCAACAACCTGACCGAAGGTGAGCCTTGCCCACTGTGTTTTTCGACCGAACATCCCTTTCGGTACCATACCTTCAAACCTTTTGTTGATCAGGCGCGTGCGGAATACGAAAGCGCACTGGCGGATGTTGAAAATTTGCGTCAACAACGCCAGGACTTGGCCAATCAGCTACGTGAAACCAGCAGCCAGGTAGAGCATCTGGAACAACCCCTGCATGGTCAACTCGGCCAACGACTGGGGCGTATCAATGAGTTGGAAGGCCAGCGGGGGCGGGTGTTTGGCGCCTTGGTAGGAGTTGATCTCAATGATGAGTCCCATTCGGTGACCGGATTCATCGCCGATACAGCCCATCAATTGCAGCTACGCAAAGCCGCCATTGCAGCGCTGACAGCGCTTTCAAAGTCCATCCTGGATAATGACCGGGCTTTGTTGGAAAACCAGCAAGTTGAGCAAAAATTACAATCGCATGCGGCAATCCTAGACGAAAGAATGGCTCAATGGGGACAACAAATCCAACAGGCTGCTGCACGGATTGCCCAAAAACAGCAAGAGCTGGTATCAAAATTAGCCGAGCTGGATGTAGCTTACCAAAGCGATAGTGTAGCGCTTTTACAAACTTTACAAACAGCCAAAGAGCACTTCCAAAAAGCACAAGAGCGACGCAACGAATCGGAGCGCAGCCTCGAGCGCAATGCTTTCAGCCTGGAGCAGGTCTCGGTAGATTTGGCCAAGCTTGAAGAAATCGTTGCCCTCGAAACCAGCGCGCTTGAGTCGGCGGAAAAAATCCTGAACGTGTTGCAAAACCAACGCATGGCGTTAATCGGCGATGCCACGATCGAGACCTTGCGTGAAAAACTACAAGAAGCGCTGGAAAATGCCCAAACAGCGTTACAAACTCAACATCAGCAGTTAAACCAGCGGCGGGAAAGCAGCGTTGTTTTGGCAACCCGCACGGAAAATTTGTTGTTGGAACAAACTAAAATCAACCAAGAGTACCAAAGGACTGATGAACAGTTGTTGGCCGCTGCTGCAACGCATGGACTGAGCGATCTGGATGCCTTAAGAGCAGCCATGTTGAGCCCGGAAGAGGAACGACAAATCCGTGAGCTACAAGATGGTTTGGCTCGACAAGAAGCGGAACTACAACGCTTGATACAAGAAAATGCCCAGCAATTGCTGAATTTGATTGCAGAAACCCGTGAAGCACCTGAAGCACTGGCGTTAAAGTCCCAACTGGAAGAACAAGAAATGGCCGGGCAGAAAATGCAACAGACGCTGGGGCAACTCTTGGAAAAACTCAACCGCCACGAACAACAACAACAGAAAGCCAAAACGCTGCTCAAAACCATCCAGGCTCAACAGAAGGAATACGCAAGATGGGACAAACTCAATGACCTGATTGGCTCTGCCGATGGCAAAAAATTCCGCACGTTTGCACAGGGGCTGACTTTGGCCAAACTCATTCAATTGGCCAATCGGCACTTGCAACACTTGAATGGTCGTTATGTGATTTTGAAAAAAACGGGTGAAGACCTTGGCCTCGAAATCATGGACACTTTCCAGGCCAACAACCGTCGGGGCATGCGGACACTGTCCGGTGGCGAGAGTTTCTTGGTGAGTTTGGCCCTGGCCCTCGCTTTGTCTGAATTGGCGGGCCGCGATACCTCCATTCAGTCCTTATTCATCGATGAGGGCTTCGGCACACTGGACGACAGTAGTCTCGATCTGGCGATTTCTACGCTGGAGAACCTCCAGTCCAGTGGCAAAACCATCGGCATCATTTCCCACGTCAAAGAGCTGAAGGAACGGATCGGGGTGCAGATTCAAGTGAAAAAACAGAGTGATGGGTTTAGTCAACTTCAGGTTGTAAACAATTGATACAATCCATTTCATTCGATCACACCGCCATCATCAAGTACATCAAGACCAAAAATATCAAAAAAGATGCTACGATGATCACAATGGTCTTGCTCGAAATGCCTCGATGATGTGTAGTTGTTCTTTGGCTTGAACTCTTGGAATCATGTAGGCTGTGCATACCTGGTTTGCGCGGTGCTTTATGCGTTTTCATACGTCCGATGTGTTTTGTGCTCCATCATTACAAAGATTGAAGCTATTTACAAAAAATGGTTATCCTTTCGGTTTTGATCGTGTTGCTCCATTTGCCGGAGCGATCCCGAATTCGGATGAAATAGGACAAAGTGTCTGTAGGGAATCGAGTACTGGCTATACAAGTCAGGCGGGTATTGGGAAATGTACAACAAAAATATTTGGTATCGGGACTATTGGTCAATTTTATGGAAATTTCGCCCTGGATGCCATTGCCCGAGCCCAGTTGGGGAATCGGACTCACTTTGAAAAAGTGTTCAAACTTGTCACGACTATCAATCAGGGAAATATTGGTGCTGTCTTCGCTGCCCAAATCCCCATCCCCATCCGTAAACGAAAAGCGCACTTCGATGGTATCTAGCGGAATGCCCCCGCCACGGCTTTGATCGATGTCAGCATGGCTGATGCCGATGTACTTGATCATGGGTTCAACAGGGAACTCCGGTGGATTGGAGCAAGTACTGACCAACAACACCAGCAAAAGGCTGGCCAGGAAATATTCAGACGTTTTCATCATAATTGTTACTTTTGGCCATGAACAAGTGTTTTCTCAGCAGACAAAACAAAATAGCTGGGCGAAACTTGAACTGGTCTCAATTTTGATCAAAAAATAAGACTTTTTCTTGAAACAGGAAATGTTATTTCAGTCGGCTAGGAGTCATCTTTATGAACTCATCCAAAAAGTAACTCCTGGGAATTTCGAAATGCTTGCCCTTCAGGTGTTTCGTTTCCAAGCCAGGTTCAACCCCCTCTATGCCCGTTATCTGGACCTGTTGCACATCGATGTTCCAAGCATTGAACGTTTGGAAAACATCCCTTGTTTACCGATTCAACTATTTAAACAGTACGAAATTAAAACGGGGGAATGGCCCACGGAACTGGTTTTTTCCAGCAGCGGCACAACCGGGGTACAAACCAGCACCCACGCCGTACGCAGTCTGGAGGATTATACTCACAATGCCCGCCAGGGCTTCGAAACTTTTTACGGCACCCTGAACGATTATTGCTTTCTGGCGCTGCTGCCAGCGTACTTAGAACGTGGAGGCTCTTCTTTGGTGTATATGGCGGAGCAGTTTGTCCATTTGTCCAAATACCCACAAAGTGGGTTTTACCTCTACGACCACGATGCTCTGCGGGAAACGCTGGCCGAATGCGCTGCTAAAAAAATCCCCACGGTATTGATCGGCGTCAGTTTTGCCCTCTGGGACCTGGCCGAAGAAGGCGGCATCGATTTTCCGGAATTGATTGTGATGGAAACGGGCGGTATGAAAGGCCGTCGCCGGGAGTTGACCCGCGTTGAGTTGCACGACATTTTGTGCAAAGGACTCAAAGTAAAACAGATCCACTCTGAATACGGTATGACCGAGTTGTTGTCGCAAGCTTACTCACAGGGTGAAGGCCTATTTCGTCCTGCTCCTACCATGCGGGTTTGGGCGCGCGAAGTAACCGATCCTTTTCAGGTGATGGGTTATGAGCGCAGCGGTGCTTTGAATGTGATTGATTTGGCGAATCTGGATACCATCTCGTTCATCGCTACGGATGACCTGGGGAAGGTGTATGCGGATGGAGCTTTTGAGGTCTTGGGGCGATTGGATGCGGGGATGTGAAGGTGTAATTTGTTGGAGGGAAAGCTAAAAGCGAAAAGCGAAAAGCAACAAATGGTCATTTCACCTTTTACTTTTCGCTTTTCACTTTTAGTTTTCCACTTTATTCTTCCACCAACTCAACCGTCTGCTTATTTGAGGAGCGTTTGCGTTCGTGCTCTTTCAAATAAATCTTGCGCAAGCGGATGTTCGCCGGAGTTACTTCTACGTATTCGTCTTCCTGGATGTATTCCAGTGCCTCTTCCAGGGTGAAGCGGCGGGGTGGAATCAAACGGATTTTATCATCGGAGCCAGATGCCCGTACGTTGGTCAATTTTTTGGTTACCGTCAGGTTGATGATCATGTCACCGGGGCGGCTGTTTTCGCCTACTACCTGGCCTTCGTAGATGTCTTCGTTGGTACCAATGAAGAAGGTCCCCCGATCTTGCAGGTTGTTGATGGAGTAAGGAATGGATTTCCCAGGATCCTTACTGATCAAAGAACCGTTGGTGCGGCCAGGAATTTCGCCTCTGTGTGGTTGGAAACTCAGCAGTCGGTGGGTCATTACTGCTTCACCAGCCGTAGCTGTCAACATTTGGCTGCGCAAACCAATGATGCCACGTGATGGAATTTCAAAGCGCAAGATCATGCGATCGCCTTTGGGTTCCATGGAAGTCATCATCCCTTTGCGACGGGTCACCATTTCAATGGCTTTGCCCGAAACGTTTTCAGGTAAGTCGATGGTCATGTCTTCCACTGGTTCGTGGAGTTGACCGTCGATGCGCTTCATGATTACTTGTGGCTGACCAATTTGTAGTTCGTAACCTTCGCGGCGCATGGTTTCGATGAGTACCGCCAGGTGCAATACCCCACGGCCAAATACCCGCCAGGAATCAGCAGAATCGGTTTCCATCAAACGCAGGGCCAGGTTTTTTTCCAGTTCCTTTTCCAAACGCTCCTTGATGTGGCGAGAAGTCACAAACTTACCTTCCTGACCAAAAAACGGAGAATCGTTGATGGTGAACAACATACTCATCGTAGGCTCGTCGATGGTGATGGGTGGCAATGCTTCGGGGTTTTCGATATCGGCGATGGTATCTCCAATTTCAAAACCTTCGATGCCCACCAGCGCACAAATTTCACCGGCAGTAACTTCTTCAGCTTTCATTTTTTCGAAACCTTCGAAGACATACAAACCACGTACCCGGCTCTTGACAAAAGCACCATCTTTTTTGCACAAATTCACAAACTGGCCATCCTTGAGGGTGCCTCTGTTGAGGCGACCAATGGCAATCCGACCAATGAAGCTGGAATAATCCAGCGAAGTAATCAACAACTGGGTGTTGCCTTCGGTGACGTGTGGTGCAGGAATGTGCTCTACGATGGCATCCAATAAGGGCACGATGCTGTCGGTTTTTTGTTTCCAGTCGGGGCTGAACCAGCCACCTTTACCCGAACCAAAGAGGGTAGGGAAGTCCAATTGTTCTTCGGTAGCGTCCAGGTTCACCATGAGGTCGAACACGGCTTCGTGCACGTCATCGGGCTTACAGTTTTCCTTGTCTACCTTATTGACAACTACAATTGGTTTTTTGCCCATTTCGAGGGCCTTTTGCAACACAAAACGAGTTTGTGGCATGGGACCTTCAAAAGCATCTACCAATAGGAGTACGCCATCAGCCATATTGAGTACCCGCTCAACCTCTCCACCAAAATCGGAGTGACCAGGGGTGTCAATGATGTTAATCTTGTAATTTTTGTAGCGGATGGACACGTTTTTGGCCAGGATCGTGATGCCACGTTCCCGCTCCAAATCGTTGCTGTCCATGATCAATTCACCAGGCCGTTCGTGATCTTTGAACAATTTGCCGAGGGCAATCATTTTGTCAACCAGGGTCGTTTTGCCGTGGTCTACGTGGGCGATAATAGCAATGTTACGCAGTTCCATAAGAATTTTTTCGTCGGGAATTTGACGGCAAAAATGCGATTGCGTCACCCCCCTTTACTCAAACAAGGCGCAAAAGTAGGCATAATTCCAAGACCATGCACGAAAAAGATGTTAATTATTTGAAAAGAAAGAAGGAGAGATGTAAAAAAGCAGTAGGATACCGCTTAAAAAAAATTGCGGAATCAAGTCTGGCCTGATTCCGCGCTACATTTTAAACATGTTCATTTGCTAGCTGATTTAGAAACAAACAACAATGGAAAATTAAGAAGCCAGGGAAAAGTTCCGTACAACTTGCAAGTTGGTAGAGGGGTTTGAAATCAAGTCTACCTTCAGGGTACAGCGCTCGTATTGCAGGGCATACGTTTGTTGAACGTGGGTGGGGTTGAGTTTTGCCATCTTGACTACTTTGGCACCTACATAGGCACCCACTTCCTCGCGGAAGTCGCTCATCATCGCTTGAATGTCGTTGACGACATTTCCTGCTTCTTGGTTTAGTAGGCCTACTGTGAGGGCCAATTTGATTTTTCGAATGTTCATGACGTTTGAATATGTAAATGGGTATTAGACAAAATTTCCGCTCAAAAGCTTTCCAATAAAACAGATTTTATTGGGTGGATGTTGCTTGCAAAGTTTTAAAGTTCCGTTAATGTTTTTTAAAAACCTTAGAGAAACGTTAACATTTTGGCTTCGACAAGTGGCTCCAACAATTGAGTTAATCGTAAATACGGAGCAAATCCACTTTTGGATTTCGATCCACTCGTTTTTCTTTCTCTTAGTGTATTTTATTTCGAGAAAGTTCCAGCGGGGAGCAATTTTATTTTTTTACAAAGACGCAATTGTTCTCCCTGAGGGTTGGTCGAATGGGCTACCGTTCTTTTACCGTAGTTTCAGCAACAAAGACGTGTTATAGATGCATAAGGATGCATCTACCCCTATTGTACTCGCCGAAATGAAAGAAATTTGGGTTGAAGTGAGAGAAAGATAGGATGAAGTGCAAAAGGGGAAGGTGATAATTTTCCCCTTTTGCAGCAGAGAAATTAAAAATTGAGCTGGTTAAAGCTTGAGGACAACAATACGTTCAGTCCAGACTTGATTTTTGCCGTAAAACTCCAAGAGTACAATTCCAGCTGAAACATCAGCTACATTCATTTGAGTTAAATGGGTAGTGATGAGCTGTTGCTTCAAAATCCGCCCTTGCAAGTCTTTTAAAATAAGTTTGCCTTCGGGAAGAAATTGTTCTGTGAGGGCAATATTAATCTTATCCGTGCTGGGATTAGGGAAAACGCGGATGGGAGGGATTGTTTTGTTACCAATCGTTGCAGCGTTCAAAGGGGGCGGTGCATCGATTTGATTGGTGGGGATGTTGAATTCTGGTTTGAGTAGAACGCTGACTTCACCCGGCTGAGTACGGGCGGTAAAAATGGCTTCATTTTTATTGACCAATTCAATAGCACTCAAGGTGTCGACCCACACTTTACTGGTACCTATTGACAAGGGTGAAAAACAAAGCTCCATAAAAGTAGATGAAGAAGGTAATGTTACCGCATTTGTGCCGTCATATACCCACGACAAGGCCAAACGGTCTTTGGGATTTAGGCCTGCACCTGGATAGCCGAATAACATGCGCCGTGAAAAATCATTGGGTACCCGCACAGAATCCAGTTTGAGGATATTGTGATCAAATTTCACGGCAAATTGCACCCCAACCATGGACGTGAAACCACTAACTTTCACGGGAACACATGTACTTTTGCCGAGTTTGGTGACTGTTTGGGCGACCTCTATTCTTGCTGTTGGAGCACTATTTTGATCGGTGACATTGAAAAAGCTGGAACAGAGACCTCCTTTGCCTGTTCCGGTGACCACCCAAGATTCATAATGTACCGATTTGCCATAATCACAGCCAAATGCTTCGAGGTAATAACCCCAAGGCGTATAATATTGTCCGGCGAAAGGCCCGGATCTAATGTATTCAAAATGTTCCAAAACATTGAGATCACGGTCAATGTCGTAATCTAAATTGGCCAGGTGATTGGGCAAACATTCGAGCGAAACCACCCGTCGAACGTAACGATAGATGGCGCAAGGATGGCGTTCTGCTCTTCCGTACAAATTTTCTCCTTTGAAATATTTCCCGTAGAAAGGGTTATTGGTCAATCGCACCTCAAACGGTGCTTGACAAACTACATCCAGTGTGCCAGGTTCTCTAGCTGAAAAATCAAAGGTTTTGGTGTATAAATTTTGACAACTATCTATGGCTATAAAAGATATTCGATAACTGCCAGCATAAATGGCCAACTTTCCATCTACTACGGATACTGCTTGTGGAGAAGTAAAGTAGAATTGAAAAGAGGAGGTTTTGATTTGGATTCCGGTAGGTATTCAATTTTCCAATCGAGGTAATTGATTGGACAATAAACGTTAATTTTGAGGCGCAAAAATTTTAGGATTGAATCGATCTGATTGGATACAGGTATTTTACATGGCTCTCTTGGAAGATCAATAGTAATGGCATCACTAGAAGAAGTTATCCAATTCTGGGTTGCTTGCCCTGGGATAAAGTTTACCTTAAAAGTGGCTACTACTTTTTCCTTGCATTCATCGTAGATGAGATAAGTACGACTGATTTTTAAGCCAGTTTTGTTACAAACTGTATCAATTTGATCATTGACCGCATAACTTAAATTGAGCCCGGGTACTCCGGCATTCATTTTGATGTTGTCTTTTCCAATGACTGGAAACAGTTCTTTCGCTGGGATTAAGCCTGGATCAAGTGTGCATTGACCATAATAAAACGTAGCTTCTCGATTCTTTAAAATGGGGATGTTCCAATGAAAATCTTGAATTTTTGGCCTGCGTATGGCGATGTATTGACTGGTGAAAGCCCTTGGGTGAAATTGACAGGCTTGTGCAAACCAGGTACGTCTGATGGTCACGTATAGGTTTTTTTGTAAAGCTTCCTGGCAGGTGGGGAAAATTAACTGTACCAACATTGACCAGAATCCCACAAGGAGATGTAGCGTGGCAGCCCATGCTAAAAAAGCCAAACCCAAATTAGGCGATTTGATCAGTTTAAAATCACTATCAACTATTTTTCCATCAGAAGTATACCGAAGTTGACCAAACGGGGGAGATGCCTCTGTGCCCGGACGCCCAATTGTCCGATTGTCAATCAAATTAACATCCATAAATGGGAGCGTATCCAACTGGAAATTCACGGAGTCCAATTGTGGCCCATAAGCACCTTCAGTCGATACTTTTCCAATACAAATCAATTTGCCATCTTTGGAATACAAAGAATAATCAAACAAACCCGGAGCGTCAATAGTGTCCAGGTTTTTGGTGTTGTTGTCGTGAACGACAACATGTGGAATCCATTTTTACAATCCTAGGCCTAATCTCTTTCGGAGGATGTAGTGCAATTTGGCTCCTATTTGTAACGTTGGCCAGGCTTTGCAATTGCAATCATTTTGGGCCCTGAGCTTACCGAGTGCAAACAGGGATACCAATAGCCATAAGCAAGCCTTAATCATCAATCGGGTCGACATTTGACAATAGTTTTTATGAGGAATTATGATCGTGCAAGACTAATTTGGTATCGATATAATAGCAGAAGTAAATTTAGGCTGAATTTTTATTTGTGCCCGTGTTTTATGTGTTAATTTTTGACAGAAAGTTTTTCGATTATTGCCCCACCGGTAGTACCACAAACCCATTCTGAGCCATTTGTCCAAAATGCTCATAGGAAATCCAGATGTAACCAGCGCGACCCCAATCGCTTCCCCAAGGACTCATTAGTTCGACCATTTTTTTGTCTTCGTTGAAACTGACCACGGCAAGGGGGTAAACTTGGGAGGGAGTGCCCTGCGGAACCCAGGTATCTTTACCATTGGCCTGGGCCAATGAGGCGTCGGCGTTGAATTCTACGATGACGGGATTGCCTCTCACCAGTGCTTTGCGGATTTCAAACATTTTTTGCAGGGATTTGCTGAGCGGGCTAAACACGTGTAAATAATTGGTGATGCGAAATTTATTGGCATTGTAAACCGCATTGGTCAGCCGTTGTGAGCCATAGGGCAAGATTGCCGAATCGACAGTGCCATTTTGGGACAAAAACTGAAATGCATCTTTAAGTTGCAAGGCGCGGTTTTGGCCCAGCAAGTTGAGCGTAATGAAATCAGGACTAAGGTTGATCTTGTAATTGTTGTCCTGGTTGAAATAAAATTCCAAACAGGCGGCAAGGGTATAACTCATCTCAGTGCCTACTTGCTCAATTTCGCGCACGGGCATCATGAAGGGTTTTACACTTTGCTCCCGCAGGTTGTCCAGGCTGCCGGCGCGGCCAACACCCGCCACAAAAGGCATCATCATATCTATCAGTTGTTGATCTTGCACGCCAAAAGCTGCGGTTTGGGCGTTGCGCGTGCTCAGGTTGGCTTGGGTTTTGGCTGGGTTGGTAGGATTTTGTGCAGACATTGAAGTGATCAGCAATAGACCAAAACCCACAATCAGGGTTATACTTATCCGGTTCATAAGATTCTTTTGGGAACAAAACGTTGCTTTTGACCAATTTGGTTTATGACGCTTAAAGAAAAAATTAATATTTATGGGGTAAGCCACACCATAAAAATAAAGGGTTTGTATGAATGGGTACTTACCTTTACCTTTGTAGATTATTAGTAGTCTCATAAATGAAAGTGTCGGAGTAATGGAACAAGAGCAATTTGAACAGGAAGACCTAAAGCATCAGTATTCCGACAACCTCAGCGACGAATTTTACGAACATCGGATCATTGAGGTTGACGGCAATCAGTCACCTTTGCGCATCGACAAGTTTCTAATGGATCGAATCGGTGAAGTGTCGCGCAATCGGGTGCAAAATGCCATTAAAACCGGTTCGGTTTTGGTAAATGACCAGGAAATCAAACCCAACTTCAAGATCAAGCCTGGGCAGAAAATCACCTTGATTTTACCCAAGTCAACTACAGATAAACTTCGGATTGTTCCACAAAATATTCCCCTCAATGTGGTGTACGAAGACGAGGATCTACTGGTGGTCAATAAACCTCCTGGCCTGGTGGTACACCCGGGAGTCGGGCATTTTAAAGGTACATTGGTCAATGCACTGGCCTACCACCTCCGACTCGACCCGAATCAAATTTCCACCGGAAATTTCCAGGAAAGGGTAGGATTGGTGCACCGGATTGATAAAAACACCTCGGGATTATTGGTCGTGGCCAAAAACGAGTTTGCCTTGAGCCATTTGGCCAAACAGTTTTTTTACCATACCATCGAGCGGACCTACAATGCCCTAGTATGGGGCGAACCCGAAGAAGACCGCGGCACCATCAATGCCCACGTGGGGCGCCACCCACGGTTTCGCAAAGATTTCACTGTTTTTCCTGAAGGAGACCAGGGCAAATGGGCGGTTACGCATTACCAGGTATTGGAGCGATTGTATTACGTGAGTTTGATCAAATGCACCCTGGAAACGGGCCGCACGCACCAAATCAGGGTACACTTGAAATACCTTGGGCACACCCTTTTCAACGATGAAAAATATGGTGGTGACGAAATTTTGAAAGGCACCATCTTCAGCAAATACAAAATTTTTGTTGACCACATGTTCGATGTATTGCCCAGGCATGCCTTGCACGCAAAATCGCTGGGTTTTATCCACCCCCGCACCAACAAATTCATGCACTTTGACTCGGAATTGCCGGACGATTTCAAAGTGGCCATGGAGCATTGGCGGGTCTATTTGGAAGGCCGAAAATCCTCTGCCAAAGGTAACCTCAGCCAACTTTAAACCCTGGAACTTTCGAACCCCGAACCCCCGAACTCACGAACCCCGGATCCACGAACCCTCAACCACATGCAACTATCCGCACGCATCAACGCACTCCTAAAACTAGGCGAACACCTACGCGCTGAAGACGAATACCTGATGGCGGTCATGCACCGTTCCTCTTTCCACAATCCCTGGTTTACGATCGAAAACCAGGAACAAGCCATTGCCGCTATTGCCCAACGTTTTTTGGCTAAAGCCCCTTTACGCGAATGGACGAGCAAGTATGACATCCCCGATGAAAACCAGCCTCAAACTATTGGCCTGGTTATGGCGGGCAATTTACCCTTGGTGGGCTTTTACGATGTATTGTGTGTATTTGTAGCTGGACACAAGGCCAAAATCAAGCTGTCGGACAAAGATCCCTACCTTTTGCCCTATCTGTTGAAACTGTTGTCAAACATCGATCCTGCTACGGCAAATTACTTTGAGCTGATTGAACGCATGCGGGACGTGGATGCAGTCATTGCGACAGGTAGCAACAACTCCGCACGTTATTTTGAAGCTTATTTTGGAAAATACCCGCACATCATCCGCAAAAACCGCAATGGGGTTGCGGTTTTGACCGGAACTGAAAGTGCCGATGAACTCCACAAACTAGGGCACGATATTTTTCGCTATTTCGGCCTGGGTTGCCGGAACGTGGCCAAGTTGTACCTGCCTCGGGGATATAATTTCCACCCTTTATTAGAAGCCTTGCACGAATACCGCGACATTATTTTGCACCAGAAATACAAAAATAACTTTGACTACAACTTTGCCTTGTACATCCTGAACAAGGTGCAGTACCAGGCCAATGGTTGTATTTTAATGATTGAGGAACCTTCTTTACAATCGCGCATTGCGGCATTACATTATGAGTATTACGATGATATTTCCCAGTTAGAATTGGAGTTGGAGCGCCGCGCAGAAGAAATCCAGTGCATCATTGCCCAACCGGGCATCATCTCTGCTAAAACCTTTCCTTTTGGGAAATCCCAGCAGCCTGAACTATGGGACTATCCAGATGGAGTGGACAGCATGGCTTTTTTGCTCCAACTTTGAAATAATCACTTTTTCTTTGGAACTCTGCGCTTGAAAAAATGGTTTTGCTTACTGAAAATTAGCTCCTATGCGATTTGTAGCCATTTCAGATACCCACGGTAAACACAATTTTGAACTCCCCGAAGGAGACGTCCTCCTGCATGCTGGCGACGTTTCATCACGCGGTTCAAAAACCGAAGTGCAACGCTTTTTGGATTGGTTTGCCGGGTTGGATTATGCCTATAAAATCTTCATCGCGGGTAATCATGATTTCTTTTTTGAAGAAGCATCCACTGCTGACATCCATACCATGATTCCTCCTGAAATCATTTATTTAAACGACTCCGGCGTAGAAATTGCGGGTATTCACATCTGGGGTTCACCCATTCAACCCTGGTTTTACGATTGGGCTTTTAACCGCCAAAGAGGCCCGGCTATTCAAAAGCATTGGGATTTGATTCCAGCCAACAGCGACATCATCATTACGCATGGCCCGGTTTTTGGCATTCACGACCGTACGGTAAGTGGATTGCCCGTTGGTTGTGAAGATTTATTGCCTGTTATTCAACGTATTAAGCCCAAAGTGCACCTTTGTGGGCATATCCACGAAGCCTATGGCTCGCGGCAAGTAGGGGAGACCCTGTACCTAAATGCCAGTATTTTAGACGTTCGGTACACCATAGCCAACCCTCCTATCGTTTTTGATGTAGATGCAATCACCTAAACGCCTATATTATGATCTATAAATTACTCTTTTGTGCCGCTTTTTGCCTCTTATTGTCCAATGAAATGGCTGCGCAAAGCAAAAATTTCACCCCATCTTGGGCCCCATCACAAGGTTTTCGAGTGAAAACCCGGCATTTGTATTTTCCGGAGTACAATTTTTATTTTGATCTTGAGAAGAAAGTCTACATTTTTTTGCAGTCGGGGCGCTGGATCAATGCAAGCGAATTACCCCATCGATTCTCCAATGTCAATTTGAGGATCGCCTATAAAATCGAATTAGATCTTGGTATCGATAATCCACAAATGCACAACAGTGAACACCAAATGAGGTACCGGCCTAAGTATGCGGTTGTAGATGCTTCTATGTAATAAAAACCAAATTTTTCAAGCAAACAATAATGCTGAATTTTATGCATTGATCATTATGGTTTGTCCCACTTAAAGGCTATACTTACGGAGGTTTTAACCCGTAATACAGCCAAATGAAAGCCACTTTTGTCCTCTTCTACATTGTCCTCTGCACGCACATCTCTGCTCAGGATCAACTCAAACTTGCCGGATTAGAAAAACCGGTCGAGATCATCACCGACCAATGGGGTGTACCACACATCTATGCTCAAACCGAACATGATCTTTTTTTGCCCAAGGTTTCTACGCTGCTCGCGATCGTTTGTTTCAGTTTGAAATGTGGCGCCGACAGGCTACCGGAACCGTAGCTGAAATCCTCGGAGAACGGGAGATTGAACGCGATTTGGGCGCACGCCTGTTTCGTTTTCGCGGGAACCTGGAACAGGAGATGGCTCATTACCACCCGCGCGGCAAATCCATCATCACCGCTTTTGTGGCCGGAGTCAATGCCTGGATTACCCAAACCCAACTAAAACCGGAATTGCTGCCCCTGGAGTTCAAATCCTTGGGCATCAAGCCGGGCTTGTGGACACCTGCGGTGGTCATTTCGCGCCACCAGGGGCTCCTCGAAAACGTAACGGACGAATGGAACAATATCAAAGCATTGGTGGCACTGGGGGAAGACAAGTTTAGGGAATTGATCTGGTTTCATCCCCAAAAACCCGATTTGCACTTTGACGCTGCGATCCCCAAAGCCCTCCTCCAGCAGGACGTGCTGAAACTATACAGCGCTTTCCGCAAGCCTTTGAGTTTTAAACCCGAAGACCTAATTGGGGCAGTGCGTAACCCCGATGCCGCCCAATACCGCGATTTGGCGGCGTTGGAAGAACAAGAATACCAGGAAGCCCAAAGCGAAAAATTATCCAACGTAGGCAGCAACAACTGGATTGTCAGCGGCGACAAAACCCAAAGCGGTTACCCCATGCTGGCCAACGATCCTCATCGTGCCGTATCGACACCTTCTTTGCGTTACATGACCCATTTGGTGGGGCCGGGATGGAATGTGATCGGTGGCGGTGAACCCGTCATTCCCGGTGTATCGATTGGCCACAATGAATACGGTGCCTGGGGATTAACTATATTTTCCACCGACGCTGAAGATTTGTACGTCTACGAAACCCATCCAACTAATCCCAACTTGTACAAAGTAGGAGGGGGGTGGCGCAAAATGACCATCATCAAAGACACCATAAAAGTAAAAGGCCAAGCGCCGATTATCGTTGAGTTGAAATACACCCACCACGGCCCGGTTGTGCATGAAGACCCCAAACTTAAAACCGCTTGTGCCGTACGTTGCGCCTGGCTGGAAGTGGGGGGATCTCCTTATTTGGCCAGTTTGCGGATGGGGCAGGCCAAAAACTGGGAAGAATTTCGCTTGGCTTGTCAATACAGCCATATTCCGGCTGAAAACATGATTTGGGCCGATCGTGCAGGCAACATCGGCTGGCAGGCGGTAGGAATTACACCCATTCGTCGCCAGCACAGTGGCTTGCTGCCCGTCCCCGGCGATGGTCGTTTTGAGTGGGATGGCTATTTACCCATTTTGGAGCGCCCTGGAGTGGCCAATCCAACGCAAGGGTTTTGGGCCACCGCCAATGAAAATGTGACCCCCAAAGATTACAAATACTGGGAAACGATTGGATTCAAATGGGCAGATCCGTACCGGGGCGATCGTTGCGCGGAGGTATTGAGTTCGGGCCGGAAGTTCACGTTGCAAGATTTCACGACTTTACAAACCGATTATCTCTCCATCCCTGCCCGCAATTTAGTGCCGCTCCTGCGCAATTTGGTCAGCGCAGATACCAGCGCTGAATGGGCACGGCGCATGCTCTTGCAATGGGATTTTCAATTGGAAAAGAACGCTGTTGCGGCCACGCTTTACGACGCCTGGGAAAGGCAGTTGCGCAGTCAATTTGAGCAAATGTTGCTGCCAACTAATGTGCGAACTTTGGTCAACATCCAAACCTATCGCCTGGTGGAATTTTTGCTTTTACCCGATGGGAAATTTGGAACCGATCCCACCCGAGGACGCAACGACTTTGTCTTGCAGGCGCTGAGTACTGCCATGCAAAATTTAACGACGCGTTTTCAGGGCACTCCCCGCAGCCAATGGGTGTACGGGCAGGAAAAATACAAACACGTTTTGCTGCGCCACCCCTTGAGCAGTGCGGTTAATCCGGAATTGCGCAAAAAACTTGATCATGGCCCGTTGCCGCGCGGCGGTAATGCACAAACCGTTGGCGCTACGGCTGCCGGGTACAATCAAACCCACGGGGCCACGTTCCGTCTGGTGGTGGATACCGGTAATTGGGACCATTGCCTGGCCACCAACTCCCCGGGTCAATCGGGCAATCCTGATCATCCTCATTACCGCAATCTATTCGAAATGTGGGCCAAGGACCAATATTTTCCGCTGTTTTACTCCAAAGGGAAAATCGAATCCGTGAAGTATGGGCAATTGAATTTGGTGCCTTAGGTTTGTATTTTCACCACAGATTCGCACAGATAAACACAGCTTAAAATGCGAAAAAATCCGTGTTTATCTGTGCGAATCTATGGTGAAATAACAACACTCAGAATCGCATCAACTCTCGCCGCAATTCGGTGGATAAACCCGCGTAAACCAGTAGTTTGAATTCTTGGCCACTCATGCTCATGACGTTGGTATATTGCGTGCGCAAATCGGTCAAGGTGCGGTTGCCATCGTACAAACGAATGACCTGCCAGGTATTGATTTTGTCAACGGCTGGTTTGACGTGTACCCGAATCGGCAAAGGGTTTTGATGAGCCAGGTAAAACAGGTGGATGCCCGCTTCACTTTGAAACAGCGGTGCAATGCCGTAATACTCCGCAACCAGGAGTTGTTCTTCGGGGTAATAATCGATTTCGATGTTCAGGTGTTTAAACAGCGCTTGATAACGCCCCGCCAGGTATTCGATTTCGCGTTGCCCCTGACCAGCTACCAATGATTCCATTTTGATCTCCACTTTATCCAGTTCTCCACGTAGGAAAGCCCGGCCAGCCAGACGCAGCAGGGCTACATTAAGGTAATGGTCTACAAATTCGGTATCCATGGCGTCGTAGACCCCATTGGCAAACTGGTAGGTTTCACTGACTTCCTTGAGTGCCGCATCATGGAACAAACGGGCTTTAACGTCTTCCAACGATTGTGCATTGCGGGCATTGCCCCGATTGCGAAACAGTTCGGACTGTTTCAGGCGCATGGGGGTAGGCAAGTTGCGTACAAAATTGTTGTTGTTGAACGCGATCATGATGGTGGCAATGTCTTCTTTCATTTCGTCCAGGCGGGTAATGAAATGGTAATAATGCCAGTCCTCCTGAATGCTGCGGTGCTCATAATAACCACTGGGCGTATCCCGATTGCTCACTTCTTCGTTCAGTTCTTCTACCAATTTCAACAAACGACGGTAAAAACTTCCTCCACTTTCGGGTTTGGGTGGTTTGGGCAAATACGTTTCACCGCTGGGAGATACAAACTCAAGTGGGAAAATACTTGGAATCAAACGATCATCATCCAAATGAATATCGAGGATGATCGGTCCCGGGGTGCGGATTTTTAACAACTGATCGGCCGAAAGACTGGTCAGGTCACGTTCAATTTGACGACGCAGCGCCCTGCCGCCCATGTCGGGATCATAACCCCGGTTGGCTACCCATTCCAGGGCTTCTTTTTGAATGTTCAGGATGGTGGTGCGGCGCACGAAGCCATCCCTTTGCAACAACTCTTTGATTTGTAAACGGGAAATGCCCAAAATATGCTCCCGCTCCAGCGGTCGGAAAATGACAATTTGTTCAATGCGGTTGACGAATTCGGGGCGAAACTGTTTTTCCAGGGCACCCCGATAAACCTGGGCCTGGCTTTGGTGCTCGCGGTCGTTGCCCAAAGAGATGCGAAAACGGTTGTCATCGGCCCCTACATTGGAGGTCATGATGATGATGCTATTGGTAAAATCGACGGTGCGCCCCAGACGGTCGGTCAAACGACCGTCGTCCAGCAATTGCAAAAACAGGTCGTGTACCTTTGGGTGCGCTTTTTCAATTTCATCCAACAACAGTACACTAAACGGACGGTAGCGGATTTTTCCAGTCAGTTGCCCCTCAGGATTGTATTCGTCGCCAATGAGCCGGTCGATGGCATAAGGGTCGAGGTATTCATTCATATCAAAACGCACCAATGCTTCTTCATTGCCCGTCAAATACCGGGTCAATATTTTGGCAGCGTGCGTTTTACCCACCCCGGTGGGACCAATGAACATCAACGAACTGATGGGCCTGCGTGGGTTATTGAGTTTGGCTTTGTACAACTGAATGACGTTGTTGAGGGCAAAAGCGGCTTCTTTTTGCCCAATCAAATCGCGTTGCAAACTATTGACCACCTCATTTTTTTCAAACCAATACCCGGCGCTGAAAATTTCTTCGCGCAGTCCTGTCACCATGCCAAATTCTTCGCGCACATTTTGGGCATCCACCATGCCATAACGGTGTTTGATGGCCATCTGACGCAACAAGCGGATGACGGCACCAGGAAGGGCCTTATTGGATTGAAAAATGCGGTGCACGTACATCAACTGACTGATGGCGGAAATGGAGATGCGCAAACCGTTTTCTTGCTCCAGTATTTTGCGTTGTTCCAGGATGATTTTTAACGCCGTATTTGAGTCGGGTTCATATACCCGAATGACCTGAAACAAATCACTAAATGGGCGATCTTTTTCCTGGATCAATTGCCATTCCTGGGGCGTGGCAATGAGGATGGTTTGTAAGCTGCGTTTTTCCAGATAGGGTTTGAGCACATCGCTGAGGGTCATGTCGTTTTGTGACGACTTGCCAATGCGCAACAAGGCCACTGGATTGTCAATCAGTAGTTTGTGTCCTGTTTTGGGCTTGATCAGGTACTGGATAATCGCCTCCATTCTTTTCTGCCATTGCCCTACGATCGACATTCCACTGATGATGCGGTTGGGATCCAGTGCCCATACACTGATCGGCAATTCTTTTTCACTGTCTTGTCGCTCCGACAAATAGTGGAAAACAGCATTGGAAATGAGGTTGTGCCGACCCACGCCTTCAGGCCCTACCAATACAAAAGGGATGGGATCACGTTGGTACATCAAATCGTACACTTCAGCAGCCAACTCATCGCGAAAAAAGGTTTTTTGCAGGGCATGCGGGAAACTTTCATTGAGATCGTTACCCGTTTTGGCGGCTTCCTCGGCACCATCAAATTCAGTTTCCTGAAAAAAGCGGAAAAAAGGATGGGCATCCTGGACTTCCACAAAGCGGTTCGGCGAAAACTTTAGGTCTACTTTTACGGGTACATCCACCAAATAATCGCGGCGGTTGGCATAATATTCTTCTGGTTGGAACTCTGTACCCTGGTATTCACGTTCTTTTAGCAACAATTTTTTTATCGTCTTTTCCAACTCAAGGTCACTGATAGGTGTTTCTTCATTGGATTGAAACAGCATAGAATTGTTAAACCCTGGGAGATAAATCACCAGCAATCCGTTTATTTCGAATTGAATCACCAAAAAAAGCCCATCAACCTGATGTTTGCCTAAAGAAAATTGCAATTTTCTTTTTTGAAAAACGGGTTTGGGTTGAAAGATCAACCAAAGGGTCTGGTCAAGGGTGTATCGACTGATGGGATAGGAGGAAAGGTGGTGCCGAACTTCCTTGCGATAGCCAGCTACGGCCTCCTGATACCTGCGGTGGATGGAGATTGGACCCGGCCAAAACAAGGGCCTTAGGCTGAAGTACGGCCTTCCATCTACTTGAATGTGTTGTACTAAGGTTGGTATTTTAAATTCTTGCTGGGACATTAGAAGAGTTTAATGCAAGAAAGTTAAAGAATTTGTACAAAAAGCAGCATATTAGCAGAGCGAAAACAAAAAACTTGTTGTTCTGTGTATCATGAACCCTGAAAGATGTTATGACGGAAGAATTTTCAAAACCAGGATTTAAGCGGCATAAATTCAAAGAACTAAAGGTTTATGCTTCTACGGAGTGGCTGGCCGATAACAAGAAAAAGTATCGGCAGGTGTTTGATCGTTTGGAAACTACCTACATCTATGCAGAACTCTCTTTCTACAACAAACATTTCGACATTGAGGACTGGGAGATCGATGTAGAACTCAAATGTTATTCGCTCAAAAAAGGTCGAAAAGAGATTTGTGATCTGCCCCTGCGGAAAAAAGTGAGCAAATACGATAACGTAGTCTACATCCGCGAGGGTTGGGGCAATAAAACCGAAGGCTCTTTCTGGAAGAACGGGACCTATTATTGGGAGGCCTGGATTGAGGGCGAAAAGGTAGGTACCAAGTATTTTTACATTGAGGATGCTGGTCAGGACTTTATGCCCGGCGAAAACCCTTATCTATCGGTTCACTCGCTCCGCTTGTACGAAGGACCTTACGACGATGTCCCCGAATTGGACCGTGTCTACTACAAATCCTTTAGCGGTGAAGAAACGCGCTACATCTACATTGAAGTGATGTTGCAAAACCTGCATATCTCCAAAGCCTGGCAGTGTGAGTTGTTCGCCAAATTCTACAACGATGCGCGGGAGCTTAAAGGCCAAGTAGTTCGGCTACACCGGGTGGAGAAAAAGGATGAATTCATAAAAATCACCACCGGTTGGGGCTCAAATGTGAAGGGTTCGTGGCGGAAAGATCGGTATACCGCCGAGCTGGTATTTATGGATCGTTTGATCGCCGTTATTCCTTTTGAAATCGACGAAGATTTTGTAGAAGGTATCTCCCCGGTATGGTTACCCGATCGGGGGCAACAAATCATCCCAAGTATTCAACAGGATGATCGAGGGAGTTTTGACGATGCCATGACCTCGTTTGATAGCCTGATCGGCCTCAGCGACATCAAGCAACAAGTGCGCAACCACGCCGATTACATCAAATTTTTGCAGTTGCGCAAAGAGCGCGGCTTCGACGAAAGTGACAACATCAATGTTCACTCCGTGTTCATCGGCAATCCAGGCACGGGAAAAACCACCGTTGCGGGAATGATGGGCTTGCTGTACCGCAAAATGGGTCTGCTCAGCAAAGGGCACGTACACGAGGTTGATCGGGTAGATTTGGTCGGAGAATACATTGGACAAACCGCGCCCAAAGTGAAAGAAGCCATCGAGAAAGCGCGGGGTGGCGTGTTGTTCATTGATGAGGCCTACGCCCTGGCTCGCTCTACCGACGATACCAAAGATTTTGGTCGGGAAGTGATTGAAATCCTGGTGCGGGAAATGTCCAACGGCGCTGGCGATTTGGCCATTATCGTGGCGGGTTACCCCAAGGAAATGAAACAGTTTCTGGATTCAAACCCCGGCCTGAAATCGCGTTTCAAATTCAATTTTGAATTTGCCGATTACCTGCCCCAGGAACTCTCCCAAATTTCCCGCTTTGTGTGCAAACAAAAAGGGGTCAAACTGGGCGAAGAGGCTGAAAAAAAGGTTGACGAAGTCATCATCGACGCCTACCGCAAACGCGACCGCACCTTCGGCAACGCGCGTTTTGTGAACGACTTGATCGAAAAAGCCAAGATCAACCTGGGCTTGCGGATCATGCGCAATGAAGACCCACGCCTTTTGTCGCGCGAAAACCTGGAAATGCTCGAATTGGCCGACATTGCCAAAATCGACCTCAAAAACCTACGCCCGCTGCCCAATATCCCCATCGATGAGGTGTTGCTGCGCGAATCGGTAGACGAGTTGAACCGCATGATTGGTATGGACAAAATCAAGGCCCAAATCCATGAGATGGTCCGCCTTGTGCGTTTTTACCGCGAAACGGGCAAAGATGTACTCAATAGTTTCTTCCTCCATACGGTGTTGATTGGCAATCCCGGCACGGGCAAAACGACCGTGGCGCGGATTTTGACCAAAATTTACAAGGCACTGGGCATGCTCCTGAACGCGGCCATATGGTCGAAACCGACCGCCAGGGCTTGGTAGCGGGTTTGGTAGGCAAACCGCGATCAAAACCAACGAGAAGATCGAAGAAGCCCTGGGCGGTGTACTCTTCATTGACGAAGCTATCCCTTACCGCCAAAACGGGCGGTGCACACGGCGACTTTGGTGATGAAGCCATCCAGACCCTCCTGAAACGGATGGAAGACATGCGGGGACAGTTTTTTGTGTTTGTGGCGGGTTACACCGACAACATGGAAACTTTCCTCAAGGCCAACCCGGGTTTGAACAGCCGTTTTGACAAAATGCTGCGCTTTGAAGATTACATGCCGGATGAGCTGTTGCAAATTGCGATGCATGCTGGATCAAAGTGGACTCATTCCAACTCCCGAAGCCGAGGAATACCTCAAAAGTTACCTGGCCTTCCTTTACGATTGTCGGGATAAATATTTTGGCAATGCCCGTACGGTGCGCAATGTGGTGAATGAAGCACTCAAAAACCAAAACTTGCGCCTGGCAGCACTGCCCCCCGAAGAACGTAAAAATGTGCCCAATAACCTGCTGACTTTGGAGGATCTGGAGACGTTCAAGTTGGACAAGAGCACTTTTGCGTTTAATCGGCAAACCATTGGATTTAAAGCCAGGGGTTAAAAAAGCTGATTTTTTTTTAATGATTTTAATTGAAAACACTGAAAATTGTACAGCTTTATTGAATTTGCTTAGCAACTGTCTATGGTTTCTTAGAGTGAAGAAAATTTGTGATAGCCGCCAATGCTGAAACGGAACCTTGATTGGGCACACCAAAGAAGCCAAAGCCGGAGCAAAGGATTCCTTGAAAGACGAACCCATTTGGCCATGCTATGCGAACTGGACAGTGTTGGACCAAAATTACGGCCAAACGCAGTAACATCAGATCGCAAATGAAAACACCTTTCCCTCTGCACCTTACTGGTGCTACTTGTGGCCTGTGCGCCCAAAAACCTTCCATCGATTTCGACAAACTGGAAGAACCTGCCAAACGCCTGGCCGAAAATGCCGTATATGGCATGGATGTGGCCGAGGGTTGTGATGTGCAGTTGTTTGCTTCCGAACCCATGCTCATCAATCCCACCAGTTGCATGTAGATGAACGGGGCAGGGTTTGGGTTTGTGAGGCCTTGAACTACCGCAACACCCACAACCCGGAAAACCCCTCCAGAGAAAAAGGTGACCGCATCCTTATCCTGGAAGATACCGATGGTGATGCCAAAGCCGACAAAAGTACCGTGTTTTATCAGGGAACCGATGTCAATGCCGCCTTGGGCATTTGGGCCACCGACAACCACGCCATCGTTTCTTGCAGCCCATACGTATTCCTTTTATCGGACACCAATGGTGATGACAAAGCCGATACCAAGGATACCCTCTTTACCGGCTTGGGCGGTGAACAATCCGACCACGCCATCCACTCTTTCATCCAGGGAGCTGACGGCAAATTGTACTTCAATTTTGGCAATAACGGCCAGCAAATCATGGATCGCCACGGTAAACCCGTGATTGACATGAGTGGCAATACCGTTAACAACAAGGGAACGCCTTACCGACAAGGCATGGTAGTTACCGCTACGATCCCGATGGCAGCAACCTCGAAGTACTGGCGCACAACTTCCGCAACAACTATGAAGTGGCTCCCGACTCTTACGGTACACTTTGGCAATCCGATAATGACGACGATGGCAACATGGGCGTGCGCATCAACTACGTCATGGAATACGGCAACTATGGTTACACCGATCAGGTGACGGGTGCCTGGTGGGGCGAGCGCCGCATCAACCTGGAACCGAAATCCCCAAGCGCCACTGGCATTTGAACGACCCCGGCGTGGTGCCTAACCTTTGCAAACGGGCTCAGGTTCACCTGTGGCATGGCGGTACGAAGGCGAGATGTTGCCCCAATTTTTCAGAACCAACCGCTGCATGCTGAAGCAGGCCACAACGTGGTCCGCGCCTATCCCGCCGAGGTAGATGGTGCGGGCTACAAAGCGGAAGTGGTCAATTTGGTCAAAAGTAAAGACCAGTGGTTTCGGCCTTCGGATGTGTGCGTAGCTCCTGATGGTTCGGTGTTTATTTCCGACTGGTACGATCCTGCCGTGGGTGGACACAAGTTTGGCGATACCGGACGCGGCCGTATTTTCCGCGTCAGCGCGGGAAAAAAAGGAAAAAAATACCTGCCAACAGAAGCTATTGCCGGTTTTGAGACCGAGGACCAACTGCTCGAATCATTACAAAACCCCAACCTTGCCGTGCAGGCCAAAGCTGCCAATGCCTTGCGCAGCAAAGGCAGCAGCGCTGAAGCGGGCTTAAAAAAACTGTGGGCTGACGAGAACCCGCGCGTACGCGCCCGTGCTTTGTGGATTTTGGGTAAAATGAAAGGTAAGCCCAAACTTATGTACAAGCCGCCCTAAAAGACAAAGATGCGGACATTCGTACCGTGGGTTTGCGCCTGGCTCGCCAGGTATTGCCCAATCAATTGGCGCAATTGGTCAAGTCCGTTGTTCGTGATCCTTCCGCCCAAGTGCGCCGCGAAGCGGCCATCACCCTGCGTTTTTGCCAAGGCCCTGAAGCGGATCAGGCTTGGGCTGAACTCGCCAGCCAATACGATGGCAAAGACCGTTGGTACCTGGAAGCGCTCGGCATTGGCTCCGACCTGGAGGCTGATACTCGCCTCGCGGCCTGGAAAGCCAAAGTGGGTACCAAATGGAACAATGCAGCGGGCAAAATATCGTTTGGCGTAGCCGTTCCAAAGACGCCCTGCCCTTGTTGAAAGAGATGATCCAGGATCCTCAGGTAAGACCTTTCGACCTGCGCCAATATTTCCGGGCCCTGCATTTTCAAACCGATCCGCTCAGAAATGGGCTGCCAATGGAGGCATGGCCCTGCTGCTGCAACAACTCAAGAGCGGATGACGCCAAAGCCCAGCAAATTTTGTACGCTTTGGCTCCGGTAAACAATCTCGGCTTGTTTAAAGTCTATCAGCAATACCTGAGCGATGCGAACAATTCCCTGGCGGTACGCCGGGCAGCCTTAAATTGCCTCAACAGCACCTGGGACGGGCAAATTTACCTGTTGGCTCTGTTTGAAAAAAACAGGTGCCGGAAGAATTGGCCATGCAAGGTTTGGTATCCTTGGCGGGTGCCTGGAACACCGATGTCCGTAAAAATCCCGCGAAATGTTGACGCAAAAACAAAAGGAAACGGGCAAGGCCCTGCCTGCGGTGGCGGTTTTGGAAGGCCGCAGCGGCAAAGTGGCTTCAGGTAAGGCGGTCTTTGGACAGCATTGTGCAACTTGCGCCATAAAATGGCAACAATGGGGTGAACTTCGGTGCACTCACCGAAATCGGCGCCAAATTGGACAAAGGTGCCTTGTACAACGCGATTATTTTTCCTTCTTCAGGCATCAACTACGGCTATGAAGGGTTCAATGTAGCGCTCAAAGATGGTTCTACGGTACAGGGCATCATCGAAAGCAAAACGGCCAGCGAACTTACTTTACGCATCATGGGCGGCACTTCGCGGTCTTATCCCTTGGCGGATGTACAAAAAATGGAAGAAATGCCAATGTCCTTGATGACCGAGGGTTTGCACCGTGGATTTACGGAGCAACAATTGGTGGATTTGGTGGAGTATTTGGCAACGCTGAAACCGAAGGAGAGTATTTAGTTCACCACGGATTCACCCAGATAAACACAGATTTTTCTCACCAAATCCGTGTTTATCTGGGTATCAGAAATCCGTGGTGAATTAAAAAAACAAACTGTCGGTATTGAATCTATGTGATCTTATGCAGATGTAATTTGATCTTATGAAACCCACCCGCCACAAACGGATCACGACGTAAGTAAACAGTACCATCAGAGCGATCAAAATCCAGGGACTAAGTCCTTCCGCTTCCATATAAAACAAGGCAAAATCATACAGTCCATGAAACAGGATGGGCATCCACAGGCTTTTAACAGCAACTTGTTCTTTTCAGTACCCTCATGGAACTTAGCCAGTGAAAAATAATACCCCATCAGCACCGCAAAAAGCCATGCCCGGGGAACCGATAACACCGCTCTGGCCACGGCCACGCCCATTCCGCCTTCCATCACGTACAGGATGTTTCCCACCAGAGCAAAACCAGGGATACAAATACGGCATAAATGATCCCATCGTAATGCTGATCGAAATCAGCACTTTTCCAAACCAGCCAGGTACAAGACGAGGAACTTAGGCAATTCCTCGGGACCCGCTGCGATGATGAACGCATCATAAAAGCATGTAAAAAGGGGCTGCTGATGCTGTCTGCAAAGGGTGTCAACGGTGCATCAATCAACAAGGCCAAGGCGATGGATAAAAACCCGCCAAAGAAACATTTGGCCAATAACTTTTTGGGTTCCTGTACTTTATCTTTTCGATTGATCAGATACAGAAAGATCATTACCGGAG
Organism: Haliscomenobacter sp.; assembly: GCF_016718685.1. Classification (GTDB taxonomy): domain Bacteria; phylum Bacteroidota; class Bacteroidia; order Chitinophagales; family Saprospiraceae; genus Haliscomenobacter. The sequence goes on along the minus strand of NZ_JADKCX010000022.1, from coordinate 80,663 downwards.
TAATGGAGGCGATGAGTAGGCTCATTGGTTAGGTGTTTTTAAGCGCTTAAATATTTTCGCCTAAAACAAAAATATTTAAATAAGCTCACAAGTGAAATTCATCCAAAATAAACCACTTCATTTCAATTTCTTGCTCAATGAGGCTGATTTTTTTGAAGGTTATTTTGCGGGGCAAGTTGTATGCGGCAATTTCTGCGAATATTTCATCGGTACATGTCGCATTTCTGGGGTGCATCAAGGTGATGTGTGGTTCGGGTAACGAGGATGTTCGATGATGCCCTGTAAAATGTTTGCCCGCAATTGTTGAAAGGATTCATTGGGGCCAAGGCCGGAATCAAGCCCTTTGCCTTCTGAAAACCGGACGACCGGGCAAAATCAATCGTGATGGAGTCCCCATTTAATCGTTGCGGGTTGTGCACAACTCTTTCCATTTGCTCAAGTTCATCTTCTCGGCACAGCGTCACGTGTGCCGGGATCAAGCGCGTATTGCGCAGGATTGAATGCCGCGCGAATGGTTTCGATGGATGCGGATGCGGACTCATGAATAAAAAGGCTGAGCTGGATGCGTTTTTGAGACAAAGCGGATTTTTTTTCACCACAGATTACACAGATTTTCACAGATTTTTTTTTGGCAGCATCGGGGCATTTAAAATTCAACCAAAAAGCGTGGAAAATAACGGAGAAATTACTTACACTGCGCCGAACCAAAAGCGGTGAAATGGAGGTGAGAGTTGCGTGGTTGAAATACTTGAGAAGGGATGGGTGGGGAGGTGGATAAAAACCGGGGGAAAGGTTTGGGGGAGGTTTCAGTGATCAAAACCTACCGAAAAAGCTGAATAATATGTCCCTCTCGTAGTTCAACTTACCCCCCTATTTCCGGACATCAAGGCGTTATCCGATATCAACTGCTGCCCCGCCTTATCCCCCACTATCATGTCCTTCTCGTGATCCCACTCAATGGAGCGGCCCAACTTAGCTGAAAGGTTGCCCAGCAGCGCCATATTCGTCGCATGCCGACCGCGTTCAATGTCCGCAAATGGGCGTTTGCCCGTCGGAATACAAGCCATAAAATCATTCCAGACCAGGTCGATGTTTTGTTGATCGGGCTGATTCATTTTGGCTTCTTCGCGCAGGATTTCCTTTTTGGTGTCGTTGGGGTAAAAAGTCCAGCCCCGCTGCCAGCCCATGTGGAAGACCCCTTCCGTGCCGTGAAAATAGACCCCTACATTTTCGCCTTGGCGTTCGGGGTGGTTGCTGAGCAGGGTATGTTCCCAGGTACAAATAAAGGATTCAAATTCATAAACTGCCCGTTGTTCCTCCGGGGCATTGGCCAGGGAGTTGCGGATGTCCGATTTTTGGGTAGAGTAAATTTTGCGCGGCATTTTTTCCTCTGTCCACCACAGGATTTGGTCAAACCAGTGTGGCCCCCAGTCGCCGATGTTGCCGTTGGCAAATTGGGTGTATTGCCGCCAGCCACGTGGGTGCATGCCGGGATTGTAGGTCGATAGTGGCGCAGGGCCACAGTAGAAATCCCAGTCCAGCCCAGCCGGAGGAGCACTTTCTTCCTCTTTTTTGCCCATGCCGTTGTTGTAGTGCACAAAAGCTTTGACGCTGTGAATTTTACCTGCCTTGCCCGATTTCAAAAACTCCTGACCACTGACATTGTGAGGCGAGTAGCGGCGGTGAAAATCGACGATACAGACTTTTTGGGTATCACGCGCAGCTTTTTCAATGGCGGAGCCTTCTTTGACCGTATGGGAGATGGGTTTTTCCAAAAAGACGTGCGCCCCGCTTTGCATGGCTTCGATGGCGATGAGGGCATGCCAATGGTCGGGCGTGGCGTTGATCACGATGTCGGGGCGCTCGGTTTTGATGCAAATTGAGCTGATTTTCATCCACATCACACAGCGCGGCTACCGTAACTTGCCCGCTGCGGATGGCTTCGCGGAGGATGTTGAGGCCCCACCAACAACTGCCAATCAGCACGGTTTTGTATTTGGCCGGACGGGAGGGAATCAAATAAGGAGGGGTCAACACCGCAGCCCCGGCCAGGCCTGCTTGTTGAATAAACGATCTGCGATCCATGATTTTGGTTTGTTTATGTTTCCTGCGAAAAATAGACATAAATCGGGGAACCACATATTGGCATAATTACGCCTTTTTGGCGTGTGGATTAAATTAAAGGAGTGACATTGTGGCGTAAATGTCAACTTGGAATCAGATTTGAGTGATTAATACCAGACTAAATCTTCATAAACACGAATCCAACAGCTATGATTCTGCAACATTTCAAAGAAGAAAAACTGTATTTTGATGATGAGTTGGTAAAAAATGCCTGGGAATTGGGCAAGAAGCTAAACCCTTTGCCCCTCAGCCCAATGCCTGCTTTGAACATCACTGAACATACCAAAGCATTTGTAATTGAATTGGTAGTACCTGGCCTCAGCCACGAAGATCTGAATATTCACCTGATTGACAATATGCTGGTGCTGCGTTATGAAGGCAACAGCAACGCTTTTGAATCCGTTCTGGATCAACGCCAATGGCGGCAAGAATTCAGGATGCGCCCATTCATACGCCAAATTCCCGTACACCCGGAAATGGTGCAAGTAGATCAGATCAACATCAGTTCTGAAAACGGAATCATTGTCATTCGCTTGCCCAAAATGCCTGCTTTGAGTGGCAAAGTGGCGCCGATCATGCCCTTTTCAATGAACTAAAATAAGCAACTCCATATATCAGAACCTCGCTTCGAAATCAATTTTGCGGAGCGGGGTCTTCCTTTTATTGCTGAAACTGTGGTAAATCGAAGAAAAAAGTAGCGCCTTGCCCCAATTGGCTGTTGACCCCAATTTTTCCACCCATTGCTTCCACAAAATCGCGACTGATGGCCAGGCCCAGGCCCGTGCCTGTTGACTTACTTCCGGGGGCTTTGACGTATTTTTCAAAAATCTTCTCCTGATATTCGGGCGCAATTCCCGGCCCTTGATCCTGAATGCTGAACAATACCCGTTGGTCTTGACTCTCGATAGAAACGGTCAAATGATCACCTTCCGATGCATGACGAATGGCGTTGGAAAGCAAGTTGATTAGTACCCAAATGGTTTTCTCGGGATCACACCACACTTTCGGCACCTTGGGTGCAAACTGCGTTTTGACCAGCAATTTTTTCTCCTGAGTTTGTGGGAACAAGGCTTGCAGGGCCGTACCTACCAACTCGGCAGGATCAATGGCTTCCAGCTTGATGTCAATTTTACCTGTTTCCAGCTGTGTCATGTTCAGCAGTTCACTGGTGATGCGCAAAAGGCGATCGCTGTCGTATTTGATGTCTTGCAGCAGTTGCATTTGGTCGGGATTGAGTGACCCGGTTTTGGGGTTTTCCAGCAGTTGCAGGCCCAGTTTGATGCCCGAAATGGGTGTTTTGAGTTCGTGTGAAATGGTGGCCAGGAAATTGGTTTTGGCCACGTCTTTTTCCAAAAAAGTGGTGATGTTTTTTAATACAAAAACAATCCCGGGCTCTTCATCGACCTGGATTTTGTAAGAATCCAATAAAAAGTAATTTTCCCGATTGTCCATCACGATTTTGAAAGGCGAGGTGCCGGAAGGGTTTTCCAACATAAATTTCAGGAGGTCATTGCGCTGGGCAAGGGTAGAAGTGGCCTGCCCAACGGTTTCAACTGCTTCTAATCCCAACAATTGCAAAGCTTTTTGGTTGGCAAAAAGGACCATGCCGTGTTTGTCCACGCCGATGCTGGCGTCATCCAGGCTGTTGATGACAGCCTCAGCGCGTTTTTTTTCAAACATCAATTGGGCAACATTGCTGTTTTCGTATTCATCCAGCTTGCTGGCCATTTGGTTGATGGCCCCAGCCAATTGCCCGAATTCGTCAGCGGTATCCATGTGCATCCGAAAGTTGTAATTTTTGCGGCTGAGTTCCTGAATGGCTTCGTTGAATTTTGGATGGCCCGGCAATCAGTCCCGGAAAATTGAGGACAAAAGTAAAGGCAATCAAAAACAAAAAAGCCGCCAGGGTAGAGATGTACAATTTGGCATGTTGCGCGGTATTGATGGCCATGTTGTTTTTGCGCTGGATGGCCTGCATGTTGATTTGTAGAATGCTGAGGATATTTTTGCGTACTGTAAGTTTGAGTACTGTCACTGCTCACTGTTTGAATGCTTTCCGCAGCGCTGCTGTTGCTTCTTTTCACCAACTTCGGTGAGGTTGTTTTCCTGTTTTTGGAGGAAGGATCGAATTTTGGAGTATTGGCTGAGTTGGATAATCCACTGTCCAACAATCCCAACATGCCATGACAGTAGTCTACACTTTCGTAATTGTCCTTCAGTACTTCCTGGGTATCGTTTTTTAACACCGAAATGTAATAGGTACTGACCCCACTGATCAGCAACAGGAGCAGGAATAAAAAAGTGGAACCCAGGGCAATTTTCCTTTGCAAGGTCATAGTGTGCGCTTTTTAAAAACTACGACAAAATCACCACATCTACCTCATTTTCATTCAAGGCACGCAACAATTGGTTAAAGATACCTGTATGCAGCACAATTTGCCAAAAACTCAGGTGGGGTTTGCCGATGCAGATGGTGGTGATTTGTTTTTCTTTTACTACTTCGAGTATAGCGTTTCCAATATCAGGCACCGACACATTGATGAGTTTGAGGGGGATGGCTACGGGGACCAGCCATTTGCTAAGTCGATTCGCAGCCTGGGCTTGCAGTACTTCGGCACCCAATTCTACCGCCAACTGAAAATTATTAATGAGGTGCCGTTGTTTGTCCAGCGGAATTTTATCCAGGCTTTCATTGGGCGTTTGCACATACAGTACGTACCATTTGCTTTGGTAATAGCGCGATAAACGGGCAGTTTTGCGAATAATTTTGCGGGCGGTAGCTTCATTGCTGCTGATGCGGGCCAAAAATCGTTCGTGCCGACTCTTGGACAGTGCGGGGCACTTCTTGCTCGACTTTGCGCTCTACCTGGGTGGCCACTTCCTTGAGTGCCAATTCCCGCAATTGCAGGATTTTTTCAGGCTGGAAAAAATTGCGCAGCGCGGTTTCAACTTTAGCGGGATCGTAAATTTTCCCTTCTTTCAGGCGGGTGATCAAATCCTCGGCGCTCAAGTCGATGTTGACCACTTCATCAGCTTTTTGCAAAAAATCATCGGGAACCCGCTCTTGCACTTGCACCCCGGTGATGCGCTGCACTTCGTCGTTGATGCTTTCGATGTGCTGGATGTTGACGGCGGTGATCACATTGATGCCGGCTGCCAGTAGGTCCATTACATCCTGCCAACGTTTGGGGTTTTTGCTCCCGGGATATTGGAATGCGCCAGCTCGTCGACCACCACCCAGGTCGGATGCAACACGAGTAGAGCGTTGATGTCCAACTCGCTCATTTTTTTTCCTTTGTAAAAAACCTCGCGCTGGGCAACCATGGGCAAATCTTCCAGCAGCGCCTCGGTTTCTTTCCGCCCGTGCGTCACTACCAGGCCCAACACGACGTGAATGCCCTGATCGAGCATTTGCCGGGCCTCCTGGAGCATGCGGTAGGTTTTACCCACCCCGGCACTCATGCCGATGTAGATTTTGAGTTTACCTCGTCCAGCTTGTCGAAGCTGGGCGAGGTAACGGTCTGCGGCGAGATTGCGTTCGTTGTCCATGAGCTAAAATGAAATCGCCAGCGCACTGGTTAAAAAGGTATTGGAAGTACTTGCAGTTCCATTGCGGTTGAAGAAATATTCGTCTTTTCCTGACAATGTTCTGCCCTCAAAGCGTAGGGATACATTGGATACCGGAGCGTAATCGAGGTTGAGCGAAAATCCCAGGGTTTCGAAGCCGTCGGCATCAGTGCTGATGATTACTTCATCTTGGTCGCCATAATATTCCGCCCGCCCCGCCAAGGTCCAACGATCATTGATGTTGTGGCGCAAAATGGCGACGGGGCGATCCAGGACTGGCTCATTTTCGATGTTGTACCCCGATGTCAAATCCGGTAATCAGTCCCCATTTGGGCGACAAGATAAAGGTCCCGTAGAAATTGTTGAAAAAACGGGTAACAATCTCCTCTCCAACTCGCTCATCACCCAAATACGTACTCCAGTTGAGCGTTACGGCGGCGCTGGGTTTGTACGTTATTTGAGTCCCCAAAATGGGCGCTTTGGATCCCCGTTGCCCTGGCCATCCGTTGCCAGCCATTGAGCAACATGGCAGCGGCATACCACTTGCCGTTGGCAGAATTGAGGCTCAAACGCACCCCCGTTTCGTAGTAGGGGGAATTTTCAGCCAGTATACTACGGCTCAGGTTCCAGCAATCTTTGCCAATGGCGCTTTCAAAACCAATGTGCGATGGCATCACCCCGGCGTCAAGCCAGAGGTCTGCTTTTTGATAACTTTATCCCCGCATTGGCTTCAAAAATGTTTTGCAATAATGCCGGTTCTGCCGCCAGGTTGTACTGGGCGTAGGTGCCTGTCATCAGGGCCAAATTGCCCTCTACTCGGTCGGTGTTGTAGGCCGCTTTGAGGTAACCCAAATTGAGCGCAAACTCATTGTGGCGGTTGTGGCTGTAAATAAATCCCGGACGCTGGTGGTTCGCAGGATTAGCGAAATCGTAGGCATAATACGCCTCGATGTAGGCACTCAATTTGAGTACGGGTGCTGCAGTGGTATCTTGAGCAAAAGTGGTACTGGCCATGCTTAAAAAAGCCAGCAAAAGGACTAACTTGGTTTTCATGGGTTGGATTATTTCAATTGGTCTAAAGCCAGGTTCAATTGCAGGACGTTTACTTTGCTAGGGCCAAACAAACCCAACAGCGGTTTTTCAGTATGAGTGTCAATCAGTTGTTTCAAACGATCAGCCGGAATATTGCGCAGCGCACTGATGCGGGGTACCTGAATTTTGGCGGCTTGTGGCGAAACATCTGGATCCAGGCCACTACCCGAAGCGGTCACCAATTCACTCGGAATGTCTTTGATGGCCACATCAGGGTTGTGTACGGCAAAACTGTCGATACGCGCTTGTACCGTGGCCAAATAATCAGGATTTGAAGGCCCTTTGTTGCTGCCTGCTGAGCCAGCACCATTGTAGTCTACCGCCGAGGGCCGACCATAAAAGTACCGGTCTTCAGTGAAGATTTGCCCCACCAAAGCGGCTCCAACTGGCACGCCGTCTTTGTACACCAATTCGGCCTTGCCTTGAGCTGGACCAATGACTTGTGCAATGCCCCAAATGAGTAGAGGATAAAGTACGGAAACGAGGATCAGGGTCACGATGGTGAAACGGATCGCAGGGAAAATATCTTGTTTCATTTTTTGAAATTTAAATTGGTAACCGGATTTGAGTTCACGCAGATTTTACACGGATTTTTCCAAGAGATTCTACAGATTTTTCTGCCGTAGGATCTGCGATTAAATCTGTGTAAATCTGCTATAATCATCCAATGTTTAGAACCAAACTGCCATCAGCAGGTCAATCAATTTGATGCCGATAAAGGGCAGAATTACCCCGCCCAAACCGTACACCAACAAGTTACGGCGCAACAAAGCCTCGGCACCAATCGGACGATAGGCCACCCCACGCAAGGCCAGCGGAATCAGCATCGGAATGATGATCGCGTTGAAAATCACCGCCGAGATGATGGCACTTTCCGGGCTGCTCAGGTGCATGATGTTCAGCGACTGTAGAGCTGGCAAGGAAGCCATGAACAAAGCCGGAACAATGGCGAAATATTTGGCCACATCGTTGGCGATGCTGAAGGTAGTCAGCGTCCCCCGGGTGATCAGCAATTGTTTGCCGATTTCAATCACCTCAATCAGCTTGGTTGGGTCGTTGTCGAGGTCAACCATGTTTCCGGCCTCTTTGGCGGCCTGAGTGCCACTGTTCATGGCTACGCCCACGTCGGCTTGTGCCAGAGCGGGCGCGTCGTTGGTACCGTCGCCCATCATGGCCACCAGTTTACCCGCGGCTTGTTCACTGGCGAATGTACTCCAGTTTGTCTTCGGGTTTGGCTTCGGCAATGAAGTCATCTACACCAGCTTTTTCGGCAATGTACTTGGCGGTAAGTGGGTTATCCCCGGTGACCATCACGGTTTTTACCCCCATGCGCCGCAGGCGTTCAAAACGTTCGCGGATGCCGGGTTTGATGATGTCTTGCAACTCGATGACACCCAAGACCTGGCCATTTTGCGCGACGACCAGCGGGGTACCTCCATTGTTGGAGATGTCTTTGACCGCTTGGTTTCATCCGGGAAAGGTATTGCCTGCTTGTTGGGCGATGCGCAGGATGGCGTCTTGTGCCCCTTTGCGGATGTCGGTTTTGTCGGCTAAAATCACGCCACTGGTGCGGGTTTCGGCGGTAAATTTGATCAATTGAGCACCCGTAATGCTGGCATTTTTGACCACTTGCTCACCAGCCAGTTCCAGGATACTTTTGCCTTCGGGAGTATCATCAGCCAATGAACTCAGTACACAAGCCTGGATGAAATCCTGCTCGTTTACTCCTGGTGCAGGATAAAACCGCGTTGCTTTGCGGTTGCCGATGGTAATCGTACCGGTTTTGTCCAGGAGCAACACGTCGATGTCGCCCGCAGTTTCTACGGCTTTACCCGATTTGGTGATGACGTTGGCCCGCAAGGCCCGATCCATACCCGCTACACCAATCGCCGACAACAACCCTCCGATGGTGGTGGGGATCAAACAGACAAACAGGGAAACAAAAGCCGCCACGGTAATGGGTGTCGGCATAATCTCCAAAAGGTTTGAGCGTCACACAGACCATGATGAAAATCAGGGTAAACCCGGCTATAAGCACGGTCAGGGCAATTTCGTTGGGTGTTTTTGGCGGGAAGCACCTTCTACCAGGGCGATCATTTTGTCCAAAAACGATTCGCCGGGCTCGGTAGTGACCTCTACTTTGATTTTATCTGAGAGCACTTTGGTGCCGCCCGTTACACTGCTCTTGTCGCCACCTGCTTCCCGAATCACTGGCGCAGATTCACCGGTGATGGCCGATTCATCGATGGTAGCCAGGCCTTCGATGATCTCACCGTCCATGGGAATGATGTCACCTGTTTCACACACGAAAATGTCTCTTTTTTTGAGTACGGACGAACTGAGCAATTCAATATTGCCATTGCGCAGTACTTTGGCGGGCGTGTCCTCCCGGGTTTTGCGCAGCGATTCGGCCTGGGCTTTGCCTCTTGCTTCGGCGATGGCTTCGGCAAAATTGGCAAACAAGACCGTTAGAAAAAGGACGATAAAAACGATCAGGTTATAGGCAAAACTGCCTTGGCTGCTGTCGCCACTGACCAACGAATAGATGGTCATGATCAACATGATCGCGGTACCGATTTCTACCGTAAACATCACGGGATTGCGGTACAACACCATCGGATTGAGTTTGCGAAAAGCTTCAAATAATGCTGGTCGCATCAGCTCCGCGGCAAATAGTGATGGATTTTTTTGCTTTGACATGTTATTTGACTTAAGGATGCATCGAAAAATACTCCGCCAATGGCCCTAGTGCCAGCGCAGGAAAGAAGGCCAGTGCCGCTACGATGAAGATCACCGCCAAGGTCATCAACCCAAAAGTGGGGGTATCCACCCGCAGCGTACCCGAACTTTCGGGGATGTACTGCTTTTGTGCCAACAAACCTGCAATGGCTACCGGACCGATGATGGGCAAGAAACGACTCAGGATCAGAGGACAATCCCCGTGCTGACATTCCAGAAAAAGTTGTTGTCGCCCAGGCCTTCAAAACCACTGCCGTTGTTGGCCGAAGCAGAAGTGTACTCGTACAACATTTCGCTGAAACCGTGATTGCCGGGGTTGTTCAGCCAGTTGCCGGGTTTAACGGCCCAGGCAATATCGGCATGGTTTACGATCATATAGCTGCTCAAAGCGGTGCCTACCAAGATCAAAAAAGGGTGCAAAAGCGTAATCAGGGTAGCGATCTTCATCTCCCGGATTTCTACCTTTTTACCCAACAATTCTGGGGTACGCCCTACCATCAAACCGCTGATGAATACCGCAATGATGATAAAAATGTAATAGTTGAGCAAACCGACCCCGACACCTCCATAAAGCGCGTTGATCATCATGTCCAATATTTGTAAAAAACCGCTGATGGGCGTCATGCTGTCGTGCATGGCGTTGACCGAACCATTGGAAGTGGCAGTAGTGGCAATCCCCCAAAGGGCGGAGGCTTCAGCACCAATGCGGGTTTCTTTGCCCTCCATACTGCCCAAATCCTGATTGATGCCCATTTGGTCAATAGCCGGATTGCCAGCGGTTTCGGCCATGATGGTGCCGATGACAAAGCTTAAAAAACCGATCGTCATGACCCCGAAAATGATCCAGGCCAATCGACGGCGTTTGAGATAGTACCCCAAGGCAAATACCATTGCAATAGGAATGATTAAAATGGAAATGGTCTGTAAGATGTTGCTGAGGAAATTGGGGTTTTCCAGCGGGTGAGCCGAGTTGACCCCAAAAAAACCGCCACCATTGGTTCCCAACTGTTTGATGGCAATCATGGCGGCGGCGGGGCCTTGGGAGATGCTTTGTTCAACCCCTTGTAAGGTATTGAGGACAATTTTTCCGTCAAAAGTCATCGGTGTGCCACAAACCACTAGCGCCACGGCCAGCACAATGGACAAAGGCAACAAAATCCTGGTGATGCTTTGGATGAAATAGACGTAAAAATTGCCGAGCGTGCTGGATTGCTTCTCCTGCATGGCCCGGTAAACGCCAGCCAAAGCAGCCATTCCCGTTGCTGCACTTACAAATTGAAAATACATTACGACTCCAACTTGGCTTAAATAACTCAAGCCCGATTCGCCAGAATAGTGTTGAAGGTTGCAGTTGACCACAAAACTGATGACCGTATTGAAGGTCAGATCAGGCGTCATGCCAGGGTTGCCATCCGGATTAAGGGGTAAAACACCTTGATAAAAAAGCATGATGAAGCCATAGATCAGCCAAAGCATGTTGATGCTGAGCAAGGCGCGTATAAAACGTTGCCAGCTCATTTCTTCCGCTGGATTTATGCCCCCTAAGCGGTACAACAGCCGCTCAAACGGACGCAAAAAGTCGGTCCAAACCCGCTCGCCCTGGTATACTTTGGCCAGGTAACGCCCCAGTGGGATGGCCAGGAGAATGGTCAGGATGAGCGTGGCTACAACTCCGGTAAGATTGGTATTCATGGTAGCTTGGTTAAAATTTTTCTGGTCGCAAGAGGACGTAAATGAGGTACCCAAACACGACCAAACAAAGGATGAATAGTGCGCTGAACATGATGGATTGGATTAGATTTTGTCAAATCGGTCGCTGACCCAGTAAAAGAGGGCGAAACAAATCAAGCCCCCGATGAGTAATGCTGCTGCGATGAGTGTGTCCATAAGTTTGGTTTTGATTCGCTAGACGAATGCCAAAACTCATGCCGAAAAAGCGATGGGCGAAAATTGAGTTGATTATCAGCGAAATAGCTAGTTTGTTGGCAAAATGCCAAATCAAAAACCATGCAGAAATGGAAAACGGTTTTCGGAAATGGAAGGGTAGGAGGTACCCTTCCATGCAAGTTTGAATTAGTGCAGCGGCCGCTTTTTGATCATCCCCCCTTTAGTGTCATTAACACTGTGCATCAGGATGAAAGCGCTTGGGTCAATTTTTTCAATTTCCGTCTTGAGGCTACTCACCTCCAGGCGGGTGATGACGGTAAATACAATATCGATGTCATTGTGGCGGTGCCCAGTAGTCCCGTAACCACGTTCCCCTTTGTAAATGGTCACTCCGCGACCCAGATCATTGGTGATCATTTGACGGATTTCCTCCGATTTGACCGAAATAATGGTTACCCCAGTATATTCTTCAATGCCTTCTACGATGAAATCTACAGTTTTCGAAGCAGAAAGGTAGGTAAGGATAGAATACAGGGCCGTTTCAATAGACAATAACCAGGCAGCTACGGAAAAAATAATGATGTTAAAGATCAAAATCAAGTCACCCACAGTTAGGCCTGTTCGGCGGCTCAGGTTGATGGCCAGTACTTCCGTGCCATCAATCACACCGCCACCACGAATGGCCAGACCAATTCCTGAACCCAGAAAAAAACCGCCAAAAACCGCGACCAGTAGCTTGTCTTCGGTAATTTGAGGATAGGGAATCACTTCAACCGCAATGGATAAGGCAAAGATGGCCACTGCAGTTTTCACTGCAAAGTCTAAGCCAATGGTGCGATAGCCAATGAGTACAAATGGAAGATTGACCAGCAGCAATAAAATGGAAAGAGAGACCCCGGTGGTTTCGGAAATCAGCAAAGAAATCCCCACTGCTCCTCCATCGATGAACTCATTGGGCAATAAAAAACCTTTTAAGCCAAAACCTGCGGAGAGTACCCCCAAGCTCAACAAAAAAAACTGGATGAGGCGACGTTTGAATACGATTTGAAATTGTTTGAACCCCTTGGCCAATATATAGTTGCTGTATTTATTGAGGTTTCTTTTGCGGAGGGTCGTGTTTAAAATAATCTTGGTCCACAGTGAATTCATGTCTACGATACGTTTAATTCGGTAAAATAGTGCTGAATACCTTGCTGGAAGATTCTTCTTCAGCAAGGTGCTTATTTTCTATGCGCGATCCAGATAATGGTGATTGTATAGAGGTGTAACGCCGCCGGTTTTGAAATAGTTTGCCGAACCAGGTCTGGATATTATTACTGTTTACAAATTGAATTCCTTGATCTTAGCATAGAGTGTGGTCAGTCCGATCCCCAACAATTCTGCAGCACGGGTTTTGTTGCCTTGCGTATGTTCCAACATTCGGGAGATGTGGCGCTTTTCCATATCGCGTAAAGACACTAATCCTTCCGAGGAATGATTCAGGTTGTGATGAAAGTCCCAGGGCAAATTTTCAACTTCAAGCAGCGCCTGTTCACTGAGGATACAAGCCCGTTCGAGCACATTGCGCAGTTCTCGAATGTTGCCTCGCCAGTGGTGGTGTTGGAGTAAATCGCTAAAATGGGCATGCATACCCGTGATTTTTTTGCCTAGTTTTTGGCTGAATTGGGTGATAAAATGCGCGGCTAACAGTGGAATATCTTCTATTCGTTCGTTGAGGGAAGGCAAGTGGATGCTGAAGGTGGCCAAGCGATAAAAAAGATCCAACCGAAAATGCCCGGCACTACTTTCTTGTTCCAGGTTGCGGTTGGTAGCAGAAATGATACGTACATCTACTTTTTGGGTTTTGGTACTGCCCACTTTGAGGTATTCTCCATTTTCCAGCACCCGCAGCAGTTTAGTTTGTAACTCCAGGGGCATTTCACCAATTTCATCCAGGAATAAGGTGCCTTCGTGGGCTTCTTCCAGCAGGCCTTTTTTGTCTTTAAGGGCGCCGGTGAAAGCACCTGCTTTGTGACCAAATAACTCACTTTCAATGATTTCCCGAGAAAACGCAGCACAATTGAGGGCAACAAAAGCCTTGTCTTTGCGCTTGCTGGCGGAGTGAATGGCTTGAGCAAAAACATCTTTACCAGTGCCCGTTTCGCCAGTTAGCAAAATACTGGCGTCGGTAGGGGCCACTTTTTGCGCCAATTCGATGGCTTGTTTAATTGGTGTAGACTGCCCAATAATGGCGGAAAACCCATGGTTTTCTTGTAACTGAGCAGGGGAATGTTGGTTTTTTTGCAAGGCTTTTTCAGTGGCTTGAGCCAACAAGGTCAAAATGCGGTTGTTGTCGTCACCCTTAACGAGATAATCGAATGCCCCATTTTTGATGGCTCGAACCCCGTCGGGAATATTGCCAAAAGCAGTAAGTAGAATGACTTCGGTATGGGGATACTGTAGTTTGATCGTTTTTGTAAGCTCAACACCATTGCCATCGGGAAGTTTTACGTCGCAGAGCACGACTGGAAAACTTTGTTGGGTAAGTAGTTTTAGCCCAGTTTCACAGTCGCCCGCTTCACTGACTTCGTAATTTTCGAGTCGCAACAACCGGGCTAGTAACCCCCGCAGCTTGACTTCGTCGTCGATGATGAGTACCGATGTTTTCATAAGATGGATCTGAGTGCAAAAATAACTGCTCTACCTGACATCTTATGCAGAATAAAAACAAAAAAATGTGTTGCTTTTTCCATTGGTAACACTTATTTTTGCTAGGTACACTTTAGATCCTAAAATTTATGCCTACTGTAAATGAAGTAATGCAATTACTTGAGGAACACCAGAGTCCCAGTACTAAAAAAACCTTGATGGTTCACGGTGCTCGCGAGCCTTTTTACGGGGTCAAAGTAGGGGATATGAAAGCCATCATGAAGACCCTGAAAATTAAAAAAGACCACCAGCTGGCGCTCGATCTCTATGCCACAGGCAATTCGGATGCCATGTATTTTGCCGGCCTTATTGCGGATGAAAAAAAAGTGACTAAGGCGGAATTGGATCAGTGGCTTAAAGCGGCATATTGGTACATGTTGCATGATTTTACCGTTCCTTGGCTGGCTGCAGAGTCTCCTTTTGGCGAGGAATTGGGATTGGCCTGGATTGACGCTCCAGAAGAAACCATCGCTTCGGCGGGTTGGGCTACCCTTTCCAATTGGCTGCACCTCCAGCCCAATGACCGCCTGAATCTCGAATTGTACGGCAGTTTGTTGGCGCGGGTGCAAAAAAATATCCACCATGCCCAAAACCGGGTGAGGTATACCATGAATGGCTTCATCATTGCCTTGGGTTCCCAATTGCCCGAGATGACCGAACGCTGCATCGAAATTTCAGAGTCTTTGGGCAAAATCGAAGTAGACATGGGCGGAACTTCCTGTAAAGTTCCAGGTGCAGGGGAGTACATTTACAAAATTCAGGAAATGGGACGGATTGGGAAAAAGAAAAAAATGGCGCGCTGTTAGAACCCTTTTTATGCCAGAGGAGAGCAGCAAAGTTGCTGCTCTCCTCTGGCACATGGCCTGCGCAAGCGAGTTCTAACCACCTTTTGGTACAAATGCCCACTCACTCAGGGTTGGTTTACCCTTGTCAAGCGCATTGCGCATGAAGAATAGTTCATTGTATTCGCCCTTGGCCCATTGATCGACCATGTGATCGTAGTATGGACTGCCGGGGTTACCGGAACTTCCACCGGGGTAAACACCCCAGGCTTTCACTCCGTCTTTGGCGAGCTCAACAACCATACGCCAGGATGGGCCGTGTCCTCCACGGGTGGCGTTGGGGGCTTGGGCATGCCCACTGATGGGCAAATTGGTACGCGAAAATGCAGGCAATCGCGCCAGGTGGTTGATCGATGCATTGTTGACACTGCGCCAGTCTTGAGCGGGTGTTTTTGCGTAATTCTGGCAAATTTTGCGAAAAGCAATCAAGATCAGGTCGGAAGCCTGCTCAACTGCTGCGGTTTTTTTAACATCAAAAATGGAATGGCTGGGCGTTTTTTCCAAAAGCTCCAAAAAGCGCCAGCTTTCTACACTCAGCACCTCCACAGAGTCGCGCCATTGACTGATTTCGTCAAAACACAGCACATAAGTGCTGTCCAGCCAGGATTGAAAAATGACGGGTTCAGTTTTGCGGTAATCGTAATTGCCATTCCAGCTTTCCAGTTTTTTGAGCACTGCCTTTTCCTGGGTATTGAGTTTGGCTTGCGGCAGTAATTTCAGGAGCAGTGGCAAGGCGTCTTCTGCTTGTAGGCTGTGTGGATTATTTTGCAGCGCCATCAGGTCTTTGACGGTGATGCTATCCATTGCGGCCAAACTTCGGTTGATGAAACGGCCCCGGTAATCATCAAAGCCACCATTATAATAGTATGGATAGGTTTGGTCGGTGGAATGCTGGTTGGCTGAAGCGACAAAACCCCGCTGCGGATTGCGTACCTGGGGAATCTGGTCGCGTGGGATAAAACCCTGCCAGGCATTGCTGGACAGAGATCCATCCTGTACAAAACGCCCTTGCTCTTTTTGTTTGATGGGAAACTTGCCGTTCACTTTGAGGGCAATATCCCCATCACGAGCGGCAAAAACGAAGTTTTGAGCAGGGGCGTCGTAACCGGTCAAAGCCTGGGCATACTCAGCGTAGTTTTTGGCTTTCATTAAACGAACAATGCTGCCTGCCTCATAAAACGGGCGTTTTTCTGGGCGTTCTGAAGGCAGCCAATGCATGGCCAGCCCGTAATAGGGCGATGAGGTGGAGTCTTCAAACACCAAGGGTCCCCAATGGGTGTACTTGACCTGAATTTTAACGGGTTCTGGTTTACCCAGTACTTTGATCTCTTCCTCGCGAATCTCTACTTGGCGTGTACCGCCGTCAAAATGGTAACGCTGGCGCTCGTTGTCAGCCCACTTGATGGCATACCAATCCAGCACATCCTGGCCAACGTTGGTTTGGCCCCAGGCTATGTGTTCATTAAAACCGATGATCACTCCAGGCAAACCGGGTAATGACACGCCGTAGCTATTGAACTCTGGACTTTGCAGCTGGATTTCAAACCAAATGGAAGGCAAAGTGAGTCCCAAGTGCGGATCATTGCACAAAATGGGGTTGCCGTTGAGTGTTTTTTGGGCACTTACTGCCCAATTGTTGCTGCCGATTCCTTCATAAGGCTGAGGGATATTTTGATCCGGGAAGAGTCCGCTCAATAAACTTTCAGCAACCTTGACTTGTGTTTGAGGCTTTGTGGGGGTGAAATTCCACTTCACTTCGCTGGGAATGATGGGCGATTGTTTGGGATTGTACTCCGGAAACAATTCCCGAAAAAGCTCTTCTCCCAGAATCGTCCGGGTATTGCTGGCAGCCAGGTCTTCATTGCGGGCACAAAGATCTTCCTGCATGGCCTTAAAGAAAAACACAGAACGCAGGGATGTCCAGGGCTCAGGTTTGAATCCCAAAAGTTTGTATTCCAGAGGATACTGTGCGGGTTTCAACTGATTGATGTAGGCATTAACCCCCGCAACATAGGCATTCATTGTAGCCAGGTCTTGCTCGGAACGCTCCCAGACTTCGAGTGCCTCTTCCGCCGCTTTGACGATTCCTTTGCGACGTTGCAATAGATCGGAGGCCAAAGCCCGTTCTCCCACAACTTCTGCCAAACGGCCACTGACTTTGCGCGTCGACATGTCCATTTGCCACAAGCGATTGTAAGCCGTGATGTAGCCTTGGGCAAAAAAAGCGTCTTCGCTGTTTTCGGCAAAAATGTGTGGCACGCGCCGTTCATCCATTTTGAGCACGACTTTGCCTTTTAAACCATCCAATGACAAAGTTTGATTGGGCAATGGACTATGTTTTTCCGCATTGGCCCAAAACCCACTTACGGGGTTGAGCAAAGCCCCCATTGCGGGGACAGGAGAGCCAAAAGGATTGTGGGTATTCAACACCCAAAGTAGACCTACACTGAGGAGTGCAAGTACACACAATTTCAACAAACGCATGGTTTTATTGGTTTCTGGTAAGCTCAAGTAAAAATTGAACCCTGTGGTTCATACATGCCAAGATAAGAAACTCTAGTGTTACAGTGATAATAATGAACTTATTTATCTAAATGCAAAGCTATGTTTTTCGAAATTTACTTTCGCAGAACAAAATTTTGATAAAATATTTGATTGCATGGAAAAAGTATTGTAGCTTTGTTGCATCTTAAAGTAGTTTTTGTGTTTATTTGTTTGGGTTAGAGGCCCTTGCTGGAGTGGTTCAGCAAGGGTTTTTTTTTGTTTATTTCAACAATACGCATAAAAAAAGCCCTACACTTGGTAAAGTGTAAGGCTTTTGGCAAATTTTCTTCCGCAGAAAAAAACCTTGCTCAATTAGTTATTAAAAACGCCACCTGACTTGGTAGGAACGCCTTGTTGCTCTTCAGCTTTCAGCACTTCTCCTTTGATGGTCAGCATGTGGGTGTTTTCTTTTTCGTTGGTCGTAACGGTTACATTTTTGGTAAATGGACCAACACGCTTCGTATCGTAACGAACTTTAATTTCGCCGCTTTCACCTGCTTTGATTGGCTTCTCGGTGTAAGTTGGAACGGTGCAACCACAGCTGCCACGTGCAGAAGTAATGATCAACTCAGCATCACCAATATTTTTGAATTTGAAAACGCGGTAAGGCTCAGCACCTTCTTTGATTTTGCCATAATCAATGGTTTCAGCTTCGAATACCATTTTTGGTGCTTTCGTATCTTGAGCTTGAACAGCGAAGACGGCACCCATCAGCAGTACGGCTACAAAGAACAATTTCTTCATCACTAATGATTTTTGGTTTTTAAAATCTCTCACAAATTTAGTGCGATTATTGATAACAAAACGCAACGAGTCTTGTAAAATTTCAAATGAAATGTTAACGATGATTTAGTGATGAGTTAGGAGTGATGAGTTATAAATGACATAGCTAGCTTAATTCATAACTCATAACTCATAACTCATCATTTTTTACCTATCTTTGCCCCTGAAATAGCTGAAACGCAAACCAGCATAAAACCATAGCCAACTAGCACATGGTGGGTGATCTAAAGAAAAATCAAGTGGCTCAAGTGCTTACAGATGCCAAGTTTGATCGAGACGAAGTGCTCGAGGATTTCCGCATCTGTTGCGTAAGCCGCGAAGTCAGCCTGATGGCGCGCAAAGAGGTGTTGACCGGCAAAGCCAAATTCGCCGTAACCGGTGATGGCAAAGAGGTGCCTCAGGTGGCCATGGCCAAGGCTTTTTTAAAAGGCGATTACCGCGCTGGCTACTACCGCGATCAAACATGGATGTTTGCACTGGGTATAGTCAGTTTGGAAGATTATTTTGCACAATTGTATGCCGACACCGAAAACGATCCATATTCGGGTGGTCGGCAAATGAACAACCACTTCGCCACGCCCATCCTCGATCCGTATACCGGAGAATGGGCCAATCAACTCGAACAATACAATGTTTCTGCGGATGTTTCCTGTACGGCGGGTCAAATGGCACGGGCGCTGGGCTTTGCATTCGCGTCCAAAAAGTACCGCGAAAGTGAAACTTTGGCCGAAGGCACCCCTTTTTCTGATCGGGGCAATGAAGTATGTTTTTCTACAATTGGAGATGCCAGTACTTCTGAAGGAATTTTTTGGGAAGTGATCAATGCCGCCGGGGTGTTGCAAGTTCCATTGGTGATTTCGGTTTGGGATGATGGATACGGCAGTTCGGTACCTGTTGAATACCAAACGACAAAAGGAAGTATCTCAAGGGTATTGAAGGGGTTTGAGCCCGATGAAAATGGCCAGGGCGTCACGATTTACACTGAAAAAGCCTGGCGCTACCCGGAATTGGTGGCACTCTACCAACGGGTGATCCAGGATGCCAGGGTCAATCACCAACCTGCGCTCATCCACATCGAAGAGGTAACCCAGCCACAAGGGCATTCTACTTCAGGCTCCCACGAGCGCTACAAATCCAAGGAACGTTTGCAGTGGGAACGCGATTTCGATTGCATCCTGCAAATGGAACAATGGATGATTCTGGAAGGCCTGGCTACTCCGGATGAAATCCGCCAAATCAAGGAAAAAGCCCGGAAAACGGTAAAAGACGCGCGTGATCGTGCCTGGAAAGCCTATTCAGCCCCAACCGCTCAGGTCCGAAAACAACTGGAGGCCATCTACCAGGGCATGTTGCAAGAGCACCCCAAGGTGGTAGCTTTGCTCAAAGCCGAAGAAACCCTGATTGCGCCGGTCATCAGCGAATTGCTGCAAAATGCTAGGCGGGTCTTGTACGATACTTTAGGGGAAGACTCGTTGGCACGACAAAGTTTGGTGCAATGGGTTAAAGACATTGAAGTGCTGGCACACCAGCGTTATCACACCCATTTGTACAGCGAAACCCCTTATTCGGCACTAAAAGTGCCCGTTGTTAATGCCATTTACAGTGAAGATTCTCCGGTCAAAAACGGGTTTGAAATCCTCAATACCTATTTCGATACGGTTATAGAAAATGATCCCCGGATTTTTGGCTTTGGAGAAGATGTAGGTAAAATTGGCGACGTCAACCAGGGTTTTGCGGGTTTACAGGCCAAACACGGCGAAAACCGGGTTTTTGACACAGGTATTCGCGAGTGGTCGATCATGGGACAAGCCATCGGCATGTCAATGCGGGGTTTACGGCCCATTGCCGAAATTCAGTACCTCGACTATTTGTTGTACGGACTGGAACCCCTCTCCGACGATGTGGCCTGCTTGCGCTACCGCACCAACGGCATTCAAACCGCCCCACTCATCGTTCGTACTCGTGGACACCGCCTGGAAGGCATCTGGCACGCGGGTTCGCCCATGGGCATGATGATCAATTCCTTGCGGGGCATGTGTATTTTGACGCCGCGCAACATGACCCAGGCAGCAGGCATGTACAATACGATGTTGCAATCGGATGAACCTGCCATCATCGTAGAATGCCTCAACGGCTACCGCCTCAAAGAGACCTTACCTGACAACATTGGTACCTTTACCGTACCCGTGGGGATTCCTGAAGTGTTACACGCGGGTACTGACCTGACGATAGTTACTTACGGCTCCTGTGTGCGGGTCGCTCAAGAAGGCATCAAAATGTTGGAAAAATTTGGCATCTCGGTAGAATTGATCGATGTGCAAACTTTACTGCCTTTCGATGTACACCATAGCATCGTGGAATCCTTGAAAAAGACCAATCGGGTCATCTTTATGGATGAAGACGTACCGGGTGGGGCCAGCGCATTTATGATGCGGGAGGTATTGGAGGTACAGGGTGGATACAAGTTTCTGGATGCCGCTCCTCTGAGCATTACAGCCAAAGCGCATCGGCCTCCATATGGCTCGGATGGCGACTATTTCACCAAGCCCAATCCTGAGGATGTATTTGAAACGGTCTATAAAATGATGTGTGAGGGTGAACCTTCACGTTTCAATGGACTATTATAATCCCTAATTATGTCGATTACCAAAGAATCCGAACTGCAAGGCATGAAGCTCATCAGTGAAGTGGTGGGCACTACCCTTCGCCTCATGCGTGAATACGCCAAACCGGGCATGAGTGCCAAAGCCCTGGATGACTTTGGTGGCCAAATACTCAACGGTTACGGAGCTAAATCGGCACCACGCTTGACTTACGGCTTTCCGGGCTGGACTTGCATCAGTGTCAACAATGAAATTGCGCACGGCATTCCCAGCGAAAACAAAATTTTCCAGGAAGGTGATTTGATCAACATCGATGTATCGGCGGAGTTGAATGGCTTTTGGTCAGACAATGGTGGCTCTTTTGTACTGGGACAAGACTTGTACCAACGCCAAGCCCTGGTCGATGCTTCCAAACGCATTTTACAAAAAGCCCTCAACAACATTCGCGGTGGCGTGCGCATCGCCGAAATTGGCCGCCTGATCGAAACAGAAGCCAAAAGATCGGGCTACCGCGTGATCAAAAACCTCACCGGACACGGCATTGGCCGCAGCCTGCACGAAGAGCCACACGACATCGCCAATTATTACGACCGTTTCAATTATACGCGTTTCAAAAAGAATTCCGTCGTTGCGGTGGAAACCTTCATTTCTACCCGCACCAGATATGCCCACACCATGCCCGATGGCTGGACCCTGGCTTCAAAAGACGGGAGTTTTGTGGCGCAGCACGAACATACCATTGTGGTGACGGATGGGAAACCGATTGTGCTGACGGCGGCGAATGAGATTTTTAATGTGCTGATGTGTTAATTTGCTAATCAACACATCAGCACATCAAAGCATTATTTATCCAGCGCCCCATAAATCATCCGCGTAAACAACCCCTCGCTACCCCCATCTGCCGCGCCCTGCGTCTGTTTCATCAGTACCATGATCAATTTTTCTTTAGGGTCAGCCCAGTAGTTGGTGTTGAAATAGCCGCCCCAACTGAAGCGCCCGATGCTGCCATTGCCTTTGTCCTGGCCATATTTGGTCAAAACACTGAAGGCCAAACTGTAGTGTGCATCCCCTTTTTCTCCACCGTACAACTCGCCAGCCTGGTTGGATTGGGTCAGCAACTGCACCGTGTAAGGCGACAAAAAGCGCTTGTTGTTGAACACCCCGCCATTGAGCAACATCTGGAGGAACGATGCGTAATCTTTGGCGGTACTGGACAAACCAGCACCTCCGGAGTACCAGGTCTTTGCTCCACTGATCGGATAATTGGGGTCGTAAAAAGTGACCGGGAAGCGCTCCCATTTTTTGCCATCGGTACCGGGGCGTTGTACGGAGACGAGGCGGTCTTTTTTGGCATCGGGCAGGTAAAAATAAGTGTCGGACATACCCATAGGATCGAGCAAATGGCTCCGCAAATACTGATCGAAAGACTGTCCAGACCAGATTTCGATCAAATACCCCAAAACATCCAAACCCAGCGCATAAGTGAATTTTTCACCCGGGTTGTGGATCAGGGGCTGTTTGGCCAATTTTTTGATGTTGTCGGCAACAGTTACTGCTTTGGTGGTGTACAAATCCACAATGCCCGCTTTGGCGTTGATGGCCCTGAAACGTTCATCTCCAGAAATTACCCCGTAGCTCAGTCCAGAGGTATGCGTCATCAAGTGGCGCACCGTAATTTCACTTTTGGCGGGTATCGTGGTGAAGGTGGTGTCTTTGGCGTTGTACGTACTGATGACTTGTGGACTTTTAAATTCAGGAATCCACTTGGAAATGGGGTCGTCCAGCGAAAATTTTCCTTCTTCATAGAGCATCATCGCCGCCGTAGCTGTAATGGCTTTGGACATGGAGGCAATGCGGAAAATGTCGTCGGTTTTGAACGGCCGGCCGGTTTGGACATCGGCGGTGCCAAAAGCTTTGTGGTACACAATTTGGCCATTGCGCACGACCATCGCCACCATTCCGGGCAATTGATCCCGGGCAATGAGGTCTTGAAGTACTTTGTCGATGCGGTTGAGCCGCTCTGTAGACATGCCCACTGTTGCGGGGGTCTTGGTGCCCATCAATTGCTGCGGAGCGCTGAGGTTGAGCGTTGCCGTTTGGGCAAAAACGTTAAAGCCGAGGCAGAGCAGCAGCAGTACTAGCGATGTGTAGGATTTCATGAAAAAGGATTTTTAGGTTCGAAGGTTCGAAGGTTCGAGTTCGAATGTTCGATGTTCGGGGGTTCGAGGGTTGGCACACAATTTGTGTGCCAACCCTCGAACCCCCGAACATCGAACCCCCGAACCCTATTTCTTATCAAACCGAAACCCAAGCCTTAGCCCCGCGTACACCTGAGTGATCGAGGATTCGTTGGATACGGTCAAGTCGCCAATGCTGGGGTCTACTTCCAATGATTCTTCCAGGCCGAACCAACGGGCTTTGGGGTAGTAGCGCACGCCACCAAAAGGTGTAATGGTAATTTTATCCGATAAACCCATGTCCAGGCCCATCCCCAAGCCAATGCTGGGGGCGTAACTGCGGCTGCGGGCACGGGCACCATTGAATAAATCGATTTTACCTTCAAAAACAGACCAACCTGGAGAAATCTGTAAAAACAGGCCTTTGTTGACCAGGCTTCCCGATTTGGAAAAGGTTGGACATTGGCAATCCCCCTCCAAATCTAAAAAATAAAGATTTAAATTCAGAAAAAGGCTGCCCATTTGGTTTTCCAATTTGCCGATGTCTACGATTTCGGCGTCGTAGCGGGCGTAATTGAGCTCCGGCAAAAAATCCAGGCGGACGCCCTTGAGCGGAATCCAGACATCCAGACCGAAGGCAAAGTTGTTTCCCGGCAACTCGTTGATGCTGTTGTTGGCAGGATTGGTGAAATTCCAACCCGGCGCATTGTTGAAGCGGAAAGTGGAGTTGATTCCGAATTGAGCATGGGCTATACCCATCCACAGGCTAAAAACAAGTAGAAGACCAATTTTTGACATGGCTTACCAGAGATTTTAAAGATTAACGCATGAAGTCGGGGTTTAAGTTTTGCTTCCGAATCTGATTGCCATTTTTATTTTTTTGCAAATAAAATTAAAAAAATTCAAAAGTATTTGCAGAATTGCTGGCTTATACTACTTTTGCAGTCCGGTGAGCGCACTTGGGCTGCTCCTTTTAATCCCCCAGGGTGGAAACGCAGCAAGGGTATGAAGTTGAGCGCTCGTGGTGTGTCTCACCTTATTTTTTTTCTACACTTGTGTCGTTCCGACATCTTGGTACACTCCTCCATTGTTTTGGTTCAAAAAAAACAGACAATTGCCATTGACCTACAGAATGGTGTTTTCTGGCGATAATTTTCATTGGGCTAGATAGGTGTACATTATTCCTTGCTATTTTCGCGTTCCAGAAGTTATTTATTTCACAGAAACACCTGCATAATGAGGGAGTGGAGTCGCTTCGCGTGGATCGCAAGCAGTATATTTTTGCCGTTATTGGGCTTTAGTCAGGCTGATCGTTGGCAGCAAAGGGTCGAATACCAAATGGAAATCGATTTTGATGTCGATAAAGACCAATTTGGAGGAACCCAACGCCTGGTGTACTACAACAACTCGCCGGATACCCTTACCCGAGTGTTTTACCACCTGTATTTTAACGCTTTTCAGCCCGGAAGTGCAATGGATGTACGTTCACAAACCCTTCCTGATCCCGATTCTCGGGTAGGTGCACGCATCGGCAAACTCAAACCCAACGAAATTGGCTACCTGAAAGTCAACAAACTGACCAAAGACGGTGTAGCCCTGAAGTACCAAACCGAAGGAACCATCCTGGAGGTAACCCTGGACAAGCCCATTTTGCCCAAAAGTAGCGTGGTTTTGAGATGAACTTTGATGGACAGGTACCCCTTCAAATTCGCCGTTCGGGACGCGACAATGCCGAGGGTGTGGATTATTCCATGGCGCAATGGTACCCCAAAATGTGCGAATACGATTATCAGGGATGGCATGCCAACCCCTACATCGCCCGAGAATTTTACGGCATTTGGGGGGATTTTGATGTAAAAATCAGCATCGACAAACAATACGTGATTGGCGGCTCTGGCTATCTGCAAAACCCAGAAGAAATTGGGCATGGTTACTTGCCCGAAGGCCAAGCCCCTAAACCCGCCAAAGGCAACAAACTGACCTGGCATTTTAAAGCGCCCAATGTACACGATTTCATGTGGGCCGCTGACCCCAATTATACCCATACCAGCCTGAAGCGTGCCGATGGCTTAACCCTGCATTTCTTTTACCTCAAAAACGAGCGTACCCAGGACAATTGGGGCGCGCTGCCCAAAGTGATGGATCGGGCGTTTACTTACATCAACAGCCGTTTTGGACAATATCCCTACCAGCAATATTCCTTTATCCAAGGTGGCGATGGAGGCATGGAATACCCGATGGCGACCTTGATTACCGGAAACCGTTCCATGCCAAGTTTGGTGGGGGTATCGGTTCATGAACTCATGCACAGTTGGTACCAAATGGTTTTGGGCTCTAACGAAAGCCTTTACCCTTGGATGGATGAAGGATTTACCGATTATGCGACCCAGGACATCAGCAATTACCTGGCGGCTGAAAAACTGATTCCTGGAAGAAACAAAGTGGACAATCCTTTTGCGCCAACCTACGCCGGGTATTTCAACCTGGCCGAATCAGGCGAAGAAGAACCACTCAGCACCCACGCAGATCATTTTTCCACCAATTTCGCCTATGGCTTAGGTTCATATAGCAAAGGAGCAGTATTTATGAACCAGTTGGAGTACGTCATTGGCAAACCTGCCCTGGACAAAGGATTGCTCTTGTATTTCAACACCTGGAAGTTCAAACACCCCAATGTCAATGACATGATTCGGGTATTTGAAAAGGTTTCTGGGCTGGAATTGGATTGGTACAAAGAATATTGGGTCAACTCGATCCACAGCATCGATTATGCCGTGGATGCCATTGAAACCGAGGATGCTGGCACCAAAGTCGTCTTGAAACGGGTAGGCAAGATGCCCATGCCCCTTGACGTTACGGTCAACTACAAAAACGGAAAAAAAAGAAATCATCAACATTCCACTCGACATCATGCGCGGAGCCAAACCAGCCGAAAATGCCACTACACCTTATCGGGTAGAAGCAGATTGGTCTTGGGTAAATCCCAGTTATGAACTGCATTTGAAAGCCGCAGCTACCGAGATTGAAAGTGTGGAAATTGACCCCACCACCAGAATGGCGGATACCAACCGCAACAACAACCGCAGGTTATGACCCAATCCGCCATGATCAAAAAAACAATTGCCGACATCACTCCATTTACAGCAGGGGACGATACCCTGATCCGGGAAGTGTTGCACCCCAAAAACGAAGGTGTGCCGATGGCTTACAGTTTGGCACACGCCGAACTGGAGTCGGGTAAAGCATCTTTGCCCCATCGTTTGTTGGATCGCTCCGAGGTGTACATCATCCTGGATGGTGAAGGGACGGCTTATGTGGATGGACAAGCAGCCGTTTTGCGTACGGGAGATGTATTGTTCATCCCCGCTGGCGCAGAGCAATACCTCGACAACACCGGAACCGCAACGATCCGCTTTTTGTGCATCGTTGATCCGGCCTGGTCGAAAGACACTGAAATCGTTTAGGGTTTGAGGGTTCGGGAGTTCGTGGGACAAGCAAATTTCCCCAAACCCCCGAACTCCCGAACCCTCAAACTCCCGAACCCTCAACCCTATGCGTATCCTCCAATTGTGCAAAAAGTTCCCCTTCCCGCTCAAAGAAGGAGAAGCCATCGCGGTGTATTTCCTCAGTCGAGGACTTGTGGAACAAGGTTGCACAGTGGATTTGTTGGCCATGAACACCAGTAAACATTTTTATGCCCCCAGTGATTGGCCTGCCGAATTTTCCCATTACACGGAAATCAATGCGGTAAAAGTTGACAACAAGCTTAGCACCATTGGGGCTTTTCAAAATCTCTTTTCCCGCGAGTCCTATCACGTTTCCCGTTTTGACACACCGGAGTTTGCCGCCGCACTATCGGAAGCCTTAGCGCGCAACAATTACGACGCCATCTTGCTGGAGACCTTATATTTAGCCCCATACATCCCTATGATACGTTCCAAAAGTAAAGCGGCCGTAGTCATGCGTAGCCATAATGTAGAGTTTGCCATTTGGGAACGGATCATTGCCAACACCGCTCCGGGGCTAAAACGCCAGTATCTGCGCCACCTGACCCATAAATTGCGTCGATTTGAAATTGCTCAATTAAAAAAATACGACCTCTTGGCTACGGTTTCTGCACACGATTTAGCGGAATTTAAACGCCTTGGATACCAAGGGTACCATTTGGTGGCACCAATCGGATTGGATTTGGACAGGTATCCAGTCCAAGAACCGGATGTGCTACAACCGCTCAGTCTGGGGTTCATCGGTTCATTGGACTGGATGCCCAATCAGGAAGCTTTGGAGTGGTTTATCCAGAAGGTGTGGCCAATGCTGCGCCGCCACTTCCCCGAACTGGTTTTTGAAATTGCAGGACGCAACGCTCCAGCTCATTTTTTGAAACATAAAGTTCCTGGTATTAAATTTACAGGTGAAGTACCTGATGCGGCGGCTTTCATGGCTGCACACCCAATTTCTTTAGCGCCAATGCGTTCTGGTAGCGGAATCAAGGTCAAAGTCTTGGAAGCAATGGCCCTGGAAAGAGTAGTATTGGGAACAACGATTGCCCTGGAAGGCATTCCAGCTCAAGATGGCAAAGAGTTTTTTTTAGCAAATACACCCGAGGAATATGTGCAGCAATTATTGGGTTTGCGAGAAAATCCGCACCTTGCGCGAAAATTGGGAAAAGCTGCCCGAGCCTTAGTAAAAAGAGAATTTGATTACCGGGATGTAGCTAAAAAACTACTTGCTGGCATTGAAAGGTTAGATTAGATTGCCATGGAAAACAATACGACTATTGCCAACGAAGGACGTTGGGCTGAATTCACCTATGCGGATGCGAACGACCCCTGGTGGAAAAAATTGCTGATTGAAGGCATCGAATATGCCACCGGACGTGGCAAAATTGAGCGGATGTACAACCAAATCCGCGACTTGAATGTCCATCCCACCGCTCTTTGGAGCCTGGCTTTGCAACAGCTGAAAGTCGAAATGGTCTTGGATCGTGGTCAACTGGAGAAAGTGCCAATAGAAGGCCCTATCGTATTCATTTCCAATCACCCTTATGGCTTGGTAGACGGCCTGATGTTGGCAGCGATCGTAGCAGAAGTGCGGAAGGAATTTGTGTTTCTGGTCAATGAAGTACTCACCCGCGACGAACGCTTGAAACCATATCTTTTGCCCATTGATTTTCGGGAAACCAAAGAAGCGCTGCGCACCAATATTGATTCAAGAGATCGGGCCATCGAAAGACTAAAACAAGGCGAAGCATTGGCTATTTTTCCTTCCGGAGCAGTGGCCACCGCCCGCAGTTGGTTTGGTCCTGCCGAAGAAATGGAATGGAAGAATTTTGTTATAAAACTCATTCTACAATCCCGCGCTACAGTCATTCCAATGTACATCGAAGGGCAAAACAGCCGGCTGTTTCAGATGGTCAGTCAGGTGAGTATGCCCCTGCGGCTAGGCATGTTGCTGTTTGAAGCCATCAACAAAATGAAGCGCAGCATTCGGGTCAATATCGGAGACCCGATTTGTATTGAAGACCTGGAGCGGTCTTGTAAACGCCCCGAAATGTTGGGCTTTTTGCGGAGCAAAGTTGAAGGTTTGAAGATTTGATAGAGAACGACACTTCGACTTCGCTCGGTGACCGTTCTTTTAACACTTCACTTTATTTCAAAATGAGAAAGCACAACTTCAATCCCGGCCCCGCTACGATCCCTAACGTGGTATTGGAAGAGGCAGCACAAAGCCTGCTGGAGTACCAGGGAGCGGGCATGTCTTTCGCTGAAATGAGCCACCGCTCGCCGCAAGTCATGGCCGTCGTGGAAGAGGCCAGTGCTTTGGTCAAGCGCCTTTATGGTTTGGGTGAAGACTACGAAGTGATCTGGATGCAGGGCGGGGCCTCGGCACAATTGGCTATTGCACCCATGAATTTGTTGAATACCAATCGTTCCGTGGCCATTGTCAATACGGGCTTTTGGGCGGACAAGGCCATCAAAGCAGCCCAGGAACTGGGTAGGGTAGTGGTTCCGGCTTCATCGGAAGTCACTCGATTTGACCACATTCCACAAGGTTGGCACTTACCCGCTGATGCCCAATATTTCCACCTCGTTTCAAACGAAACCATCGATGGTACACAGTGGCAGGAATACCCTGATCTTGCCGTGCCAATTGTAGCAGATATGACTTCCGATTTTTTGACTCGCCCGCTGCCCATTGAAAAATTTGGATTGATTTTTGCCAGTGCTCAAAAGAATTTTGGCATTGCAGGTACAACGTGTGTGGTCATCCGCAAAGCGCTGCTTGAGCAACGACAAGCCCGTAAAATTCCTACGATATTCGACTATGCAACGCATGTTGCTGAACATTCTTTGTACCATACTGCCCCAACCTTTGCCATCTACGTCGCCCTTTTGGCCTTGCGGTGGACGCTGGCACAGGGCGGACTGGAAGAAATGGCCCGGCGCAACGCGCAAAAGGCTGCATTAATTTATGCCGAAATTGATGAAAACCCTTTGTTCACAGGTAGTGTACGGGTAGAGGATCGTTCGGTAATGAATGCTTGTTTTCGGATCAATCGTCCCGAATTGGAGCAGAAATTTTTGGATTTTGCCGCCCAAAATGACGTGGTCGGAGTCAAAGGTTTCCCCACCGTTGGTGGCTTCCGCGCCTCCATGTACAATGCCTTACTCTTGGAAAGTGTCCAATTGTTGGCGGATTTGATGCGAGATTTTGCGCAGCGGCATGGATAGATTGCAGCTGCGCTGCCCATTATTTAACCACAAAGACACGAAGAGCATAAAGTGAAACCATTTCCCTTAGCGCCTTGGTGTCTTCGTGGCCAGATAAAATTATTTCTTCAACACCTTCGCTGCTAGCCAGTTGCTCGAAATGGTGCCAAAAATCACAATGCTGATCGAACTCAGGGGCATCAAAATGGCCGCTACTACAGGGGACAAAGTGCCTTGCACCGCAAAACTCAAACCAACAATATTGTACAATAAGGCCAAGGAATAAGCACCAAAAACCAGGTGAATACTTCTGCGGGCATACTCCATATAAGCGGGCAAACGATGGAACCGTTCGGCACTCAAAATGGCGTCCGAAGCCGGGGTGAAATTGGCCGTATCTTCAGTAATGGCAATCCCCGCATCCGCCTGGCGCAGCGCGCCAGCGTCATTGAGACCATCGCCGAGCATGAGTACCTTTTACCCTGGTTTTGCAGATCCTGAATGAATTGTAATTTGTCTTTTGGACTTTGCCGGAAATGCAGATTGGCGCGGTCTTTAAATATCGGCGCTAAGAGCTCTGCCTCCCGGTCGTTGTCGCCGCTCAATAGGTAGACTTCACCCAAACTTTGTAGGTATTGTAGGGTTTCGACTGCTTGTGGCCGCAAAAAATGCTCCAGGACAAAATACCCCTTTACTTCGTTGTTGATCTGCACGTAAACACCTTCGCCATCTATCGCGGGATCCGTCGGCAAAACATCCATAAATGAACGGGAACCCAACTTGATTTTGCGGTTACCAATCGTTGCTTCTACCCCTTTTCCGATGGTTTCACTGAACTCAGTTACGTCGTAATCTATGGCGATTTCTTCTAGATTGTCTTTGGACAATTCACTGTGGATCAATTTGCTGGCCGGGTGGTTGCTTTGCCCACTTAACGCCGCGATCAGCTGTTTTTCAGTTGCACTCAGCGGAGACCCAACGAACTGGACAGCGCTTTTTTGCCCGGCGGTAATGGTTCCTGTTTTGTCCACCACCACCGTATGTACCCGATACAGTGCTTCAATGGCATTGGTATTTTTTAGGAAAAAATGAAAACGCCCCAAAATGCGCAGGGCATTGCCCAAGGTGAAGGGAACCGCCAGTGCTCCGGCGCAAGGACAAGCCACAATCAGTACCGCAGTAAAGGCATTGATGGCAATGCTGGTATTGCGGGGCAACCAATAAATCAGGGTCATAAAGCCAATGAGTAAAATGGCCGTCGTGAAATAGCGACTCACTTTATTCGCGAGTACGCTGGCCTGACTTTCCTGTTTTTTGTTGAAAGCATCTTCGTTCCAAAGTTGGGTCAGGTAACTTTGGCTGACTTTTTTGCTGAGGCTCAATTCAATGACGCCACCCATTTGGCGGCCTCCGGCAAACACCCGTTCACCACTGGGGATGTTCACGGGTTCGGCTTCACCAGTGACAAAACTGTAATCGATCTTGGCTTCTCCGCGCAAAATGACGGCATCGGCAGGGATCAATTCACCATTCCGGACGAAGATGATATCACCAGCATCCAGTTTGTCCAGGGCTACGGATTGTTCGGTTTGGCCCACTTTTTTGCGGGCAGAGATGGGGAAATACGATTTGTAATCCCGTTCAAATGAAATATGGTGATACGTGCGTTGCTGAAACCATTTGCCAATGAGCAAAAAGAAAATCAACCCGGCCAGACTATCCATGTAACCCGCTCCGGCATGGCTGAGAATTTCATATACGCTGCGTAGAAAAAGCACGGCAGCACCTAAAGCTAGAGGTACGTCAATATTGAGCTCACCCCTACGCAAGCTTTGGTAGGCCGAGCGAAAATAGTCTTGAGCACTAAAAAATCACCGGTAGTGACAATAGAATGTTGAGCAGGCCAAAATATTTGGAAAATCCCGATTCCGTCAGGTGATCTAGTCCCAGGTATTCCGGGAAGCTTAGCAGCATGATGTTGCCAAAAGCAAATCCGGCAACGCCGATTTTATAGGCAAAACTGCGGTTGATGACCGGACGGGCTGCTTCATCCAAACTGCCTAGATTGATCGCTGGTGCATAACCCAGGCTAGCCAAAAGTTCGGCAATTTTACGCAAACTGGTGTATTCTTCCGAAAAAACAAGGTGTAATTCTCTTTTCAGGAAATTGACCTGCGAGGACTGGACTCCATCGCTGAGTTTGTAGAGGTTTTCTAACAGCCAGATACAGGAAGCGCAGTGAATTTGGGGTAAAAAGAGCGTGATACGGGTGGTTTTGCCGTCGCTGAATTGCACCAAACGTTTGAGTACTTCCGGGTCGTCCAAAAAAGCATATTCTTCACGGCGCTTGCCCCGCAGGCTGATGCCCGCCGTTTCATCAATGGCATAATATTGACACAAACCATTGGTGTTCAGGATTTCGTAAACGGTACGACAACCTTCACAACAAAAAGATTTTTCATCAAAAGGAATGGGAGTAGTGGGCAGCGGTTCGCTGCAATGGTAGCACTGGGTATGGTTGTCTACCCGTACTTTTCCGGCATTTGACTTTAGGGTGGTACTCGCCGTCATCGACTCGTGTTTAAAGCATATGTGATACTGCGTGTAAAAGTACCTTGGGGCAAAATACCTGGCAGTGACATTTGTCATTGTAGCCAGATGATAAAATTGATGTCAAGCAGGGAGATTTGATTTTTTGTGAAACTTTTTTTACTACCTTTCGAAACTATTTACACCACCTAAAGATACCTTATGAGTTCAAGCACGACACAGAAAGCAGGCAATTACCTTACTTCGATGATCATCATTGGAGTACTTTTTTTCATTTTCGGGTTTGTAACCTGGCTCAATGGAACCCTCATTCCTTTTCTCAAATTGGCTTGTGAATTAAAAACCGATACACAGGCCTTTTTTGTCACCTCTGCCTTTTACATGGCCTATTTTTTCTTGGCTATTCCCTCTTCCGGCATTTTACAACGTACTGGCTTTAAAAATGGGATGGCCTTGGGTCTTCTGGTCATGGCTCTGGGATCTTTGATCTTTATCCCTGCGGCCAATACGCGCAATTTTGCCCTTTTCCTTACGGGATTGTTTGTACAAGGCGCAGGTTTATCGCTTTTACAAACTGCTTCGAACCCCTACATCAGCATCATTGGGCCGATTGAAAGTGCGGCACAACGCATCAGTTTTATGGGGATTTGTAACAAAATTGCCGGTGCGCTGAGTCCACTTATTTTAGGGGCTATCGTGCTGAAAAATGCATCAAAGCTGGAACAAGACGTGCTCGCGGCCACTAGCGAGGTGCAAAAAGCCGCATTGCTGGATGAATTGGCCCAAAGGGTGATCATGCCGTACACCATCATGGCGATCATTCTGGTTATTTTAGCGTTTTGGATTCGTCGTTCTGCTTTGCCTGATGTAAACATGGAAGCAGATCTGGAAGGTGATGACAAAGTAGCGACCAATAAAACCAGTGTATTCCAGTTTCCTCATTTGCTTTTGGGCGCCTTGTGTATTTTCATGTACGTGGGGGCAGAAGTAATGGCTGGAGACGTGATTGGCACTTATGGCAAAAACCTTGGATTCTCGCTGGATCAAGCCAAATATTTCACTTCATTTACCCTGATTTCGATGTTGCTTGGCTACATCATTGGCATTATGGCCATTCCCAAATACATCACACAGGAAAGTAGTTTGAAATACGCTGCGATCCTGGGGGTGATTTTTACCATTGCTGCTTTTTTGACCAAAGGGCAAACCTCCGTGACGTTCATTGCCTTGTTGGGCTTGGCGAATGCGCCGATGTGGCCAGCAATTTTTCCTTTGGGCATCAACAAATTGGGCAAGTTCACTAAAATTGGCTCTGCCTTGATGATCATGGGTATTGCCGGAGGGGCGATTATTCCATTGGTCTACGGTGAAATATCAAAAAGCTTGGGCTTTCAAATGGCCTTTATGGTGACCATGTTGCCTTGTTATTTATATGTGTTGTATTATGCGGTGGCGGGTTATCGGACAAAATAGTTTTAAAGTCGCTTGAGTTTTTTCACCACCTCAGAAACCTTAGTAGTGGGGCAAAAATAAATGTTCATTTTGCCCCGCTACTAAGGTTTCTGAGGTGGTGAAAAAAAGAATCCTTTGTTGTTATTCAACCACGTGTGCGCCTTCACCTGTAACGACCATGTACATACCCAGTTGGTGCTGCATGGTTGTCTGGTATACAGGTGCCAATTTTTTGTGCAAAACATCAACCGCATCTTTGTGGACCAGGTTGATGGTACAGCCGCCAAATCCGCCGCCCATCATGCGTGCGCCCAATACGGCAGCTTCACCTCGAACTGCATCTACCAGGAAATCCAATTCAATACAACTCACTTCGTACAAATGGCGCAAACCTTCGTGGGTGGCGAACATTTTAAGCCCGAAGGCAGCTAAGTCACCATTTTTTAAATCCTCACAGGCCGCCAGGGTGCGCTGAATTTCTTCGGTAACATACAAACAGCGGTTGTAGACTTCCGCTGAAAGCCGACTGCGATTGGCCTGCACCATGGTAATCGGCACATCGCGCAGTGATTTTATGGGGGTGTCATAATGTTTTTGGAAAAAACGCATTCCTTCTTCACATTGCGCCCGGCGGGTATTGTATGCCGAATCGGCCAGGGAATGTTTGACTCCCGTATCAAATAGCACAATGCGGTAGTCGCCCAATTGAATGGGAAGTAAGCAAAACTCAAATCGCGGCAATCCAGCCGAATCACCTGGTTGGCTTTGCCGTGCAAGCTGGCAAACATGTCCATGATGCCACATTTTACCCCGATGAATTCGTTTTCGGATTTCTGAGCCAAAAGTGCCATTTCCCAGCGACTAAGCCCCAATTGATACAATTCATTTAAGGCAAAAACTACTGCCGATTCCAAAGCTGCAGAAGAAGACATTCCCGAACCCATCGGTACGTCTCCGGCAACAACACAATCAAATAGCGGGATGGGTTTGCCAGCTTTTTGCAACTGATCTACAATGCCTAAAATATAATTGGCCCAACGTTGGGGAAGTTGAGTAATTTGTTGAAAATCAATTTCTAATGTTTCGTTGAAATCAAGCGAAACCCACTGTCCCCGACCACTAACATTAGGCGCAATGGCGATGTATACCGCTTTGTCTACTGCGGCAGGGAGAACAAAACCCTCGTTGTAATCGGTGTGTTCTCCAATGAGGTTAACCCGACCAGGGGCACACACCACCAGCGGTTGGGTAGAGAAATGATCCAGAAAAACCTTTTGGACGGTTGTGGCGAGTACCGAGTCGTTTGACGTCATGGTTGCTGTTTTGTGCTTTTTGGCTTGAGTTGATGCGGCACAAAAATGCTGATTTTAGCTGAGGAATTAAATAAAAAAAGCTCAATCGATTTGCTTCGATTGAGCTTCAGTAACTTTATCAAGTATTTTATCAAGAAAATACCCGCAAGTTGGTGCCCGTCAATTCGGTTTTATACTGTTTCAACGAACTGCTTGCTGGTCCATTGAGCACACCTCCCGATTCTGAAAACGTAGAACCGTGGTTGGGGCAGTAAAAGCGTTGGCTTGCGCCTTGAAACTGCAACAGGGTGCCTTCATGGGTGCAAGCAGCTGCTACGGCGATGTAGGCTCCAGCAGTAGTCCTGGCCACAATGACGCCATCTTTGATCAAAAAGCCACCATTGTTGGTCAATGCGACATTGCTTGCATCGCTGAGGTTGAGGGTGAAGTTTACACCGGAGCCGCCAGTATTTCCACCAGGGGTTACACCCGATTCTTTGGCGCAGCCGCCCAGACAAGAAAGTGCAACGGTGCCACCTACGGTAAGCCCTAGGAGGCTCATAAATTCTTTTCGATCCATAATTCTCTTGTTGATGAGTTAAAAGTCCTTTTTAAGAGTACGAGCTGAGGAACATTTTGGATGTTGAAAAAATCCAGAAACACCCAAATCCGTACCAATAGGTTTTAACACCATTACTGCGAAATGGAGAAAAGGGTTGCCTATTTAAAGATAAGTTTTGATAAAAATGAGAAAAATCAGGCCAACAGCGCTGCCATTTCTGCCTGCAGTTCTGCTGCAGCCTCGCGGGCTTTTACGGCAAAATCAAGCCCAGAACCAGCATAGATGATCCCCCGCGAAGCATTGACCAACAATCCCACGTCTTCGTTAAGCCCATAATGGCAGAGTGCTTCCAGATCACCTCCCTGGGCACCAACGCCAGGCACGAGTAAAAAATGATCAGGAGCGATGTTGCGGATATCGGCAAATTTTTCAGGATGAGTAGCGCCTACAACGAACATCAAGTTTTCGGGGGTGCCCCAGGTCATGGCCCGGCGCATTACTTTTTCAAAAAGGGGGGTAGATTGCTCTTGTAAGCCAAACTGAAAATCGGCACTTCCCGTATTGGAGGTCAAGGCAAGCAGAATGACCCATTTATTGGGAAAATCGAGAAAGGGTTGTACCGAGTCAGACCCCATATAAGGAGCTACGGTAACGGAATCAAAGGAATACGTTTCGAAAAAGGTCTGAGCGTACAAGCGGGAGGTATTGCCAATGTCACCCCGTTTGGCGTCAGCTATGGTAAAATGTTCGTTTCCAATATAATTGATCGTTTTTTGCAGGGATACCCAACCTTGAGGTCCTCTGGCTTCATAAAAAGCGAGGTTGGGTTTGTAGGCTACACACAAATCTCGTGTAGCATCGATGATGGCCTTATTGAATTCAAAAACCGGATCTTCAGTATCCATCAAGTGGGCTGGAATTTTGGCCCATTCTGTATCCAGCCCAACGCACAAAAAAGACTTTTTAAGGCGAATTTGGGCAATTAATTCTTGTCTGTTCATCGACTAATGCTTACAAAACCAGTCCGTTAATGGCTTCTACACCAGTAATTTCGGGTACTTTTACCCGGATGGCTTGCTCAATGCCCGCCCGCATGGTCATGATCGACATGTTGCAGTTCTGGCAATTGCCCAACCACTTGATTTTGACGATTTTTTCGTCGGTGACGTCTACCACTTCAACA
The DNA here is from genome assembly GCF_016718685.1 of Haliscomenobacter sp. Taxonomy (GTDB): domain Bacteria; phylum Bacteroidota; class Bacteroidia; order Chitinophagales; family Saprospiraceae; genus Haliscomenobacter. The sequence goes on along the minus strand of NZ_JADKCX010000022.1, from coordinate 43,868 downwards.
TTACCTCCATCTACCGCGAGGTGTGGACGGACTTCGTTGAGGGCTAGATCGATTCTGGATATCAGCTCGGATTTTGTTTCCATGGTTTTGTCTTTATTCCTGCGTATCCCACGAATAAATTCGTGGGATAGGTCTTTTTTTGCCTCCCACGACTGAAGTCGTGGGTTGGCGGTTAAACGCTATTGAGAACTTGAGTACAATCTGATGAGCTGTTGCCAGCACACTAACCCACACTCAACCCCCCCTTTCTTTACCCTATTTAGGCCATTTTACGACCTGAGTTGGGGCAATGGTTTCGTTGCGTATGGCCACTTGGCGGGCTACATTTTTGGCTACATTCAAAAAAGCCTCCCGCGAAATGGGGTCTTCTTCATCCAGGATGATTGGACGACCACCATCGCCAGCTTCCCGAATGCCTTGCACCAATGGGACTTGACCCAGGAGCACGGTATTGTTGACGAGGGCCAGTTTTTTACCCCCCCCTTGTCCAAAAATCAGGTATTTGTGGTCGGGTAATTCTTTGGGGGTAAACCAGGACATATTTTCAACCACACCAAGCAGCGGTACGGCTACACCAGGCAGCTGGAACATGTTGGAGGCCTTCACCGCATCAATAACCGCAACTTCTTGAGGTGTCGTCACGATAATTGCACCGGTAACGGGCACTGTTTGTACCAAGGTCAATTGTACATCACCCGTTCCAGGAGGCAAGTCAACCACCAGATAGTCAAGTTCAGGCCACAAACAATCGTTGAAAAACTGCTTGATGATCCCGGCAAGACGGGGGCCACGCAGAACTACCGCTTGTTCTGGCTCGATGATGAATCCAATGGACATCAGGGCAATGCCGTATGCATCCAGGGGAACCATTTTGGGCTGACCATAGACATCGCGAACCTTGGGTCGTTGTCCTTGCAAGCCAAACATCGTTGGTACCGAAGGACCATAAATGTCAGCATCTACCAAACCTACTCTGGCCCCGAGCATCTTCAAGCCCAGCGCGAGATTGGCGGCAACGGTAGATTTTCCAACGCCACCTTTACCCGATGCTACGGCGATCACATTTTTTACTTGTGGCAACGCACTGGTTTGTTGTTGAGGATCTGCCGTCCTCGACATCATGTGAACGTGAACCTTTGCCTGGGGATAAACCTCTGCAATGGCACCTTGACAAGCAAAATTCAGTTCGGATTTGTGCTGGGCGTTGAGGGAAGCCAGTTCGAGCGTAAAGCTGATGGAATCACCTTCGATGTTTAAATCCCGCACCATATTCGCTGTAATCAGGTCTTGACCAGTTACAGGATCACTAACTTTGGCCAAAGCCCTGACAACACTTGATGTATCTATCGACATTTCTTGAAACACATTAACGAATGCAAAAGTAAAACAATTCACAGCAAAAAAGAGTTTTTCAAATACTCTTTCCCACTTCCGCTTTTAAACAAGCTCTTATTACCTTTGCAGGACCATGATAGTTCACCGCGACCTCAACGATCTGCCAGATTTCAAAAATGCCGTTGTTACCATTGGTTCTTTCGACGGCGTCCATCAAGGGCATCAAAGCATTATTGAACAAGTAAGGCAAATTGCCTTGCGTTACGGAGGCGAAAGTGTAGTCATCACTTTTCATCCTCATCCCCGTTCGATTGTTTTTCCCAAGGATACATCTCTGCGCCTGATTACGACCACCGAAGAAAAAATCGAGCTTTTTGAACGTTACCATGTTGACCATTTGGTGATTGTACCGTTTACGGTAGAATTTTCCCAAATGAGTGCTGACGAGTACATCGAGAAGTTTTTGGTGGAAAAATTTCACCCTAAATGTATCGTCATCGGGTACGATCACCGTTTCGGTTTGAGTCGACAAGGTGATATCCATTACTTGCGTTGGCATTGTGAACGCTTTGGCTACGAGGTGATTGAAATAGAACCCCGCCAGGTGGACGACATGACGGTAAGCTCCACCAAAATTCGCAAGGCGCTGGAAAACTGTGAAGTAAAAGTCGCAGCCCATTTGATGGGGCACTACTTTCCACTTTCAGGTGTGGTGGTCAAAGGTCAACAAATTGGCCGTACCCTGGGTTTTCCTACGGCCAATATCGAGCTAAACGAGCGGTTCAAACTTATTCCCCCAGATGGTATTTATGCGGTAAAAGTATGGATCAATGCCCAGCAATACCGCGGTATGTTGTACATGGGCACCCGCCCTACCTTGAAGCAGTACCATAACCGTACCATTGAAGTCAATATTTTTGATTTTAACCAGGACATTTACGAACAAAAAATCACCCTGGAACTGGTCGACTTCATTCGGCATGATCAAAAATATGAACAACTGAGCGATTTAGTCAAACAACTGGAACAGGATAAAATAGCTGTTGAAAAGGTTTTGCTGGAAGCGCTCGATGAAGATTTGGGTCCACTGGAGCACTTTCCCAAGGTGGCGGTGGTGATTTTGAACTACAACGGTCGTGCTTACCTACAACGTTTTTTGCCTGTTTTATTCAACAGTACCTATCCCAATCTGGAAATTATCGTAGCCGATAATGCTTCGACAGACGATTCCATCGAATTTCTAGAGGAATATTATCCTCAATTGCGTTTGATCGAATTGCCCGAAAACTATGGCTATGCAGGCGGGTACAACGAAGCCCTTGCACAGGTCAAGGAGGTAGATTATTACGTTTTGCTCAACTCTGACATCGAAGTTACCTCCGGCTGGATCGAGCCCATCATCCAGATCATGGAAAAAGACCAGAATATTGGTGCAGCGCAGCCTAAAATCATGTCTTTTGAACACCGCGATACGTTTGAATACGCGGGTGCATCTGGCGGTTGGTTAGACACACTCGGTTACCCATTTTGTCGTGGGCGCATTTTTGCCCACACCGAAAAAGATACCGGACAATACAACAGCACCTGTGAAATTTTCTGGGCGACCGGAGCGGCTTTGTTCATTCGTGCCGAATTGTTTCACAACATTGGCGGTTTTGACCAGGATTATTTCGCCCACGCCGAAGAAATTGACCTCTGCTGGCGTTTGAAACGGGCCGGGTACAAAATAGTAGTGCGGCCCCAATCTGTGGTGTACCACGTGGGCGGAGGTACTCTTTCGTACAATACGCCGCGCAAAACTTACCTCAATTTCCGCAATACCCTCTACACCATTTACAAAAATGAATCGGCTAGCAAGTTGCTGTGGTTGTTGCCCCTTCGCTTGATGCTGGACGGTTTGGCGGCAGGGTTGTTTTTATCACAAGGTCGTCTGGATCACATCCGCTCCATCGTGCAGGCGCACTGGAGTTTTTTTCCCAAGTTGTCTGCGTTGCGCAAAAAACGTCGCGAAGCTGCCGCAAGGGTTGAAAAGTGCCGTATTCATGCTGAAAACCATCAAGGGCGTTACCCCAGATCGATTGCAATGGATTATTATGGCCGGAGAAAACGCCGTTTTGAAGAATTATGAAAGCACATCCACTAAAAGTCATCCACATTGATGAGCACATCATCGTGTGTGAAAAACCTTCTGGCTTGTTGAGCATTCCCGATCGTTTTGATCAGGAAAAGCCCAACTTGTACCATCTTCTGGAGGCTCAATACGGCCAGGTCTGGATTGTGCACCGCATTGACCGCGAAACCAGTGGGATTCTGGTTTTTGCCCGCAATGAAGACGCCCACCGCGCACTCAACCAGCAGTTTTTGGACCGTACGGTGGAAAAAATATACCTGGCCCTCGTCGAAGGAAGGCCCATGCCGCCTACCGGAGAAATCAATAAGGCCATTGCCCCACACCCGAGTATTGCGGGTAAAATGATCACCAGCGGCAAAGGCAAATCTGCCCTCACCTTGTACAAGGTAGTGGATACCTACAAGGCTTATGCCCTGGTGGAAGCGGACATCAAAACTGGACGTACCCACCAAATTCGGGTACACTTTGCCAGCATCGGACATCCCTTGGCTGTAGACCCCGTATACGGCAAACGTGCCGCATTTTTCCTTTCGGAGATCAAAACGCACCGCTTTAACTTGAAAAAAGACCAGGACGAAGAACAAGCGCTGGTGAGCCGCCTGACCCTTCATGCCCACAAATTGACCCTGGATCATCCGGCTACGGGTGAGCGCATGGCGTTTACGTGTGAGTTGCCGAAAGATTTTCGGGCATTGTTGAGTCAGTTGGATAAGGGGAGGTAGCAACAAAAGCATGGCTAGTGTCTTATGACGAATAACAATACGTTAAAAACCAGCATTGGCCTTGCCCTACTTGCTGGCCTGTTTTTCCTGCCCTTCCTGGGCGGTGTTCACCTCTTTGACTGGGATGAGATCAATTTTGCGGAGATCAGCCGAGAAATGCTCATCAGCAAGGATTACCTGCGGCCCTACATCAATTACCTGCCATTTTGGGAAAAACCGCCGCTGTTCATCTGGATGCAGGCCCTGGCCATGCAGGTATTTGGGGTGGGGGAGTACGCGGCCCGTTTTCCGAATGCCATTTGTGGCATCCTCACTTTGGTATTGATTTACCGCATTGGTACCAAATTACACCATCAACGCCTGGGCTTAATCTGGGCTTTGTGCTACTTCGGTTCGGTGTTGCCCTTTATGTATTTTAAATCGGGAATCATCGATCCCTGGTTTAACCTCTTTATCTTTTTGGGGCTGTATTACCTGGTTTTGTTTTATTGGAAAAAAGAAGCCAAGCCCATTGATTTGCCCTGGAACAAGTGGACTTATCTGCTTTTGGGGGATTTTTGCTGGGCATGGGGATATTGACCAAAGGCCCGGCGGCTTACCTCATTTTAGGGCTAACGCTGGCCGTTTATTGGGTTTACCAACGCTTGCGTTTCTACATCAATATACCCCAATTTACCTTGTATACACTGGCCGCATTTTTGGTGACCGGACTCTGGTTTGGCATCGAAACCATCAAAAATGGCCCCTGGTTCATCACTGAATTTACCCGTTACCAGTACCGTTTGTTCAGTACCCCCGACGCCGGGCATGGCGGTTTTCCGGGTTACCATTTTGTGGTCTTGTTGGTGGGCTGTTTTCCTGCTTCCATATTTGCCATTCGGGCATTTTTTAAGTTGCCTGATCCGGAGGGAGAAGTCCAGCTCGATTTTCGGCGCTGGATGAAGTTTTTGTTTTGGGTGGTGCTGATTTTGTTTACCATTGTGAAGTCCAAAATTGTACACTATTCTTCTCTGGCGTACTATCCGTTGACTTATCTGGCTGCGCTGAGCATCGTGGCGATCATCGAAGAAAAAATCGCCTTTAACCGCTGGATGAAGGTTGGACTTTGGGGAATAGGCGGGCTGTACATCGCCTGTTGTTTTGCGCTTCCCTGGTTGGGGCAACACCCCGAAGTAGTACAAAGTATGATCGACAAAGACCCTTTTGCCTACGCAAATTTTGACGCAAAGGTACATTGGACGGGTTGGGAATTTATTCCCGGGCTGTTTTTGTTGTTGACCTTGCTGATGTTTTTCTGGTTATTGCGCCGTAGGGGTGCCAATCAGGCGTTTCCGGTTTTGTTTTTAAGTACCGGCTATTTGTGCTGCTGTGCCTTGTTTTTTATATAAAAAGGGTGGAAGGTTATTCCCAGCGTGCCGCGATTGAGTTTTACGAAAGCAAAATTGGCGAAGATTGTTACGTGTGGACTTATGGCTACAAGTCTTACGCGCACTTGTTTTATTCCCGTAAACAACCCGTCAAAAACCCCAAAAGTTACGAGCAGGACTGGATTCTCTGGGGACCAGTGGATAAACCGACCTACGTGGTGTGCAAAATCAATAAGGTCAAAAAATTGCAACAGCTACCGAATTTGCGGGAGATCGGTCGGAAGAATGGGTTTGTGTTTTTTGAGCGGGTAAGGAGGGGTGAGCCCACACAATTCCATTAAAAGAAAGAAAAAATGCAGCAATAAACCATCATGGTTCAACGTCCGTGTTAATTTCAGGTCGAAGCTGTTTTTTACTCAGTTAAAAAAATCCGACTATTTAAAAATTAAATAAACAAAAAAAATACTCATCCGATCACAAAGACCTTATTCATTGCCCACACACACAAGATCACCCCTCCCCACTGACCTTCGTCATTTCTACCCCCTCCAAATACCAGGATCTTAGGCCCTGGATTGAAACCTCCACCAACGCTACCAACCCCTATTTCATCACCACAAGCACCAGGCCATGCCAATGCAAAACCAAGACCTTGCCCAACCCTCCGACCTCCAGTCGCATGGCGAAGGTACCGGGGCACTGCGCTCCAAGATTCCACAATACGTAGATCTATTGCCGCCATGCAACAACGCCTGTCCTGCCGGTGAAAATATCCAGGCCTGGCTGGGCTTGGCGCAAGAAGGAAATTATGCAGCGGCCTGGCAAAAACTGGTGGAAGAAAACCCCTTGCCCGCCGTACACGGTCGGGTGTGTTACCACCCTTGTGAAGATCATTGCAACCGTGCGCAAATCGATACCCCCGTCAGCATCCACGCCATTGAGCGCTTTTTGGGCGACAAAGCCCTGGAAGAAGGCTGGCAAATTGAGGTAGCACCCACTTCATCGGGCAAAAAAGTACTCATTGTAGGTGGTGGCCCCAGTGGTATTTCAGCGGCTTATCACCTGCGTCGGGCCGGACATGAAGTCGAGATTCGTGAAGCGGGTCCACTTTTGGGCGGCATGATGCACTTCGGCATTCCGCCTTACCGGTTGCCACGCAAAGTGCTCGATTCCGAAATCCAGCGCATCATCGATATGGGTGGGATCAAAGTGACGCTCAACCACAAAGTGAACAATGTATTGGAAGAAAAAAACGCGGGTGGTTTTGATGCCGTGTTCATCGCCATTGGTGCACATTTGTCCAAAAAAATCGACATTCCTTCCCGCGATGCCGGACAAATCCTGGATGCCCTCACCTTTTTGAAAGATACCGAAGCCGGACAAGCGCCCAAACTGGGCCGTAAAATAGCAGTATACGGCGGTGGCAATACCGCCATGGACGCCGCACGGGTGGCCAAACGCCTGGGTTACGAACCCCTGATCATTTACCGCCGCGACCGCGAGCACATGCCCGCCCACCAGTTTGAAGCCGATGAAGCACTGGCCGAAGGGGTGAAAATCAACTGGCTGCGCACCATCAAAGAAATCAACGAGCAGCAGATCACCGTGGAAATTATGCGGGTGAATGAAGCAGGGAAACCCGAAGGTACCGGTGAATTTGAAATCCTGGAAGCGGATGCGCTGATCCTCGCTTTAGGGCAAGACAGCGACATATCTTTCCTGAAAAACATTCCTGGTATTGCTTTTGACAACGACGGTAGGGTAGTGGTGGGCTCTGACATGATGACCGGATCACGCGGCATCTTTGCTGGAGGGGACATGGTGCCCAGCGAACGTACCGTGACCATTGCCGTAGGCCATGGCAAAAAAGCTGCCCGGTACATCGATGCTTTTTTGCGTGAAACAACTTATCAAAAAGCGCCCAAACACCCTTTGGTGGGATTTGAACGCCTGCACATATGGTACCAGACTTTTGCCCCACAACGCCCCCAACCACAAGTTGAAGAAGCAGTAAGAGTACAGGATTTTCGTGAGGTATTGGGTGGGCTTTCTGAAAAAGCTGCCCGTTTTGAAGCCCAGCGCTGTTTGTCTTGCGGCAATTGTTTTGAATGCGACGGCTGCTACGGTGCATGCCCGGAAGAGGCGGTGATCAAATTGGGGAAAGGCAATCGCTATCGCTTTGATTTGACGCTGTGCACGGGTTGTGCGGTGTGTTTTGAGCAATGCCCGTGTCATGCCATCGAGATGGTAGATGAAAATTCAGCGCCTGTACCCGCATAACTTAGGTGCCTTAGGTTTCTAAGGTGGTGAAAAAAACTGCCGTAAAGGACTTTTTTTACCACCTTAGAAACCTTAGACACCAAGAGACACGATAGAGGTTATGCCTCAATGTTGTCGCTTTTCAAACTGATTAATCTGCAAAATCATGTCAAAATCAACCATACAAGTAACCATCGATGGCAACGAGGCAACCGCCTACATCGCCTACCGCGTCAACGAGGTCTGCGCCATTTATCCCATTACACCTTCCTCCACCATGGCCGAATTGGCCGATGAGTGGTCGGCCCAAAAAACCAAAAACATCTGGGGCCACGTACCCGAGGTGATCGAAATGCAAAGTGAAGGTGGCGCTGCTGGTGCAGTCCACGGCGCTTTGCAAACAGGCGCTTTGACCACCACCTTCACCGCATCGCAAGGTTTGATGCTCATGTTGCCCAACATGTACAAAATCGCCGGAGAACTGACCAGCGCGGTATTCCACGTGGCAGCACGTTCCCTCGCGGCGCAAGCCTTGTCCATTTTTGGCGACCACAGCGACGTGATGGCTGCGCGCAGTACAGGTTTTGCCATGTTGTGTTCAGCTTCGGTACAAGAGGCGCACGACATGGCTTTGATCTCCCAGGCGGCGACTTTGAAGGCGCGATTGCCCTTTTTACATTTTTTTGACGGCTTCCGTACTTCCCACGAAGTCAATAAAATCAGCCTGATCCCGGATGCAACCATCCTGGGCATGATTGACGAAAAAGACGTCATTGCGCACCGCCAGCGTGGTTTAAGTCCCGAGCGCCCCTTTGTGCGTGGTACGGCTCAAAACCCGGATGTTTATTTTCAGGGAGCGAAACCGTCAACCCTTATTATGCCCGTACCCCGGAAATTGTGCAGGGTGCCATGGATAAGTTTGCCGCCTTCACTGGACGGCAGTACCAACTCTTCGAATATTTTGGTGCAGCAGACGCCGAGCGGGTCATTTTGCTGATGGGTTCCGGATCTCAAACGGCTATTGAAACCTGTAAATTTTTACAAGAAAAAGGCGAAAAAATCGGCGTGGTACAAGTGCATTTGTTTCGGCCATTTTCGATGCAACACCTCCTGGCCGCACTGCCCAAAACTACCCGTAAACTGGCCGTCCTTGACCGTTGCAAGGAACCCGGCGCGGCGGGTGAACCATTGTACCAGGATGTAATCACTTCCTTGGTAGAAGGGTTGACCGAGGGTTTGATCACTCAAATCCCCCTGGTGATTGGTGGTCGTTACGGCTTATCCAGCAAAGGAATTTACCCCGGCTATGGTGAAAGCCATTTTTGACGAAATGAAGAAAGAACAGCCCAAAAACCACTTCACCATCGGCATCAACGACGACGTCTCTGGCAGTAGTTTGGACTATACCGAGTTTGAATTGGAGGACCAAGATTTGACCCAGGCCCTGTTTTTTTGCACTTGGTGCCGACGGAACAGTTGGAGCCAACAAAAACAGCATCAAAATCATTGGGGAAAACACCAATCTGTTTGCGCAGGGCTATTTTGTATACGATTCTAAAAAATCGGGTTCGCAGACGGTTTCCCACTTGCGTTTTGGCAAAAATCCGATCAAGTCGCCTTACCTGGTTCAGAAGGCCGATTTTTTGGCTTGCCACAAATTCAATTTTGTCCAAAAAGTTGATATGCTGCGCTACGCCAAACCCGGCGCAACCTTTCTGCTCAACAGCCCCTACGATCAGGACGAAATATGGGAACAATTACCCACGCCAGTACAACAGGACATCATCGCTAAAAATATCCGCTTTTACGTCATCGACGCTTCCAAAGTAGCGGAAGAAGTTGGCATGGGCAACCGGATCAACACGATCATGCAGGTTTGCTTTTTGCGCTCTCAGGCGTACTGCCACGTGAAGAAGCCATCGCCGAAATCAAACACGCGATCAAGAAGACCTACAGTAAAAAAGGTGAGGCAGTGGTCAAACAAAACTACCTGGCCGTTGATTCAACCTTGTTGCACCTGCATGAGGTGACTGCAAAAACCAGGGTCAGCCTGCAAAATACTTTCCCAGAAATTGTTTCCAGCCAGGCACCCAGTTTTGTGCGCAATGTAACGGCCATGATGATGGATGGACATGGCGACGATCTACCCGTCAGTGCAATTCCCGTGGATGGAACCTACCCCAGTGGCACCACCAAATGGGAAAAACGCAACATTTCTGATTTGATTCCGCTTTGGGAACCCGATCTGTGTATCCAGTGCGGGAATTGTAGTTTTGTCTGCCCACACAGTGTGATTCGTTCCAAGTTTTACCACGAAGAACACCTGCAACAAGCGCCCGAAGGCTTCCCTTCTGCACCGATCAATGCCCGAGGTTTCCCGGAAACGCGGTATACCTTGCAAGTGTACGTAGAAGACTGTACGGGCTGCAACCTCTGTGTAGAGGCTTGTCCTGCCCACGATCCCGCGGATGCAGAGCGCAAGGCCATCAACATGGCGGCCAAAGCTCCTGTATTGGAGCGCGAAAAAGAAAACATCCACTTCTTTGAATCGATGCCACTCAACGACCGCACCAAAATTGATTATTCTTTGGTACGCGGTGTACAGTTTTTGGAACCACTTTTTGAGTTTTCGGGCGCTTGTGCGGGTTGTGGCGAAACGCCTTATTTGCGCACCCTGTCGCAATTGTTTGGCGACCGCCTGATCATTGCTAATGCTACGGGTTGTTCTTCCATTTACGGAGGCAACCTGCCCACTACGCCCTGGACCACTAATGCTGAAGGACGCGGCCCGGCCTGGTCAAATTCACTTTTGAAGACAATGCCGAATTTGGCTTGGGTATGCGCATTTCGGTAGACAAACACGTGGAAATGGCCTGGAATTGCTTTCGCGTCTGCAGGAAAAGTGGATGCTCAACTGCTGGAAGACATCCTCAATGCCAAACAAAAAACTGAATCAGACCTGGCGATCCAGCGGGCGCGGGTTGAACACTTGAATGCACTACTGGCCCAGGTAAAACACCCCGATGCTGAGCATTTGCGTTCGATCAGTGAATACTTCCTGCGCCGCAGCGTCTGGTTGGTGGGGGGCGATGGTTGGGCTTATGATATTGGCTCCTCCGGACTTGACCACGCAATGGCCAGCGGCAAAGACATCAATGTGTTGGTGCTCGATACCGAGGTGTATTCCAATACGGGTGGACAAATGTCAAAGGCTACACCTACCGCTGCTACGGCCAAGTTTGCGGCAGCGGGTAAACGGGTGGGTAAAAAAGACCTCGCCATGCAAGCCATTTCTTACGGCAACGTGTACGTGGCACAAATTGCGATGGGAGCCAATCCACAACAAACCTTGTTGGCGCTGCGCGAAGCCGAAGCCTACCCTGGCCCTTCCCTGATCCTGGCCTACAGCCACTGCATTGCCCACGGCATTGACATGGAAAAAGGGATGGATCAGCAAAATATGGCGGTTGCTTCGGGTTATTGGCCACTCATTCGGTACAATCCGATGTTGCGCAAGGCGAAGAAAAATCCTTTTGTGCTAGATTCACCACGGCCTACCATTCCGCTCACGGAGTATGCTTACCGGGAACTGCGTTACAAAGATTTGTTGCGCACCAACCCTACGGAAGCGGTATATTTGATGCAATTGGCACAGGAAATTGTGGATTTGCGCTGGCAGAATTACGAGAACATGGCGAGTTGGAAGGCGGAGGCGTTTCAGCCGATGGCGTAGGGGATTTCAGCCCGCAGATCGCGCAGATTTCCGCAGATTTTTCTTTTCAAAAAAATCTGCGGAAATCTGCGCGATCTGCAGCTAAAATATAAAACATAATCCCGACAAAGTCGGGGTGCTTCGAATTCTATCAAGCGCCTATTCTTCGATTTTGACGTAATGCAACTGCACCAAACCTTTATCAAAAGCCTTGCTGCTCACGAGCTTCAGTTTTTGCTCGGGCCGCCCATTTTTAAACAGCGGCACACCCCGACCCACCAGAATGGGGATGATGGAGATGATGAGCTCATCAATCAATTCGTCTTGCAACAAGGCATTGACCACTTCGCCGCCACCGTCACAGTAGATGTTTTTGCCCGGTTCACTTTTTAATTTGAACACCAGTTCTTTTAAATCCCCCGTGTAAAACTTAATCGAACCCTTGTCGGGGCGCTCGGTACGGGTGAGGATGTAGACCGGGTTGCCATTGTCAGGGTATTCAACACCCATCGACAGCACTTTGTCGTAGGTTCTGCGACCCATGATGACGGTATCGACGGTTGTAACAAATTTGTTGTAGCCATAATCCTCTCCTTTTTGCTCTACAATGGACAAAAATTCAAGTCCGTCGTTGTCGTTGGCAATGTAGCCATCGAGGCTCATGGCGATGTAGAGGATGACTTTGCGGTTGTTGGGTGTCATGGGTAAGCGATATTTTGGATGAACGATCCCGTTTGGGAAAGACAAAGCTTCATTTTTTTATAACCACCCACCAAAAAAAACAAAAAAAAATTTTTAATTCACACATAAGTAATGACAAAATAAAATAAAAAAAGTTGCGAGCACCCGATGGCATCCGCAACCCAATATCAGCTTTAAAATACAATAAACAGCAGAAAGTAGCTTACTAGATCATTATCATCTGATTGGTTTCCTTGCTGGTCACCACACCGTGGATGGTAATATTGTGCTTTAGGCGTAGCCGGGACAATACTTTGTGGTGTAGCAATACATGCATTTGCCGGTATACATTGAGTGAGGCAAGTTTTACTTGCTGTTCTCGAAGATCATTGTTCTGCCTTACCTTGAGATAATTTTCAATGTAAATTTGCTTGAGCAGATACTCTACCTTTGTTCCAAAACCCGGCTCTCTTTTTAAGGTTTTGTTGATGAACCTGCAGGAGATATCATTCACTACATAGAGTTCTTTGATATCTTCCCGCAGGATAAAATCGGCAACTTTTTTTACGTAACCGGCTTCATCAGCCTGAAAGTGAGTACCCAATACCGTAAGAAAATAAACGTTGTTGCCATATTTTTCCCGAATGAATGGTTCCAGTCCGGAAAAAGGGCAGACGAGAAATAGTTTGTTGTTTGTGGTCTGGGATAGATTACGACTGGCTAAGTCTGAGGTTCCCGGGTGTTTTTCAAGGGGCAGCATCGCTGGATTAAAGGCTTCCAAAGTCGACATCTTGTGGTGGCTTTTAGCGCGGGTTAAGCAATCATTGACCTTGACCTAATGAATAGCCATCTTTGCCATCAAAAGAATACAAGTTTTCAGTTTTGATGGCGTCGATGTTTTCAACCATCGCATTAGACAACACCTCAATGATGTCGTTCTTGCTGATGGTTTTGTTGTCAGCTGGTTTGAAACGACAGCGCCAGTGATCGGTACAAAAAGTTTCTTTGAACCCATCCGGATATACCTTAATACCGCGGTTGGTGATCATCGACAATTTGACATTTTTATTTTCGATTTTTTTAACCATTTCCGCCAGATGGTCCGGATTGTTTCCTGCCCAGTGCACGAATACATCTACGCCGACCAATGCCTTTTGCGCGGCTGGTCTGCGTTGGTACTTGGGTAAATTTAAAGTGGTGTTTTTGGCGTAGGAAACGGACTTCAGCATGTTCGGTTTATTGCCCAAATTGGCGATAACAGCTTTTGCAAATTCCTTTGTCCCGACTTTTTGCTTGCTTGTTCCTTCTTTATAAATGTCGTAGGTATGTATACCCGCTTCGATGGTTTTTAACCAGGCATTCTGTACTTTTTCGGCAACCGCGCTTTGACCAATGTGCGTCAGCATCATCAAGGCGCCCTGTAATAGCCCGGAGGGGTTGGCCAGGTTTTGCCCGGCCCGACGGGGGGCTGATCCGTGAATGGCTTCAAACATGGCACATTCTTCACCAATATTGGCTGAACCTGCCAGCCCTACTGAACCCGCAATCTGTGCTGCCACGTCTGACAAAACATCTCCATAAAGGTTGGGCATCACGATGACATCAAATGCCTCAGGCGTATCTGCCATCTTTGCTGCACCAATATCGATGATCCAGTGTTCATTTTCGATTTCGGGATATTCGCGGGCTATTTCGTCAAAAACCTGGTGAAACAAACCATCGGTTTGCTTCATGATGTTGTCTTTGGTAAAACAGGTCACCTTTTTACGGCCATATTGCCGGGCGTATTCAAAAGCATAGCGGACTATTTTTTCACAACCTGGCCGACTGATCAACTTTAGGCACTGCACCACTTCATCGGTTTGCTGGTGTTCAATTCCCGCATATAAATCTTCTTCATTTTCCCGAATGATGACAATGTCCATGATCGGGTGTTTGGTTTGCACAAACGGACTCAGGCTTTTACATGGGCGAACATTGGCGTAAAGCCCCAGAAATTTGCGGGTTGTGACATTCAGACTTTTGTAGCCACCACCTTGGGGAGTAGTAATCGGAGCTTTAAGAAATACTTTATTCCGGCGAATAATTTCCCAGGAATCGGTACTGATGCCAGAGGTGTTGCCTTGTAGATAAACTTTTTCGCCAACTTCAATTTCTTCAATTTCAATTTTGGCACCTGCGGCCAAAATGATGTCAAGGGTTGCGTCCATTATTTCTGGACCAATGCCATCACCTTTTGCTACGGTTATTTTTGTCATGGTGTCGTTTTTTGTTTGACGCAGCAAAATTGGAGATTCTTTTCTATAAGTTTTTATTTATCTTTGTAATGAAATCCATTAAATATATTTATGAATTTTACCTTGAATCAGCTTCAGATCTTTCTGAAAATTGTCAAAACAGAGAGTGTAACCAAAGCAGCAGCGGATTTGCATTTGACCCAACCTGCGGTGTCGATTCAGCTAAAAAATTTTCAGGATCAGTTCGATATTCCTTTGACAGAGGTAGTTGGTCGTAAACTGTACATTACCGATTTTGGCAGGGAGATTGCGATTGCCGCCGAGAATATTTTGAACCAGGTTAACGCAATCAATTACAAAACAATGGCATACAAAGGCCAGTTGACGGGGCGCTTAAAGATTTCCGTAGTTTCAACCGGAAAGTACGTCATGCCTTATTTTCTCTCTGACTTCATCAAGCAGCATGCAGGAATAGAATTACAGATGGATGTAACCAACAAAAACCGGGTCATTGAAAGTTTGGAAAACAATGAGGTCGATTTTTCGCTGGTTTCTATTTTACCCACTACCCTCAACATTGAGCATTTGGATTTGCTACAAAATAAATTGTATCTGGTGGGCAATGCCGAGCAGAAATTTGATCAATCCATCAGTGCAAAATCGATTTTTAAAAATCTGCCGCTGATTTTTCGGGAAAAGGGATCAGGCACCAGACAAACCATGGAAAACTACATCGAACAAAACAACATTGCCGTTTTGAAAAAAATGGAACTCACCTCCAATGAAGCGGTGAAACAAGCGGTACTGGCAGGTCTTGGTTACTCAATCATGCCCTTGATTGGCATCAAAAATGAATTGTACAATCATCAACTACAAATTATTCCTATTCCGGGGTTGCCCATCAAGACAAACTGGAGCCTGATCTGGCTAAAGGGGAAAAAACATTCCCCAGTTGCCGGATCTTTTCTGGATTACATGCGTGTTGAAAAATCAATGATCGTACAGGAAAAATTTAGTTGGTATGAAGAGTATTGAAACAAGCTATAGAAGAAGATGACTTCGCGGTTGGGTGTCATGGAAAACTCGGATTTATTTTGAACTCCACGGGTGGTTCCAGACCAAGCAAGTGTTTGACAAAATAATCCCAACGGCGTCGCATCATGTAAGTCCCATCCGCCCCAAAACCATGGCGAGCATTGGGGAAAACCACCAAATCAAAATCTTTATTGGCTTTGACCAGGGCATCAACCACCAGATAGGTGTTGTAAGGAGGAACATTGTCATCCATTCCGCCGTGTGCCAGCAACAATTTACCCTTCAGGTTGGCCGCAAAGTTCTGATTGGCCTGGTCTTCATAATTTGATTTTCCTTGGGCGTCATTGACCATCAGGCCGATGTAACGTTCGCCCCAGTCGTCCTCATAATTGCGGTTGTCATGGTTCCCTGACTCAGAAATACCCACTTTATAAAAATCAGGATACCGGAACATGGCTGCAGCCGTAGCGTATCCACCTCCGGAATGTCCCCACATGCCCACTTTTTCGAGATCAATGAATGGATGTTTTACCGCCAATTGTTTCAAACCAGCAATTTGATCTTCCAGGGTATTGTCGGCCATATTGCCATAACAAGCGTCGTGAAATGATTTGGAACGGCCGGGGTTGCAGGTGCCATCAATCACGACCACGATAAAGCCCAATTCCGCTACAGCCTGGTGGTCACTGCGCGCCGCTGAAAACGAACGGCTGCCGACCCCGCCACCTTGCGGGCCTGGATAGATGTAATTGACTACCGGATATTTTTTGGTTTTGTCCAGGTTGCTAGGCGTGAACATCAGGCCGTACAAATCCCATTTGCCATCTCGTGATTTTACGGTGATGGGCTCGGGAGCTTTCAGCCACTTTCGGTTAATTTAGAGATATCGGCTTTCTCCAGAGTGGCAAGCAAATCCCCTTTCATGTTTCTTAAAACGCTGACGGGCGGCACATTCGGTTTGGAGTAATTGTCCACAAAATACTTTCCATCTGGCGATAAGGAAATACTGTGGTTACCATCTTCGGGCGTCAACAACTTCAGGTGTTGACCGCTAAAGTCCACGCGGTAGAAATGACTGAAGTAAGGGTCACGGCCTGGCTCTCGGCCGTTGGCCAGAAAATACAAGACCCGGTTTTTTTCATCGGTCTTCAACAAACGGGTAACTACAAACTCACCCTTGGTCATTTGGGTTTTGAGTTTTCCAGTGTTGGAATCGTACAGGTACAGATGGCCCCAGTCGTCGCGTTCGGAATACCAGATGATTTCGTTGGTAGCGGCCAAGAAATGCCAGTTGATGCTGCCTTGTCCACTTTCGTACTGGGTGGCTACTTTTTCTTCCAAGACCTCTCTAACCACGCCGGTTGCCGCATCGGCAATGCGCAACTTGGCTTCTTTGTGGTCGCGTGAACTGGAAACAAAGGCTAATTTGCTGCCATCGGCATTCCACTCATTGTCGTCAAAAGAACCGGAGCAGGAGATGTCGTCACAAAGTGTCCCCCTACGGGCATCAGCTGGGATTTGCAGCCGAATGACCTTTTGGTTGTCTACTTCAATGATTACGCGTTGAATTTTGATGATGTCTTTGTCCACTGGAAGCGGATATTTCCAGGATTCCAGTTTGGGTGCACCCACTTTGGTTGACACCAAATACATGTCGCTGACGTGGCGCTGATCTTGTTGGAACGTAGCGATTTTTTTCGAGTCTGGTGACCACAACAGGATGGCCCGATCGCTGTGTTTCCATCCGGCGTTGTCGGTGGCGTAGCCAAAATCCTTGATGCCGTCGGTAGTGAGTTGGGTTTCCTGTTTGCTGGCAACATCCCGAACCCACAAATTCCAATCTTTGATAAATGCTGCTTTTTTGCCATCAGGAGAAAGCACTTCGGGAGAGAAGTTTCTCCGGCCGGTAGGAGCTGGTCTATCGTTTTCGGCTCCGGACAATAGTGACTTTACATCGGCGGCGGTTTTGCGGCTGCCATCGACCGGGTTGATCAAAACGAATTGATTGCCACTGGCGGTATTGATGGAATACCAAAACTTCCCATCGGCAAGCCATGTCGGGTTGACGTTGCTGTTGTATACCAATCTGTTGGCATTGAACCCTAAAGATTTAACGGCTTGCTCGTAGGTGGCTACTGGGAGTTGCTGCGCGAAACCAGCTAATGCAACAACGCTGAGAATTGCTGTGGCAAATAGATTTTTTTTCATCATGAATGTGATTTGAAGTTGATGCTTAGTGGCCGAAATAGATAACTATTTCAAATGTAGGAAAAATATCCAATTCCAGGCTTCTCAACAACTCAACCACACCAAACTAATCTCCTCTGGAGCTTTAACCCGTTCAGCAACGCGTAAATATCGTTCGGGTAATTTCGACAAATAGACCTGAGCTTTTGCCGCAGCTCCAGTTAAGCCCGTAACACTTTCAATTTTCCAAAACTCCACCAAATGTTCAATAATTTTGGCATAATCCCAGGTGGTATAAATGCCGATTTTTTGAGTGATGGCAGAAAAACGTGCAAACATATTGCGGTCATTGCCTTTATCGATCAACAAGGCAGGCATCGCGATTTGTTTGCGCATCATTTTTTCAAAGGCGAGCATCGCACCGTTGGGGTCAATGTCAAAAATCTCGCGCATAAAAGTTTTATAGGCCCTTTCATGCCTTCCTTCATCACCTGCAATGGTGGTGCAGATGCGCGAGAGCACGTTGTCTCCAGCTTTACTGGCTAATTTGCCAGTATTGTTGTGAGAAATTTTTGTTGCTCGCTCCTGAAAGGAGGTATAAATCATCGCCTGATAAGGGTCGTTGTCCGTATTTGCATCAAAACCATTGCTGATCAAAGTCTGAATGGTCACTTCCACCTGACGCATATCGGCTCGCCCCGACAAATAGAGGTATTTGTTGAGCAAGTCTCCGTGTCGATTTTCTTCCGAAGTCCATTGACGAGACCAGGTGACCCAGGCATTCTCGCTGGTGACGCTATGCTCCGTATTGATGCCGTCCAAGAGGTTGAAATAAGTTTGATAACTCGGCAAGGCTTCTTCCGTGATCATGTTGCCAATGAGGGAAACAATGACTTCATCGGGAATTCCTGCGGCGCGTTCACGCAATTGACGAACTTGATCCAATGCGTCTTCTTTGCTCATATCTGGCAGAAAATCAGTAGGTTGCCAGCAAGTATTTACATCAACGAGTAAGGTTTCGATGGCTGTTCGGACAAATGGTTCGATCTGAGTGATGACTTCTAAATTCTTTGACACCTCATTGCTAAGGGTCGGTATTTGTGGTGTTGCCATATGGTAAAAAAGTCTTTTGTTTTGTGAACAGCACTGTTTGAAATTACTAAATCTCGTAAAGTACTACTTTTTCGTTACATGCTCATCTATTTTTTGATGCTTTGACAAATGCTGGCAAAGGCCTGGGGTTAGTTTCCCCCTTTTTAACTATCTTTGATCAAAACCAACTCAATGCTCCGCAGAAACGCCCTCAAAAAAGCCATTCTACTGGCCGGAACGATCTCGATAGCGCCAGACTTGTTGGCCAAAGCCCTGGCTGACCCAGACCCGATATTGGATCAATTTCCTCCTTCACAATTGGATTTATTGGCAGAAATGGTAGATACAATTATTCCCACTACCGATTCACCAGGTGCCAAAACGGCGGGGGTGCATGATTTTATCGTCTTGGCGGTGGAGGCTTGTTTTTCGGCACAGCAGCGTGATCAATTCTGGGCAGCACTAAACGAAGCAGAGCAGGCATGCCAAAAGCAAATGGGTCAGGGTTTTGTGGAATGCAATGATGCGCAACGCATTCAGTTTCTGCATAGTTTGGAGGACGCGCCTGCACCTGTGGGTGAGCCGCAGTTTTTCCAGGTTTTAAAAGAATTGACCTTACACGGATATTTTACCTCGGAGATTGGTGCGACCAAGGCGCTCAATTACGACCCAATTCCCGGCGTGTGGATTCCTGATCTGCCGATCGATGAAAATACGAAGGCCTGGACGCCGATGTTTTGATCGCATTATTTCTTGGGCACTTTAGAGACACCCTAGTCATACACTAGGCTCGATGGTACAGGTGTGCTAAACTCACAAGTTCCGCTTTTTCAACTCCTTCACCGCATAATCACAAGCCCGAGCCGTGATCGCCATAAAGGTCAGGCTCGGATTCGGGCTTCCCTGTGAAGGCAAACTCGCCCCATCGGTTACAAATACGTTTTTTACGGCGTGCATTTGGTTCCAGCCATTTAGGATACTCGTTTTGGGGTCTTTGCCCATCCGTGCCGTACCAACTTCGTGGATGCCAATGCCCGGTTTGCCTGTATTGCGGACGATATTGATGTTTTTGAACCCGCCAGCTTCCAGCATTTCCAGACTCACGATGGCAATGTCTTTGTCCATGTTGTCTTCATTAGGGCCAAAGGCACAATCGATGTCCAGCGTGGGCATGCCCCAGGGATCGAGAATTTTATGGTTGATTTGGACCTGGTTGTGGAATTGCGGCAACATTTCCGCCTGAGCTTGAAAGCCGATGTTCCAGGGGCCGGTTTGGTGATGCTGTCTTTGAAACCCGCGCCGAATCCCTTCATACCAAGACCTTGTTCCCAGCCAGAGCGTGCACAACTGCCCCCGAATGCAAAACCACGCACATAATCTTTTTGGCGATCATTGCCCACGTTGCGGAAGCGGGGAATCCAAAATCCGTTGGGCCTGCGGCCTTTGTAATAACGATCGGTAAAGCCATCGTGGGTTCCGTACGCTTCAATCCGGTAATTGTGGTCCATCAAGTAGTGACCCAATACGCCAGAATCATTGCCGAGTCCATTCGGGAAACGATTGCTGGTGGAATTCATCAGGATCAAGGTAGAGTTCAGGGTAGCTGCGTTGACAAAAATAATCTTGGCGTAATACTCCACCATCTCTTTGGTATGGGCATCAATGACCCGTACCCCGGTGGCTTTGCCTTTTTTTTCATCGTAAATGATGCTGTGGGCAATGCTGTCCGGGCGCAAAGTCATGTTGCCCGTTGCTGCTGCCGCGGGCAGTGAAGCAGACTGGCTGCTGAACGCTGCCGAAAATGGGCAACCCCGGTGGCAAAGGTTGCGGTATTGACAAGGGCCGCGGTCGTTGTGGCGCACCGAGAGGTTGGCACTGCGTCCGTTGACCACGTAGCGACCCGGGTATTTTTTTTCAACGCCGGCTTTAAAACTCTTTTCGATGGGCATCAGCTCCATGGCGGGCAAAAATTCTCCGTCGGGAAGCATTTCAAGGCCATCACGGTGGCCATTGATGCCCGCAAAACGTTCGATGTGTGCATACCATGGAGCGAGATCGCTGTAACGGAAGGGCCAGTCACAGCCATATCCATCTTTGGCGTTTTCTTCAAATTCCAGGGGAGCCAGACGGTAACTTTGCCGCGCCCACATCAGGCTTTTGCCTCCCACATGATAGCCACGTATCCAGGAAAAAGGTTTGACTTGTTGGTAGGGATTTTCATCGTCGCGCACAAACAAATGACGGGTACCATCATTAAAAGCGTAACATTTGGATTGGATGGGATGCTCCTGGTTTTGGTCAGACCAGGTTTTTTTGTTGCGGTGAGGCAATTCCCACAGCGGGGTATTTGCCGTATGGTAATCGGCAATATGGTCGAGTTTGGGACCACGTTCCAAGACTAGGGTACGGAGACCACGTTCACATAATTCTTTTGCCGCGATTCCCCCCGACATGCCCGATCCAATCACGATGGCATCAAATTTGCGTTTTTGCTTGGTTGCTTCCATTTTTTTTGAAAAGTTGAGAAAGGTTGAGGTGGTTGAGAAAGTTGAGGCTACCGCAAGAATGTGTTATCATGTGATGTGTGCTTGCTCGCGGTAGCCTCAACCATCTCAATTTTCCCAGCCTTTACCCTATTTAAAAATTTCCTGCATACATTTCCACAGCGCACCAGACAACTTTTTGCCCCCAGCCTGGCGTTCTTCATAAATGGCCATCAAGTCATCCACGAACAAATAGGTAACGCCCTGGTGTTTGTGCGGATAATAAAGCGGGATTTCGAAGTGAAAACCCAGTTGGGCAGGGGTACGCCAAAACAAATTACCTTATTTAGTGCATTTTGTGCTGCTAGGGAGGCCACGTTTACGGGTTCAGATGCGTTAATGCTTAGATAGGCTGTATCCTGCTCCAGATTGTACTGCACGGCGCTGAGAATTTTTTTCAAAAAATCCAAAAGCTCCAATTGTTGTTCATGCGCAACGAACAGCAGCAAAAGCCCTTTGGCATGGGTTCCATGCAAGGCTTCGCGGTGTTGAGTGCTTTCACCTGGTACGAATACTTTGTAGTCGAAAAATGAAGTATTCAAAATTTAATTTTTTATTTTGATTAAACAGCCAAATAATGCCAAATAAAAATTGGTATTTTTTGCGTAAGTTGGAATCTCTGCATAAAATTATGTAATTTCGTTGAAAATTTGTTGATCACTATGAAAAACAAAATCCAGATCACGAGGACCCAAAATTCCAGATTGGCGACGCTGGACTTTAATAACCTTCCATTCGGTCGGGTATTCACCGACCACATGTTTGTGGCGGATTATGAAGGGGGAGAGTGGGTAAACCCACGCATTGAGCCATTTGCACCATTTGAAATGCATCCTGCATCGATGGTCTTGCACTATGGCCAGTCTATTTTTGAAGGCATGAAGGCTACCAAAAACCAGGAAGGCCAGCCCATGCTACTGCGTCCGGAGATGCACCTGCACCGCATCAATGCTTCGGCTGAGCGCATGTGTATGCCTGCATTTCCTAAAGACCTGTTCCTGGACGCGCTGCATGCCCTCGTAGGCCTGGAAGCTGACTGGATTCCCTCAGGGGAAGAAAGTGCGCTGTACTTGCGCCCATTCATGTTCTCTACCGATGAATTCATTGGGGTGAGACCTTCGGACAGTTACAAGTTCATCATTTTTACTTGTCCGGTTGGACCATACTACTCCAAGCCAGTCCGCTTGTTGGCAGAAACCCAGTATATCCGTGCGGGAAAAGGTGGTACCGGTGAAGCCAAGGCTGCCGGAAATTATGCAGCATCACTATTGCCAGCTCAAAATGCACTGAAGCAAGGTTTTGATCAGGTGATGTGGCTGGAAGGCCCTGAATTCAAAAACATCCAGGAATCTGGCACGATGAATATTTTCTTCGTAATAGACGGAGTTGTTGTGACACCTTATACAGACGGCACCATCCTGAAAGGGATTACCCGTGATAGCTTTCTACACATCTTGCGGGACAAGGGTATCCCAGTAGAAGAAAGAACCATCACCATTGATGAGGTGCTAGCCGCACACGCAGCGGGCAAATTGCAGGAGTGTTTTGGCGCGGGAACTGCGGCAGTAGTTTCACACGTATCCGAAATCAGCTACAATGGCCACTTGATGACCTTGCCTGCAATTGAGTTGCGTAAAATCGGCAACATGTTGAAATCGGAAATTGCAGGCTTGCGCACTGGCCGCATTGCGGATACACGCGGCTGGATGATTTCGGTGGAGATGGAGGTTGATGCGTTAATGAGTTGAAGAGTTTAGGGTTGAAGAGTTGAAAAGACGCACCTCGGCTCCGCTCGGTGACCGTCTTTTCAACTCTTCAACCCTAAACTCTTCAACTTTCTTGTTCTGCTACTTCCAGTTCCAACTGGCTCAAATACTTACTCAAGCGCTCCATTGGCCTCGGAATGGCGATCCGTCCTGAACGGACAAACTCATAGATGCCAATCTCCTTCAGGTCTTCCAGCAAGGCTTCTGTTTCTTCCGCGTGGCCGGTTTTTTCCACAATAATGTATTCCTCCTCGATCTCCAGCACCCGTGCGTTGTGCCGGCGGATGAGTTTTTCTACCCGATTGCCCTGCATGAATTTTTGGGTAGGAATTTTGTACAAGGCGATTTCCTGGTAAACGATCTCACTGTTTTCGTCGAAATAAGCCTTGAGCACATCCACCTGCTTTTCCAGTTGTGCACAGAGTTTGCGCACCATGTCTTCCGTTGTATTGACTACAATGGTGAAACGATGAATGCCCGGAATCGAAGATTTTGACGTCGTCAAACTTTCTACGTTGATGTAGCGTCGCGTAAAAATTGATACAACCCGGGAAAGCATCCCGGTTTGGTGCTCCGTGAAGACGGTGAGCGTATATTCTTTGTTCATTTATTTAGGTTCAGGGTTTAAGGTTTAAAGTTGACGAGGGTTTAAACGTTGAACACAAGGAATCTTTTGGCTAACTGACTTGGAACCTTTCAACCTTCAACCCCAACCTATTTATTCAAGCACAATTTCATCCACCGCAGCCCCACTCGGAACCATTGGGAAAATGTTTTCTTCTTTTTCTACACTGACGTGTAAGAGGTAAGGGCCATCGTGTGCCAGCATTTCAGCAACAGCCTCTTCCAGTTCCTCCGGTTTGGTGATGTGGCGACCGGCCACGCCAAAGCCTTCGGCGATTTTGATAAAATTGGGGTTAACCAATTCCACCGCGGAGTAGCGGCGCTCAAAGAACAGTTGTTGCCATTGGCGTACCATCCCCAGGAAGTTGTTGTCGAGGAGGATGATTTTTACCCCGATGTTCCATTGAGCACAAGTACCCAATTCCTGAATGGTCATCTGGAAACCTCCATCGCCAATGAAAGCCACCGTTTGGCGCTCGGGACAAGCCATTTTTGCCCCCATCGCCGCAGGCAATCCGTAGCCCATCGTACCCGCACCACCCGAAGAAACCCACTGGTTGGTGTCTTTGAACTTGTAATACCGGGCTGCAACCATCTGGTGCTGGCCTACATCAGTGGCGACAATGGCCATACCTTTGGTTTGTTCCGAAACTTCATTTACCACCATGCCCATGCGCAGTTCCCCAGCGCGGTTGGCTGCATGTCGCGGTGGATGACTTTGCTGTATTCGATGTCGTCACAAGCATGGAACTCGGCCAGCCATTCAGGATAAGATTTTTCTTTCACCAGGGGCAGTAAACCCTTGAGTGCGGCTTTCGCGTCGGCCAAAATGGGCACATGCGCGTGTACGTTTTTATTGATTTCTGACGGATCGATCTCAATGTGGATGACTTTGGCCTGTTTGGCGTACTTGTCGAGGCGGCCCGTGACGCGGTCGTCAAAACGCATGCCGATGGCGATGAGTACATCACATTCGTTCTGCTTGATGTTGGCCCCGTAGTTTCCGTGCATGCCCAACATGCCCATGTGCAGCGGATGCTCGTTGGGGATACTGGACAAACCGTGGATGGTGCAAGCCAATGGAATGCCTGTTTTTTCTACAAATTCTTTAAACAACTCTTGCGCATGGGCAATTTGAATGCCGTGCCCGGCCAGGATCATCGGCTTCTGTGCGTTGTTGATCAGTTCGGCTGCCTCACGTAGCGCCAGGATATCTGGCTTGTTTGCCGGATGATAGCTGCGAATGATAGGCTTGCGCTGATATACGGGGAAAGTCAAAAAGTTCGTTTTGGGCATTTTTGGTGATGTCCACCAAAACGGGTCCAGGACGACCAGTATTGGCAATATGGAAAGCTTTGGCCATGGCCGCCGGGATTTGATCGGCCCGGGTGACCTGAACGTTCCATTTGGTGACCGGCATGGTGGTATTGATCACGTCGGTTTCCTGAAACGCATCGGTGCCCAACAGGTGAAAAAGACCTGTCCAGTGATGCAGACGATGGGCGTGGAGTCCAACAAGGCATCGGCTAAACCTGTCACCAGGTTCATGGCACCAGGACCAGAAGTGGCCATGGCCACTCCGATTTTGCGGGTAGCCCGGCGTAACCCTCTGCGGCGTGTACTGCACCTTGCTCGTGACGGGGGAAGAATGTGCCGCAATCGATCTTTGTAATCGTACAAAGCATCGTAAATGGGCATAATGGCACCACCCGGATATCCAAAAATGGTGTCTACTCCTTCCTCTAATAAACACTGAAGCACAGCTGCTGCACCGGTCATTTGTGCGGCAGCCTTGGGCTGCTCAGGCATAGTGGCGGTCGCCTGCGAACTTTCCATAGACGGACTGTTTGTAGGTCGAGGAGTTGAGGAGTTGAGAAGTTGAGGCTCCGCTCGGTGACCGAGTCGCTGCGGTAGCCTCAACTTCTCAACTTCTCAACTTCTCAACTGTTTTAAAATTGATCAGTAACACATCCTTCACTAGCAGAAGAAACGATGTGTCGATATTTGGCTAGGATTCCAAAAGTTGCACTGGGTTTCGGGGCAATCCAACCTGCGCGGCGGATCACCAGTTCGTCGTCATCAACATGTACAATCAAGGTATTGTTCCGGGCATCAATGCTGATTTCGTCACCATCCTGCACCAAAGCAATGTTTCCTCCTCTTTCGGCTTCGGGCGTGATGTGGCCCACCACAAAACCGTGGGTGCCCCCGGAAAAGCGACCATCGGTGATCAAGGCTACCTTATCACCCAGGCCTTCACCCATGATGGCAGAGGTAGGCTTAAGCATCTCAGGCATGCCCGGTGCGCCCCGCGGACCACAATACCGAATGACAATAACCTCGCCAGCCTTCAATTGTTTAGCCGCAATGGCGTTATTTAATGCAGCTTCGGAATCAAAAACGCGGGCGGGGCCACGAAAGTATTCGCCTTCCTTGCCCGTAATTTTAGCTACTGCCCCTTCGGTGGCCAAATTTCCGTACAAAATCTGGATGTGTCCGGATTCCTTGATTGGCTCACTCAAGGGGTGAATGATGTCCTGACCTGCGTGTAGGTCAGCAACTTCCGCGAGGTTCTCCGCTATGGTTTTTCCGGTTACGGTCAAACAATCGCCATACAACAAGCCTTCTTTCAGCATCATTTTCATCACGCCGGGTACACCACCTACGCCGTACAAATCTTCCATGGCGTATTTGCCGGAAGGTTTGAGGTCGGCCAGCAGGGGCGTTTTGTCGCTCATGGCCTGGAAGTCGTCGATGCCCAGTTTGACACCCACCGATTTGGCCATGGCAATCAAGTGCAGCACCGCATTGGTAGAACCGCCCAGTACAATCACCACCCGAATGGCGTTTTCAAACGCTTCGCGGGTCATGATTTGGCGGGGTTTGAGGTCTAGGGCCAATAGCTTGTGGATGGCCTTGCCAATGCGGTGACAATCATTCAGTTTTTCTGGATGATTGGCCGGTATGGAAGAGTTGTAAGGCAGCGCCATCCCCAAGGCTTCAATAGCAGAAGACATCGTATTGGCGGTGTACATCCCACCACAGGCACCCGCGCCCGGGCAAGAATGTTGTACTATTTTTTTGTATTCAGTGTCATCCAGCTTTCCAGCCACACTTTGACCGTAGGCTTCGAAGGCCGAGATGATGTCGAGTTTTCGATTGTTGTAATGACCAGAACTGATGGTGCCGCCGTAGACCAAAATAGCGGGACGGTTCAAACGACCCAGGGCGATCATGGCACCGGGCATATTTTTGTCACAACCCACGATGGGCACAATGGCGTCGTAATACTGCGCGCCAGCAACGGTTTCAATCGAGTCGGCAATGATGTCGCGTGAAGGCAGCGAATACCGCATGCCCAAAGTTCCGTTGGAAATGCCATCACTCACCCCGATGGTGTGAAAAATCAATCCGACCAACTCACTTTCACTCACCCCTTGTTTGACCAAATCGGCCAAACCGTTCAGGTGCATGTTACAGGTATTGCCTTCCCAGCCGGTACTGACGATACCGATCTGGGGTTTTTTCAAATCCTCCTCGGTAAGGCCAATGCCATACAACATGGCTTGTGCTCCGGGGAGAGAAGGGTCTTGGGTGATGATCTTGCTGTACTTGTTGAGTTCCATCGCTTTGTTTTATAGCCCACGGTTTAAATCGTGGATTGTATCGTGGGTTCGAATTCGGTATCACGAGTTGTATCGTGGTCTTATTCAAAGGTAATCGCGGATTCGGTTTCCAGCGAATTAAAATTCGGGTACAGTTACGAAGCAGTAATTTTGTTTTTGTTGGTATAAAGTATTGACTATCAAAAAGATAAAACACCTTTTCTTACGAAGTGTTGATGGGGCAAAATGGAGGGATTTGGGGCTTTGTTAGGAACGTGAATGTTAAATTATGCTCACATGGGCTTTTTTTTCAAGTTTAGGGTAGGGGGGAGGCTCCTTTTCCCCATCTACCGTTCGAAAGGATTTAAAAAGAGTTCGGTTTTACAAAAACGAAACCGAAAGAACCACACCGACTGTTATTATGAAAACCATCGCCACCTTTGTCGTGCTGACACTGGGTTTCGGGGCTATTTTTGCCCAAAACCCAGGCAAAAGCCGACCCCAAAACACAGTACACCCTCAGCGGGTACATCAAAGACGCCGCTTCGGCCGAAGAACTGCTTTACGTCAACGTTTGGGTAGAACCCTTAAAAACTGGGGCCACCAGCAATACTTACGGGTTTTATTCACTTACGCTGGCAGCGGGTACTTACCAACTGACTTTTTCTTACCTCGGCTATCAGAGCATCACCAAGGAAATTGTCTTGAACCGCGACACGGAGTACAACATTGAGCTACAAGCCGATGCCCAAACCCTGCAGGAGGTCGAAATTTCAGATAAAAAAGCCGATCATGCCGTACGCGAAATAGCCATGAGTCGCCTGGATGTACCGATTCAGCAAGTCAAAAAACTACCCGCGCTGCTGGGAGAACCCGACATCATCAAAACCATTCAAACGCTTCCGGGGGTGACCAGTGCGGGCGAAGGCACCTCCAGTTTTTACGTTCGGGGTGGCGCGGCGGATCAAAACCTGATCCTGATTGATGAAGCCCCGGTGTACGATGTCTCGCATCTTTTTGGCCTTTTTTCGGTATTCAACGCCGATATCCTCAAAAGTGCCGAATTGTACAAGGGCGGTATTCCCACCAAGTACGGCGGGCGATTGTCTTCCTTGCTGGAAGTGACCACGAAAGATGGCAATGCCCGGCAGTTGGAGGGCGCAGGTAGCGTGAGTACCC
This sequence comes from Haliscomenobacter sp., assembly GCF_016718685.1. Lineage (GTDB taxonomy): Bacteria > Bacteroidota > Bacteroidia > Chitinophagales > Saprospiraceae > Haliscomenobacter. The sequence continues at coordinate 15,393 of NZ_JADKCX010000022.1, read as the reverse complement.
TAGCCGCCAAAGCCAGTTTGGAAGGTCCGATCGTCAAAGACAAAGCCTCGTTTATTGTAGCGGCGCGGCGCTCTTATGTCGATTTGTTGATGAGTCAAATTCCTGATCTGGATGGCACTTCGGTCAAATTTCATGACCTGAATGGCAAAGTAAACTGGAAGATCAACAACAACAACCGCTTTTTTGTATCCGCTTACACCGGACGTGATGTGATGCGATTTGACGATGACTTCCAGATGGACTGGGGCAACAAAACCACCTCCGTTCGCTGGAACCACTTGTTCAACGAGCGTTTGTTTGCCAATACGACCCTGGTGTACAGCGATTTTGACTACGCCCTGGAGCAGACGGATGCCCTCGAGGGATTTCGCTGGGAAGCCAACCAAAAGGAATACTCGTTGAAGCAGGATTTTACCTGGTTTCCGAGTCCGAAATTCACTTTGCAATTCGGGTACCAAGGCACGTACCGCCAATTTCAGCCCGGCGACATTCAGCCCAATGGCGAAAACACCATTTTTAAACCGACCACTTTGCAGGCGCGTTACGCCCTGGATCAGGCCCTGTACCTCGGGGCAGAACAAAAAATATCCGCACGTTTGGCGATCCAATACGGTGTGCGTTTTTCTTTGTTCCAAAACCTGGGGCCGGAAACAATTTACCGCTACAACAATGCTTCGGACAACGTCAACTACATTGTTTCGGACTCTATTCGCTACAAAAAAGGGCAAACCATCGCCTCATTTGCCAATCCGGAGCCACGTTTTGCCGCTCGTTACCAGTTGAACGCCAGCAGTGCCCTCAAGTTTTCCTACAACCGGATGGTGCAATACATCCACCTGATCTCGAATTCTACGGTGCCGATTCCATTCAACACCTGGTCGCCCAGCTCGCCCTATTTGAAGCCCCAAAAAGCGGATCAGGTAGCAATAGGGTATTTTAAAAACCTGGATGAAAATACCTGGGAGTTTTCAGCGGAGGCTTATTACAAAACTTCCCAGAACATCACCGAATTTGCCGACAATGCCAACATTTTTTTCAATGAGCACATCGCCACGGAGTTCCGCCAAGGCAAGGCTACTTCGTATGGTCTGGAATTATTGCTGCGGCGCAACGTGGGTGATTTACGGGGTTTTGTCAGCTATACCCTGAGCAAAACCGATGTACGTATCCCTACGGTGAACAATGATCAAATTTTTCCGGCCAATTACGACCGCAGGCACAGTTTCAATCTTTCCATGACCTACGACCTGAGCCCGCGCTGGAGCATTGGGGGCAATTTTACCTACGCCAGTGGCCGCCCGATCACTTTGCCTACGGGTAAGTACAGTTTTGGCAATTACGAGGCCAATTTGTACTCCGGGCGCAATGGATATCGTTTGCCCGACTTCCACCGCATGGACATTGCTGCGACGTATGAGCCGGGTAAAAACAAGGATCGGCGTTGGAAAAATTCCTGGGTGTTTGGCATCTACAATGTGTACAATCGCCAGAATCCTTTCAGCATTTACACCCGTACCAAGCAGGATGATGAGGGCAATGTCATCGGCGACGGTACGGAAAAAGAAGCCCGCCTGGTGTACCTGTTTTCGGTTTTGCCTTACGTCACCTGGAGTTTTAAATTTTAATGATCTAAAAGTTAACCAACATGAGAAATATCCTTTTTGCGCTTCTGGCGCTGCTCAGCCTTTTGGCTTGTGAAAAAACCATTCAACTGGACGTTCAACAACTGGAAGCCATCTTGATTGTAGAAGGTAATGTGAGCAATCAATACCAACAACACGGGGTAAAATTGACCAAAAGCCGCCCCTTCGGTTCGACCGGAAAAGCCCCGACGGTGTCTGGAGCGCTGGTGCTGGTCAAAGACGATGCCAACCACGAGTTTCGCTTTGTGGAAAAAGAACCGGGCTGGTACGTTTCGGAGCAAGCTTTTGCGGGTATGTCCGGGCGTACGTATACTTTGATCATCGAAGCAGATGGGAAATCCTATCAGGCCACGGAAAAAATGAACAGCATCGTGACGCAGGATAGTTTGAGTTACCGCATCGATGAAGAAGAAATGAAAGACCCGGCAGACAGTGCCCGTTTTTACGAAGTTCTGCTGTACGTCAAAGAACCGCAGGAAACCGAAGATTATTACCTGTTCAATTTTTACCGCAATGGCAAACTGGAAAATGACGAGGGTCGCACCATCTATTTCAGTGAAGACAAATTGCTGAATGGCCGGGTGGATGGTTTGCCTTTTCCCATTTATTACGCCAAGGAGGATGAGGCGAAAATTGAAATCTACAACATCTCACGCAATGCTTTTCGATTTTACAGCGACCTCGCGGCCAACCTCGGCAATGATGGGGGTATGTTCAGCGGCCAACCCGCCAATGTGTATACCAACCTGAGCGGAGGAGCCCGAGGTTACTTTTTGGTCGCTCCGGTTGCTAGTGCCAGTTTAAAAGTGGCAAGATAAATGACGAATAATTCGAATGACGAGTGACGAACGAGCCCATACACTGGCGATTATTCGTCAATCGTCATTCGAATAATTCGTCATTTCAAGGGGTAATACCGCACATAATCAATTTCCATTTTTGCCGGGAAAGCCTTTGGGTCGATCCCTTTTTGGCCGCCCCAACCTCCGCCTACGGCAATGTTGAGGATGAGGTGATGGGGATGATCAAATGGCCATTCTTTCCAGGTAGCGTTTTCGGGTTTGTCAAAACTGAAATACTCCTGATCGTCTACAAAGATTTTGATGTTGTTGGGCGTCCAGTCGCAGCGGTAGGTATGGAATTCCTCTTCCAGTCCTTTTACGGCCTTTTTGGTGCCCTTTTGGGTGCCTTGGACGTGGTTGAAGGCCGCACAGTGGATGGTGCCATGCACATGATCCGGGTCAAAGCCGACATGTTCCATGATGTCGATTTCACCATTTTCCGGCCAACCTTTGTTGCCGTATGGGGTATCGGAGAACAACAGCCATATGGCCGGCCAGGTGCCGATGCCACTGGGCAATTTAGCCCGCGCTTCGAAGCGACCGTACACAAAATCACCCTTCCCTTTGGTCAACAAACGGGTGGAGGTGTATTCGCGGTGTTCCATTTTTTCATGGCGGGCTTCGATGGTCAGGTGCCCATTTTCTACCCTCACGTTTTCGGGGCGATTGGTGTAGCATTGCACCTCGTCGTTGTACCAGTTGCAACCCAGGTCGTAGTTCCATTTGTTGGTGTCGGGTTTACCCTGGTAATTGAATTCATCTTTCCAGCCGGGCTTTTTGGCAAATACCCGGGTAGTTTTTTGTGCAAAACTGAAATTATGGCATGCCCCAATGAGCATTAGCCCCAGCAGGAGCCTGTGAATGTGGAGCTTGTGAGTAGAAAATGACATGATTGAAGATTTTAAGTACCCAAATAACTAAATGAACGCCATAAAGCCTAAAACTTTACCTATCTTTGCACTTAAATTAAATATGATACATGTTAAGTCGTAGGAACGTCCGCATAAAAGTCATGCAGATGCTCTATTCTTTAGGGAGAGATAAGAGCCTGAAATATGATGAAGCCCTGCTGAGGTATCGGGATAAGGTGAATAAATCTTTCGAGCTTTACCTTTTCAATTTGTTGTATTTGATCCGGGTAGCTCAATTTTCCATCCAGGATGCAGAGTCTCGCCGAGCTAAATTAAGGCCTTCTGAAGAGGACAAAAAATTCGAAGCCAAATTGGCCACCAATCCGCTGATTCTGTCGCTGAGCAAAAACGAAGGCCTCTATCGGTTGTTCAAACAATACAAGACTGAATCCTTCCTGGATGAAGACCATATTCGGTCTTTTTACAATGAATTTTCCAAAAAAGAAGAATACATCCAATACGTTTACAACGACAACCAAACGGATAAAGAGCATGAAGAAATGCTCCTTTCCTTGTATCGCCAGCTTTGCGCCAATGAACTTTTTTTAGAACTCAATGACGATACTTTTGCGCAATGGGAAGACGATGAATCCCTGATCATTGGCTCCATCAAAAAAACCCTCAAGGCATTACCCGCAGACATGTCTTTTTATGAGGCTTACAAACCCAACGCGGAAGCTACCGTAGATTTTGGGGAATTGCTTTTGCGCAAAGTATACCATGAAGACGAAGAGTTGTTGAAAGTAATTGAACCGACCTTGCGCAACTGGGACGTAGAACGGGTGGCGATCATTGACATGATTTTGATCAAAATGGCCTTGGTTGAATTGATGACCTTTAAATCAATCCCCTCCAAGGTAACCCTCAACGAATTTGTAGAAATTGCCAAAAATTACAGCACCGATAAAAGCAAAGACTTCATCAATGGTATCCTCGACCGCCTGTTGAAACAATTGGTGGATGAAGGAAAAATATCTAAAGAAGGGCGTGGATTGATAAGTGACTAAATGTGCACGGGTTCGTCTATAGGTGGAAGCGACAAATATCATTAGAATAATATCTGTATTTCTAGTGAATTTTCGTTATATTTGTTTACAAAACCTATTTGAAACCAATCTACTGCAACATGAGAACGCTTTTACTTTCCCTCGCTTTTGCTTTTGTGCTCAGTCTGCCAATCGCACATGCCCAACGCGATTTAACCAATGACTACATCGCGGTTAGGGCGCTGTTTCCCAACTATCAATACCAAATTACCAAAGACTGGAATTGGGATGATTTTACATCCGGCTTTGAATTTGAATATGGCCGCCATTTAAGTGGACCCCTAAGCCTGGCTTTTCCATTAAAAATAGGCCAGGCCAAATACCCCAATGATGCCACCGGCAACAGTTTGACCCAAGGGGGAATCTTCAACCTTGACGCACTGCTACACCTGCGCCCGCTCAAATCCAATGTCTTTTTTAGTCCCAATCTTTTTGCGGGGATAGGTGCAAACTACGAAGACTTGCGCGACCTGAATTTTGCGCTGCCTTTGGGAATAGGGCTCGATTTTAAACTCGGGGGCGGGGTTTACCTCAGTACCAAGGGGGAATACCGCATCGGGTTCACTGACCTTCGTGACAACATTCAATTGGGTGCTGGTTTGAAATTCTTCCTGGGAGGAGTTGAAGAAACCGCCAAAGGTAAAGACACCGATAAAGATGGCATAGTGGACACTGAAGACCAATGCCCCACTGTACCCGGAACAGCCAAGGCGATGGGCTGCCCCGATACCGATGACGATGGCATCACCGATGCCAAAGACGCTTGCCCTACTGAGGCGGGTACGGCTGCCACCAATGGTTGCCCGGATACCGACAACGACGGCATCATCAACAGCAAAGACCAATGCCCTACTGAGGCCGGTACCGCCGCCAACAACGGTTGCCCGGATACTGACAACGACGGCATCATCAACAGCAAAGACCAGTGCCCCACTGAAGCGGGTCCCGCCAGCAACAATGGCTGCCCAATCCGGGATGCTGATGGTGACGGGATAATTGATGCCAATGACGAATGCCCCAATGCTGCTGGCCCCGCCAGTACCAAAGGTTGCCCGGACCGCGATAGCGACGGCATTGCCGACAAAAATGATGCTTGCCCCGATGTAAAGGGTTCACTTGCCAATCGGGGCTGCCCCGATACGGACGGGGATGGTATCATCGATAGTGCCGACAAGTGTCCCAACCAGCCTGGCCCTGCTTCGAATAATGGTTGTCCCGAAATTGCTCAAAAGGACAAAGAAACCCTGACTTTTGCGGCGCGCAACGTCCAGTTTGAAACGGGTAGCGCAGTACTCAAAAACACGTCTAATTCCATCCTTGATCAAGTGGTGGACATCCTGAAGCGTTATTCTGATTACAATGTGCGGGTCAGTGGCCATACCGATAATGTGGGCAGTGATGAACTCAACCTCAAATTATCGAAAGCGCGTGCTAAGGCTTGCAATGATTATCTGGTTGCTAAAGGCATTGCCGCAAATCGTATCGTTCACGATGGCTTTGGGGAAAGCCGTCCGGTAGGAAACAATGCCACCCCTCAAGGTCGTGCTCAAAACCGCCGCACTGAATTTGAATTGTTTCAGAAATAAAGCATAAACCAAATATTTCTATTTCACACAGATTCTGCACAGATTTTTTCTGCGTAGAATCTGTGTGAAATTTTTATTTTTCTTTTGGAAACCAGGGTATCAACACACTGGTTCGCTGTTGATACGCCGCATAAACCGGATTCCCCTCATACCTTTTTTCCAACATAGGTACTCCCGATACAAAAACCAACAACAGCGTAATCGTCAACGGACCAATTACCCCCCAGCCGGCATGTGGCAGAGGCAGTGTGACCACAAAAATACCCCACCACATCAGGATTTCGCCAAAGTAGTTCGGATGCCGGCTGTAGCGCCATAAGCCAGTTTGTAACACCTCCTCTTTGCTCGTTCGGGTTTTGACAAACTGCGTCAATTGGTAATCGCCTACTGCCTGAAAGAAAAACCCGACTGCCCACATGGCCATTCCCAAATATGTGTACATGGATAATTCCTCCTCAGCCGACAGTCCAGCGATGACAATGGGAATGGCAATGATCCAAAGCAATAAACCTTGCAAAAGATAGACTTGCAAATAGGAGCGCAAGTAAAAACTATTGCCCCAGTCTTCGCGCCATTGCTGGTAGCGGAAATCTTCGGTTTTACCACGATTGCGCAGGTAGATGTGTACCGCCAGACGCAGTGCCCAAATGGCCACGAGGGTATACACCAACATGGTGACCACCGTTCTTTCCTGCGTCAGCGCGAGGTAAACACAAATCATCAGGTAGCCCAGACCCCAGGCGATATCGGCTACATCGTTGCGTTTGACCGCTACAGAAACCAGGAACCACAGGCTGGCATAGCCAAAAACCAGCGCAGCCACGACAAGTAAAGTCGTTCCCATGGCTATTTAAAATAATTGGAGATGAAATAGCCCGCCACACTGACTGAAGCCGTGAGCACCATGCCCCAAATGATGTCGATGAACACAATGTTCAGCGGCCAGCCCTTCAGGGTAGCCAGATTCGTCAGATCGTAAGTTGCGTAGGTGAAAAAACCAAACAAGGCGCCGTACAGCAAGGCATGCCGCCAGGATTCTTTTTCCAAAGCTGGAAAAATCACAAACAGAAAGATGCCCACGATGAACAATAGGTAAAATACAATGGCCGCCACCCAATTGATCTGATCACTAAGAAAAGCGCCCAGATACCGAGCGTACAAGCCTTTGGCAATGAGGCCCAACCAGGTCATGTCGATGATGAAAAAAACGACGGTGGTCAGCACGTAACTTAAAATGAATTTGGAGAAGGGCATAGACTTGTGATTTAGATGTACAACAACAAAATGTAAAAAAAGATTAGCCAGAAAAATATGCAAAAAACTATACATTTGTACTCGTCTTAAAAACGATTATCACGTACAAAATCAGGTTTTATGCAAAAAGTACTATTTCAAGTCCTAGGTGGACTCTGTTTGATGTTTTGTTTATACGCTTGTAAGCCACAAGCGGGCAATGATGCCTGGACTGCTTTTACTGAATGTGGAACCTCCGCATGTGTGGAAGAAGTCCTGGCGGTCAAAGATGCTTTTTTAAAAGACCCCAAAGCAATCTTGACCCGATTTAATGAAAGTGACGAAAAAGGAGAAGATAGTGTGGTGGGTTGGTTGTACATCTTGCGTGACAGCGTGTTGGTCAACTCCAGTTTTGCCAGCATCGAAGAGCGTTTTGCCCTGCAACAGCAAATTCTGGAGGCGGCCAAACCTTTTGCCGAGGACCCAAAGTATAAAGACATGGCCAACTTTGTACTGGATGAAGTTGGTGCTTTGGCCATCGCTTCCGAGCTGGAAGACGATGTTGTAGAGCCCGCCACAGAACCTTTTAATGGAAACTATGCATTCGAATTGCCCAATGATGGGGGTAGTGGAGAATTGCTGGTCAGTCAAATTTCCGCAGAACAGTTCAAATTCAAATTGACGGTAGTGGGCGGCAAACCTGCACACAATCAAGGCATGATGGAGGGTACTGCCAACATCTTGGGCACCACAGCTGATTTTTCTACTAGCGAATTTGGTGGTACCTGCAAGCTCAGCTTTAATTTTGGTGATGGTGTAGAAATCACCACCCTGGAAGGTGATCCTGCAACCTGCGGCTTTGGCAACGGCGTAAAAGCCGATGGCGTTTATCGCAGAACCAGTTTTAATGATCCATTCCTGTCTGCGGCAGATGCCAAAAAAGTGAAACAATTGCAAGGTAACTGGCGGTCGCTGGATGATCCAAAATCTGTGGTTAAAATCGTGGATGGAAAATACATCGATGAGTACGACGGGAAAGAAGTGAGCGCTGCGATCTGTTTGTATTACCCAAAATGCCCGGGGGATTGTGGCCCAGCAGGCGGAGGGGCTTGCCTGAAAATCACGGCTCAGGATGACGTTTGTTATTCCTTAGTCTCCCTGACGGCTACCAATTTGGAGCTTTCGCCGAATACTGGGAGGGGGAATACGAATCGGTACGTTAGGTTTTAGAGTTCGAAGTTCGGGGGTTCGGGGGTTGGGTTGCCATCGAACTCACGAACCCCCAACTTCGAACCCTTCTAGCTTTTAAGTTTCTCTTCCTTCAACAAAATCGCATCAATGCCCTTCTCCCGCACCTGGCGGTTGAATTCCGGCAATTGTGTATCGCGCAGGCTGCGGAATTTGCCCAGTTGTTGATCGATTTTTTTGGTCATTTCCTCTTTCACTTCTGTCGCCTGTTTGGTGGGTTTGTAATCACCACCACTCGATACAGCACCCACGTGGGCCAGTTTGTTGGTCAACTTGATCGGGTAGTTGAGGGGATCCTGGCCGCTGCGGTTTTTGGTTTGGTACAACTCGTTTTCGATCTCACCAATGGCTTTGTCGATTTCGTTGGCTTTCTCCATCAGGGGCTTCATGGCCGGGTTTTCCTTCCACAGATCCTTGAAGTGGGTGAGCTGCTTGCGGATGTTGCGGATGTCCAAAATGGTTTGGTGCGCCTCGCTGACTTTGTCCCGAATGGCGATCAAAAAGTTGAACTGCTCCCGCATGTCCTCCAACGTAGCCTCAGAACGTGGGTCTTTGAGGATTTCAAACTCGGTTTCCTGGGTTTTGCCACCTACGGTCAGCCGCACGCGGTACTTGCCGGGAATCGCCTTGGGGCCAGTGGTACCCGCCGCCCAAAAGATCATGCCGTCAAAACGTTTGGCATCCGGATAGCGCATGTTCCAGTTGAAGGTGTTACCCCCTTCTTTCCAACTGAGTAATTTGTCAGGATTTTCCTTGGCTTTGTTGGAGTATTCCTTAATCATGGTGCCATTCAATTCCATGATGCTCAACTTAACCTCTACTGAATCAGCAGGAGTTTGTTTGAGGTAGTAGTGAAAGGTAACGCCGCCGGGGTGGTTGCTGCCTTCCGTAGCGTTCGTGTTGCTGTTGCCGCGACCCTGGCCACCATCCATCCGATAACTAGGAATGGGCTGATACAAATAAAAATCGCTGTTGGCTACCTGGGCATTTATTTGATACAAAGGATTAAGGTCATCAATCATCCAGAAGCTGCGGCCTTGCGTGGCGGCAATCAGGTTGTCGTTTTTGATGGTCAGGTCGGTAATCGGTACAATTGGCAAATTGAGCTGGAATGGCTGCCAGTTGGCGCCATTGTCGAAGGAAATGTACATGCCCGTTTCAGTACCAGCGTAGAGCAGGCCAGCCCGTTTTGGATCAGCGCGTACGACGCGGGTAAAATGGGTTTCAGGAATGCCATTGGTGATTTTCGTCCAGGTTTTGCCGTAATCTTTGGAGTAAAAGAGGTAGGGCTTGTAATCACCAGACTTGTAGCTGGTTCCTGCCACGTACACGCCTCCCTTGTTGAATGGATCAGCGTCAATACTGTTGAACATGATGTTCTGGGGCGCACTCGGTGGCGTTACATTGGCCCAGTTTTTGCCCGCATCACGGGAGATGTGCAACAAACCGTCGTCGGAGCCCGTCCAGAGCAAATCTTTTTCATAAGGCGATTCACAAGCGGCAAAAATGGTGCAGTAATACTCTACACTGGTATTGTCCTGGGTGATTGGCCCGCCCGAAGTTTGTTGTTTGCTCTTGTCATTGCGGGTGAGATCGGGGCTGATGGTTTCCCAGCTATGGCCGCCATTCGTGCTCACGTGCAGGCGATCTGAGGCAACGTACAGTTTCTTCGGGTCATGAGGAGAAGAAAATCGGGTAATTCCACTGGAAGCGGTATTTCATGGCCTCGGCACCAGCACCCATGGGGTTGTCGGGCCATACGTTGATGGTCTGTTCCTGCTTGGTGCGGTGGTTTTGTCGGGTCAAAAGACCACCGTAGCTGCCACCGTAAACAATGTCGTTGTCCAATGGATCAACCGCCAGGTGGGCACTTTCTCCTCCGGCAGAAGGTTCCCAATCGCGCTCTGTGATGGATGAACCCTCGGTGCGGTGGGCAATACGCACGGTAGAATTGTCCTGCTGTGCCCCATAAATGCGGTAAGGAAAGGCATTGTCGGTGACCACCCGATAAAACTGAGCAGTCGGCTGATTGAGGTAAGTACTCCAGTTTTCACCACCATCAAACGAAACCTGAGCGCCGCCGTCGTCACCGATGATCATGCGTTGGGGGTCTTCCGGTGCGATCCAAAGGTCGTGGTGGTCGCCGTGAGGCGCATTGCTGGTGCTGAAAGTACGACCACCGTCGGTAGATTTGTGGTAACTTACGTTCAGTACATAAACGATGTTGTCGTCCTTGGTATCGGCATAAATGCGGGTATAGTACCAGGCGCGTTGGCGGAGGTTGCGGTCGTCGTTGGTTTTGGTCCAGGAATTGCCACCATCGTCGGAACGGAACACGCCTCCTTCGGCGGCTTCGATGATGGTCCAGATGCGCTCCGAATTGTTTTGCCGATCAAATTCGTCCAGGTATCGCCGCCATCGGTACTTTTCCAGAGGCTGGAGCCTTCGCCACCGCTGTCGAGGCTATAAGGCGTACGGCGAATCCGCCAGGTGGTGGCGTACAGTACCCGTGGGTTGTTGGGGTCAATGAGCAGGTCAACCGCGCCAGCATCGGCATTGGCAAAAAGGATGCGCTCCCAGTTTTTGCCCCCGTCTTTGCTGCGGTACACGCCGCGTTCTTCACTGGCTTTGAACAAGTCGCCCAATACTGCGGCGTAGACCAGATCGGGATTTTTGGGGTGAATGCGCACCCGTGGGATGTGCATGGCTTTTTCGAGGCCAATTTTTTGCCAGGTTTTGCCGGCATCCTGGGTTTTCCACATGCCGTAACCGTAGGATACGTTGCCGCGCACAGTTTTTTCCCCTCCACCAACATAAATGACGTTGTTGTCGTATTCCGAAACGGCTACGGCACCAATCGATCCGCCGAAGTAACCATCGGAGATGTTGCCCCAGGTTTGGCCGCCGTCTTTGCTGCGCCACACCCCGCCACCTACACTACCGAAGTAAAAGAGATTGGGTTTGCCGGGGACACCAGTGACTGCAGCCGAACGTCCGCCCCGGAAGGGACCAATGGAGCGCCATTGCAGTGAATTGTAGAGTTTTTCATCCATGCCTACTTTAGCGGGCGTGCTGGACACGGGGGCGGTGTGGGCGTGGTGTAGTTTTTTTTGAGCTTTGACGTTGAACTGAGAAGATCACAACAAAGCAGAACGACAGCATAGGCTAATGGAAAATCTTTTCATACCTGAATCCTTTTGAATTTTGGTTTTTGTATTTGGTGGGCACTTTACCACGCTGAAAAATACAAAAAAAGCCACATCAAGTGATGATGTGGCTTAAAGGATAAAGAGAAAAACCTCGCCTTGTTAATACTTAAACTATCGGATGTTTCTTACAAGCGTGCTGTTCGAATGATGAACTTGCATTTTCCAGTGATAAATGCCATTGGGCGATTTATTTAAAAGAACTGCACCCCGACTTTGTCGGGGTTATATTTATTTTTTTCGCCCGCAGATCACGCAGATTTACGCGGATTTTTTTAAATGAAGCATCTGCGTAAATCTGCGGATCGCGGCGAAAACTATTGCAACCTCTTCGAAGCATATTTGTCGCCTTGACGGATTTGCAGGAAGTAAGTGCCTACACCGTTTTGCGAAATGTCGACTTCATCAGAAAACTCGCCGCTGAAGTTGCCCAATTCATATTCGTAAATCGTACGTCCGGCGGCATTGAGGACTTTGACCTCGGTTTGACCTTTTTCGGGTAAATCAAACTGCAGACGGAACAAACCCTTGGTTGGATTGGGGAAAAGGTTGATTTTTTCCAAACGCAGGTTGTTGATGGCGGGCATGGTTACACCCTGTGCTTTCAGTTTGTCTACATCTTCCTTGTCCATGTCTTCCATTTTGGCTTTGACATTGGCCGGATTTACGCGCACAATCTGAGGCGCGCTTTTGAAGGCCCAGCCTTCTTCCTTGTCCTTATCTTCGCTTCTATTGAAGTTGAAATTGTAGCTACTTGACTTGCGGGCGTCACATACTGACTTGATGACTTTGCTCGCGCTTACTTTTTTGCCCTCGCGGAGGTAATCCACACTGACGGTACTGCCCGCCTTGATGGTGCCCAGGGCCATGGTGATGTCACCCCAGTCGATGATCGGGTAACCATTGATGCTGGTGAGCAAGTCCCCCGCTTTCATGCCCATTTCTTTGGCCGTAGAACCCTCGACAATGTTGACCTCAACGCCTTTGTCGGCGTAGGTTTGGTGGGATTGGCTGACGCCAAGGAAAGGGCGGTCACAATCGTCTTCCCAGTCATCGTCTTCGTCGTAGTCCTCGTTTTTGCTGCTGAGGGTTACACTGACATTGCGTTCTTGTCCCTTGCGAATGAAGTAGATGTTGGCTTTTTGGCCTGCCGAAAACTTGCGCAGGATGAAACTCAGGGATTGTCCTTCGCCGACCCGGTATTCGTCCACACCATAGATGTAGTCAAATGCCTGTAGCCCGGCTTTGGCCGCCCCTGTACCGGGAATGACGCTGGATACATAGGTGCCGTAAGCATTGCTAAAGCCCAGTCTTTTGGCTTTTTCTTTGTTCATCGTGCCCAGGTTGACGCCCAAAAAGGCATCACCAGACTGATCCTCGGCTTGTTTCCAATTGCCGCTGCCCGACCAGGAAAACCAGCCCCAAAACGTCCTGGCGTTGTTCCAACCGGTGTAGTCTTCGCTGTCTTTTTTGCCCATTTTGCCCGACTTGGTCAGGGTTTCATCGTTGCGGCGGATGCTCAAGGTTACTTCTGATTCGGGTTCCAGACTGCGGATGATGGCGCTGATGTCGGTCCAGTCGATCATGGTGTAGCCATTGATGGCGGTGATGACGTCGCCGTCTTGCAAGCCCATGGCGGCAGCAGCAGATTCCCTGGTCACATCTACAGCTACACCTACGGTGGCATCGTCGTCCTCGTCATCTTCATCGGCGGGGCTGATGCCCAGGAAGGAACGGGTTTTGTTGCTTTCGCTCTCGTTGCTTTTTGGCCCAAAGGTTACCTTGATGTCCATGGGTTTGCCCTGGCGGAACAGGTGTAGCGTGGCTTCGGAACCGGCTTCGTAAATCTCCAGAATCTCGTGTAGGTCGGTGTCTTCATCGGCTTTGTGTTGGTCGATGCCCACCACGTAATCGAGGGGCTTCAAGCCCGCTTTTTCGGCAGCAGAACCGGGAATAACCCGCGTGATGTAACTGCCGTAGACATTATCGGCTCCTGAGGAGCGCTGCCTTTTTTCTGAAATCTCTGCTAAATGCACGCCGAGATAGGCGCGGTCTGGGTAGAGAGGGTTTTCATACTTGGCAGGGGTAGTTTTGCCGCTGATCGGCAACAAACAAAGGAGTAAAAATAAATTTGCTATCGTTGCAATCCGTTTCATAACTGACTGTGTTTTTCGGGAAGGACAAAGGGTGGGGGAGAAGGTTGCATGGGAAGGTGCTTTTTATGGTCATTTAAAACCCTTCCTGCACGGATTATGCAGTACCTTTTCACTAATCAAAACACCTTCCCGAAAGTTTCAAGACTTTCGGGAAGCTTGGGTGAGTAGGGTTTTGCGCTGTGGTGAACAGTTTCAAGTTATGCTTCAAATTTCACCCCGTCTTTGTACAATACAAAATTCGACTTTTTAGCCCCTTTCATTCTGGCCTGGGTTCTTCCAGATTTGTAGGCCATCACGTAATCAGCCCCAGACTCGGCTAATTTGAAATAAAAACCAACACTGAACGCAATGGCTTTAGAATCTCCGATATCTGCCGTAGTACCGATGACATGGGGAACGTATTTGGAAATGATCTGTGCCTGTCCATCCGAGTAACAAGCGTTCAATACCACGGCTTGGAGGTCGATCTTGACTTCTTCTGCCAGGTATTCAAACAAGGCATCCAAGGCATCATTGCTGATCATGGCTGAGCCGTTTTTGTTTTCATTTTGCACGATGATGCCTTCCGAATCTTCACTTTCACCATGTCCGGAAAAATGCAAAATGTGGGGCTTTTCCGTTTCGGTGAGTTGTTTAAATTCTTCATCGTCCACGGCTTTTTTGTAGATGAGGGTAAACAAATCCGGTTTTTCTTGCAATTTTTCGGCAATGCGGGAATGTTCTTCCTTCAGGTTTAGCTCGGCAGTTTGGAAGGGATTGGAGTGAGCATGAGGAGTTTGAGCCGGGTGGACTTGGGGATAGCTGGACTCGGTGTTTTGATACCGACCAAATCCAATATACTCTTGTTGATTTGTTCTAACAACTGAGAGGCTTTTGCTTCGGAAATCTGACCTAATCTTGTTTCCTGATCTACCTTCGACAAGTCCTCTTCAATCAGGAGGGCATCCCGTTTGAGTTGTTCCAGGTTGTTTTGATGTGCATAGGTTTTTATGGCCATCAATGCTTCAGGGGTTTTAGTTTTATTGATGAGTTCTTCAATGGAATTTTTTAGTTGCTCAAGGGCGGGAGATTCGATGGTTGTTGCGTGGGACGAATCTTTCTTTGGAAGAATGCTGTTTTTGATTTTATCAACTACCAATTTCCAGGCATCATCAGCATTCGACCAGTTGGAAATGGGCTTTTCTTGCGCGGGTACGGTTTCATATTCTCCAAAGGGTGTATCACTAAATGAACAAGGGCGAATGATGCTGGGGATCAGCTGGACACTGCCATTTTTGGCTTTTTCCAATACCTGTTGCATGGGCGTATCCCAGATGAAATCATCGGCAATGAGGTTTGAGCTGAACAATAATAAGACAATATCTGCGGATTGAAGCTCTTGTTCTATGATCGTCTTGCGGACTTCTCCTGGCATGAGTTTGGTCTCATCCCAAATTCGGATCAAACCTTGCCGTTCCAACAAGGCGAGGTTTGTTTTAGCGGCGTTTAAATAGCTGAGGTCTTCTTTGGCGTAGACGATGAA
>NZ_JADKCX010000021.1 GCF_016718685.1 Haliscomenobacter sp. | reverse complement strand
ACGCTCCAAATTTCATTTATGGCATATTTTGGCCTTGTCTTTTTTGCAATGCTACTGGGCTACACCATCTACGTGGGGCTAAGCATGAGTCAACATCGCCTTCCTCTTTTTGCTTTTTACGTGGCCATGGCCCTACTGACTTTGGGTTTGGTTCCAAGTGTCGCCTACCTGTTGCAACTGAACTTGCCTGCCGCAAAAGTATTACAACCCATGCCGATCACGCCCTGGCATTATTTTACACTCATTGTTCCGATTTTGGCCATGATCGTTTTGGGAGCCTTGGATTGGAAGCGTGATACCACGCGAGATGAAACTTCACTGGTGCAGCGTGTATCCAGAACCTTGCAGGAACAACCTTTGGTTCCTTTTATTTTGCTGGGTTTAGGTCTTTTGGCCCAACTACTTACGCCACAATTGCCCGCAGTACTGCGTCAAGCTGGTGTATTTGGTGGAATGATCCTTTGGATAGGCGTAATTCATCTGCTTTTTACCTCGTACTCCTGGCCAATCAAGCTGGGTATTTTACTCCTCTTGTTCATCTTTATGGCTTATCGGGCACTACAAAGCACGATGTTTGGCGATCTGTTTTTGTGGCCGGTTTGGCTCACCTTTTACGCACAACTGTATTACCGTTGGTCAAGCCGAGCATTGTGGCGTGCGGGGGGCATTGGTCTGTTGTTTTTATTCCTCATCCTCGTTTGGAAATACGACTATCGGGAACGCGTAAAGCAATCCGCTGCGGAGGATCATTGGCGTTTGTTTTCGAAAACTACCCAGGATTGGGCAAAAAATCCGTGGAACAACAACCGTTGGCAACAAGCCTTGGATCGGTTAAATCAAGGCAATCACCTGGCTCAGGTCTACCAATGGGTTCCTGCCCACGAGCCTTACGCCAGGGGAGCAACCATTTGGCTGGCCTTGCAAGCTGCGCTTGTTCCACGCATATTTTGGCCAGATAAACCCGGAGCCGGGGGCGCACACATTTGGTACCGTTTTACCGGCATCCCCCAGCCCGAATTGTTCCATGAACATCGGAGCGGCGGGTGAGGCCTATGCCAATTTTGGCCCTGGTTGGCCCCTTTGATCGTATTTGCTTGGGTGCGCTTGTTGTATAGTGTCTACCACTGGTTGCGCAAACTGGCCACTCAACATTATCCATTGCTGTGGTTGTGGACCCCATTGATTTTTTATCCTTTAATGGATCAGGAGAATGATTTCATCACGATGCTCAACCACGGCTTCAAAGCAACCCTTTTCACTTTGGCCATATGTTGGACCTTGCATAAATTAAGTGGATATTTATCCAAAAGGAAGTATTCAAAACCATAATTAAGCAAGCGCTAAGCCCAGTGTGCAAATCAAATTTCCTCGGAAATTGTATGAAAAACCCTGCGCAAGCCATTCGGACGTGTGTGTTAAATTTTGAATAAGTAATTGATTTTCAGCTAAAAAAAAGAGTGATCTAAAAATATTCAAAATCAAACCCATTTCTACTCCAATTATAAAACCTTCTAAATTAACTTTGCAACTACAAAATCTTCTGGAGACCCGTAGCGTTATCTTGTAGTCCGGTCAATTTGTCTTATTCACTTATTCCCAAACACACATGAGGGCAATGCCCTTTTGATCCCAAGAACCAAAAACCGAAGGATGAAGATATCGATAGTTACTCCTGCGTTCAACAGCGCGAAGACGATTCGACACACCATGGAGAGTGTGGCCAGACAAACCTACCCGAATGTTGAATACATTGTTGTAGATGGAGGTTCACGAGATGCTACCGCAGCCATTGTTAACCGGTATTCCGATGTTGTGGACGTGTTTATTTCTGAGCCCGATCGGGGCGTTTACGATGCCATGAACAAAGGCATCCGAGCAGCTACTGGCGACGTCATCGCCATTCTCAATTCTGACGATTTTTACACCCATTCGCATGTATTGGAACAAATCGTGGCGGCTTTTCAGCAGTCAAAGGCTGATTCCATTTACGGCGATTTGCAATACGTGGATCCGGAAAATACCCATCAGGTGATCCGCCACTGGGAGTCGGGAGATTATCAACGGCGGAGTTTTTTGGCGGGTTGGATGCCTCCACACCCCACTTTTTTCGTCAAAAGGGAAGTGTACAAGCGGCACGGTTTGTTCAACCTGGCCCTAAAAAGTTCGGCAGACTACGAATTGATGTTGCGCTTTTTGTACAAACACGAGGTCAGTACGGCATACGTTCCCGATGTGCTCGTGCGCATGCGCGCTGGTGGTTTGAGCAACGCCAGTTGGAGCAATCGCTGGCGGGCCAATCGCGAGGACCGGCTCGCCTGAAAATTAATGGATTAACTCCACATTTTTATACTACTATATTAAAACCTTTGCGTAAATTGCGCCAACTCTATTATCGTCCACATCAGCGCTTCACGGTAGCTAACAACATTCCTGAGATATATGTCAGGATCCGTCGAAGTTTTGCATGAGCAGCAGATGCGTTGAGCCATAGCCGTTTTAATTGAGCAATTTTAAGCCAACAATGATATTTTCCAATGAACAGTTGTTGTTTGTTGTATCCATTTTTTGATCGTCCGTAGTTAAATCATATCACACACCTAATAATTATTTTGATTTTTTATCATTCAATACAGTAAACCCCACACGGAATGGGCTGGGAAATTTTGGCGAAAAAAAAGAGCCAAAATCACCTGTCATCCCCGTGTGATGGTATAACACCTCTCCTCATGAAAGTTTCCATAATTACCGTCTCATTTAATAGTGCACACCATTCAAGATACCATTGATAGTGTGGCTGCTCAGCATTATCCAGATATTGAGTACATTATAGTAGATGGTGCTTCGAGTGACGGTACACTCGACATCATTCAGGCGAATGCTGCGCACATCCATTATTGGGTTTCTGAACCCGATCAAGGCATCTACGATGCGATGAACAAAGGGATTCGTTTGGCTACGGGCGATGTGGTTGCCATTTTAAATTCGGATGATTTTTATGTCCATTCAGAAGTGATCAGCCAGGTGGTAGCCCATTTCAAAAGAACCAAAGCCGATTCCATTTACGGCGACCTCCAATATGTATGCCCGTACAATACCCAAAAAATTGTTCGAAACTGGGTTGCTGGGTGTCCTAAAGCACAATTTTTTATTCGGTTGGATGCCCCACATCCTGCTTTTTTGTAAAAAGAAAAATTTACCAGGCCTTGGGCTTTTTTGATACGCGCCTAAAGACATCGGCGGATTGTGAATTTATGCTGCGCATTTTGTACAAGCACAAAGTATCCAGTCATTATTTGCCAGAATTGCTGGTGAGAATGCGTACCGGAGGGGAAAGTAATCAATCCATTCAAAAGCGGCTCATTGCCAATTGGGAAGATCGCTTGTCCTGAAAAATGAATAAGCTGCGCCCTTATTTTTCACAGCTAGTGAAACCTGTCCGCAAAATCACACAATATTTTCCTTTTATAAGGTAAAAGCGAATGATTCCAGCTCCCAGAAAACAAACAACCCACCCAAAAAGTGACAAGCGCTGGTTAATACTGTCCCCGCTGAAGGGTCATGCGAATTTTGAATTCAGCATGACTATCCGAACAAAATTAAATCATTTTGATCGTAAAATCACAGCATAGGCAAGCCCGATTAGATGCGTACACTCAGAGAAATTTCATTGTATTTTGCGGTGCGATTGCCGCTTTTAGCCCAACTCGTATTTCCACTCAGCATCCTCAAATGCAAGGCTTGCCACTGAATTCCACTGACCACCTGCCAGCTATTGAAGGGATAATCAGGGCAGCGCAAGACGTATCCCTTGCTGCGGTTGGAGTAGCCATAAAAACTCACACTGCCTGTATTTACGGCAAATCCTAACCTCACTTCTGGCCCAAACCCGGTAGTTCTTCCTTTGTTGTCAAAAGAGCAGGAAGGTTCGGATTGATGCGGGCAGGCATATAAGCCTCGATATTGGCTCCTACCCCCGTGATGAGCCGCATGACTCCTTTTGCAAAAGGAATCTCCGGACGATATTGGAAAGATACACTCCCACCAGCCAAAAATGGTTGGAACCCCTGCCCAGTGGTGGTGCGCGTTTCTGATTGTTGGGCGTTGATGGAACCTTTAAATGAGGCCCAAACGTTCCATTCTGCGCCCCAAAGTTGATTGTATTTGGGTGCAGAACCAAACCGAACCAGTATTGCGGTAGTGCTGTCGGGGGTTTCTGTGTAATAGGTAGCAAACAAGGACTGAAACCCTGCGCCTATTTCCAGCGCGCCAAAATCGTTGAATAAATTATCCACAATTTTAGTCCAGGAGCGCTCATTCGAAACATTGTAAGTACTCATCAGGCTACCCACAAATACCTGGTATTGTTCGTGAAGCGCGTCTTCCATCAGTACAGTATTGGCGTCGTAGGCAACTTCGGCTTCGGCAATGGTAGCAGGGTCAACTTACGAATGTCCTTAAATTGGGTAAATCCCGTTTGGATGACCTGGAGCTTTTCAATCCAGCCCGCGTTGGCTTGATCGTAAGCGCCGAGAATGCGCTCAATCTCCAGTGCGTCAAATTCTTTTGGATTTCCTAACAAAAAGGTGTTCAAGTCCGCACGTCCACCTGACCAGGCCCCCAGAATAGAATCAATACCCGCGGTCGGATTGGCCACCGGAAGCCCATTCTTGAGGTCTTTGAAGATATCATCCTGCAACTGTGCTCCTACTTGTACACTATTCGTCAGACTCCTTAAGTTAGACCAGAATTGTATTCGTTCTGGCCGACTAAGCGATTTGAAAAGTGGGGTGTAGGTTTTGAGGTCTTGCCTTGCAAAGAATTGGCAAGAAGAAGGTAGCACACATGGCTACAATCAATAGATTTTTCATGGCATTATAATTTATTTGTGGTTAAAATGCAAATAAAAAAAACCCAATACAATGGGGTTATTGTTAGAGGTATTATCCAATACAATTGCATGGTGTTATGGCTTTGTACAATAGAATAGCAGTATTGTTATATGGTATTATCCCATAACAATATCACTGTTGCTAGAGGTGTTACCCCATACCAAATTCTTTTTTCTTGTGTTGGTGTTAATTAAAATAAGTGAGAGGAAAAAACGCTGAAAAAGACAAATTGTCAATTTCAGGATTAATTAGCCAAAATAAAGTGAGAATGATTTTAGAGAATACGATTTGAAGTATACAAAATTTGGCAAATAAAACTTATTCAAGAAGTATTAGGTGAATGTTTAACCTGAAAAGAGGTAATTCAAAAAATCAGCTAATCAATGATGACATTGGGTCAAGATAATCTAATTTTTAATATTTTCTTATTTTTTTTTAAAGTTTAACACTTGGCGTTTTAAATTTTAGCGCGGTGGTGCCCAGAAAAGCTTTGTCGAAAGAGGCATCCAGGCACTAAAAAAAAGCTATTTTTGTAAAAACAGTAGTAAATCCACCAATCTCCATGAAGAAGAAACGCATTGTTGATAAGGGGTGACAGGGCAAGATGGTGCCTATTCAGAACTTCTCCTGAAAGGGTTATGAAGTCCACGGCAAGCCCCCCTTCTGTTCAATACCGCTCGAATCGACCATTTGTACCAGGATCCGCACGATGAAGACCAACGCTTCATCTTGCACTATGGCGATTTGACCGACAGCTCTAGCATCATCCGGGTGTTGCAGGAAGTGCAGCCGGATGAGATTTACAACCTCGGTGCACAGTCGCACGTCCAGGTCAGCTTTGAAGCACCAGAATACACCGCCAACTCGGACGCGGTAGGCGCTTGGCGCATTTTGGAAGCCATTCGATTGGGGGCTCAAAGATGAGCGTTTTTATCAGGCTCTACCCGGAGCTTTACGGCAAGGTTCATGCCCCAAACGGAAACCACCTCTTTTATCCGCGTTCACCTATGCCGCCGTTAGCGGGCTGGATTACGGTGAATTACCGCGAGTCGTATGGCATGTATGCTTGCAATGGCATCTTGTTCAACCACGAATCGCCGTTGCGGGGAGAAACCTTCGTGACCCGCAAAATCACCCGTGCCGTGGCCAAAATTGGGCTGGGTTTGGAAGAAAATTATGGCTGGGCAAACCTGATGCCCCAACGCGACTGGGGCATGCCAAAGACTATTGTGAGGCCATGTGGCTCATGTTGCAGCAGCCCAGTCCTGAGGATTATGTGGTGGCCACCGGGGTTACCACCCGTGTGCGGGAATTTGTGCGCCTGGCATTTGCCGAAATTGGCATCAGTTTGGCCTTTCAGGGCGAGGGTATTGCCGAAACCGGGGTGGTACCGTAATCCCCGCATATCAGGTGCCTATCGGGAAGACCGTGATTGCCGTAGATCCCCGTTATTTTCGGCCTGCCGAAGTAGATTTGCTGGTGGGTGATCCGCGTAAAGCCAAAGAAAAACTGGGCTGGGTACCAACCTACGACCTGCCGGCGCTGGTGCAGGAAATGGTGCAGGCGGATGTACATTTGTTTCAACGCGATGCGGTACTGCTGCGCAGTGGATTTGAGGTAAAACGCGAATTTGAATAAGGACAATGGAAACCAACGCCAAAATATTTATGCTGGCCATCGGGGAATGGTAGGCTCGGCCATCCAGCGCAAATTGAGCGCGGAGGGATTTCAGAGCTGCTTTGCCCCGCGCGAGCTGGATCTGCGCAATCAGGCGGAAGTCGAGCAGTTCTTCCGGCTGGAGCAACCCGAGTACGTGTTTTTGGCTGCGGCCAAAGTAGGGGGCATCATGGCCAACAATACCTATCGCGCCGATTTTTTGTACGAAAACCTGATGATCCAGAACAATGTCATCCATTGTGCCTGGAAATATGGGGTGAAAAAGTTGTTGTTCCTCGGTTCCTCTTGCATTTACCCCAAAATGGCCCCTCAACCCCTGCGGGAAGAATACCTGTTGACAGGGTTGCTGGAACCCACTAACGAACCTTATGCCATTGCCAAGATCGCGGGCATTAAGCTGTGTGATGCCTACCGCGCACAATATGGTTGCAATTTTATCTCGGTGATGCCCACTAATTTGTACGGCCCCAACGACAATTACGACCTCGAAAAATCACACGTTTTGCCAGCCTTGTTGCGCAAGTTTCACGCGCACAAACGCCATGCAGCACCCAACGTTACGCTAGGGGGCCTCTGGAACACCCCTGCGCGAATTTTTGCACGTAGACGACCTGGCTGATGTGTTTGTTTTTAATGCACCATTACCATGAACCCGGCCTGATTAATATTGGCGTCGGCACCGATTTGAGCATCAAAGACCTGGCACTGCTGATCCGCGATATTGTTGGTTACCAGGGGGACATCATCCACGATTTGTCCAAACCCGACGGTACGCCACGCAAACTCATGGACGTAAGCAAAATACAGGCAGCGGGCTGGAAAGCCAAAATCGGACTGGAAGAGGGGATCAGGGCGGCAGCTTTGGGAGGAGAGGAGTGGTATTAATGATGAATGATGAATGATGAATTGATTTTATTCTTAGACTTAAGGAGGCTTGCTTACATTCATCATTCCTCATTCATAATTCATCATTCTTACCTATCTTTGCCAAATTACTCGTAGATTGAACCAAAATTTTTAACAGTGGCGAGCTTACAATTAAAAGTCCAGTTGGAGGGAATCAATCCGCTCATCTGGCGTACTTTTCAGATAGATCAAACCGAGACTTTTTTTGATCTGCACGAGATTCTTCAAATCGTCATGGGTTGGGAAAATGCCCATTTATTTGAATTTCAAATCAAAGAGCGCAAAATCGGTTTGTTGCCTGATGAAGAAGAAATGTGGGATACGGATGCCAATTTGTAAGACAGTGAATCGATTATGCTGATCGATCTCAATTTACAAGTAGGCGATACCATACGGTACATTTACGATTTTGGTGACCATTGGGGACATTTGTTGACGGTGGAAAAAATCACGACGGAAGAAACGGATTGCCCCATTTGCCTGGGCGGCGCTCGCAATTGCCCACCCGAAGATTGTGGTGGAGCACCTGGATATGCAGATTTTCTGGATGCCCTTAAAAACCCCAACCACCCCCAACACGAAGAAATTATCGATTGGATCGAAGAGTTTGATCCTGAAGATTTTGACATGGGGGAAACCAATGAAATCTTGCAGGAATTCAACGATTGGCGGCAAGATCTCTTCCTGGAGGAAGAATAGAATAAGCTTATACTTTTGTTCACATATGATGCCGGTGGAGATTGCTATTTCATCGGCTTTTTTATTTTTTCCAAAAAAAATGCGGTCAGGACTTGCGCAAACTAAAATGTGGGCATATATTTGCGCACGCTTTTGAGCAAATGTGTTCAGGGCAAATAAAAAGAGGGTGATTAGCTCAGCTGGTTTAGAGCATCTGCCTTACAAGCAGAGGGTCGGCGGTTCGAATCCGTCATTACCCACCCAAGCCTTTCGGTTCTCCGGAAGGCTTTTTTTATGTATATACCTTTACTAAACTATATTTTTATCATATTTGTAACATATTTATACTTCTTATCATTTTTTCTTTTCCCAAAAAAGCATGACCTTTTACCTGTTTTTTCGTCACAAGAAAAAAAAATTGGATGGAGCTAGGAGAAATCTACATTTTGACCGAAGAAAGAACTGCTGTACTAGATGTGAAAAGTGACAAACCACAAAGCGTGAGCTTAATCGTGCAAGACAAACTGGGAACACCCTGTTTTGAGCAACAAATCAATTTGGAAAAAGGCAGTCAAACCTTACAGTTTCCAGTTGAGGGTCTAAAGCCTGGCAGTTATTTTGTGTGGTTGCATTATGGGAACCTTACTAAAATGGTATCCTTTAAAGTGAACACGTCTAAACCCCTTAAACCTGAACCTAAGAAAAACTTTTTGCGCAGCACCAAATTTTTTTCGTGGTAACTTTTTTACCCTTCCTCGTTTTGTATACACTGTTCCAGGATCCTATGTGCAGGATCAAATCCTTTAAGCTCCCTCAATCCTAAATGTACAATGGCAATTTCAATCAAACGATCGGCAGCGGATTCGTTAGGGGCAAAGTAATGCCCGGCCTCCAGGAATACCCGGAGTGGGGCCAGGCCAATCAACTCTGATCCACTAACTTCCACGCCCAGGTGTTGGGCTTCCTGCTGGCAAGCTACAAACGCCGCGTGGACAGGCGTGAGGTCTAGGTCGGTAATGTTCATCGACACCTGGGCTTTGCCATAGCCGGGCATGTACCAGCCAATGGCTTTTACGCCGGGGCAACGCCCTGGTATCTGCTGGATGTTTCCCTGTTCGTCTTTAACCTTGTAGCCACTCGCGCGCACTTTTTCAGCGATGCGCTTGGCCAAACTGACGTCGGTGGTATTCAAATTGACGTTGTAGGCAATGAGGAACTTACGGGCACCAATGACCGTGGCTCCGGCAGGAAATGGTTCTTGGGTCGGGCCGTAGTCGGGTGTCCATTCCGGCTGACGGATTTTTTGGGCCAAACCTTCGTATTCTCCCTGGCGGATCGTGGCCAAGTTGCGCCGTTGGGGGTCCTGGGCCGCATCCTCGTACAGGTATACCGGGATGTTCAATTCACTGCCCACCCTTTGCCCTAATGCACGGGCCAGTACTACGGCCTCATTGAGGGACATTCCGGCTATGGGTACCAAAGGGCAGACATCGGTAGCCCCCATGCGGGGATGGGTACCCTGTTGTTGGCGCATATCGATCAGTTGGCTGGCGGTTTTGATGCTTTGAAACGCGGCTTCTACCACGGCCAAAGGCGCACCCACGAAGGTCATGACGGTTCGGTTGGCGTCGTAACCGGGATCTACGTGCAACAATTTGACGCCGGCAATTTGGCGAATTGCCGCCGCAATGGACTCGATGACGACCGGATTGCGTCCTTCACTAAAATTTGGCACGCACTCCAACAGCACTTGATTATCGGTGGTGTTCATAAAACGAGACTTTCGGTAGATTTTGCGTTCCACAAATTAAATGTTAATTATCTATTTCGCTAGGTTAATTTACCCTATCTTTCGGGCAACTTAATATTGCATGTTGCATTGATTTTAACAAATTAAGTTACAAATTATACATCCTGAAATGAACGTTGCTGAATACATTGACCATACGCTACTTAAGCCCGATTCCACTTTGGAAAACATCCGCCAACTTTGTGGCGAGGCGCAGGAATACGGTTTTGCTGCGGTGTGTATTCCACCTTACTATGTACACGATGCCTTTCGCTGGTTGGAATCTGCCCCGAAAAAGTACAAGTAGCTACCGTAGTGGGGTTCCCTTTGGGGTATTCCAGTACTGCCGCAAAAGTGGAAGAAATCAAAAGAGCCATCGAAGATGGAGCAGATGAAATTGACGCCGTAATCAACCTCTGTGCGGTGAAAAGCCAGTTGTGGTCGCATGTACGTAGCGACCTTGATAGCCTGGTTACCGCGACACGTATGAAGGGCAAAAAAATAAAAATCATTTTAGAAACTGCTTTGCTCACACCAGATGAATTGGAAAAGGCTTGTGTAATCCTGGCAGATTTGGAGCCAGATTTTGCCAAAACCTCTACTGGTTTCAATGGCGGAGGGGCTACGTTGGAGGCCGTACACCGGATGGGGACTTTACTTCAACATAAAATAGCCATCAAGGCCTCGGGCGGTATCCGCAATTTTGCCGATGCCAAAGCCATGATCGAGGCGGGCGCCAGCCGCATCGGCACCTCTTCTGGCGTAGCCATCGTCAAGGGAGGAAGTGGGGATAGTGCCGCGTATTAAGCATCATTTTTCGGCAATTTTTCGTATTTTCGCAAAAAAAAACATGCAGCGCGCCTTTGGGGTTTTGTTCCTCGTCTTTTGGGCTTGCTGCGCTGTTCGGGCGCAGGGGCTTCAGCACATTCAAATCGTGGAAGATCCAGCAATCAGCACTTTGCTGAGTCAATACACCGAAAACAACAAACAAAAGCCTTACATCCGTGGGTGGCGCCTGCAAATCTTGGCCACTACCGACCGACCAAAACTGGACGAGGTACTGAGCAATTTCAAAGCACAATATCCGTTTGTTCCGATAACCTGGCTACACGAGCGTCCGTATTACCTGTTGCGGGTGGGCGCTTACCATACCAAACTGGAAGCCATGCGTTTGCAGGAACTTGTACGCGGTGCCTATCCAGGGTCTTATATGGTACAGGACAATCAAATTAGTCCGAGTGATTTCATTGGTTATTAGCCCTTGTAAAACATTATGCTAGGTAAATTCACTGGTACAAAAACAATCGATTGGGTTGTTTTTTCCGTTTATTTGGGTTTGGTGGTTTTTGGGGTGATGATGATTTACGCCTCTACCTACATTGAATTCGAAAAGGTAGGTTTCCTCCGTTCATCGGTGGGCAAACAGTTGATCTGGATGGCCATTTCCTTCGTGGCAATGGGTACCATTCTGACCCTCGACTGGAAAATCTGGCAATTGCTGGCCTATCCCCTCTATACGCTTACCATGGTCTTGCTGTTGGGGGTACCCTTTTTTGGCACCGAAATTCACGGCAACCGTTCCTGGTATACTTTTGCTGGTTTGTCACTCCAGCCTTCGGAGTTTGCGAAGGTGGGCACGGCCATGGCCATGGCCGCTTTTCTGAGTACACCCAGCACCAATTTAAAAAGTTTCAGGAGCCAATTCATCGCCTTTGGCATGTTGCTCATCCCCATGGCGCTGATTTTGATGCAAGGGGACTTGGGATCCGCGATTGTATTTGTATCGTTTTTTATTGCGATGTACCGCGAAGGACTATCTCCCAACTATTACCTCGCGGCATTTACCATTCTGGCCATTTTGTTGCTGGGGCTGATTTTTGATCCGGTGATTGTGTCTATACTGATTTTGAGCATCGGATTATGGTACCTGTCCAGCTTGTATAAAGAATCCACCCAGCTGAAACGAATGGTTGCGGTTTTGGGTCTGGCAGCAGTAGTTGCTTGGTACTTTGAGCTCGGGCTGTACAGCCTGGCGACTTTGGGCGGAGTTTATTTGTTGTGGGGCCTGATTTATGCCAGCCGCAAAGGGGTGCGGGAAGTAGGTACGGCAGCAATTGCCATTGCGCTGGGTGTAGGGATGTGTTTTTCGGCCAACTATGCGGTATTCAAGGTACTCAAACCCCACCAGGCCGACCGCATTTTGGTGTGGCTCAAACCCGAATCCTGTGCCGACTGTAAATCGATGTACAACTTCATGCAGTCCAAAACCGCTATTACCTCGGGGGGCTTTCTGGGCAAAGGATTTTTGCAAGGAAGTATGACGCGGTACAGCTATGTGCCCGAACAACCTACCGATTTCATTTTTTGTACCGTAGGCGAAGAGCAAGGTTTTATTGGGGCCTTGGGCATTGTAGCGCTGTTTTTGGTGTTGATGCTGCGGCTCACCATCATCGCTGAGCGGCAACGGTCTAATTTCGCGCGGGTCTATACGTATTGTTTCGTCGGGATTTTATTCATCCACTTTTTCATCAACATTGGCATGACCATCGGGGTAACCCCCATGATCGGAATTCCCCTGCCGTTTATCAGTCGGGGTGGCTCCTCTTTCCTGGCCTTCTCGGCCATGATGGGCATTGTGTTGAAAATGGACCGCGATCGATACCGCCTGTAAAATCTTCATCATCCATGTTTTCGTTCAACATCGACCATAAAGACCCTCAATCCTCAGCTCGTGCCGGGGTCATTCAAACTGCTCATGGGGAGATCCAAACTCCCATTTTTATGCCCGTGGGTACCGCAGGTACCGTCAAGGCGGTGCATCAGCATGAATTGGAAACGGAGATCAAAGCACAAATTATTTTGGGGAATACCTACCATTTGTACTTGCGCCCGGGTATCGATATTTTACAGCAGGTGGGTGGTTTGCACAAATTCAATGGTTGGAATCATCCCATTTTAACCGATAGCGGGGGCTATCAGGTGTATTCACTGGGCAATACCCGCAAAATCAAAGAAGAAGGGGTTACTTTTAATTCCCACATCGATGGTTCTCCCCACTTTTTTTCGCCTGAACGCGCCATCGACATCCAGCGCATCATTGGTGCCGACATCATCATGGCTTTTGACGAGTGTACCCCGTACCCGTGTGAATATGGCTACGCCAAAAAATCGATGGAAATGACCCATCGTTGGTTGGCGCGTTGCTGTGAGCGTTTTGACCAAACGGAAGGGCTTTATGGGTACGAACAGACCTTGTTCCCGATCGTACAAGGGAGTACTTATACGGATTTGCGGATTCAGTCGGCAGAGGCCATTGCGGCGTTCAACCGGCCAGCCAACGCGATTGGAGGACTTTCGGTAGGCGAACCCGCTGAAGACATGTACGCCATGACCGAGCTGGTTTGTGGCGTTTTACCCGCCGACAAACCGCGCTACCTCATGGGGGTGGGTACACCGGTGAACATCCTGGAAAGTATTGCCCTGGGCATCGATATGTTTGACTGCGTATTGCCCACCCGCAATGCCCGTCATGGGCTATTGTATACGGCTGAGGGCATCCTGAACATGCGCAACGCCAAGTGGAAGGACGATTTTTCACCCATTGATGCCAATAGCCCTTGCCATAGTAGCCGCTTTTATTCTAAAGCCTACCTGCGGCACCTGATCCACAGCAGTGAAATTTTGGGGATGCAGATTGCTACCTTGCAGAATTTGTCTTTTTTCTTGTGGTTGGTAGGAGAAGCGCGGGCACACATTCAGGCGGGGGATTTCCGGGCCTGGAAGGAGATGATGGTGCCCAAGTTGGAGACACGGCTTTGATCTATCAAATGAAATTGATTTAGGCTCACCTTGAAATGACCTTTCATTATTGCGGACTGGCCATGGAAGCTTGAGCAACTCCCCCACTTCGCCGGGGCTCCGGCTGGGTCAACAATTCTAGAAATTCCAGGGTATGGTCCAAACTGCGCAGTACTCGGACATTGTGTGAAGGAGATACTTTTTGCGCCACAACCTGATAACCCGATAACAAGATCTGGGAATCGGGGAAGGTTTCGGACAGTTTGTCAACGTAGCGTTGCACTGGTTCTTTGGAGAAAGTTTCGCTGATCATGGTAAAAATGAAATCAGGCTTGTGCACTTTGCAGGCATCGCGCAGATCGGACAATGAAATGTCCTGTCCCAGATAAAGCACCTGGTTGCGGCGTGACTTGAGGATGTAGTGCATGAAGAGCAAACTCAATTCCTGTTTCTCTCCCTCAGGCAAATAGACAATGAATTTTTTGACGTGGCTTCCTTGAGGAATGGGTTCATTGTTGATGGCAACAATGATTTTTTGGCGAATGAGGTAACTGATGAAATTTTCCTGTACCGGATTGATCGAACCCGTCAGCCAAAGCACCCCCAATTTATCGAGGAAAGGGTAGATGACTTCGAGCATGGTGCGCTCAAAGCCCAATTGATGGATATTGGTAGAAATGATGCGGTCAAATTTTTGCTCATCCATTTCAATCATCGAAATGGTCAGGGCGTCTAGTTGGGTGCTGTATTCAAAATTGATTTCGGAAATGGCCGCCACCTTTTCGGCCACAGCCTGCCGGGTCATGAGGGCAATTTTGGAAATTTTGATGCCATTCTTGTTGAGCAAGGCCACATTGAGCAGGAACTTGAGGTCGTCATCCTGGTAGTAACGAATATTGGTCTTGGTCCGCTTAGGAGCAATGACTCCGTAACGTTGCTCCCAGATGCGGATCGTGTGTGCTTTGATCCCTGAAAGTTTTTCCAAGTCCCGAATAGAGTATACTGCCACTTGTTAAGGCGTTTTTTTTCAGTGATTTAGAATCTTGACTTTAACGTGAATTGCACTTTTAAATTCACCAATAGCTAACATCAGACCCGTCAAAAGGTTTATTTTTGCGGTAAAATAGTGTCGTCTGTTTTCACTCCTGACGTTAAAGAAAGTGCAATATGGATTAAATTACTAACTTTAGCAGGTCGCTAGAGCTTGTCCAAATTTAGCCATATCGCGCGCAAAGATAAAATTGGAACAGCCTCGAAGATACGCTCAATGCTTAAATTTCTACAAAACAATTACTATGAAGTGGATTAAGGCTCTACTTTTTCTCTTTTCCCTTACTTGCCTTGCCCAGCAGGTTTACGCCCAAGCTAACCCCTGTGTCTACACGCTAGATTTGAATGATCAACTTGGCGATGGTTGGAATGGCGCCCAATTGGAAGTACGCATCAATACTACGGCCACGGTGTATACCCTGACCAATGGGGCTCAGGCGCGGCATTATCTGGCCTTGAACAATGGTGACAGCCTGCGGCTCAGCTACAAACCCGGTCCTTTTGATCAGGAAGTTGCTTACTCCTTACTGGATCAGGAAGGTAAAGTTGTGTACACTACGGGTAGCAATAAACCTGCGGCTGGCATAGTTTTGCGCAGTAAAATCATTTGCCCGACTTGTGCTCCACCTCCGGGGCCCAGCGTCACCTTTGAAGATGTACGTGCCTTCAGTGCTCAACTGAGTTGGGTGGGCAATGTCCCTGGGGGAACTTATCTGCTTGAATACGGCAAAAAAGGTTTCCTTCCCAATAAGGGAGCAGGTACAGTAGTGCGCAGCACGGCTACCCGTACTATTTTGCGTGGCCTGACCCAAAATACCAGCTACGAGCTTTATTTGAGTGTCATTTGTAGCAATCCGGCCGACACCAGTTTGGTGTTGGGGCCCTTTGCGTTTAATACCCGCTTTGCCATTGATTTGGGCATTTCGGGAGTACTAAGCCCGACTACCGGATGTGGGTTGGAAGGTGGCGATACCGTACAGGTATTGATCAGCAACTATGGCGGCGAACCTCAATCGCTGGTTCCCTTTAAATATGCGGTAAATGGCATGCCCGTACCCATTCAAATGCCCCAGGATGGCGTTTATACCGGTGTGGTTGGGCGCGATAGTGCTGATGTAGCCGAATTTGACAACCAATATGCTTTTCCTCCGGGAGATTATGTGATTGATGCCTGGACGGAGATGAAGGGGGACAGTATACCTGAAAATGATACCCTGCGTTATACCTTCACCAGCTTACCTACCATTGTGTCTTACCCGCACGTGAACCTGCTCGAAGATCGTTTCACGGGCTGGACCGTAGACCAAAGTAGTGTCAACCCCAGCTGGCAATTGGGCAACCCCAATAAACGGCTGCTCAATCAGGCTTTCAGTGGCTCGCAGGTTTGGGCCACCAGCCTGAGCGGAAGCTATAATAGCAGCGAGGTATCTTATCTGGCCTCACCTTGTTTCGATTTTTCCAACCTGAGTGCTGATCCTGTTTTGACTTTTGCCCTCCAGCTAGACATGGAAGGCTGCTGTGATGGACTGTGGGTGGAACTGAGTACGGATGGAGGCGTTTCCTGGGCAAAACTAGGCGACAATACCAGCGGCATCAACTGGTACAACGACGTTACCCGCCAAATCTGGAATGGCAATGGGGGCGTACGCGGTTGGTTTACCGCCTCGCATCCATTGCCCGGTACTGCAACTGCGCCTAATGTGCGCATTCGTTTTGCCTTTTTGTCCGATTTTGCCAATAACCTCGAAGGCGCGCTGATCGACAACATTCAAGTACACGTTCCCACCCGCGATTTGTTGGCCTTGAGCGTCCGCAATACCAGCGCTGATCCCTGCGGCAATGCCAATGATCAATTGGCGTTTTCGATTGGCAACCTCAGTCGGAACAACTCCACTGGTTTTAATGTGGCTTACCGCATCAACAATGGCCCGGTGGTTACAGAAAACGTAGGTGGATTTACCTTGCAGCCAAACGCCAAAAATGCCTACACCTTCCGCGGAACGTTCAACACGGCTACGCCCGGCACCTACAACATCAAAGCCTGGATCGTAGGTGATGTGCAGGCCTCCAATGATACAGCGTATTTTACCTTCAATTCGGCTTATCCAGTTCCTTTCGGGGAAGACTTTGAAAGAGGAGGGATTCCCCGCGACTGGACAATCGACGCCGACGCCGTGGTGGTAAAAGACCGGGGCAACAGCAGTTTTACCCTTTCTGATAATTTGTTCAGCGGCGACGCCAGCTTACGGGCTACAAGTCCTACGTTTGGTCCCATCGCTGCCAACGATAGCCTTACTTTTGAATACCGGTATGTCAACGTGTCGGGCAGCAATGTGACGGCTACCCAGCTTACGGCGAACGACCGCCTGGATGTGTTTGTGTCGATTGACTGCGGTCGCAACTTTGTCTTGTTGCAATCCATCACTTCGACCAATCACGTGACTTCAACCCAGCTGCGCCGCGTTACGGTAAAATTGGGCGCTTACGCGACCCGATTCATCCAGATTCGTTTGGTGGCTACCCGCGGCGGAGGTGATTATTGGATCGATATCGACAACATCAATCTGAACCGTTGCCCGGCCAAATTGGATCTGGCCAGCACCATTCGCAACGCCACTGGCGCAACCCTGCGCAATGGCTCGATCAGCGTACGTGGCGCGGCCAATGGGGCGCCGTACAAATACCGCTGGACAACCGGGGCGACTACGGCCAGTCTTGCCCAGTTGCAAGCCGGTTTGTACAGCGTCACCGTAACTGATCGTTTTGGCTGTTCTTCGGTACTGGATTTGGAAGTGAAATTTACGGTTTCGACACGGGATCAGGATTTGCCAGTAGACAAACTGAGCATCGCGCCGAATCCTACGAATGATCAGGCCTTGTTGCGGGTAACGCTCCGTGAAAGAAGCAATTTGCAGGTACAGCTGATCAGTCCGATTGGGCAAGTATTGAATCAAGTGCAATTGAGCGGGGTGCAGCAAGCAGATGTTCCGATCAACCTGGCGCAATTGCCGGCGGGCATGTATTTTGTTCGTTTACAGGCCAATGGGCGGCAGCGGATCGAGCGCGTGGTGAAGTTTTAAATATCAGCCTACAGTGGCTTTTTTCACTAGTGATTGTCACAGATGGCCACAGATTTGCACAGATTTAAATGAGAAAAAATCTGTGTTAATCTGTGGCCATCTGTGGTGAAAACATACTTACTCCGAAATCATCACCGACATCAATTCTTCTATTTCCTCCGCTTCAACGGGGATGCTGGCCATCAAATCCACGGGGCCATTCTCGGTGACCAAAATGTCATTTTCAATGCGGATGCCAAGGTTTTCATTGCGGATGTAAATGCCCGGCTCACAAGTGAAGACCATGCCCTCCTGAATGGGCACGTAGCGATCGGCCAGATCGTGAACGTCCATCCCCAAATGGTGGGAAGTGCCGTGCATGAAGTATTGTTTGTAGAGCGGTAATTCCGGGTTTTGCTGATCGATGTCCTTGCGGGTTAGCAATTTCAGGTCAATCAGTGCGCTCTCCATCATTTTCACCACTTCTTTGCTGTATTCTTCCAGGGTGGTGCCGGGTACCAACAACTGCTGAGCATCGCGCATGATGCGCAAGACGGACTCGTATACACTGCGTTGGCGGGTCGTAAATTGACCACTGACCGGAATGGTTCGCGTCAGGTCGGAAGCATAGTGGGCATATTCAGCTCCAAAATCCATCAACAACATATCGCCAGCCTTACACTGTTGGTTGTTGCGGGTATAATGCAACACACAACTATTGGAACCGGAAGCAATGATGGGATCGTAGGAATGGCCACTGGCGCGGTTGCGCAAAAACTCATGGGCAATTTCTGCTTCTATTTCGTATTCCATTACGCCTGGGCGTACAAATTCGAGCACCCGGCGGAAGGCTTTTCCGGTGATGCCAATGGCCTGCTGGATGAGTTCCACTTCCACTGGCTGCTTGTTCATCATCAGTTTTTTGAGGATGGGTTGCGAGCGGTGGTATTTGTGCCCGGGGTAACGCTCCATGAGTTCGCGAGCCATGCGCATGTTGCGGGTAGGCAACTCGGGGATGAAACGATCGTGTTCTTCGGTATTGATGTAGACCCGTTTGGCGAGCAAAATGAGTTCGTGCAAAATGGCGGGCATTTCATCCAGCCAATAAATTTTTTGGATGCCCGATACCGCTCGAGCTTGCTCTTTGCTGTATTTTTCACCCTCCCAAATGGCGATGTAGTCACTGGTGCGTTTGACAAAAGCCAATTCTTGAAATCCTTCCTTGATGCAATCCGGGAACAACACCACGATGGTCTCTTCCTGATCCAAGCCACTGAGGTAAAACAAACCCGAATTCTGTCGGAAAGGAAAAAAGGTATCACCACTGCGGGGCATCAAGTCATTGGCGTAAAAAATTGCCAGTGAATCGGGCTGCATTTTGCGCATGAAGCGCTTGCGGTTGGTGGTAAAAAATTCCGGATTGATCGGATCGTATTTCATGGTCGCTCTCCTTTGGGCCTTAAGTTATAAAAGATATTGGTAAAAGTTGAAAAGTTGCTGCGCCGAAAAGTTGGAAATGTTAGATAATGCACAATTTCCATTACCACTGTAATGCCTTGTAGCGCCCAAACTTTTCAACCCTTAAATCCTTCAACTAAAGCTACAATACCTCTTCCACCTGGCTTTTGATGCCCTGCACAATCCGCAGGAGGGGCAAATCATTGTCATCCCCGCCAAAAGGATCTTCAATTTCTTCGGCAATCAGCTCCAAACTGGCCAGTACATAAAACACAAAAGCCACGATGGGAATGATGAAATAACCCAGATTGAACACGTACCCAAAGGGCAGGGTCATGATGTAAATAAAAATGAATTTTTTGAGAAAACTGCTGTACGAGCGCGGGATGGGCGTGTAGCGGATGCGCTCACAACTGGCGCATATTTCGGTAAATGCCTGCAATTCGGGGTTGACGAACAGTACTTGACCCCACTGCAATCGCCCCTCGCGAAACATGTTTTGCAAATATTGGTGCATCAAACCAACGTATTGGTTGGGGATGTGTTTTTCATAATCCAGTTGAACTTGTAAATCACCTGGCAAGGCATCCATTTCATTGCCTTGATCTGGCACTCTTTTGTTGAGGTGTCGCAACAAAGCACTGGCATAGGCGGGAATCAAAATCCGGAAATACCCGCGTTCTTTGGCATCGTCCGGCAGCATAGCCGCCAGCTTAATGGCGAGGTTGCGGCTGTGTTGCACTTGCTGGCTCCACAATCGGCGTCCGTCCCACCAACGTTCATAGGCCGTGTTGGTGCGAAAAACCAGCAAAAAGGAAATGACAAAACCCAACAGGGAATGCATCACCGAAATGTTGCGCACGTAGCTCTTTTCGGTGAGTTGCCAAACCTCCATCTCCAAATAAGCCACCAAACCCGAATAAATACAGATCAAAATGATCATCGGATAAAGCTTGCGAATGGTGTCGGTCTGGTTGAAGCGAAACAAAAAGGTAAACCAGTGCTGAGGGCTGTAGGTAGGCAGTTGCGCCGGAAAGGCGTAGCCGCTTTTGATGGTGGTGTTCTCCATAGTATGATCCAGGTGTAAATAAGTTGTGCACTTAATACGCACGGTATAAATGGCTTATACGGAGAAGTGGTACCACAGGTTTCAAGATTAAAACATAATATTTTTTGGAATTCGAAAAAAGTAATTATGTCGATGAGCTTATTTTCCGATACAGAACCTCGAAAAAATATTGTCCAGCAAATCTTCCGTCGAAATCTCCCCGGTAATTTCACCCAAATAGGCCAGGGAATGCCGGATGTCCATGGCGATAAAATCGGTGGTCACCGCGCTGCCCAAGCCTTGAATGACGGCTTCCAGGCTTTCTTTGGCCTTTTGCAAGGCCTCGTAATGCCGGACGTTGCTCACAATGGCGGCGTCCATGCTCACTTCGTTGCTTACTACGGTTTGGTAGAGGCGTTCTTTGAGGTATTCGATGTTCATTTCATTGGCTGCCGAGATGGGAATCCATTGCTCGGCCGTGAAGTGGGGGTTGGCGTAATGCTTGTATTCGGTGTAGGGGTTGAGGTCCATTTTGTTGGCCACCACCAGGAGTTGGGTATTGGGATGCAGCAGTTGGGCGAGGTCGGCTTCCAACTGGGCAGGTTGGGTCTTGATCACGTCAAAAATATAGAGGAGTACGGCGGATTGCCGCACTTTTTCCAGGGTTTTTTGATTCCGATCGCCTCAATGGTATCCGAGGCCTCGCGGATGCCCGCTGTGTCGATGATCCGAAACTGGATGCCCTGAATGTTGAGCGACTCCTCGATGGTGTCCCGCGTCGTGCCCGCAATTTCGCTGACAATGGCGCGCTCTTCATTGAGCAGAGCGTTGAGTAACGTTGACTTCCCGGCGTTGGGCCGCCCGGCAATTACGGTATTCACCCCTTCTTTGATGGCGTTGCCCAATTGGAAGGAATCGAGCAATTTGTGCATCAGGCGGATCAGTTTTTCCACCAGATTCCGCAATTGATCACGGTTGGCAAACTCCACGTCTTCCTCGCCAAAGTCCAGTTCCAATTCAATCAAACTGGCAAAATCGATCAGCTCTTGGCGCAGTTTTTTGATCTCGCTCGAAATCCCGCCCCGCAGTTGTTTGATGGCCACTTGTTGCGCAGCTTCGGAACTCGACGCAATGAGATCGGCCACCGCCTCGGCTTGCGAGAGGTCCATCTGCCCGTTGAGGAAGGCCCGCAAGGTGAATTCCCCCGGCTGCGCCAAACGGGCACCCTTCCGAATGAACAATCGAATCAACTCCTGGATGATGTAATTGGAGCCGTGGCAGGAGATTTCTACTACATTTTCTCCAGTATATGAGCGGGGTTCCACAAAAAGTGAAGCCAGGACTTCGTCCAAAATGTGATCTTGCTCATCCCGAATGGTGCCAAAATGGATGGTATGGCTGGCTTGTTTGTCGAGTTTTTTTCCATAAAAAACTGCATCAACAATCTGGATGGCTTGTGGCCCAGACAAACGGATGACGCCAATGGCCCCAATTCCGGGCGGGGTAGCGAGGGCAACGATGGTATCAGTGGGCATGGTTCGAGGGTTTTAGGGTTTGAGTTTGGGTTCGGGGGTTCAGGGTTTCGGGTTCAGGGTTCGGGGTCGTGGCGAGCATTGCTCCCAGAACCTCGAACGACGAAAACCCCGAACCCTGTTAAATTCTCCAATTGCTTTTCAATTTCCCCAATGCGCCGTGCAAGTACATTTCGTACGTTTCCCACACGCGCATACCGGAGGTTGTACGCACTTCTTCACAAGGAGGAGGCAGATTCAGGCCGTTGATGCCCGCTTCAAAAGCATAAACACATTTTTGCAGTTCAGGGATGTTGTACCCCCCTTCCAATACAGCAAAAACATGGGCAAAATTTTCGCTGAGCAACTGGCCAATGCGGTAGTACGTATTGGTGCTTACTTTTAAATCCAGCAACAAGTCGTATTGGTGTGCGTCAAAACCAGCGGAAACTGCCACCACATCGGGTTGGAACTGCTCGGCGATGGGCAAAAAATGCCCTACTGCATCCAAAAAAATATCGTCGGCACTGCCGGGAGGCAAGGGCATGTTGAGGGTGTAACCCAAGCCTTCACCTGCACCCAGTTCATTGACAAAACCGTGTCCAGGAAACGCTGGATATTGGTGCATAGACCAGTACATGACCTGATTGGAGCCATAAAATATATCCGACGTGCCATCACCCAAATGGCCATCAAAATCAAAAATGAGTACTTTTTTTCCTTCATTCACCGCCAGTTGGGCGGCGATGGCCACATTGTTGAACAGGCAAAAACCACTGGCCCGATCGCGATATGCATGGTGGCCCGGTGGCCGCACCAGCGCAAAATCCTGGTTGTGCATGGCCTGGATGGTAGCGCCTACGGCGTGACAGGCAGCCATAAAACTTCCTTCCGAAACGACGGTGTCTTCGTCCAAATGCCCACCCAGGTGTGAGGTTTCACGAACTTGTTGGATGTATTTTGGATCGTGAATCAACTCCAGATAGGGTTCCCCATCTAAAAAAACGGTTTCCGGAATGTCGGAAAACACCTCCAGCCGCTTCTTGTTTTCTGGATGCATTCCCGTATCGTGGCGTTGGCAAACGCTGTTGTACAATAGTTTCATGGCTTAAAAATAGGATTTAAAGTTGAAAGTTGATTAAGTAGTGCATGTCGCTCGCCGAACTTAAAACTCAACTTCTCAAGCTCCCTCAACGCTTAATCACCAGCATGGGAATCCGAGTGGTAAAAGCCAGATCGCGGGTTTGACTGTGGTGAAACAAACGTTCAATCCAGGAACGATGCGGGGAATACATCATCAATAAATCTACGCCATAATTGTCTACAAAGGTTTCTATGCCTGCGGTAATGGAATCGTGTTTTTCCTGGTGAAAAGAAATTTGTACGGCGGGGGTATTGCTGCTGAAAATCTTTTTCAACTCATCAATGGCTACTTCATCGTGGGCTTCCCCTTTGTGGATGTTCACCACATGCACCAGCGGATGAAAGGGCGTCAAGATATCTGCTGCTTTCCAAAAATGGTAGGGATCAGATTCCGATAAATCGCTGGCATAAGCTACGATATGGGTAGGTTTCCAGTGGGCAAACTCAGGTATGACCATCACCGGACAAAGGGCGTGTTCGAGCACCCCGGTGCTTACACTGCCAAAGGCTCTTTCCAGGGTATTGTGTTCGCCTTTGGTGCCGAGCATGATTAAGTCGATGTGCTTTTCATCGGCCAGTTTTAAGATGGTGCCAATGGGAACCCCAATTTCCACCATTTGCTCAACGCTGGGTGAATTTTTAAACGTGTAAAATTCCTGGGTTTGGGTCATCCCCAATTCTACAAAAGAACCAAGAACAGTCAGGGCTGCTTCAGCTTTTTCGCGGGTTGTAGTCATGGATACCACAGGCATGTCCAGCGCGGCATATTCAGGAAAAACCACGTGGACAACTTCGACCTTCGCCTCGTAGTAGTCGGCCAGAATCAAACAGTGTTTGAAAGCATTTTGCGCAGTTGGCGAAAAATCGGTCGGGAACAGTATCTTTTTTATTTGGCTCATGATCGTAAGTTGAAGTTGAACTTGTTGCAAAAAAGCCAAAAACCTGATCGGAAGACAATGAGCAAAATCAAAGTAAAGGGGTGACTTTCAGGAATTGAAATAAAAAAATTGCAGCATTATTTCGTGCATGATGAAAATCAAAAGGGATTCATGATAAATGTCATCGAATACCCTGTTCAAAACCTGTTTATTTGTGACAGTTAATCGCTATTATTGATTAATAATTCGGGTGATTTTAGGGAATCTTGGAGCATCCTCTTGGAGGATGCTCTTTTTTTATGCCTCCGGCTTCCAACGCCAATCCTTCCTTCGTCGACCAATTCCCTGCACACGGCAGTTTTTGGTTTCCAGCGCGCTTATTGCTTATTATTTCTCTTAACTTTCCCAAAATTGTCAGGCATATGAATAAGTTTACCCTACTCATTTCTGCTGTATATCAGCGCGTGTGTATCATTGTGGTGCTGCTGGCTTTAGTCCACACCAACTTATCTGCCCAAGGGGGCGGAAATCAATGGACCAAGGATGGCAATGCCTATTGGACCAGCGAAAAAAGCGAGATTGTACAATACACCCTACCCGAACAGACCCGGAGTGTCATTGCCGACGCGGCGATGCTTACGCCTGCGGGAAAAACCCAGGCCTTGCGGGTGCGCTCTTTCCAACTTTCGAAAGACAACCGCAAAGCATTGATTTATACCAATTCCGTCCGGGTTTGGCGGATGGATACCCGGGGTGATTACTGGGTATTGGACCTGGATAAAAAAACACTCAAACAATTGGGGGCAAACCTTCCAGTTTCTTCGCTGATGTTCGCCAAATTTTCGCCCGATGGCAGCAAAGTGGCCTATGTCAGTAAACACAACCTTTATGTGGAAAATCTGGCGGACAACAAAACCACCCAATTGACCAAGGACGGTACCGACAAAATCATCAATGGCACCTTTGATTGGGCCTATGAAGAAGAATTTTTCTGTCGCGATGGCTTTCGCTGGAGCCCTGATGGCAACAACATTGCCTACTGGCAAATCGACGCCACTGCGGTGAAGTACTTCCTGATGATGAATACCACCGATTCTATTTATTCGTACACCATTCCCGTAGAATACCCCAAAGTTGGCGAGACGCCTTCAGCTTGTCGCGTTGGCATTGTACCCGTCAAAGGGGGCGCTACCCGCTGGATGAACGTGCCCGGCGACAATCGGCAGCATTACATCCCCCGCATGAGCTGGGCGGCGAATGCTACCGAAATCGTCCTGCAACAACTGGACCGCAAACAACAGGTGAGCAAAATTTTCCTGTGCAACATCACCAATGGAACGGCCAAGGTTATTTTGGAAGAAAAAGATGAAGCTTGGGTGGATGTACAACTTGATCCCAATCAGGATTGGGATTGGATCAACGGCGGGAAGGAATTCTTGTGGTTGACCGAAAAGGATGGCTGGCGCCACTACTACCGCATCAGCCGCGATGGCAAACAGGAAAAACTGATCACCGCAGGCAATTACGATGTGATTGATCCGGGGTTGATTGATGAAAAAAACAACGTGGTGTATTTCATTGCCTCCCCGGACAACGCCGCCGAAAAATACCTCTACAAAACAAATTTGGATGGCAGCGGCAAAGCGGAACGCCTCTCACCCGCCAATACGCAGGGCACATATGGCTATCAGTTTTCACCCAGCGGCCGTTTTGCGCAGCAGCGCTTTTCCAATGTCAATACCCGTCCGCAAAGCGACTGGGTCTCTATTCCCGATTGCAAACCCCTTAAGCCTAAAGCAGAAGCGGTGAAAACGGAAAGTGTTGGCCCGAAGGTGGAGTTTTTTCAGGTCACCACCCCCGACAATGTAACCATGGACGGCTGGGTGGTCAAACCCACTAATTTTGATCCACAAAAAAAATACCCGGTGGTGTTTTACGTGTACACCGAACCCGCCGGACAAACCGTAAACAATTCCTGGGGCACCGGGAATGCCAATATGTACCAGGGCAGCATGGCCGATGATGGCTACGTCTACGTCTCGCTAGACAATCGGGGGACTCCTGCTCCCAAAGGCCGAGCCTGGCGCAAATCCATTTACCGCAAAATTGGTCTGGTCAACATCCATGATCAGGCGATGGGCGCCAAAGAAATTTTCAAGTGGGGATACATCGATACTTCCAGGGTTGCGGTATGGGGCTGGAGCGGCGGCGGCAGTGCCACGCTCAACCTCCTGTTCCAACATCCTGAAATTTACAAAGCGGGCTTCTCCGTAGCCGCAGTAGCGAATCAGTTGTGCTACGACAACATTTACCAGGAACGTTACATGGGTTTGCCACAAGAAAATATGGAGGATTTTGTGAAAGGTTCGCCGATCACGTACGCCAAAAACCTCAAGGGTAAATTGCTCTACGTACACGGCACCGGAGACGACAACGTGCATTACCAAAATGCAGAGCTGTTGATCAACGAGCTGATCAAACACAACAAACAGTTCCAGATGATGGCTTATCCCAACCGTTCACACGGCATCAGTGAAGGCGAGGGAACCTCCAAGCATTTGGGGACGATGTTTACAAAGTTTTTGAGGGAAAATTGCCCTCCGGGAAGTAATAATTTCTTTGGCTTCAAGGTGACAGTACATGGTCATGACTTACAGTTTATGAAGACAGATTTTGTCTAAGTTCTGTGTTCATCTGTGCAATCCATGGTGAAAACGTAACTCAAAAAGCCTTGCAAAATCATTGGACAATCACAAAGCTTTAACGGGATGCCTCAAGTCTGACTTATCACTCTCCCTCAAAATGCCGCCAACCCTGCGCCTTCAGCGCATGAATATTCCCGCCTTTTGTATGCAAATTGATGCCATCTTTGGCCTCCACAATTTCCCCCGCAATGTAGATATCCGGTAAAAAGCGGATTTTGTCCACATCCTTCGGATTGATGGTAAAGAGCAGTTCATAATCTTCGCCACCATTGAGCGCACAGGTCGCCGGATCCAGGCCGAATTTGATGGCCTGTAATTCAGTGTCGGGGTGAATCGGAATGCCCGATTCCTCCAAAAATGCTCCTACACCCGACTGGGTGCAAATGTGAAACAACTCTGAAGCCAGTCCATCCGAGATGTCGATCATCGAAGTAGGCACCAGTTGGTTTTTTTCAAACATCTCGATGATGTCCTTGCGCGCTTCGGGTTTCAGTTGGCGGCCAATGATGTAGTTCTGGGCTTCCAGATCGGGTTGAATGCCGGGGTTGGACAGGAACAATTGTTTTTCCCGCTCCAGAATCTGCAAGCCGAGGTAGGCGGCACCGAGGTCGCCCGTGATACAAATCAGGTCACCAATTTTGGCGGTATTGCGGTAAACCATTTTTTCTGCAGTGCCCTGGCCAATCGCAGTAATCGACAAAATCAGGCCACGGTTGGAAGAACTGGTATCGCCCCCGACCAAGTCAACCCCATAATGCTTGCACGCCAGCCGAATGCCTTCGTACAATTCATCCAAAGCCTCCAATGAAAAGCGGTTGGACAGCGCGATGCTCACCGTGATTTGTTTGGGCTGTGCATTCATGGCGTAGATGTCCGACACGTTGACTGCCACGGATTTGTATCCCAGGTGTTTGAGCGGCGAATACATCAGGTCAAAGTGGATGCCTTCCACCAGCATATCGGTAGAGACTACGGTCAAAAAACCGGCATTGTCGATCACCGCAGCATCATCGCCTACCCCTTTGATGGATGAGCTGTTTTCCAGCGGAAATTGGCGGGTCAGGTGTTCGATGAGTCCAAACTCGCCGAGGGTATTGATGTCAGTGCGTTGTTCTGCTTGGTCTTGCATGAAGTGTGGTTGTGCGATGAGTAGTGGGGCAAAATTAAGTGTTCATTTTTTTAGGCCAAAGGATCAGCACTGAATGAACCGTTTACTTACGCTAATCCTTTGTTACGGCTGCATCAATTTATCCAAATACCCTTTGGCCCGGATCAGGTTGTCTTCTCCTTCTTTTTCGGAGAGCTTGACCGCT
Source organism: Haliscomenobacter sp. (assembly GCF_016718685.1). GTDB lineage: Bacteria > Bacteroidota > Bacteroidia > Chitinophagales > Saprospiraceae > Haliscomenobacter. The sequence goes on along the minus strand of NZ_JADKCX010000021.1, from coordinate 38,240 downwards.
TTTTCAGCCGCCGCTTTTGCTTCGGCAACTTTTCCTTTGCTGAGCAGCAGATCAGCATAGCTGAGGGCGTAAATGGATTGATCACTTTTTTCGGAAGCCACCTTCATCAGTTCAATGGCTGCATCGAGGGCATCCGGGGTATTGGCGCTGCGTTTTTTGAGTTCAAAAGCAACAGTGCGCAGCTCAGTTACGGGCTCACTGGCAGCGGCTTTGGCGTAGGCTTTGGCGGCTTTCAGGTAATCCTTGGCATTGTCTTGTTTGTCGGCCATGTCCATGTCCATGCGGGCAGCAAAGGCTTGCGCACGATCCGGCAGGTGGGTTTGTATTTTTTTCTTAGCCTCTTTGATCAAGTCCTCGTTTTGCATGGTGATGCCTTTTTGGGCAGTCGCTTTGCAAGCCGCGATAATTTTATTTTTTACGGCTTCTTCGCCACCAACCAGAGGGGCAATGGCGCTGCGGTGCTGCACCAATAGTTCGAAGGCGCGGCTATCGGCTTCACTGGTGCCTTCAAAAATAATTTTGCGGCTGAAGTCGGAATCAAAGTCTTTTTGCGTGCGCAAAAAATCGTTGACAATGCGCGGATTGGGTTTGCCGGAGCGGTTCAATGCCCGCACGTATTTGTACACCAGTTCGGGTTTGCGGTCGCCTCCTTCATAAGCCTTCACATAATCTTCAATGTTGTCGGCCCGCCCCAAAGTGCTTTTGGCCACCTGAATGAACTCCTCAGCCTGCTTGGCGCCCACCACTCTTTTGATCACTTTGCCGTCATTGCCAATAAAATACAAGGTAGGGTAAGCCGATACGGGATAGGTTTTTTGAAAACTCAGTCCTTCCGGCTTCTCCATGTCAATTTTAAGGCTGATGAAATTTTCGTTGAAAAAAGTACCCACTTCTTCCGCGGTGAATACGCTGCGGGACATCATTTTACAGGGCCCACACCAGGTGGTAAAAGCATCCACAAAAATGGGCTTTTCCTGCTTTTTGGCCTCGGCCAGTGCTTCTTCCCAGCTGCCGTGAAAAAATTCAATGCCCTGGCCAATTACTGCACTGAGCAAGAGTAGCGATACTGCTAGCGTTGAGACTATTTTTTTCATTGGAATTATTTTTAAAAAGCCGTGCGATCTGTTGCCGTACTTTATGTAAACTATTGTTGTTGTTCAAATTGTTCAATGAGTTCCCGATCCGAGATGCCTTTTTTTAGGTTGTCCATCAGTACCTGGGCGTCTTTTGCCATGGGGTGTTCGGGGTATTGGGTCAAAAAAGCCTGATAAAAATTGATGGCTTTTTCTTTGTCCTTCAGATCGTTTTCGGCTACAAAGCCTTGCATAAAAGCGGCTTCGGGACTGCGGTTGTATTTGTTGAAACTGCTGCTGATTTTGCCCCACAAATCAATCGCCGCATTCAGTTGCCCGGTGGCATAACTCAGCTCGGCAGCCCGAAACAAATAGAGTGGAGCCAAAGAATCTTGCGGAAAACGCTCAGCTAAGGCCTGCGCGTAATCCACAAAAGTAGCCACTTTTGCGGTATCCAGGTCTTGTTCAGGCGCTTGGCGCAGTTGGGTTTCCAATTGCCCCAAAGTACTGACCAGTTGTGCTTGCGTTGCCGTGCTTGCTCCTTTCTCCTTGACGGTGCATGCGCTAAACAGCAACAAAATACTCAATCCCATCCATAAAACAGCCCGTAGTGATCCTTGCATAGGTTTTAACTTTTAATGCCGCTGCAAAATTACGCTCCATTTTGTAAGCAAGACTGAATTTTTTCGTTGAGCCTTTTTTTTAACATCACCTTAAGAATGTTGCATTAAACTCCTTACATTTCCTACAGTCTAAGCTTTCACAAACACAAATCGCTGGACATGGAGAAGATCAAACACCTCTACTGGCGCGCAGGTTTTGGCCTGAGCCCAACAGAGTGGCAACAAAGACGCGAATGGCCCATCAGCAAGGCCATTGACGAGCTGTTTACCCAAGCGCGGCAGGCACAAGTTGCGCTTCCGATGGCCGAAATGGGTTTGCCGGAAGACATGGAAAAAAAGCGCGAAAACCGCGAGCTATTTGAACAGGTTTTGCGCGAAGAAAAACGTCGCATCTTTGAATACAATGTCAACTGGGTGTACCGCATGGCCAACCCAAAAGAAAGTGCCCTGCTAGAGCGCATGACCTTTTTTTGGCATGGCCACTTTGCTTGTAAGCCAGACTTCGGCAAGCTCAGCATGCAGTATCTCAATACCTTACGCAAACATGCCCTAGGCAATTTTAAAGACATGTTGCTGGCCGTCGCGCAAGACCCTGCCATGATTCGTTACCTGAATAACCAACAAAACCGCAAGGAAAAACCAAATGAAAACTTCGCCCGTGAATTGATGGAACTCTTTACCCTAGGTCGGGGCAAGTACAGTGAAAAAGACATCAAAGAGGCGGCAAGGGCCTTTACGGGTTGGTCGAGCGACCTTCGTGGAGACTATCTTTTCCGGCCTTTCTGGCACGATTACGGCAGCAAAACTTTTTTTGGAAAACGGGCAATTTTGATGGAGCCGACATCATCAACATCATTTTGGAGAGACCCGAAACGGCACAATTCATCGTGCGTAAAGTGTACAAACACTTTGTAAATGAGCAAGTGGATGAAGTGGTGGTCTCAACCTTGAGCAAGCAGTTTTACCAATCAGGTTACGACATCGGCAAGCTGATGCACAGTATTTTTTCCAGCGAATGGTTTTACGCCCCCCCAAATATGGGCAACCGCATCAAGTCGCCCATTGAATTTACCGCAGGTTTGATGCGTACGGTCGATATGAAATTTGACCAGCCAATGGGCATGCTGTTCATTCAGCGGGCTTTGGGACAAATCCTCTTCAATCCGCCCAACGTAGCGGGTTGGCCGGGCGGCAAAACCTGGATCGACAACTCGACCTTGATGCTGCGCCTGAACCTGCCGGGTTATTTGTTCAATGCCACCGAATTCAGCCTGCGCACCAAAGGGGAATTTGAAGACGAAACGCGCGAAAAAGGTGGTCGTCGCCTGAGCAACACCCTCAACATGGCACCCCTCAGCGGCAGCGTTAAAGGATCGTCCGCCAATGACATTGCCGCCGAGTTGGCAAAATACCTGCTGTCCGCTCAACCCGCGCTGCCCATTGAGTCCTACACCAAAGAATTGGCCGCAACCGACCGAGAATCGATCATCCGGCAGATGACCTTGCGTTTGATGACTTTACCGGAATACCAATTGTGGTTAAGGCTGATGGCTTAAAGTTGCTTAACCTTCTCACAACTTTAACCAAGATGAAAAGAAGAAATTTTTTGAAGCAGTCGGCACTGGCCAGCACCGCCATGATGATTCCGGCCTTCCTCAACGATATCGCCTTCGGCCAATTGATGGCACGCCGGAGCGGAAAAGTACTGGTGGTTGTTCAGTTTTCGGGTGGAAACGACGGCCTCAATACCATTGTGCCTTATCAAAACGACTTGTACTACCAAAACCGACCAAGTCTGGCCATCCCAAAAACCGAAGTCCTGAAAGTGAGCAGCGACCTGGGGTTCAATCCTGCCTTGCAAGCACTACAAGGGCTGTACGATGATGGGGTAATGAGCATCGTCAACAGTGTGGGATATCCCAACCCCGATCGCTCGCACTTCCGCTCGATGGACATTTGGCATACCGCCAGCGAGAGTACCGAATACCTCAACTCGGGCTGGCTGGGTCGTTACCTGGACAGCAATTGCCAGGGTTGCACCTCGCCCTATCACGCCATTGAATTGGACGATACCTTGAGCCTGGCCCTCAAAGGCAACCAACGGCGGGGTTTTGCCATGAGCGATCCGGCGCAACTCAAACGCACCACCGACAACAAAATCCTGCAGGCCGTAGGCAAAACGCCAAGTTCGGTTCACCACGAGGAAAATGTGGCCTACCTGTACAAAACCCTGGTAGAGACACAGTCTTCAGCGGACTATTTGTTCGAAAAATCGAAGGTGTACCGCACCACTGTGGCTTATCCACAAAGTGAGTTTGCCAAGGATTTGAAAATGATTTCGCAGTTGATCACCGCCGATACGGATACGCGTATTTATTATGCGTCCTTGACTGGCTTTGATACCCATGCCAACCAACGCAATCGCCAGGAGCGCCTGTTGCAACAATACGCCGAGGGCATGAAAGCTTTTGTGCAAGACCTCAAGCAGAACAACCTGCTGAACGATGTCCTGATCATGACTTTTTCGGAATTTGGGCGGCGGGTAAAACAAAACGCCAGCGTGGGCACCGACCACGGTACGGCAAACAACCTGTTCCTGATGGGCGGAAACCTCAAAAAAGCGGGCTTCTTCAATGGCTCCCCCAATTTGAGCGATCTGGACGATGGCGACCTCAAGTACCAGGTCGACTTCCGCGACATTTACACCACGCTGCTCAACCGCTGGCTGGATGCTCCGGCACCCCAGATTTTGGGCCAGTCTTTTAAAGGGATTGATCTTGTGTAATTTTTAAAAAACATATAAACCATGAAACTGCTAAAAATCAGTCTGTTTTTTGCATTTTTACTACTGGGCTCCTTGAACGCAAGTGCCCAACAAAAAGGGGTTGGACGTTTCCCGATGATGAACATGGACTCCATGAAAATCAAGCTGAGTCTCAGCACCCAACAGGAAACCAGCATCAAAAATATCATTGGTAACTACCGACCTAAAATGAAGGAAGCCCGTGATGGCAATACGGACCAAACAGCCCGTCGCGAGGCTATGGCACCGCTCATGCAGGCCATGCAAGAAGAAATTCGCACCGTGTTGAACGAGGAACAAAAGGCGAAGCTGGATGCCATGAAGGCGAATCGGCCGAAGAAGGGGAAAGGAGCCAGGCAACCTAAGCAGAAGTAAAAGGGTTCGGGAGTTCAACTAAGTCGCCGAGCGAAGCCGAGGTACTGATTATCTCCGAACCTTAGACAACCACAACGTTAACAATCCAATGACTGAAATATGCTAACTTTTTTAAAAAATTATTCGGAATAGCAGAACAACAAACAGCAAAAGAATTTACTGAACAAGAATATGAAACGGATTATGAACTCAAAGTACAAGGACTTGAAAATGTTTTGGGTAAAATGCACGACTTGGTTGGGCATGCAATCATTTCTTTTGCAGTTGGAGGCGCAGTTGACATGTATTATTTCCCCAATCATATCAAGGGCACAGGTTTTGTGACGATGGAACTTTTAGAACCAGATGGAACTGGCCCTTTGCCAAACAGGCATGGGACATATGAACTTGTGGCTTTTACCAAGCACAATTACGAGCACAACAGTGATACACAGACCCCTTTTAATTTTATTGAACGAAAGGTCTGTGGTTTTTTCACAACAATTGGGGATTATTCAAGGCAAGCTATTATAAACCCAAATGAAACTTGCGAAATCCCCAACGATGAAGGCAAAGAAAATACTTGTTTAATCTTTGACTTATATGAACCTGAAAACAAGAAATTTAAAATTGGCGACAGGCAACATCATTTGCTGCTGTGCATTCAAGTTTTTAGAAGCGAAATGGAATATGCTAGAAAAAATGGCGCTGATCAGTTATTTGAAAAATTGAAGCAAGCAGGGCATTACCCTTATAGCGACTTAGATAGAGCCCCTGTCGTTTGATAAAAAAGAGAACATCGCTCGTGGATTCGAGACTCAAAGGATTAGACCTCCCCAACTCCCGAACCCACGAACCTTCGAACCCTAAAAAATAATCCCCAATTTTATCACAATCGCACTCCCCGTTGCCTTGGAGTTTTCACGTTTGTTACCAGCGGGATCAAAAATGGTGCCTTTGTCTTCCGTAAGATCGGTAAAGCCAGATTGGAATCCCAGGCCCGCGACCAGGGAGGTGGTTTCCGCCAGGCTGTATTCAATCCCGCCGTTCATCCCCCAGAGCATACTGATGCCATTGATGTCTTTGCGGATGTTGATTTTTTCGGCATCAGAGCCGATACCGCGCCCTTCAATACTTCCGGTGGATTTGGATTTAAAATTCAAGAATACCCCGGGTTCCAGGAAATAGCGCACCCGACCGAATTCACGGGTTCGCATTTTGACCAGCAGTGGAATTTCAATGAACTGCAAGCTGTATTTTAGTTTAACTCCATCCGGCAGGGTATCCAGATTGGGGCCCAAATCGGATTGTACCCAATACTTGCCGCCGTATTCATAAGTCAGGGATCCGCCGTGGTTGAACGCGAACCCAATTCCACTGGAAATGGCGTAGTTTTGACGAAAGTACAACTCGGTCATCATCCCCAGTTTCAGCCCGAGGTTGGTGCCATTGCGGTTGATGCGGTTGTTGTCGGTTCCCATGCCCGTAAAAGCAGGGCTTAACTGAAATCCAAACCTTACATCTTCAAACTGGGCAGACAACTGCGTTAGCGCGATGCATAAAAATGCTGCTACTGCAATAATTTTTTTCATATTTCGATTGTTTTGGTGGCGGAGTAAGTTGAGTTGAAGGTTGAGTAGTCGGAAGTTCAAGTTTAGTGACCCTAACTTGAACTTCCGACTACTTTTCAACACTTCAACCACCAACTTTTCAACTACAAATTTACGTGCTCACAAATAAAAAAAAAGCTTGATCCGGTATGAGTTGGCATAACGCATTTGTTTTACTAGTTGTATTAACGTTTTTTGCAGGCTGTAAGTCTGAAAACGTGACGATTTACCTGATGTGTCGGGCATTTCGCCTGTAAAATTGAAAATTCGACGCTTCGAGCAAGATTTATTCAAACTGGATACGCTTAAAATCGCCAGCGAACTGCCTTTTTTGAAATCCAAATACGGGGAATTCGCCAATATCTTTTTTGACCAAATCCTGAATTCTACTTCTGCTGAGGTGGCTCCACAAGGTGAGGCCGCCTATGTAAAAGGTTTCATTACCCACCCCGCAGTGCGCAAATTGTACGACACCTGCCAGGTCCTTTATCCACAATTGCCAGAATCGACAATCAGTCAATTGGAAGAGGCCATGCGCTACTACAAGTATTACTTTCCGCAACGCCGAATCCCGACCCTGACCACTTTTATTTCTGAGTATACCGTCGGCAATTTTGTGTACAAAAACGACGACCTCGCCATTGGCCTGGACTTTTTTTTGGGAGAAAACTACCCATACCTCAACTACAGCCCCGACAATCCTAACTTTTCACAATACCTGACCCGGAGCTTTAACAAAGAGCACCTTGCCGTAAAAACATTACTGCCTCTGGTCAACGACCTGGTTGGTGAAGCCCCGCCGGGTGAAAATTTGTTGGACTACATGATCCACAACGGCAAAAGGATGTACCTGCTCGACCATTTGTTGCCCTACGCTGCTGATACTGCAAAAATGGAAGTATCCGCCCCTCAATGGAAATGGCTAAGCGAAAACGAAAACAACATCTGGGCCTTTTTTTTACAACAAAACCTGCTTTACAATACCGATTGGCAAAAGATTCGCAAATTTGTAGAGTATAGCCCCAATTCCCCAGGAATGCCTGCGGAAGCTCCCGGACGGACTGGTGATTGGCTGGGTTGGCAAATCATCAAGGCGTACATGGAGCAAAACCCCAATACCCAGATGAAAGACCTGCTACGCTTGACCGATAGCCAGGCCATCCTTAAAGGGGCGCGGTACAAACCCAAATTATAATATCCTCTTAATCACCATCAGCATGAAACGTGCAATTCCATTAGTTGATCTTTCCAAATTTGTAAGTGGCAGTGCTACCGAACGCATGGCATTTGTACAAGCGCTAGGCGATGCCTTTCACAATATTGGTTTTGTTGGGGTGATCAATCACGGCATTCCAAAGGCATTAATTGACGACTTTTATGCCGCCTCCAAACGGTTTTTTGCCCTACCCGTCGACATCAAGAAAAAGTACGAAGTGGCGGGCATGGCTGGCCAAAGAGGGTACACTTCCTTTGGAAAGGAACACGCCAAACAATCACAAGTTGCTGATTTGAAAGAGTTTTTTCAAATTGGACAAGAAGTACCTGCTGGGCATCCCTTCAAGGTCAAATACCCGGACAATGTACAAGTTGCCGAGGAACCAGAATATGCCAGCTTGGGATTTCAGCTATACCGTGCGTTTGAGGGTGCTGGTGCGCAATTGTTGAAGGCCATTTCCATTCACCTGGGATTGGGAGAAATGTATTTTGACCCTAAAATTACCTACGGAAACAGCATCCTGCGGTCGATCTTTTATCCGCCTATTACCCAGGAGCCTGCTTCGGCCATTCGGGCTGAACAACACGAAGACATCAACCTCATCACCTTACTGGTTGGCGCTTCGGCAGGTGGCCTGGAATTGTTGAACAAGGAGAACCAGTGGATGGCCATTGTACCCGAAGAAGACGAGATCGTGATCAATGTAGGGGACATGCTACAAAGGTTGACGAACAACTACCTCAAATCAACCACACACCGTGTAGTCAATCCGCCGCGTGAAGATTGGCACTTGCCGCGCTTGTCCATTCCATTCTTCTTGCACCCGGTTAGCGACATGGATTTAAGCTGCTTGCCTTCCTGTGTAACGGCAGACAACCCGCTGCATTACGAACCAATTACCGCCGGGGAATATCTGGATGAACGCTTGCGCGAAATTGGCCTGAAAAAATAAGCAACTGCAAAAATGCCCGCTCCACGGCAAAAATCTGCCCGTTTCAGCATATTTTTTCTGACGCGGCTGTTTAAACCTTTGTATCTTGCGGGCTGTCTAATATGCGGGCGACTTGATGTAGTCGTCAAGTAAAGTAACTTTGGGGAACCACTGGTGGTTGCCCTAAACAATAAAAAAGATCGTCATGAAAACAATGATGTTGTTTGCTTTGGGCGGATCGGAAGTCTTACTGATTTTCTTTGCGATCCTGCTTTTGTTTGGTGGTAGAAAAATTCCAGAACTGATGCGTGGCATTGGTAAGGGTATTCGTGAGTTCAACGCTGCAAAATCAACGATTGAATCCGAGTTGAAGGAAGGTATCCGCGAAGCTGACAACAAAGCTCAGCAACAACAGCCTTCTGCTTCTGCTCCGTCTAATTCTAATATCGACGCACCACACTCTTAGGGAGTTGAAAAGTTTATAGTTGAAAAGTTGAAAAGACTTACACCTTAGCTTCGGTAAGTGACCAACTTTTCAACTTTTCAACCTTAAACTCTTCAACTAGAACGTGCTCGTCACCGCAAAGCGAAATCCGCTAAAAGCAGGTTCCAACCTGCATATCCCTCCGGTGCAAACCACACCCTCCACTTGTTTGATGTAGCTCAATGAAAATCGATTGGATTTTATGGTGTAAAACACGTCAAAGCGCGGGTAGTACAAGGCTTTGCGTTGTCCATTTTCGACTGGACTGGCTACACCCGGAACGGCGTTGAACATATTCGCCGCCGCAAAAGTCCAGTGCGGAGCTAGTGTATACTCGGCCTGAATCCAGGCCCAGGAGCCAAAATCAGCACCCGCGTTGGCTACCACATCCTCTTCCATGTGCATGTACTGTACTTCTACCCGCAACAACTTGCGGGGCGTAAACTTGTATTGATACTCAAAAAAGGGCGTGATGGTGCGCACCAAAGGCACGTTGGGTTTCACTTCAAATCGCTCCTGGTTGTATTCCTGTCGCTGCACACCGGCAATAATGGTGGTATTTCTTTTGATTTTTACCGTCATTTCTGCATAAATCTCGCGATAGAGCAATTCATTGTCCAGGTTTTGGATGTTTGAAGCGTTGAGGTTAAAACTCAATTTTTTGCTGGGTGCATAGCGCAAATCCACCTGGAAAGACAATTCCCCCAGCTCTTGAGTAGCCGCATTGTACCGCGAAGTCAAGCGGTAGGTATTGGAGCGAGCCATAGGGGGAATAAAATTGAGGGTTCCCCGATTGGCCTGCTCTTGCGGGCGAGTGCGCCAGGAGAAGTTTTCAGTGCGTTTCCCTTCCACACTCACCCCGAATCGATCTCCAGCATAGCTCAGGTTGCTGTACAACACCGATCCCGCTTTTTGGAAAAAACGATCCCCGGTAATGGTGTCCTGATTGATGATGGTTTCGGCAAAAGGATCGTTTTGGGCATCAGGCGTTTTATAAGCGCCTTCCAAATACCAGGACCAAGCACCTTTGCTGAGGGTGTTGTAGGCACTGAACGCATACGTATTGAACTTAGGGATAAAAATGTAGTCCTGACCATAGGTATTGAGTACTGACACCAGGGAGTTCATCGCCTGGTCGTCGAGGGTACGATTTACAATTCCCAGGCCGGGAGCCAAAGTCCAGGCATTTTCATCCTCAGTGCTGACGAAACCTTCTACATTGACCCCCTTGATGATGGGGCGGTAACTGCTGAACTGCTGTTTTTGCCGCCCGGTAAAACCTTTGATTTTCCAGTTTTCACCCAGGCTATAATCCAAGCGTAGGCCAATCAGCGCATTGTCAATCAGCAGGGGACGTTCCTCAAAAGCACGAAAAATGATGCCGCTGCCTATCTGGTCATAAATGTATCCGGCGGTAATGCCCAATTTGTCAACCTGCTTTTTGATGAACCACATGCCGATGCCCTGGTCGGAATAAGAATCGGTGGGATTGAGCAAATTGGAGTTGTTGAACGCATCAAAACGCAAGCCAAAATCAAAACCCCAGTTGTTGTAATTGAGGTTGAGCCATGCTTCCGCCCCGTACAGTTGCCGATCGTACTGCGGTGTATTGGCTGCTCCGATCAAGGAATCGCGGATAAAGAAGTTGGCATTGGTTTGTAAACTTCCAGAAACTTGGCCACCAGAGGGCGGAGCTTGTTCCTGGGCTTTGGTTTGTAGCGGACAAAACAGCAACAACAGCGATATTATCCCGAACGGAATACTTAAACGGTTCATTTGGAATTGTCTTGATGGTGACTTAATCAGGGGTACATTTGGCGGCGTTGTGGAAAAAGCCGCTATTTTGTGCATCAAACTTAACAAAAACAGAAATGATGAAAATAATGAAATACGGGATGTTCGCCGCCGCGACGCTTTTGACGATTGTATTGTCCGCCCAAAATAGTAAAACCCTCCCCGATGCCACGGTCAAAACCCTGGATGGAAAGAGTGTGCAGATCAAAAATTATGTGGGCAAAGGGAAAATCACGATCCTGAGTTTTTGGGCTACCTGGTGCGCCCCTTGCAAGCGGGAGATGGACGCGATTGCCGAAGTGTACGGCGATTGGAAAGACAACTACGACGTACAATACCTGGCCGTAACCATCGATACCCAAAGGGATCTGCCCAAAGTAAAACCCATGGTGGCCACCAAAGGCTGGGAATACACCATTTTGAGTGATGCAGCCAATCAGTTGAAAAATGCCCTGAATTTTCAGACCATCCCACAAACCTACCTGATCGATCAGAAAGGAAACATCGTGTACGAACACACGGGGTACAATCCAGGGGATGAGTTGGATATGGAGGAGAGGATTAAAATGTTGGCAAAAAAGTAAAAAAGAAAGGTGTTACCTCAGTCGTTGAAGTAACACCTTTTTTTTTACGCCTTACCCTTCAACATCAAATTCCAATACATAAAGGGCAGGCCATATTTTTTCAAAATCCACATGGCAAAAAGCTCTTTCGAGGTATCGAAGAGTCGGGAGATCATCGGGTCACTCGCCCGTTTGTTGTCGTAATCAAACTCTGCCAAGACCATTTTGCCGTAACCCGTTACGATTGGGCAAGAAGAATAGCCGTGGTAATCGGGTTGCACTGCGCCGTCGTGTTTGATCACGTGCAACAAGTTTTCCACAACTATCGGAGCCTGCTTGCGTACCGCCGCGCCCGTTTTACCTGTAGGGAGCCCAGCCGCGTCGCCCAGTGCAAATACATTGGCATACACGTTGTGTTGCAGGGTGTATAGATTCACGTTGATCCAGCCCTTCTGTGGCCCTTCCTGCGCAGCAATTTTAGAACGCATGATGAAGTCCGGTGCCGATTGAGGCGGAGCCAGGTGCAGCATATCAAACGCTACTTCTACTTCGGTTTCGGAGACCATCTTTTCTTGCAATGGCCGGTGGTGGTAGAACAACTTGTTGGGGTCATCCTGATTGGCCGTGATTTTGAAATAGGCTTTGTGGTTCGGCCCGTCAATTCTGGTCAAGGCATGGAAGAACCTTAGTTGAATGTCCTTGCGGTCCACCACCTTCATAATGGTACTTTTGAAAGGCTCAACGCCAAAAATCACCCCGCCGGGCAGGAAATAAGTCACATCAATTTTATCCCGTTTCCGGGTCCTGCGGAAATAATCGTCGGCCAGGTACATGATTTTTTGGGGCGCGCCACCACATTTGATGGTGGTAGGGGCAAGAGTAAACAGGGCAGTGCCCTTTTCTATTTTCTGCAATACCTCCCAAGTGTAATTGGGGTCGATGTAATTGCTACAAACGTTGTTTTTATTGATGGTTTCGGCCAGACCTTCTATCGCATTAAGGTTGTACTGGATGCCAGGGCAAGCCACGAGATAGTCGTAAGTCAGCACATCACCACCTTGTAGTGTAACTTTATTGGCATCCGGATCGACATCCTGTACCGCTTCCTGAATCCAGGTTGCCCCCTTGGGAATCAGCGAAGCCATCTCTCGTTCTGTCGATTTGTAATTGAAAGTGCCCGCTCCCACCAGGGTCCATGCCGCTTGATAATAGTGCTTTTTGGCCGGATCGATGATGGCGATATCAAGTTTTCGGTCTTTCCGTAAGAGTTGGGCAGCAACGGTAATCCCCGCCGTTCCTGCTCCAATGATGACGATTTGATGGTGCTTTTCCATAAAGCCTTTGCATTGTGTGCGTGAATGAAGAACTTTATGGAAAGTTACGGGGATTGGGGCGCTGAAAAAGTGACATCGATCACAGAGCTGAGTGAATTTTACGGTGAACGGCGCAGTGGGCACTAATAATCATCGTCGTCATCATCATCCATGCCTCCCGAAAATCCGGCCATGGCCGCAGCGCCCGGGATTGCTTTGTAGTACAACTTGCTACAATTTTCCTCACGGAATAAGGTTTTGGCTACCCGGTGCATGTCTTCCGCCGTAATTTGAGCATACAGATCGGGCTCGCGATTGATGAGATCGGCATCGCCCAGCAATTCAAAAAACGCCAGGTTCATGGCTTTGCCCAAGGCACTCAATTCCGAAAAAATCAGGGCACTCTCAGCGCGGTTTTTACATTTCTGTAGTTCCTCTTCCCCGATGGGTTCGTCGAGCAGCAATTGCAGTTCTTCCCACACGGCCGCCTCGGCTGCTTCCAAGGTGACACCTTCAGATGGTCGGCCTTCAATGATGAACAGTCCGGGGTCCAGAGTGCCTGTGATGTAAGCGTCGATTTGAGTAAACAGCTGTTTTTCCTTCAACAAACGTCGGTATAACCTTGAAGAAGGCCCGTTGCTCAGCACATCCGACAACAAATCGGTCAGGTAAAAATCCGGGTGGGTACGATCGCAACAGTGGAAGGCAATGTACAAGGCATCCACCGGAACATTGGTTTCCTGAATTTTTTGCTGCAGGCGCAGTTGGGGTGCTTCTCTGGCAATACTGCGTTCGGGAATGTCACCCGCAGGGATATCGGCAAACCATTTTTTGGCCAGCCTTTTTACCTGGCTCAATTTGACGTTGCCACAAACGGCCAGTACAGCATTATTGGGGCGGTAGTGCTTGAAATAAAAATCCTGCACATCGTCCATGGTAGCACTCTCCACATGCTCCGGCACTTGCCCAATGACCGGCCAACGGTAAGGGTGGGTTGGTAGGCCATCTCGGAAAGGTGGTGCCACATGTCGCCATAAGGCTGATTGAGGCAAGTTTCTTTGAACTCCTCCACTACTACCTTACGTTGGACTTCCAATACCTGAGGATCAAAATTAAGGCTGAGCATACGGTCTGATTCCAGCCAAAAAGCCACCTCCAGATTCTGAGCAGGTAGTACTTCGTAAAAGTTGGTGAAATCGTTATTGGTAAAGGCGTTATTGTCTCCTCCGGCCAATTGTAGGGGATCGTCAAAATCTGGAATGTTCGCCGAGCCCCCAAACATCAGGTGTTCAAAAAGGTGGGCAAAGCCAGTCTTGGCAGGGTGCTCGTCGCGCGAGCCTACATTGTACAGTACATTGACTGCCGCCATTGGTGTGCTTGGATCTTCATGTACCAATACCCGCAAACCATTGTCGAGCACAAAACGGTGGTATGTAATCACATTGTAAAAGTTGAAGAGTTTAGAGTTGAGAGTTAGAGTTGAGAGAGTTGAAGAAGGTTGAAGAGTTTGGAGGCAGAGTCAGCTGGCGTAAAACCCACTCAACCTCCTCAACTTCTCAACCTTCTCAACTGAAGTATTAAAACCAATCCTTAAAACGCTCTTTCAAGGCATTGATGCCACTGATGGCTTTTTCTTTCAGCTCGCCGAACTCTTCGCTGGCTTCAGCACCCAGCTCTTCGAGTTTTTCACCGAGGTTGCTGGTTGCTCCTTTCAAAAATTCGATTTGCTCCTGAATTTCTTCTTTGGCTTCGGCGGCACCTTCTTTGGCCATTTCCGTCAGTTGCGCCAATTTTTCCTGGGCTTTTTCTTTAGTGGCGACCAGTTGTTCTTTCAATTGTTCCTTGTCCATGTCGATTTTTTTTGAAGTAAAATAAAAGCAGAAAGAGCAGTTTTTGTAAAAACCACGCTAAGTTACTTTTTTTCAAAGTTTTGATGAAAACAGAATTGGAGTCCAAAAAGTTGGCGAGGGTTTATGCACAAAAAAAGGAGGATGCTTTACGCACAAATGCGCAATAAATTACTACTTTCCGGAGCTTTTTCAAGATTTAAAAACCAGATTTATGCAAAACCGCAAAACTTTATTGAGCGAGCAAGAAATTCCAGACAAGTGGTACAACATTGTGGCCGACATGCCCAATAAACCATTGCCACCTTTGCACCCTGGCACCAGGGAGCCAATTGGCCCGGAAGCTTTGGCCCCTCTATTTCCCATGGAACTCATCAAACAAGAAGTAAGTACCGACAAATGGGTACCCATTCCTGATGCGGTGCGGGATATTTACACGATGTGGCGGCCCACACCGCTTTACCGTGCTTACGCCCTGGAAAAAGCGCTGGATACTCCGGCCAAAATCTACTACAAATACGAAGGCGTCAGCCCTGCTGGTTCGCACAAACCGAATACTGCTGTTCCCCAAGCCTACTACAACAAGATGGAAGGGGTAAAACGCATCACCACCGAAACTGGAGCAGGACAATGGGGCAGCGCCCTATCCTTTGCCTGCCAACATTTCGGCATCGAGTGTGAGGTGTACATGGTCAAGGTCAGCTACGATGGCAAACCCTACCGCAAAATGATGATGAATACCTGGGGCGCTAAAGTGTATTCCTCGCCCACTGATCATACAGCAGCCGGACGGCAAATCCTGGCCCAGGATCCCAACTCTCCCGGTAGTTTGGGGATCGCCATCTCCGAAGCCGTAGAACGCGCTGCCACGGACGAAAACACCAAGTACGCCCTCGGCAGTGTGCTCAATCACGTGTTGATGCACCAGACCATTATCGGCCTGGAGGCAGTTGAACAAATGAAAAAAGTGGGTGACATGCCCGATGTGGTGGTGGCACCTTTTGGGGGCGGGTCCAATTTTGCGGGTATTTCTTTCCCTTTTTTGCGCCTCAATTTTGATGAAGGCCGCAACATCCGCTTTGTGGCGAGTGAACCTGCCTCCTGCCCTAAACTAACGCGTGGGGTTTTCCGCTACGATTTTGGCGACACCGTGGGGATGACGCCACTACTGCCGATGTATACGCTGGGGCACAACTTTGTACCTGCGCCCATTCACGCGGGAGGTTTGCGCTACCACGGTGCCGGGGTCATCGTGAGCCAGTTGCTCAAAGACCAATTGATCGAAGCGCGGGCGCATCACCAACTGGAGTGCTTTGAAGCCGGGGTACTTTTTGCCAAAACCGAAGGCATCATCCCGGCTCCGGAAGCAAGCCACGCACTGGCAACGGTATTTGCGGAAGCGCAGGCCGCCAAAGAAGAGGGCAAATCGCGCACGATCTTGTTCAACCTTTGTGGTCATGGGCATTTTGACTTGCAAGCGTATGATGATTATTTCAACAACCGCCTGGTGAAGCACGAGGTGACGAATGCGGATATTGAGCAGTCATTGGCGATGTTGGATACGCCGGTGATTTAGTTCATCTGTGCTTCTGACTACATCTTCCCCTGCGCCCACCAATATCGCATGCAAATTGAGCGGAATGTGGTCAGAAGCCATCGGCACATTATAACTCCAATTATATATATCCTCCAAAATTCTTTTCACTTTTCACTTTAGTTTTTCACTTTTCATTCCTTTCTCCAACGCCACATTCTCACATCCATTGTTTCTCAATTGTCGAATTAATGACCAATTGGAGCTGGCTATTGGCAGTCTGAAAAAATCTTCGTAGCTTGGATAAATTTTTATGGTCTATGGAGATAGCATGGCCTGCCCACTATGGAGAAGACGACTTGATACAAGCCTGTGTTCGTCGCGAACGCTGGGCCCAACAAGCGCTCTATGAGGAGTACTACGGCAAAATGATGGGTGTCTGTCTGCGTTACTCAAACGGAGAAGAAGATGCCCTGGATATTTTGCACGAAGGCTTCATCAAGGTCTTCAAAAACGTGAACAAATTTCAACCTGGTACGTCAATTACGGCCTGGATGCGCCGCATTATGGTCAATACTGCGATCGATTTTTATCGAAAAAGCATTCGACGCCGTACAGAAGACATTGACCAAGCTATCCAACTAAGCACAGACGACGCCGATGCAGTGAGCATGTGCAGCCAAAAGGAAATCCTGGAGGCCATCCAAAAGCTCACGCCTGCATACCGAACCGTTTTCAACCTGTACATTCTGGAAGGTTATTCCCACAAGGAAATTGCCGACCTGTTGAACATTACCGAAAGCACCTCCCGGTCTAACCTGGTGAAGGCGCGCCTCAAACTGAAAGAGATGTTGATGTCTCGCAACTACGACGAAAATGGAGCAGCCGCAATTTGACCGACTCATTCGCGAAAAACTGGAGAACCTGAATCCGGAGTTCCGTGCCGACCATTGGCAACGGATGCAAGAAGCGTTGGCTTCTGATGAAGAACTGGAGCCACTAAACGCAAATGAAACGGCTTTTGACCGGGAGGTATTTCTGCAGATGCGCCATTTTAACGTAGGTGCTGTACCTCGCCATTGGGCTCGTTTGCGTAGGCGCATGGAAGAAGCCATCTACCTGCGCAACCTCATTTTGGGATCTAAAGTGAGTGAAATCCTAGTTTTTACCCTGGTGTTGCTGCTCTTTATCCAGTTGCCCTTGTCCAATCCCGAAAACAAGGCTATTTTCCCGATGCCTATTTCTGATTCTACGCCTAAGGTTATTGCCGAGCAACAGCCGAATAAATCAAGTATTGCAGCATCGTCTGGGTCACGTTCATCCGCGAACCATCACCAGAACCGGAAGCAGACCAGCTCCAATGATGGCTTCAACGCCCACGAAACGTACTTGTCTTCTGATGCTCCTGAAATAGAAATTGTATCTCATCCCAATATGTCCCTGGCTACCCTTGAGTCTGCCAATCGGCAAATCCAGGGCAAAACGCCCGAATTGGAGGCACAAAACCCGATGGTGGAAGACGAAAAGCACGCCGAGGCAATGTCCAATTATTATGTTTTTGGCAATCAGTTGACCCCTTTGGCTCAACAACGTTCTAACGCAGTATTGGAACGCCGCTTGAGCATTTTTGAAGCCAATACACTTAAACCCTTCCGCAAAAAAACCATCCTGAGTGCCGCCATGTTTGGGGGCCCGGATTACAACCGCATCATTACTCCTCCTAATCAAGAGACCCGAACCGACGCTTTTGAGCGTTACGCCATGGGTTACGGGGGTGGTATCCTCTTTTCGGCCGAACGTGGTCGTTGGGAATTGGGTACCGGTTTAATTTATGCTGCAAAACCCTACAATCCACGTCAAATTGTGAAATATCAGGGCAACTCAGCTCAAGGTTATACGGCGGCTTACTTCAATCAGGTGGCGCTCGACATCATCAACATTCCTTTCCATGCGCGGTACAATTTTTACCTCCACAAACGTACCCGCTTGTATGCAGTGATGGGCGCATCACTACAGGTTGCGGCTTCAACTTCGTATTTCATTACCACTGCGTCTTCCGTCACGGGGCCGCTGAAACCAGAGATGCGAAATGTACCTTTCGACAATACCTCTGGAGGTGTTTTAGAAGGGGGATCGATCAAAGAAAATGGCTACATCACGGGCAACCTTGGCCTGGGCGTAGAGCATTTTATGTCCGATCGCTGGAGTCTTTTTGTGCAGCCCACCTATCAACATTCGATGGGGCATTTTTCGGATGGTTTTGGTCCTAGCCGCGACCGCATCAGCACGATGTCACTCTGGACGGGAATTCGGGTCAGGATTCTTGAATAATGTTTCCCCATCGGGGCAATACTGCAGCACTGAGTAGGTCATGATCAGCATGGGCAAGTTTTGTCCACTGTAGCTGGGGAATGTGTTGAGCCAAATGGGCAAAAGCAGTTTGAGGAATAACTGAATCTTCATTTCCTGTAACCAATTGCACCGGCAAGTGTGGCGTAGCAGCTATCTGTTTAAAGGATTTTCGCAAAGAAGGAAAGGCCGCTGCCGAAATCCAGATTCCAGCCAAGCGTTTGCAACTGGATTCAGACTGCAAATGCAAACGCAAAAAGCGATAGCTGAGTCCATCCAATAATTTCCAATTGTACAAGGTGCTGGCCAATCGCAACAATACTTGGGCCTGAGCGAATAGCTTGACTACCTGTTTTTTGAATCCCAACGGAACTTGATCTACGAATTGATACCACCCGCCTCGGGGCAATCCATCTGGTGCTAGTAAAATCAGGCGCTCCCAACGCCGTGCTTCAACACTGGCCAAGGCTAAACAAAGCCGGGCACCAAAACTAAAACCCAGGGCCGTGTAATGAGTCTGTTGCCTGAGGCGCAACAATTGATCGATCGCTTGAACGATATCTGCAACCGTAAAGTTGGTTTCACGCCACTCCGTTCCTCCGTGCCAGGGTAAATCCAGGGCAATCAAACAAGTGTTTTTCGGTAAAAATTGAGCTAAAGAGGCAAAACTACTGCCTTCCCGTGCAAAGCCGTGAAAGGCAATCCACAAGCGGGAGCCGGTTCCATACTGGAGGTATTGCAGTTGCCCGCCGGAAAGCTGAAGTATGTTTTTTTGCATTCCCGAAAAATAGCATACTTTTTTCGATTCTTGTCAAAAGAACAGCCCCCAAAGGCCAGATGCACTTTGAGGGCTGTTGATTCTATTTGTCAGTAGTGGTCATTTCACACTTACCAAACGCAAAATGTTCGATTTTCCCGTTTGTTGCGCAAATACGCCCGTGCTGGATTTTTGGATCAAAGAATCGAGGGACGGTGATGAAACAACCTCAATGGTATTGAAGTAAGTCCAGCTTTGTCCCTTTTGCGTCAGCATTGGTGCACCTTCTACGGTTAAAGGCAGTTCAAAAGTCGTCCCTTCGGCAACCTTCTCTTTTTTCAGTACTTTTTCAACCTTGGTCGAAAAGGAAGATCCATCCTGCGGTGGATTGGCGATGGTTTCGGTAGATACTTCAAGCGTATAAACGTGTCCCCATTCGTAATCCAGGCCCTGGATTTCGTCATAAAAATACTCCCAGTCTTCTTGGCCTTGTTTTTTCACCAAATAACACATCATGGTAGATTCGCCTTGGCAGGGTACTTTGTAGTGCTGCACGACGAGTGTTTCGGTTTTGGCTGGACTCGTACAACTGAGAGCTGTACCGGCCATCAATGCCAATACTAAGCAATGAGCCATTTTTATCATTTGCGCATGTATTGGAATGAAGGATCGGGGCGGCCTACGTAGCAGGTTTTGGTGAATTTGTACTTTTTGATCAAACAGAGTGCCAATTGTGCTTCAGCCATTGAGGTGCCAAAATCGAAGAGCAGGCTATTGCCATCGGTGATTTTAATGCGCCCGCTAATGGTTTGAATTTTCAGGTTGGCCGGATTAAAACTGATACAATCTTCGCCAGCCAGCATAGGCGCATTGGACGCAGCCGCATTGACCAAACTGTACTGGAATGAAGGTGCGGGGCGTCCCACATAACAGTTGCGGGTGAAACCCAGGTGCTTGAGCAATTGTACAATGCGGTCAGCTTCGGTTTTGTTTGGGGCTGCAAACATGGCACTATTGCCGCTGATCACTTGCCAAATATTGCCGTTTTGTTTGACCATAAGGCCTCCTGGATTAAAAGTTAAACAATCTTCTGTACCACAATCGGTCGACTTACAAGGACCAGGTGCATACAGATTATTGATTGCGGCTTTATCCTTCGGACTCATGGCATTGCGTTGGCCAATTGTAGTCGCATTGGTGCCCGGAGGTTTGCGAATCGAAATGGTAGGCTGTCCGTTTTTGGAAAAACCATGCGTTCCATAATGCATGATCGAGCCATAGTCATAAGTACCAATGTCTGTACCGTCGGCTACGTGTTTGTTGAAATTGTGCTCTTTCCCAGCGGTAATGTTGGCCCAATTGACGGTAATGAAGTTGTCGCGATCGGCGCGCGAATGCTCATGCCAAAGTCCGGCGGCATGACAAATTTCGTGGGCAATGCTGCCCTGAGAGCAGTTGCCAATCACGATGTCCTGCATTCCACCTTGCCTACCTACGTAAGAGGCGCAGCCCGAACCGGAAACGAATCGAACAAAATCCCCCTGGTTGGTACGGGGCACTAAGCAGATGTTGGTATTGCTGTTCACGTGGTTGATGGCCCACTGAATGGCAGCCATTTGTGGATGGCCAGGAGCAATGGTGTACGGAATCACCGAACCTGGCCAGCGGTATTGTGCGCCATCAATGGCTACGGCATTATCGCCTTCAAAACTCACGAGTGGCCCCAGGATGATGTCACCTTCAACGATAACGAGGTTGTTGATGACCTCAACGTTCAGGTTTTGGGCTACTCTGGCAAAAGGTAGTTTGATCGACAATTGGCGCTGGATGGCCTGAAGGTTGGGGGCATACGTTTCCTGAGCGGTAAGTTGTAAGCTGTTGCAAACAAGAACAAGCATCGCAAGGTAGGCAGAAAATACAGGTAGGTTTTTCAACATCGGTTTTTGGGTCAATAGCGTCTGTGCCAGACTCCAAAGACCTGCTAAAGGTGTTTTCATAAAGGAAGAGGTTTTAGCACAAGCAGCAATATTGCTACATCACGTTGATGTGTTTGCACAAAGTTCTTCCGTTCCAGGGTTTGGTGCTTTTTTAAACTAACAATTACAGTTCCCCATTGAATTCTCGATAGATCACCGCTAATAACACCTGACCGACGGCACGCAGGGTATAAGGGTCAATTTTATCGATGGTATCTTCATCGGTATGCCAGTGTGGCACAAACCCAGTTTCACTGCCTTTTGGCTTATTGATGATGTCGATCATTTTTATGCCTGCGATGTAATTGACATACACGTGATCATCGGTAATTTCGCCAGTTATCTCCTCCACAAAATATTGTCCATACCCCATTTCCTTGGCCAAACCCCATACTTTTTGTAATACATCGCTAGCCTGTTTGTAGGAGATAGCATCAAAGCCAAAACGAGCGGAGGATGCTCCAACCATATCGAGCAAGATGCCGTACTCGGGTCTAATCTTATTTTTGTAGTGTAAGTTTTTGGACCAGTGCTGCGCACCCAGACACCAGCTATGTGCTTTGGGGTTGTCGCTGCCGTCGCCGTAATCTTCAGCATCAAAAAAGACGATGTCCACGCCAATCTCCACTGGATTGGCTTGCAACTGACGGGCAATTTCCAGGAGTACACCTACACCACTGCCACCATCGTCAGCCCCCATAACCGGTTGGGTTTTATCTCCTTTAAACAGGGGAGAGTCGGCAAAAGGACGTGAATCCCAGTGTGCGGCCAACAAAATGCGGCGGCTGAGTTCGGGCTTGTACTGCCCAATGATGTTGGTACCGTTGAGTGTGGTACCGGTATAGGCTTTAGCTTGAAAATTTTGTTCAATCACCTCCATGCCGAAGGTTTTAAGTTGAGTGGAGATCCAGGCTTTACAAGCCTGGTGGGCGGCGGTATTGGGTACACGCGGACCAAACTCAGTTTGTTTAACCACGTATTGAAATGCGGAATCACGGTTGAAGGCAGGAACTTTTACGGTCTGTGCTGGTTTTTCATCAACAACAGGCTCTTTTGCCGGGTTTTTGCAAAAAGTGAATACCAGAGCCAGTGTGCACAAAAGTCCACCTAAAAGGGCCAATTTATTTTTCATCTTTTTCATTTTTTTCATCTTCTAAGCTAAACATTGGCTGCAGCCCCCCCTTTCTCTGCGTCCTCTTATCATGTTTCAGTACTTCCAGCTACAACAATGACAATTTCCCCTTTGACTTTTTCGGGATGTTGTTTAAAAAACGCTGCCAGCGATTCCAAAGTACCACGATGAGCCTCTTCGTGTAATTTACTGAGTTCGCGTACCACACAAGCGCTGCGTTCGACACCACAAAAAGGGATCAGTTGCTCCAAACATTTGACCAGCCGGTGTGGTGACTCGTACAAGGCAAAAGTATTGGGTAAAACCGACAGGTATTGAACGCGGGTTTGTCGCCCTTTCTTGTGGGGTAAAAACCCCTCGAAATGGAACCGATCACAAGGTAAACCCGATACAACCAGGGCGGGAACCAGCGCCGACGCCCCGGGCAAACACTCCACTTTAATTCCGTTGCGCACACATTCCCGTACCAATAAAAACCCGGGGTCAGATATACCAGGGGTTCCAGCATCCGAAATCAGGGCAATATTTTTACCCCCTTGCATTTCGCGCAGGATACTGCTGATGGCCGTATGCTCATTGTGCGCGTGATGGGCCCAGAGGGGAGTTCCTATCCCATAGTGATCCAACAACTTGCGCGAGGTTCGGGTATCTTCGGCAAGAATGAGATCCACCTCTTTGAGTACCCGGATGGCACGGAGGGTGATGTCTTCAAGGTTACCGATGGGGGTTGGAACGAGGTAGAGGGTCATGTGGAGGAGAGTTCGGGGGGTTGAAGGTTCGGGGGTTCGGGAGTTCTGAGCCATAAACCCTCGAACCTTCGAACTCCCGAACCTTCAAACCCTATTCCTGTGAGCTTAATTCAAACGTAAAGGTTTCCATAATCAGGTTGGCCAATAGTTTGCGGCAGGCGTTGTCAACGATTTCGCGGGCAGCATCTTCCGTTTCGGCTTCCAGGGTGAGGGTGATGTGTTTGCCGATGCGCACATCGGATACTTCCTGGATGTTGATGTTTTTGAGGTTATGGGAGACTGCTTTACCCTGGGGGTCGAGCAATTCTTTATGGGGCATAATGTCAATTTCTGCAACAAATTTCATGGCAATGGTTTACGCTTAAAGAAATGAATGAAACAAGAAGATATGATGTACAGCAGCACCACAGCAGATAAGCCAGCCACCTGCCAGCTAACTACCAATGCTACTGAAATCGCCGCAAAGATAATCCTTATCTCATTGCCTGTCCATTGTAAGGTTTTGAATTTAAAACTGAACATGGGAATTTCTACCACCATCAGGACGGAAAAGAGCAAAGTGATGCCATAAAGCACGCCAACATTAAAAAGAAAAGCCAAACCAGGCGCTGGAGAAAGGTACAAACCCAGTAATCCAATCATAAACAGGGTACATCCCGGAGTAGGCAAACCCAAGAAACCTTCCGTTTGGCGTTCATCCAGGTTGAATTTGCCTAAGCGCAGGGCAGCAAAAAGCGTGAGTAAAAAAGCCGGGAGCGCCCGTAGTTCCAAATCTTTTGGCCAATGTCCCTGCCATGCTGCAGCAATAAGTCCATATACAATCAATCCCGGCACCAAACCAAAAGAGACCATGTCGGCCAGTGAATCCAGTTGTTTGCCCAATTCGGAGTGCACATTTAACCATCGCGCCACCATTCCGTCCAATAAATCGAACAATGCCCCAAGTGCTACCAACCCGATGGCCCATTCCAAACGTCCGTAGATGATGCAAAGGCTTGCACAAGCACCACAAAAAAGATTCAATAGTGTAACAGCGTTGGGCAAGTGATGGAGCATTTGGCTTTTTTTTGTCATTCAATGCACAAAAATATCATCCTCTTTGCAATTCGAGTGATATAAATATCGGGTAATGGCGTTATTTGTAAGAGCTTCGGTAAAATTTTTAAATTGAGAGGCCAAATCGTTAGGCTATGAGAAAAATATTTATGCTGTTTTTTTGCTGTTGTGCGCTGAGTAGTCTACATGCTCAGGCTCCTGTAAACGACAATTGTGCCAATGCAATTGTGTTGGATAGTTTAGATGGGTGGTGTTCGATGGTAAGGCAATATACTACTGTTGGGGCAACGCCCACCGTTGGGCTTGCCACTCCGGGGTGTATGCCAGCATCTAATGTTCCAAATGATGTTTGGTTTGCGTTTGATGCAATTGGTTCTGATGTCAATATTAGTATCTCTGGTGCTACACGGCTAAATGCAGGTGGGACTTTACGATCGCCACAGTTTGCACTTTATACAGGTACTTGTGGTAATTTAAGAGAGGCCAATACTTGTATCTCGGATGCATTCAATCGTAATTCCATTCAAAGTTTTCATCCAGATTGATTATTGGACAGCGTTATTACATTCGCGTCAGCTCGCGTGTAAATGGGAATGGTACTTTTCAACTTTGTATCAATAACTATTCTGCTACGCAACAACCCAGTAGTGATTGCCCCACTGGCAACATCCTTTGTAGCAAAAAAGCCCTTAGCATCCCTTTTGTGCGAGGGGAAGGTTTGGACACTACTGAAATTGACGGCGTTTGTGGCAGGCTGGGCTGTAACCCTAGTGAATCCCAATCAAACTGGTTCAAATGGACTTGTGATGTATCGGGAACCTTAACTTTCAACATCAATCCACTTAACCCAGATGATGATATTGATTTTGTACTTTTTGAGCTTCCCAATGGCGTGAATAGTTGCTCAGGAAAGCGGGCCATTAGCTGTATGTCAGCAGGGGAAAACGTAGATCGCCCTATGAGTACCTGGATCCGGTGTACTGGTGCCACTGGATTGAGAGAAGGAGAACAAGGAAATGTTGAATATTGCGGTTGTGAAACAGGCTATAATAATTTTCTATCCGCTGTAGCAATGGAAAAAGGCAAAGCCTATGCTTTGGTAATCAATAACTATAGCCAATCTGGCTCAGGCTACACCATTACTTTCGGAGGTACGGGTACTTTTGTAGGCCCCAAAGCCGATTTTAACCTAGATTCCAGCCCAGCCTGTATTGGACAGGAAGTGAGTTTTACCGATGCGTCTAGCTTTAATGGGGGATTCACCAAATGGGAATGGGTTTTTGGCCCGACATCTAACCAAAGTGGTGTGGTAAATGGCCAGGGCCCTCATAAAGTAGAATTTACCCGGCCAGGCAAAAAAAATGTGGTGCTGAACGTAACCAGCACAGACGGCTGTCAGGTTACCCAGGTTAAAGAGATTGAAGTAGAATGTTGCAGGGATCATTTTACCCTCAGTGGCCAAACCCGGGACGAGAACTGCCCGGGTAGTCTTACTGGGTCCATTGACGTAGGCGTGAGTAATGATTATGGGCCCTATATTTATGCCTGGAACAATGGTACCCGCAACGAAGACTTGCAAAACCTCGCGCCGGGCACCTACTCCATCAACATCACAGATCAAGCCACTTGTGATACTACCCTTACTTTCACCATAAAAGGCCCAACGCCATTTGTGCTCGCCGCACAAGACAAAGAAGCAACCTGTAATGGTGGCCGAGATGGTGAACTTTCCGTTCAACTTACTGGTGGTACCGCGCCGTATCAATACAGCTGGAACAATGGGCCTTTAAGTCCCAATCCATTCCTTCGCAACGTCGCTGCAGGGGATTATACCTTGCGTTGGCGCGACCAAAATGGCTGTGAAAAAGATACCTTGCTCAAGGTGCGCGAAATCACCTTACGCCTGGACCCTTCGGTAGACGCCATTACCCGGCCTACCTGTTTTGGGTTTGATAACGGTTCCATCATCGTCAACCTGGGCAATGGCCAAGGACCTTACCAGTACAACTGGAACGATGGGCAAGGTTTTCGAGGAGACAATTCGCTGCGCAACATTCGAGCGGGCACTTACCGGGTTGCCGTGCAGGATCAAAACTTGTGCAAAGGGGAGTTCAATTTTTCGGTGGAAGATTTTCCGCGCCTGGTTTTACAAATGAATAGCAGTGACCCCAGTTGTTTTGGAGCCAAAGACGGTGCCGTAGACATTGCGGGTGAAGGTGGAACCGGAACCTATACTTATGTATGGGACAATGGCTCAATAGCCCCTTTTCGTTCCGATTTGCTGGCAGGCACATACCGGGTAACCCTGACCGACGCCAACGGGTGTAACCGAGATACCCTTGCTACTTTGGTAGACCCTCCTCTGCTAAGTATTGGTGACATCCAGCCCATTGACGTGATATGTTATGGGGATGCATCAGGCATCATTAGCCTGCTTGGTGCGGGGGGGGCGGCCTCCTTATAAATATGGCATCAATGGAGGTCCTTTCCAAAGTGACAATAGGTTTATTGGTTTATTAGCTGGCAATTATACCGTGGCCGTAGAAGATGGAGGAGGTTGCACGGCCACACAGGATGTGGTAATCAACCAGCCCTTGCCCTTATTGGTTGATGCTGGTTTGGACTTATCGATTGATTTGGGTCAAAAAATCACCCTTTCGGCTTCATCGAGTAATGCTGGGGTGACTTACCAATGGTCTCCTGCTGATTTGGTGACTTGTTCTACTTGCCAAACCACCTTGGCCGGTCCTTTGCGTACCGTACGTTTTCGGATTGAAGTGACCGATGGGGTGGGGTGTAAAGCGGAAGATGAATTATTGGTAACCGTGATTAAAAACCGACCCATTTATACTCCTAATGCATTTACGCCCGACCAGGATGGGCAAAATGATTTTTTTACTTTATACGGTGGCCCGGCGGCCCGAAAAATTCGGCGCCTGCAAGTTTTTGATCGTTGGGGGGAACAGATGTTCGATGGAAAGGATCTTCCGATGGGACAAGAGCCCTTGGGCTGGAATGGCACCTATCGCGACCAGCTTATGCCCTCAGGGGTATACGTGTATGTGGCCGAGATTGAATTCATCGACGACGAAGTGTTGCTTTTTAAAGGGGATATCACTTTGGTACGATAATAAGTTGAAAAGTTGAAGGTTGAAAAGTTGAAAAGTTGTGGGTACTGCAAGATTTGCGATCTTTGCAAAAAACTTTTAAACGCACTAACTTTTCAACTACTTTTCAACTTTTCAACCCTCATCTTTTCAACTTCCTTCAATATGCGCAATATCCTTACCCTCACCGCATTGGCCATCTTGTTTTTGCAAGGCTGTGCAGGTAAAGAAGAACAAGTAGAAACGTTTTCGAAGGAAGCTGTATACCTGGAAACCATCAATGATGTAGACATGCTGTACAGCGATTCAGCCCTGATCCGGGTGCGCATTCGTGGTCCGGTCATGCTGCGTCATTTGGTGACGGATGACCCCCGTCAGGAATTCATTAAGGGCATTAAGGTGGATTTTTTTAATACAACGGGCGCACTGGCGGGCACACTAACGGCTAAATATGCCGTGCGTTACGAGTACAAGGGGCTGACCCTTGTGCGGGACAGTGTAGTATGGAAAAGTGTAGATGGCAAAAAGTTGGAATCACCAGAACTCACCTGGAACGAACGAGATCAACAAGTATCCACCAACCGCTTTGTAGTCGTCACGACCCTCAAGGATACTATCCGCAGCCACGGTTTTACCGCCAATCAGGATTTTTCGAATATCCGCTTTAGTGCGGTGGATGGGAGCTTGGAGGTGAAGCAGTAAAAGGAAAAACCATTCAACTGTTTTTGCTGCCCACAGCTGGGCGATCTCACCTTAATTGAGTCATCATACCTTACACTGTATTTAGCCCTCTACCCATTTGTAGTAAATGTGTCTTTTTTTTTTAAAAAAACCACAAAACAACAAGCTTTCTAATTATATGAAATAAATAAATGTACTTTCTTTGCGTTATAACTACAGATGCCTAATAATCTAGTCTTGCTTCCCTCTGTTTAATTGTCGCACCTTTGCGCAACCAAAACCCATATGAATCATGTCACTGAAGCTAGTTTCAGGCATTTTAGTCTTGATGTCCATCACTTGTATTGTAAAAGCTCAAACGGTACAAGTCACCGTGTTGAATGGCACTGAAGTGCGCTGCGTTGCTGATAGTGTGGTAGAGGTGCAGATTACCCCCAACCCGAGCCTGGAGATAAGATCGATCACCCTCAATTGGGGTGATGGCACCGCTCCGGTAACCATTGTCAAAGGAGATTCCCTGACCCTCTCCCACAAATACAATACAAGCGATTATTTGAAAGAATGCGCTTACGCTTGTCCATTGGGCGATGTAGGCGGATTTTGTGTGCAGGTCACCGTATTGGCCAGTTATACCAATAATGATTTAGAAAATGTCAGCAAATTTTTGACCTACCAAATGCCGCCTCGGCCAGAGATACGGATCAATGACAACAATGTAGTTTGTACAGGGAATGAGGTACAGTTCAACAACCAAACTTGTCCGAGCAACGACCCCAAAATGGAATACATCTGGGATTTTGGAGATGGAACGACGAGCATAGAGCGCAGTCCCAAGCACACCTACACGAATCTGGGCAACCAAACAGTGCAACTGACGGCCAAAAACGCTTGTGGAACCGTCTCGGCTTCACTAACCCATTCGGGTACTTGGAGAGCCATTGGCCATGGCCAGAGCCGATTCAGGCGTTATTGAAGTAGCTCCCGATCGCTATATCGTCTGTTTGTCGCGCGGGAACATCATTCGCCTGACGGGGGCAGGTAGCTTAAATGCAAGCTTGTACACCTGGACGGTCTCAGGACCGGGTAGAACCCAATGGTTGAACAACAGCAATCGCCAACAAATTAGCCGATTGGATATTTTTGAGGCGGGTATATATACCGTGACCCTGAGCGTTGACAACAATTGTATGAACCCCAGCACGAAGACACTGACGATCGATGTAAAATCTGCCGAGGGATTACTTCCCTTAAAGGAGCAGGAAGATGGTTGTATTTCGCTCAACTACCGCCCGGATCCACTCAATTTGAATGCTACTTATACCCTCAACGGCATCAACATTGCCCCCGC
Source organism: Haliscomenobacter sp. (assembly GCF_016718685.1). GTDB lineage: Bacteria > Bacteroidota > Bacteroidia > Chitinophagales > Saprospiraceae > Haliscomenobacter. Next base: position 8,940 of record NZ_JADKCX010000021.1, on the reverse strand, counting down.
CAATTTTCCAACAACCTTGCCATCCTTGCCTTCGCCTTATATCGTAGAAGTGCGTCTGAACAATGAATGTGGCAATCAAATGCGCGCCGATACCTTTTATGTATTACAGCCCGAAACGGTGTCTATATCTACCCCAAGCAAAGATACCACTGTATGTGAACGTACCACAGCTATTGCCCTTAATGCGGGGCCAGAGGGTGGACGCTGGTTGGGCGAAAACGTCAGCAGACAAGGAAATATTAGCCGTTTTACGCCCAGTCGCGCTGGAGTTTTTCCCCTAATTTATGTGCGTGGCAATGGGACTTGTGAACGACGCGATACCGTAAATGTTACCGTGGAAGAAAATGTTCGCCTCAGTATTCGGCCCCAAACGGATGAATGTCTTGATTTTGAGTATACCACGGTTCCCTTGATCAACAATGCGCAGTATAGCCTCAATGGCAATCCAATTGGCAATTTTCCTGTCCCCATTATGGTGAGTACCAATCGGGATGTGTATACGGTTAGGGCTACCTTTGAAAACACTTGTGGCCGGCAGGAGGCCTTAGATACGTTTGTGGTGACTGGTGCCCTACCAGTAGGGATTACGCAACCGCTTTTACCGCTTACCCAGGTTTGCGTTGGCGATTCTGCCCGCATGCTGTCTGCATTGCCCGCCGGAGGTACTTTTCAAGGCGACAATGTCATTCAGGTAGGCTCAGGTTTTGCCTTTAACCCTGCAACTGCCGGTACTTTTCCGATTTTTTATGTGCGTGGAGATGGCAGCTGCGAACGCCGAGATACCACTACCTTTGAGGTGCAGGCTAAGGTTGTACTCAGCCTTAACCATCAAGTAGATGAATGCAATCAAATTCGTTATACGCCTTCTCCCGTTATCCCCAATGCGGTGTACAGCATCAATGGCGTACGGGCAACCACTTTCCCTGTAGAATTAGGAGCGACCTCCGCTCCATACGTTGTAGAAGCTACGCTTAGCGATGTGTGTGGTACGCAGGTATTGACCGACACTTTTTTTGTGCGTACTCCCGACCCCCTAAAAATTACGACCCCGGCACGCGACACCTCGGTTTGTGAAGGCTCGGGATCTTTTGCGTTGGAGGTATCTGCTCTTGGAGGCACCTGGCAAGATGCACGTTTTATTGGCAATCAGGCCGGAAGATTTACTTTTGATCCCCAGGAAGCGGGTTCTTTTAAAATCATTTACAACAATGGAACGGGAACTTGTGCCCAACAAGACTCCGTGATCATTGATGTACAAAGGGTAACTCTGGAGGCCCAGGCTGGCGATGTTTGTTTCAATTCTGCCACACCTTTACAAGGTTTGCCATTGGGGGGAAGTTGGAGCGCTACAGTTTGTCCAGACTGTATAGTGGGCAATAATTTTGACGCAAGTAAACTCACTACTCCGCTGGATTCGGTAGAAGTAGTCTATACCGTAACCAACCCCATTGGGTGTAGGAATACGGATGCTGCTTTTGTACGGGTTACCAGGCCCAAGGCCAGTTTTCAACCCCAGGGCAACATTTGTTCCAACCGATTGGTACAGATAGATCTGAGCGGAACCAATGCGGAACGCTCGCGCTGGCTTTTGGGAGATATTCCCCTTGATCCGCCTCCTTTCCAGTTCATTCCTGCGGGAGAACAACGCATCACCCAAATCGCCCTCATTGGCAATTGTGCAGATACGCTTAGTCAAATGCTTACGGTGGTCGCTCCTCCCCCTTCTGCGGCCTTCACGCCAAGTGCGACCGAAGGTTGTTCGCCCGTAAACATTTCTTTTCGTCCCAATGAACCCCAAAGAGACGGGTTGACCTACATCTGGAATTTTGGCCGTTCAGCTGGGGATTCCTTAGCTACATATTTGCCCGATTCGGCTTTTACATTCACCAACGATAGTACCATTTTTCTGCGCTACACGGTTACGCTCAATATCGTGAACCAATGTGGGAACAGCATCGATCAAAGCGAGATCTCCGTATTTCCTCTTCCCAAAGCACGGATTGGACTCGACTCTTTGAGCAACCAATGCTCACCGGTAGAAGCGACGATTACCAATCGGTCAACTGGATCTCCGGATGCTTGTTTTTGGGATTTTGGCAATGGCATTACCGACAATACTTGTCGCAATATATACGTCCAACGTTATAGTGCGGATACAACTACACTTGAATACCTGATTAAGTTACAGGTGAGCAATGCTTGTGGCATTTCGAGGGACTCCTTTCCCTTGACGGTGACTTCACCAGGGGTTCAGACCTTTTTCTCTTTAGACGATTACAACATTTGTCCAAATAAACCCATCCAGTTCCGCGATGCTTCTACCCCTTTACCAACCAGAGTGTTCTGGAAATTTGGCGATGGAGGAGCTTCACAGGAACGCAATCCGACTTATATTTACCGCGATAGCGATACCACACTTACGGTCACTTTAGTCTCGATTACAGGCTGTGGCTACGATTCTTTGAGTCGAAAAATCAACATTTACCCGCTTCCGGATGTCAATTTTGCCACCGATCGGTACGCTTGTGCGCAACAGCCTACCACGTTCATCAACCGTTCCAATGAACGTGCCGCTTTCCGCTGGGATTTTGGCGATGGTCAGATCGATTCGGTTTCGTATTCTCCACAACACCGTTACCAAAACGGCGGCATGATGGCCAATGTCAGTTTGACCATCAGGGACTTTCCCAATGGTTGTGAAAACACCATTACCAAATCGCTCTTGATTCGATCGCGACCAGAGGCCATGTTCCAAATCAATGGGGATTCTACGGGCTGTGCGCCTTTTCCCGTACTGCTACAAAACCTCTCCCGCAACTCCAACCGCTGGGAATGGGATTTTGGCGACGGCAAGACCTCTACCCTGGAAAATCCGGGTACGGTATACGATACTGGTGCTTACGACATTACCTTGATCGCTTCCTACGAAGGGGTTTGCCTCGATACTTTCCGCCTGGATGATGCCATAAATGCTGATGACTGCGGTGCATTTATCCCCAATGCCTTTTCGCCAAATGGTGATGGATTAAACGATTATTTCACCGTTTACGGGGGGCCTTTTAGCGCAACTAAAATCCTTACCCTACGCATTTACACCCGTTGGGGGGAGATGGTTTTTGAAAAAGAAAATTTTGATATGGACAACCTCAGCGGCTGGGATGGCCGTATTGATGGGCAAACTCCGATTCCGGGTGTATACGTTTATTGGGTGGAAATAGAGCAACTGGGTGGCCGCAGAAAAACATATAAGGGTGATGTCACATTGGTGAGATAGCTTTTCTACAGTTCCCATTCGATGGTTTCTGGTCGATAACTACTAACGGATAAGGAATAACTGTGTACCTTTAGCCTCTCGTAACGCTATTTACACTTGTGCTTACGGGTTTCGGTTGCTTTCTAAAACCAAAACTGTATGTCGATATTCGGGGCCCTAATCAAACGAGGAGCACGTTTGGGACAAATTCTGGACAGCCGCCGCGGGCAAAGAATCAAACCCATCCAACATCAGATTAGAACCTTGCGCTGGCTGTTGCGCAAAGCACGGAATACCTCGTTTGGACGATATTACCATTTCAATGATGTCCTCAATAGTGAAAATCCAATTGAGGCGTTCAAACATCATGTTCCAACTTACGATTACAACACCATTTATGACCGTTGGTGGCACATGACCCTCAACCAGGTACCTGACGTCACCTGGCCTGGCCAAGTCAAATATTTTGCCCTGAGCTCAGGCACCTCCGGCGCACCCAGCAAACACATCCCCATCACCAATGACCTGTTCCGATTCAATAGTCGGGCAGGAATGCGCATGTTTTTTGCGTTGTCGCGATTTAATGTCGATCCGGATATTTTCACCAAAGACATGATGATGTTGGGTGGCTCCACAGATTTGGAGCAAGGAAACGGGTATTTTGCCGGGGATTTGAGTGGAATCAACGCCAGTCGTCCACCTTTTTGGTTGCGTTCGTATTATAAGCCGGGCAACAAAATTGCCAGCATTCGGAGCTGGGACGAGCGGATTGCCGAAATTGCCAAAAATGCCCCCAATTGGGACGTAGGCTTCATTGTGGGCATTCCTTCCTGGTTGCAACTGATGATGGAAAAAATCATTGAGTACCATCAGGTAAAAAACATCCACGACATTTGGCCTAATTTATCGGTATGTGTACACGGAGGCATACATTTTGAGCCGTACCGCAAGGGTTTCGAAAAATTGATGGCCCGCCCCCTGGTGTACATGGACTCCTATCTCGCTTCGGAAGGCTTCATCGCCATTCAGGATCGTCCCGAAACGAGTTCGATGCACCTCTTAATGGACAACGGCATCTTTTTTGAGTTTGTCCCTTTTAATGAAAAAAATTTTGACGCCGAAGGTAACCTGCGCCCCAGCATCGAAACCCTGACCATTGATCAGGTAATAGAAGGAGAAGACTATGCCTTGCTCACCAGCACCAGCGGTGGCGCCTGGCGGTATCTCATTGGCGATACGGTACGGTTTACAGACAAACGGCGCTCGGAAATCATCATTACGGGCCGCACCAAGCACTACCTGAGCATTTGTGGCGAGCATCTATCTGTAGACAACATGAACCGGGGTATTCAACATGTGGAGGAGGAGCTGGACATCAGTATACCGGAGTTTACGGTAGCTGCCGTGGAGGTTGGCAGTTTTTATGCCCACAAATGGTACATCGGTAGTGATGCCAGCCACAATGTGGAAAAAATCAAAACCTTGCTGGATGCCAAACTCAAAGAGATCAACGACGACTATCGGGTTGAACGGGCTTCTGTGCTACGCGAAATTGAGGTAGAAGTGATTCCGGCCAATATTTTTTACAAATGGCACGAGCACCAGGGCAAAATGGGCGGGCAGCACAAGTTCCCTCGGGTGATGAAAAAAGAGCGGTTTCGGGATTGGGAGGAGTTTGTGCGGAGGAATTTGGTCAACTAAACATTATAAAATTCATTTTAAATACTTGATTATCCATGGAAATGAGTAAGCCGAGCGTATCTGTCTTGATGGCTGTATACAACACTGATTTTGTGTTATTAAAAAGGGCAATTGATTCCGTACTGCAGCAGACTTTTCAAGACTATGAATTACTCATCATTGATGATGGCAGTACCAATGATGAGCAAAATTTATTGCTTGATTACGTCAAAAAGCATGAAGACAAGATCACCTACTTTCGCCATAAGAACTGTGGGCAAGCCAGATCAATCAATCTGGGCATCTACAACAGCACTGGAACATACATCACCATTCTCGATGGGGATGATGAATACAAGCCGAATCACCTCCTGGCGTGCATTGATTCAATCGGCACCAGCGACTTGATTGCCTCCAACGCCTACATTATTGTAGATACTGAAGACGATTACTACGTGCCCGATCGGTTTGACAATTACCAAATGATCCATTTGGATGAGTGTATTCTGTTTGCTACACTTTTTGGCAAAAAAGAGGTTTTTGCCGACATTCAATTTAAGGATGGATATGCTGCGGATGCAGATTTTTATGAGCGTGCCGGGCAAAAATACACGGTAAATAAGTTGGACTTAAGGACCTATGTCTACTACCGGAACTATGAGGATAGTACCTGTGACAAGTTAAAGAAAGCCGTTTTATCCACCTTTTCCTAGCCCCTCGTTATGTTTTCTGTATCCGGCCATAAAGACCTGATTCTGGCTTGCCACATCACGGGTATTTACGATGTAAACCGCCGCACTACGCTGGAAGGCAACGACTACGAACTGGTCAGAGATTGGGCGGAATCCATTGCAGCCCAAAATTTACGCGGAATCATTTTTCACAACAATTTCACGGAGGAAAGCTGTGCAAAACATCAAAACGAGCATATTTCTTTTGTAAAAATTGCTTACAATCCTCAATTCAATCCCAATGTTTTTCGCTACTTGATTTACCGCGATTTTCTGCGAGCACATTCAACTGCGATTGAGCATGTGTTTGTTACCGACTTTACGGATGTAGTTGTTCTCAACAATCCCTTTGTTCAAGTGCTGTTTAGGAACCACCCTGACGCCATTTTTTGTGGGGATGAACCCAAAAGCCTCGATGATGGTTGGATGCACGATCATTCGGAACATTTGCGCAGCAAAATTGCCGATTATGCCAATTTTGAACAGCGTTTTCTGGATGCTCCCATGCTGAATTGTGGCATCATTGGTGGACACATCCAGGTCATGCAGGAGTTCATTGAACAATTAGCTCAGATTCATGAGCAATACAATCATGACAACCAAACGGCATACACTGGCGACATGGGCGCTTTCAATTACCTCATGCGCACCCAGTTCAATGAGCGGGTAATTCATGGTGAGCCTTGTAATACCGTTTTTAAAGCGTATGAGTTGGATCGGAGGGATTGTTGGTTCAGACACAAGTGAAGGGGGGCTGCCCAGGTATGCATACCATTGAAGGGGAGTACTACTGCTTAAGTTTATACAATATCTATTTATCTTGAGCGCTTATTTGTTACTGATTGTGTACTAAGACTACCACTCGTTAGCGGAAAAATCTGGCAACAACAATGAACATGCTCTTTGACGGCATAAAAATAGGACTTATCCTTAGCTTTATGATTGGCCCCATCTTTTTCGCATTGGTTCAAACCAGTGTTGAGGAGGGATTTCGCGCGGGTGCAATGGTTGCATTAGGCATCTGGATGAGTGATTTTTTATTTGTACTGGCGGTGTACTTCGGGGTGTCTTACCTCGCCGATATTGTGAATACCCAAAGTTTTACGTTGATTCTGGGTATTGGGGGCAGTATTTTACTGGCCGGTTTTGGACTAGCCTCCCTGCTGACCATCCCCAAAGGGCTATTGAACAATACCGTGCCCGACTACAAACGTAGTTCAAGTTATCCATCGCTCTTTGTCAAAGGTTTTTTGATCAATACCATCAATCCTTTCACGGTGTTTTTTTGGACCAGCTTGATGGGTACAGTAGTAATCAAAGATGGATTTGATGGAAATCAGGCTTCCATCTTTTTTGGAGGCGTACTTGGGACGATTATTTTAACCGACCTGCTCAAGGTGATTTTGGCCAAAAGGATCAGGTATTCCCTGCGCCCGGTGCATTTGCTTTGGTTGAGAAGAATCTCGGGGGCGGCCCTGATTGTATTTGGGGTGGTATTATTGGTTCGGGTCTTACTTTTGGTAGGCTGGTAGTATTTCAAATTCGATGAGCTCTTCCTGTTGGCTGAAAATAAACCAAAGGATACCTACTCCAGGCTCCATGACCTGAACTTCAAGGTATTTTTGGTCGGCAATGGCTACCGGCCGAACCTGCAAGGAAGGATACAGCTTCTTTAAATCACACAAAGTTGTACCCTTAGTAAAGGAGATGCGTGGAAACTTCACAACCGACGACAATTTACCGATAGAATGCCTTGTGCATTCTGCCGAAACAGAATTAATTGACTGATAACATGCTATGAGTTCTCGGTGAAAATGTACAGAGGTAGAGAAATTCAGGAGAAAATACTATGGGTATAATACCGCTTGATGATCAAGATACAACAAATTTAATTCCATTTAAAAGTTTCTATCATTTTTCGCAGGTCTTTTTTTACAAAATCGTATACCGGAGCCAAAGAATCGGTGTTGATTTGGGTTTTGAAATACAAAGAGGCGCGAAAAAAATGTTGCTTGTTGTCGGTGATAAAAAATTGAAAGGGAGTTGCGGCGGGGCCTTCAATGGAAAAAATCATGCCTTGCAAATTGGCGCCGCGATTGATCGGCTCTTCTTCAATGTAATTGGCTTTTTTGTTGTGCCAATCTACCAATTCAAATGCATCTGATTTGAGTTTATCCAGCGTCTTCCCGGCACCAATTTGTGAATAGGTGCAATAAATCCGACAATCAAAATCAGGGTAATACAAATCAAACCAACAGGCGTTGTCTGGTTTTAGGCCATTTTGACCAGTATCCTGCTGCACCTCCGCATATTTGGGATACTGAAAGCTAAAGGAGCAGTAATTTTCATCAAATTGCTGCAATACTTTTTGTGGATAAACCACCCGCGGATAAGCCCGAGGTTTGGGGATAGGTGTGCGCTCTTCACAGGCAATAGCCAGCCCGGAGATAAACAATAAAAAAAGGAAGCGAAAAATAACAGCCATGCGGCTAAAAGTCAGGGAACATTCTGCGCAAAGTCCCTGGTGCTTAATGGGACGAACAAGGACTTTGCGCAGTATGCTGGTAAACTAAAATGGCAAATCATCATCTGCCGTTACAGGTAATTCTTCCGAAGCGGTTGGCATCGGTGCATCACTAACGTTGGAAGTATTGTTGCGATTGTTCGGATCATCTTTTCGGAAGGAAAAAAAGCTCCATTGGCTGGACCAGCCCTTACGTGAGCGATCCGGAAATAATCAGCCACAATTTCCCCGTGGTTTGCGTTGTTGCCATCCTTGTCTGCCAGGTGGTGGGTAGTTTACCTTCCAGATAGATCATGTCCTTTTTTGAGGCTTTTTCGCCCAGTTCAGCCACATTCCCGCCAGGCGATGATTTCATGCCATTCGGTCTGCTCCTGCCAATTGCCTTCTTTATCCCCGGGTAGCGTTTCGCCGGTAGCCAGGGAAAATTTAGCCACCATTGCGCCATTTTCCAGGCTACGAGCTTCGGGGTCTCTTCCCAAATTACCAATGAGAGTTACGCGATTAACCATTGTTTTAAATTTTTATAAATTTACAACAAAGTAAAACAAAAAGCTATAGTCAGGCACTACCAAATTTTCAGTTTTTGTACCCACGCAGTTGAAGGTAAAAATACAAAAATAAGGTTATAGTGAATTGATTAGCAAGGTTGTAAAAACACAAAAACGTCTCTACTCTTCTTCCGAAGATTTCGAGCGAGACCCATGCATCATGCGATGTGGATTGGCGATGTGTTGGTTGAAAGTATCCTTGGG